>NZ_BAAABU010000005.1:0-445655 GCF_039521145.1 Saccharothrix mutabilis subsp. mutabilis
CCAGTTGTCCAGTCAATCTCAAAGGAAACCTCTTGACGAGGTTCATAAATTTACTGGCTATTCGGCACGCTGTTGAGTTCTCAAAGAACACGCGCTCGACATCGCTCACCGCTGGAAAGCGGCTCACTCCGAAGGCTTGTGCATTCAGTAAGCTTGTTTGTGAAACCGAACGCCCATGGCCACAGCGACTCGATGAGTCCGGGCTGGGTCTTCCCGTTTCGAGGTCACCCACTCTACCACACTAGGTGGGAGCTTGGTTCGTGACCCCCGCCGCACTCCGTTCCGGTTTTCCCGGCCCGTTCCGCGCTGGCAGAGAGAAAGTTACACGCACCCGAAGCGGAGGTCAAATCGGGGGCGCAGCGTGGCTACACGGGCCGAAACCGCAGGTCAGCAGCCCGTGCAGCACTCGTCACCACGCTATCCGACCGGCCCTGCGCGCAACAGTGTGACCGCGATCACACCAGAACGCGCACGCCGGCCGTGTTCCGCTTGCCCCGGCGCACCACCAGCCACGTGCCGTGCAGCAGGTCAGCGGTGGTCGGGACCCACTCCTCGTCGGTCACCTTCGCGTTGTTCACGTACGCGCCGCCCTCCTTCACGGTGCGCCGTGCCGCGCCCTTGCTGTCGGCCAGGCCGGAGGTGACCAGGAGGTCGACGATCGTCGGGCCGTCGGCCAGGCGCACCTCGCCGGTCGGCGCCTCGGCCATCGCGGCCTCCAGCGTCGACAGGTCCAGCTCGCGCAGCTCGCCCCGCCCGAACAGGGCCTGGCTCGCCGCGATCACCTGCTTGGTCTGGTGCTCGCCGTGCACGAGGTCGGTGAACTCCTGGGCCAACCGCTTCTGCGCGGCCCGCAGGTGCGGCGCGGACGCGGTCTGCTCCTCCAGCTCGGCGATCTCCTCGCGGGACAGGAAGGTGAACATGCGCAAGTACCGCAGCACGTCGGCGTCACCGACGTTCACGAAGTACTGGTACCAGGCGTACGGCGAGGTCATCGCCGGGTCGAGCCACACGTTCCCGCCGCCGGTGGACTTGCCGAACTTGCGGCCCTCGGCGTCGGTCACCAGCGGGGCGGTCAGGGCGTGCACGGACTTGCCGTCGACCTTCCGGACCAGGTCCACGCCGCCGATGATGTTGCCCCACTGGTCGGAGCCGCCGATCTGGAGCCGCGTGCCGTACTTCCGGTTGAGCTGGAGGTAGTCGTGCGACTGCAGGAGCAGGTAGCTGAACTCGGTGTAGGACATGCCGTCGCCGTCCAGGCGCCGCTTCACCGTCTCGCGCGCCAGCATGACGTTGATCGAGAAGTGCTTGCCGACGTCGCGCAGGAAGTCCAGCACCGACAGCCCGCCGGTCCAGTCGAGGTTGTTCACCACGATGGCGCCGGTCGGCGAGTCGTCGAACTCGACGAACCGCTCCAGCTGGCCCCGGATGCGCTGGGCCCAGTCGGCGACGGTGTCGAGCGTGTTCAGGGAGCGCTCGGCGGTGTCGCGCGGGTCGCCGATCATGCCGGTCGCGCCGCCCGCGAGGACGATCGGCCGGTGGCCGGCGCGCTGGAAGCGGCGCAGCATGAGCAGCGGGACGAGGTTGCCGGCGTGCAGGCTGGGCGCGGTCGGGTCGAAGCCGCCATAGAGGGTGAGCGGGCCCGAGTCGAGGTCCTCGCGCAGGGCGTCGAGGTCGGTGGACTGCGCGATCAGGCCGCGCCAGGACAGCTCGTCGAGGATGTGCTCACTCACGGGTAGCCATTCTCCCCTACCAGGGCAAAGCGGTTTGGGCAGGTGCCCGCTGGGGTATGTCGGGGCGCGAGGAGCCGGGGGGACACACCTAGTCGAGAGGACTCGGCCGATGACCTACCCCGATCGCGACCCTCGCCCCGTCGACCGTCCCACCGAGGCGCTGCGCCCGGTCGGTCCGCCCGTGCACCACGAGGAGGTCGTCGAGCGCGGCGACAGCCGGGTGCGGACGGTGCGCGCGGTGTGCGCGGTGATCGACGTGATCTGCTGGGTGTTCGCCATCGTGCTGGCGGTGCACATCTTCCTGGTGATCGCGGGCGCCAACCCGGCCAACGGGTTCGCGCAGGTGATCGAGTCCTGGTCGGCCGGGGTGTCGCTGGGGCTGCGCAACCTGTTCACGCCGGCCAACGACGGTCTGCGGACGCTGTTGAACGACGGCCTGGCGGCGATCCTGTGGCTGGTGATCGGCGCGCTGCTGACGAACCTGATCACGAGGATCGCGCTGCCGGCCGGCGAACGCCGCGCCTGGTACCGGCGGACCGTCCGGTAGCACTACGTTCGGTCACCGGCGGCCTCACCCGGGTGAGGAAAAATCGCCCCGCTGGTCAATTGTCGTGCGGCCGGCGGCCCGCCAGGTTTGCTGGGTGGCCAGCGACTTGCAGAAGCGGAAGAGCTCCATCGTCTTCACGGCGATGGACGCCAACGACGACGGTCTCCTGGAGCGGGCGGACTTCGAGGCGCTCACCGACCGGTGGGTGGCGATCCGCGGCGACAGCGGTGAGCCGCGGTTGCGCGAGCTGATGATGGGGTGGTGGGACGCGCTGCTGTCGGCGTCCGACCAGGACCGCGACGACAAGGTGACCTTCGACGAGCTGCTGGGTGTGGTGGACAACCTCGGCACCATGCTGGACCTGGTGGTGGCGACGGCGGAGTCCATGTTCGAGGCGGTGGACGAGGACGGTGACGGCCGGATCTCCGCCGAGGAGTACTCGTGGATGATCCGGGCGTGGACCGGTGTCGAGACGCCGACGGACGAGGCGTTCGCGCGGTTGGACCTGGACGGCGACGGGTGGCTGTCGAAGAACGAGTTCGCGCGGCACTGGGTGGAGTTCTGGGCGGGTGACGACCCCGACGCGCCGGGGACGCACGTGTTCGGGACCGTCTGACCCGGCTCGGACGGCGACGGCGGGCTTGCCGACCGCGCGGGGCCGCGTCCGGCCGGGGCTTGGGTGCCGGCGAGCGGCTTCGCGCTGGTCGGTGCCTCGGGCTCGGCGCGGGCGTTGGGCAGGCCCGGCGCGGCTCCAGGCAGGCGCGGCGCGGCTCCGGGCGGGCGCGTCCCAGTCGGCGGTGAGGGCTCGGCGTGGCCGGGTTTGTGCTGGTCGTCGGCCGTGCGGTGAGGCTTGGGGCGGCCTCCGGCCCCCGCTTCCATTGTCTCACCGGGGTACGACATGCCGCGTCCAGCGCCCCCTGGGGCTCATTGTCCCAGCGGGGTGCGACAGGTCACGTCACGCGGGTGCGGCGGGTGCCTCGGCGGTACGTGCTCACCGCGGGCGAGTCGATCCAGAAGCGCCACGGCACGTCCACCGCCACCGCCACGCCGACGCGCGGCCCGGTTCGGATCTCGGTCGCCGGTTCGCCCGCCAAGAGCCGCACGGACGCGTCGGCGGAGGTCAGGTCGACGCCGTTGTGCGCGCGGTCCAGGCCCAGGACGCCGGTCAGCCTCGCCGGGCCCTTCGCGAGTTCGGCGTGGCTGCGGGCCGACGGGCGGCGCATCTGGGCGAGGTCCTCGCCGTAGACGACCTCGCCCGCCCTCAGCAGCACCGCGCCGGGCACGCCGTCGGTCAGCGACACGACGTTGGCGCAGAAGTGCATGCCGTACACGAAGTACACGTACAGCCGACCCGCCGGGCCGAACATCACCTCGTTGCGCGGCGTCTTGCCCCGGTAGCAGTGGGACGCCGGGTCGTCGCCGCCCCGGTACGCCTCCACCTCCACGATGCGCACGCCGACGACGCCCTCGGGCGTGGTGCTCTCGATGGTCGCCCCGAGCAGGAGCCGGGACGCGTCGACGGGGTCGACGGCCAGCTCCTGCTCGGTGAGCTGTCTAGGCGTGTCGAGCAAGGCGTGCCTTGTCCCGCAACCGCTTGAGCTGTTCGGCGACCCGGTCGGGCGCGGTGCCGCCGTGCGCGTCGCGTGACGCGATCGAACCTTCCACGGTCAACACGCTACGCACCTCGGGCGTGAGGTGTGGCGAGATCCCCGCGAACTCGTCGTCGGTGAGGTCCTCCAGGCCCACGCCGCGCGCCTCGGCGGCGCGAACGCACTCCCCCGCCGCCTCGTGCGCCACGCGGAACGGGACGCCCTGCCGCACCAGCCACTCGGCGATGTCCGTGGCCAGGGTGAACCCGGCGGGCGCGACCTCGGCCATGCGGGCGGTGTCGAAGCGCATGGTGGCGATCATCCCGGCCAGCGCGGGCAGCAGGAGTTCCAGCTGCTCGACGGAGTCGAACAGCGGCTCCTTGTCCTCCTGGAGGTCGCGGTTGTAGGCCAGCGGCTGGGCCTTGAGGGTCGCGAGCAGGCCGGTCAGGTTGCCGATCAGCCGCCCGGACTTGCCGCGGGTCAGTTCGGCGACGTCGGGGTTCTTCTTCTGCGGCATGATCGAGCTGCCGGTGGCCCACGCGTCGTCCAGCACGGCGAAGTGGAACTCGGCCGTGGTCCAGATGATGACCTCTTCGGCGATCCGGGACAGGTTCACGCCGATCATGGCCAGCACGAACGCGATCTCGGCGGCGAAGTCGCGCGACGCGGTGCCGTCGATGGAGTTCTCCGCCGGGGCGTCGAACCCGAGGTCCGCCGCGACCGCGGCCGGGTCCAGGCCCAGCGACGAACCGGCGAGCGCGCCCGAGCCGTACGGGGACACGGCGGCGCGCTTGTCCCAGTCGCGCAGCCGGTCGATGTCGCGCAGCAGGGCCTGGCCGTGGGCGAGGAGGTGGTGCGCGAGGAGCACGGGCTGGGCGGACTGGAGGTGCGTGCGGCCGGGCATGACCGCGGTCGGGTGCGCTTCGGCCTGGCCCGCGAGGGCGTCCACGACGTCCAGCACGCCCTCGGACACGCGGTGCGCGGCGTCGCGCAGCCACATCCGGAACAGCGTCGCCACCTGGTCGTTGCGGGACCGGCCGGCGCGCAGCTTGCCGCCCAGCTCGGGGCCGGCGCGTTCGATGAGGCCGCGTTCCAGGGCGGTGTGCACGTCCTCGTCGGCCAGCGTCGGGGTGAACGCGCCGGAGGCGACGTCGGCCTCCAGGGTGTCCAGCGCCGCGATCATCCGGTCGCGCTCGTCCTCGGTCAGCAGGCCCGCGCGGTGCAGCACGCGGGCGTGCGCGCGGGAGCCCTTGATGTCGTAGGGGGCGAGCCGCCAGTCGAAGTGCGTCGACGCCGACAGCAGCGCCATCGCGTCCGCCGGCCCGCTGGCGAACCGCCCACCCCACAAAGAACTCACGTCTACCTCTTCACCGTTTCCCAGCCGTCACGGCTGCGCGTATGCCTTGGTCGTGGCCCGGCCGCCGTGCAGCACGAGCCTGATCTCGCCGGACACGTCCCCCTGGGTGTGCTCGATGAAGGTGTCCAGCGCGTCCTTGAGGGGCGAGTACCACAGCCCGTCGTGCACCAGTTCACCCCAGCGCCGCTCCACCCGCCGCTTGAAGCGCACCAGGTCGCGCTCCAGGGTGATCTCCTCCAGCTCGCGGTGCGCGGTGATCAACGTGGCCGCGCCGTGCCCGCCGGAGCGCAGGTTGACCTCGCGCAGCGCCTGCATCGCGGTCACAGTCTCGCCGTCCAGCGCGACCGGCACACCCCGGTCGAAGGTGACCACCAGTTCCTGCGGGTCGTCCTCGTGCGGCACCGCGCTGCCCGACCACACCGTCCGCGCCGTCGCGGGCGCGTGGTCCAGCACGATCACCCGCAGGTCGGGGGCCAGGGCGCGCAGGCAGGTGTCGAGGCGTTCGCCGCCGCTGTGCGCGACGGTGGTCGCGCCGTGCTCGCGCGCCGCCGCGACGACGTGCTTGGCCACCAGCGGGTCGGCCAGCGCGGAGCCGGGCGCTTCGGCGGCGTTGGCCAGCAGCGCGGGCACGCAGAAGGAGTCGGCGAACTCGTCCGCCGCGTCCACCAGCAGCTCGTCCACCGCGACCACGAACACCTCGGCGGCGGCCAGGGCGACGGCGAAGGTCTCGAACGTCTCCCGGCCGACCACGACGACCCGTTCAGCCACTGCCGTGGTCCTCGCCGGCGGCCAGGGCCAGCACGCGGGCCGCGAGGTCCGCGCCGGTCATGGGCTCGCGGGCGACCACGATGATGGTGTCGTCACCGGCGATGGTGCCCACGATCTCGGTCAGCGCGGCCCGGTCCAGGGCGCTGGCCAGGAACTGCGCCGCGCCCGGCGGGGTGCGCAGGACGGCCAGGTTGCCCGACGAGTCGGCCGAGACCAGCAGTTCACCCAGCACGCGGACCAGCCGCGACGTGCCGCCCTGGACGCCGCGCACGGGGCTGCCGTCCTCGGGGATGACGTAGACGGGCGCGCCGCCGTCCGGGCCGCGCAGCTTGACCGCGCCCAGCTCGTCCAGGTCGCGCGACAGCGTCGCCTGGGTGACCTCGATGCCTTCCATGGCGAGGGTCTTGGCCAGCTCGGACTGGCTGCGGATGGCCCGCTGGCTGACCAACTCGACGATGCGGGCCTGCCGCGCTGTTCGGGTCACCGGCTGTTCTCCAGCAGCCAGACCAGCAGGGCCTTCTGGGCGTGCAGGCGGTTCTCCGCCTCGTCCCAGATCGCGCTGTCCGGGCCGTCGAGCACCTCGTCGGTGATCTCCCAGCCGCGGTGCGCGGGCAGGCAGTGCAGCACGGTCGTCTTCACGCCGGTGGACGCGACCAGCGCCGAGTTGACCTGGTACGGGCGGAACGGGCCGACGCGGTCGCGGCCGTCGTTCTCCTGGCCCATGGACGTCCAGGTGTCGGTGACCAGCACGTCCGCGCCCTCGACGGCCTTGCGCGGGTCGATGACCACCTCGACCGACCCGCCGGTCTCGGCGGCGCGCTTGCGGGCGTCGTCCAGGGCCCACTGCTCGGGCTGGAACCCGGCCGGCGCGGCGATCCGGACGTGCATGCCCGCGGTCGCGCCGCCCAGCATGATCGAGTTGGACATGTTGTTGGCGCCGTCGCCGAGGTAGGTGACGGTGAGGCCGGCGAGCCGGCCGTGCACGCGCCGGATGGTCTGCAGGTCCGCCAGCACCTGGCACGGGTGGAACTCGTCGGTCAGCGCGTTGATCACCGGGATGCGCGACACCGACGCCATGGCCTCGATGCGCTTCTGCGCGAACGTCCGCCACACCACCGCGTCCACGTAGCCGGACAGGATGCGGGAGGTGTCCTCGATGGTCTCCTCGCGGCCCAGCTGCATGGAGCGGCCGTCGATGATGACCGGGTTGCCGCCGAGCTGGGCGATGCCGACCTCGAAGGACAGGCGGGTGCGGGTCGAGTTCTTCTCGAAGATCACCGCCACCGACTTGGGCCCGGCCAGCGGCTTCGCGCCCAGCCGGTCGGCCTTGTAGGTGTCGGCGAGGTCGAGGACCGCGGTCTGCTCGGCGGGGCTCAGGTCGTCGTCACGCAGGAAGTGCCGGACCATCAGGACTCCTCGCTGGGCGGCGGCAGGAAGGACGGGAGGTCGGCCACCAGGCGGTGGGCGTCGGCCTCGTCGAGCACCAGCGGCGGCGCGAGGCGGATCACGTCGGGCTGGATGGGGTTGATCAGATAGCCGGCCTGCTGCGCGGCAGCCGCGATCTTCGCCGAGACCGCCTCGCGCAGCGTGATCCCGAGCAGCAGGCCGGCTCCCCGCACACCGGAGATGAGCGGGTGGCCCAACGCCTCCACGCCGGCGGCGATCTCCTTGCCGACGGCGGCGGAGTGCTCCAGCAGGCCTTCGGCGGCGATGGTGTCCAGCACGGCCAGGGCCGCCGCGCAGCACACCGGGTTGCCGCCGAACGTGGTGCCGTGGTGGCCGGGCTGGAACAGGTCCTTGGCCGGGCCGAACGCGATGCACGCGCCCAGCGGCAGCCCGCCGCCCAGGCCCTTGGCCAGCGTCATCACGTCCGGGACGATGCCGAAGCGCTGGAAGGCGAACCAGGAGCCGACGCGGCCGATCCCGGTCTGCACCTCGTCCAGCACGAGCAGCGCGCCGTGCCGGGCGGTGATGGCGCGGGCGGCCTGGAGGTAGCCCTCCGGCGGCACGACGACGCCCTGCTCGCCCTGGATCGGCTCCACGAAGAACGCGGCGGTCTCGTCGTCGATCGCGGCTTCGAGGGCGGCCACGTCGCCGAACGGGACGTGCACGACACCCGGCACCAGCGGTTCGAACGGGCCGCGCTTGGCGGGCTGGCCGGTCAGGGCGAGCGCGCCCATGGTGCGGCCGTGGAACCCGCCCTCGGTGGCGACGACCTTGGTGCGGCCGGTGCGCCGGGACAGCTTGAACGCGGCCTCGTTGGCCTCCGCGCCGGAGTTGGCGAACAGCACGCGGCCGTCGCCGTCCTGGCCGGTCAGGTCGAGCAGGCGCTCGGCGAGCTTGAGCGCGGGCTCGTTGATGTAGAGGTTGGAGGTGTGGCCGAGCTTGCCGATCTGCTCGGTGACCGCGGCGATGATCGCCGGGTGGGCGTGGCCCAGGGCGTTGACCGCGATGCCGGTGAGCAGGTCCAGGTAGCGGTTGCCGTCGGCGTCCCAGACGTGGGCGCCCTCGCCTCGTTCGAGGGTGAGGCCGGGGGTGCCGTAGTTGTTCATCATGGCGGCCTGCCACCGCTGCTGGTCAGTCACTCTCGTCCCCCAACACCATCGTTCCCACGCCTTCCGAGGTGAACACTTCGAGCAGCACCGAGTGCGCCAGCCGTCCGTCGATGACGTGCGCCTCGGGCACACCGCCGCGCACCGCGCGCAGGCAGGCCTCCATCTTGGGCACCATGCCGCTGTCCAGGTCCGGGAGCAGCTTCTCCAGCTCGGACGAGCGGATCTGGTGCAGCAGCGAACCCTTGTCCGGCCAGTCCGCGTACAGGCCCTCCACGTCGGTGAGGACCACCAGCTTCTCGGCCTTGAGCGCCACCGCGACCGCGCCGGCGGCGGTGTCGGCGTTGACGTTGTGCACCACGCCGTCGGCGTCCGGGGCGACCGTGGAGACGACCGGGATGCGGCCGGCGCGCACGATGTCGAGCACCGCTTCCGGGTTGACCTCCACGATGTCGCCCACCAGGCCGATGTCCACCGGCTCGCCGTCGACGATCGCCGGGCGGCGGGCGGCGGTGAGCAGGTGGGCGTCCTCGCCGGACAGGCCCACCGCGTACGGGCCGTGCTCGTTGATCAGGCCGACCAGCTCGCGCTGCACCTGGCCGACCAGGACCATGCGGACGACGTCCATCGCCTCGGGCGTGGTCACGCGCAGACCGCCGCGGAACTCGCTCTCGATGCCCAGCCGCTTGAGCATGGCCGCGATCTGCGGGCCGCCGCCGTGCACCACGACCGGGTGCAGGCCGGCGAGCTTGAGGAACACCATGTCCTGCGCGAACGCCCGCTTCAGCTCGTCGTCCACCATGGCGTTGCCGCCGTACTTGATGACCACCGTCGCGCCCCGGAAGCGCTGGAGCCAGGGCAGCGCCTCAATCAGGACCTCGGCTTTTTCGCGGGGGTTCATGAGCTGTAGGCGCTGTTCTCTTCGACGTAGGCGTGGGACAGGTCCGTGGTGAGGACGGTCGCCGAGCCGTCGCCCAGGTTCAGGTCCACGACGATCTCGATGTCGCGGCCGGACAGGTCGGCCTCGCTGCGGTCGGCGGCCTTGTGGCCGTCGGCGAACAGCGTCACGCCGTTGATCGTGATGCCCAGTTTGTGCTGGTCCACGGTGGCCTGCGAGCGGCCGACGGCCATCGCGATCCGGCCCCAGTTCGGGTCGGAGCCGAACAGGGCGGTCTTGACCAGGTTGTCCTCGGCGACGGTCTTGGCGACCACGATGGCCTCGGCCTCGTCGACCGCGCCGTTGACGGTGATCGAGATTTCCTTGGTCACGCCCTCGGCGTCGCCCTGGAGCTGCTTGACCAGGTCACCCGCGACGACCGTGAGGAGCTGCTGGAACTCCTCGGCGCTGGGCGTGACGCCGGACGCGCCGGAGGCCAGGACCAGGACGGTGTCGTTGGTGGACGTGCCGCCGTCGACGTCGAGCCGGTCGTAGGTCTTGGCGGTGGTGGCGCGCAGGGCGGCGTCGAGCGCGTCGCCGTCGATGACCGCGTCGGTGGTGATGACGCTGAGCATGGTGGCCATGTTCGGGGCGAGCATCCCGGCGCCCTTGACGAAGCCGCCGACCGACCAGCCGTCCGGGTGGGCCGCGAAGGACTGCTTGGGGCGGGTGTCGGTGGTCATCACGGCCGTGGCGGCGTGCAGGCCGGCCTCGGTGGTCGAGTCCAGCTCCTTGGCGGCGACCTCGATGCCGGCCTTGAGGTTGTCCATCGGCAGGCGTTCGCCGATCAGGCCCGTGGAGCAGACGGCCACCTCGATCGCGCCGACGCCGAGCACCTCGGCGACCTTCTCGGCGGTGGCGTGGGTGTCCTGGAAGCCCTCGGGGCCGGTGCACGCGTTCGCGCCGCCCGAGTTGAGCACGACGGCGTTGAGCTTGCGCTCCTTGAGCACCTGCTGGGACCACAGCACGGGCGCGGCCTTGACCTGGTTGGTGGTGAACACGCCCGCGGCGGCCTGGCCCGGTCCCTCGTTGACCACCAGCGCGAGGTCCAGCGCGCCAGACTCCTTGATGCCCGCGGCGACTCCCGCGGCCTTGAAGCCCTTGGGGCCGGTGACGCCCTTGTCACGGACGGGGTTGTTCACGGTGCCACTCCCACGGTGGACAGGCCGGTGGTCTCCGGCAGGCCGAGTGCCAGGTTCATGCACTGCACCGCGGCGCCCGCGGTGCCCTTCGCCAGGTTGTCGACGGCGGCGACCACGACCAGGCGGTTGAGGTCGGGGTCGACGGTGACCTGGAGCTGCACGGCGTTCGAACCGAGCACCGCGCCCGTGGTCGGCCAGTGGCCTTCCGGCAGCAGGTGCACGAACGGCTCGTCCGCGTAGGCCTTCTCGTAGACCGCGCGCACGTCGTCGTCGCCGGTCAGGGTGGCCGAGCAGGTGGCGAGGATGCCGCGCGGGAGCGGCGCGAGAACCGGGGTGAAGGAGACCTTGACGTCCCGGCCGGCGACCTTGGACAGGTTCTGGGTGATCTCCGGGGTGTGCCGGTGGGCGCCACCGACGCCGTACGCGGACAGCGACCCCATCACCTCCGAGCCGAGGAGGTTGGGCTTGAGCGACTTGCCCGCGCCGGACGTGCCGGACACGGCCACCACGGTGACCTCGGGCTCGACCAGGTGGATGGCGGGCGCGAGCGCCAGGGACGACACGGTCGGGTAGCAGCCCGGGACGGCGATCCTGCGCGCGGTCGTGAGGACGTCGCGCTGACCGGGCAGTTCGGGCAGGCCGTAGGGCCAGGAACCGGCGTGCGCGCCGCCGTACCAGCGGGTCCAGGCGGCTTCGTCGGTGAGCCGGTGGTCCGCGCCGCAGTCGATCACCAGGGTGTCCTCGCCCAGTCGCGCGGCGATCTCGGCGGAGTGGCCGTGGGGCAGGGCGAGGAAGACGACGTCGTGGCCGGCGAGGTTCTCGGCGGTGGTCTCGCCCAGGATGCGGTCGGCGAGCGGCAGCAGGTGCGGTTGGTGGGCCAGCAGCGGGGTACCCGCGTTACCGCCGGCGGTGAGCGCGCCGATCTCCACGTCCGGGTGGCCGAGCAGGAGCCGCAACAGCTCGCCCCCCGCGTAGCCACTGGCTCCCGCGACCGCGATCCGTACCGTCATGCGGATAAGTATGCACGCTCGTGCAAAGTCACTCAAATAGCCTTTCCCGATGGGTGGTCGCGACCTTCGTCACGGCGAGGTGACGAGGACGATCTCCGGACTGCCGTCGCCCACCAGCGAGCCGTCCCAGTCGCCGTACTGCCCCACGACCTTGAGCCCGGCCCGTTCCACCAGCCTGACCAGTGGTCCGCGTTCAAGGAACCGCAGCGTGCTCCAACTCACCGAGTCGCGCGCCCATGCAGCGCTCCGATACTTGGCTGAGAACGTCACCGACTCCCCCTCCTTGGCCCGCACCTCGTACGACATGCCAACGACGGCTCGCGAGCGACCATGCCGGCCACCCTGGCAGCGCCCGCGCCGAGCGGTCGAGCCGAATCCGGGTCGCCGAGCGGTTGAGCCGAGATTCGGGTCACCGAGCGGTCGAGCCGAAATCGGGTCGCCACCGCCCGCCCGGTCGCTAGGTTGCCCCCATGAGGGCAGTGATCTTCGACTGGCGGGGCACCCTCGTGCTCACGCCCACCTTCCGGGGCTGGGTCACCGAGGCGTTGCGCCGACTGGGCCGCGACACCTCCGCGGCAGCCGACATCGTCGCGTCGATCGACGTGGACCGCCTGGACGCACCAGGCGTCGACGCCGACGCCACCCGACACCGCGAGACGTACTACGGGGCGTTCACCGACGCCGGCCTGGACGCCGACCTGGCCGACGCACTGTACGAAGTGGAGTCCGACGCCGCTTCCAACCCGTTCGCCGCAGACGCCGCGGCAACCCTGAAGTCGTTGCACGACAACGGGATCCGGATCGGCGTCCTGAGCGACATCCACTTCGACATCCGCCCCGCGTTCGACGGCCTGCCGGTCGACTCGTTCGTGCTGTCGTTCGAGCACGGCGTCGTGAAGCCGGACCCGGCCATCTTCCACCTCGCCTTGGGCGAACTGGGCACAACCCCGGACGAAACTCTCATGGTCGGCGACCGCGCCACCCACGACGGCGCGGCCGTGAACGCGGGCATGCCCACCCTCCTGGTGCCCCCGCTGCGCAGCGTGGACGACACCCGCCTCCACCTGGTCACCAACCTAATGCTTGCAACTAACTTCAAACGTTAGATAGCGTAGGCGCCATGCTGCTCCCCAAGGTCTTCCACCGGCACGTCGACGTTGAGGGCGTCCGGGTCTTCTACCGGGAGACGGGCCCGGCGGAGGCGCCCACCCTCCTGCTGCTGCACGGCTTCCCGAGCGCGTCCCACCAGTTCCGCCGCCTGATGGACGCACTCGGGACCCGCTACCACCTGGTCGCCCCGGACTACCCGGGCTTCGGCCACAGCGGCGACCTGGACCACCACACGTTCGAGCGCCTCGCGGACGTGGTCGAGGGCTTCGTGCGGGCGGTGGGCCTGACCAGGTTCGCCCTGTACGCGTTCGACTTCGGCGGCCCGGTGGGTTTCCGCCTGGCGACCAGGCACCCGGAGTGGATCACCGGCCTGGTCGTGCAGAACGCCAACGCCTACGCGGAAGGCTTGTCCGAGGCGGCCCAGGCGTTCGTGGCCAACCAGGACCGCGACGTGGCCCGCTCCCTGATGACCCTGGCCTTCACCAGGTCCCAGTACGAAGACGGCACCACGGACCGGACGTTGGTGAACCCGGACTCCTGGACCCTGGACCAGCACTTCCTCGACCAGCCGGGCCGCACCGAGATCCAGGTGGACCTGGCGCTCGACTACCACACGAACGTGGCCGAGTACCCGCGCTGGCAGGAGTGGCTGCGCACCCACCAGCCCCCGACCTTGATCGTGTGGGGCCGCGGCGACGGGATCTTCACCGAGGCAGGCGCGAAGGCCTACCTGCAAGACGTGCCCAACGCCGACCTGCACCTCTTCGACACCGGCCACTTCGCCCTGGAAGAACACGCCCCCGAAATCGCCCCCCTGATCGCCGAGTTCCTGGACCGCCTCCCCACCTGACCCACCCGGCCCGCGCCGGCCGACGACACCCACCCCACGCCGCCGCCCACGCACGCCGCGGCCTCACCACGCCGCCGATCCGCGCCGCGCCGGACCCGCCAAGCACCGCCGCCGCACCACCCAGCCCGGCCCCGCCGCCCTACTCGACCGCGCCGCCCAGCCGGGCCCGTCGCCGGGTCAGGAGCCGAAGCGGTCCAGGGCTCGGATCTTGTTCGTCACGTCCAGGGCCGCCACCTTGTATGCCTCGGACAGGGTCGGGTAGTTGAAGACGGTGTCCACCAGGTAGTCCACCGTGCCGCCGCACGCCATGACCGCCTGCCCGATGTGGACGAGATCGGTCGCGCCCGTGCCGAACAGGTGCACCCCCAGCAGCTTGCGGTCCACAGTGGACACAAGCAGCTTGAGCATGCCGTAGGCGTCGCCGAGGATCTGGCCGCGCGCCAGTTCGCGGTAGCGGGCCAGGCCCACCTCGTACGGGGTCGCCGACGCCGTCAGCTCCGCCTCGGTCGCGCCGCAGTACGAGATCTCCGGGATCGTGTAGATCCCGATCGGCTGCAACCCCGACAGCTCCTTCGCCGGCTCGCCGAACGCGTGGTACGCCGCCAGCCTGCCCTGGTCCATCGACGTCGCGGCCAGCGCCGGGAAGCCGATCACGTCGCCCACCGCGTAGACGTGCTCCACCGACGTGCGGTAGTGCTCGTCCACCGTCAACCGACCCCGGTGGTCGGCCTCCAGGCCCGCCGCGGCCAGGTTCAGCTCCTCGGTCGCGCCCTGGCGGCCCGCCGAGTACATGACGGCCGCCGCCGGGATGCGCTTGCCGCTCGCGAGGGTGGTCACGGTGCCCTGGTCGGACACGGCGACGTTGACCACCTTCTCCCCGAACCGGAACGTGACCGCCAGGTCGCGCAGGTGGAACTTCAGCGACTCCACGATCTCCGGGTCGCAGAACTCCAGCATGCGTTCCCGCTGCTCGACCACCGTCACCCGGCTGCCCAGGGCGGCGAACATCGAGGCGTACTCGATGCCGATCACCCCCGCCCCGACCACGACCAGCGAGGACGGGATCTCCTCCAACGCGAGCACCTCGTCCGAGTCGAGGACGCGCTCCTCGTCGAAGTCGACCTGCGCCGGCCGGGCCGGGCGCGTGCCGGTGGCGATCACGATCTTGTCCGCCGTGACCGTGTGGTGCTCGGCCCGGTGCGTGCCCTGCACCGCCACGGTGTGCGGGTCGACGAACCGCGCCGTGCCGGCGAGCAGGTCGACCTGGTTGCGGTGCAGTTGCGCCCGCACGACCTGGACCTCGCGCCCGATGACGTGCTGGGTGCGGGCGAGGAGGTCGGAGATCGTGATGTCCTTCTTCACCCGGTAGTCCGCGCCGTACAGCTCGCGCTGACTCATGCCGGTCAGGTACATCACCGCTTCCCGCATGGTCTTCGACGGGATCGTGCCGGTGTTGGCGCACACGCCGCCGACCATGTCCGCCTTGTCCACGATCGCGACCCGCTTGCCGAGCTTCGCGCCCGCGATGGCCGCCTTCTGCCCGCCGGGACCCGATCCGATGACAAGCAGGTCATAGTCGTACTCGCTCATGACCGAAGCGTGTCACACCGAGCCGCTCTACGGTGGTGTCGTGAACGGACTCGTCACGGCGATCCACGAAGGACTGAGGTCGGCCGCCGACCCGGCGAAGGCGCCGGAGATGCAGCGGTACATGAAGTCCGAGATGCCGTTCCTCGGTGTGCCGAAGCCCGAGCGCGCCCGACTGGCGCGGTCGCTGTTCGGCGAGTTCCCATTCACCTCCCGTGACGAGTGGTTGGACGCGGTGCTGGAGCTGTGGCGCGGCGCCACCTACCGCGAGGAGCGGTACCTGGCGCTGGACCTCGTGGGCCGCTACCCGAAGTGGCAGGACCCGACCCTGCTGCCGGTGTACGACGAGCTGGTCGTGACCGGCGCGTGGTGGGACTTCGTGGACGAGATCGCGTCCCGCCGCATCGGCCCGCTGCTGCGCGCGCACCCCGACGACGTCGAACCGGTGGTGCGCACCTGGATGACCGACCCGGACCGCTGGCGGCGGCGGGTGTCGATCATCTGCCAACTGGGGTCGAAGGGCGAGACGGACCTCGACCTGCTCCGGGACGCGATCGAGGCGAACATCGCGGACCCGGACTTCTTCCTGCGCAAGGGGATCGGCTGGGCGCTGCGGCAACACGCCCGCGTGGACCCCGGCTGGGTGCGCGCGTTCGTCGAGGCGCACCCGGAACTCTCTCCTCTCTCGCGACGTGAAGCGTTGAAGCACCTGTGACGGGGAAGCATCTCCGAGGCGAAGCACCTCGGAGGGGAAGCGCTCGTGACGGGGGCGGCGGGCGCAGCGTGACGGCCGGGTGCGGGATGGTCGCGGGAGGCGGCCGGTGCCTACCGCGGACCGGCGGCGGCCGGGCCGCGTGCGCTGGACTGGGCGGCGGTCAGTCGAGCACCCCCAGGGAGTTGCGGCGGACGGTGGGCGTCGGGTTGGTGGTCGGGGTGTAGGCGTGGCGCAGGTGGTCGGCGATCAGGGTGATCGCCTCGCGGGCCACCTCGACCGGACGGGTGTGGGTGAAGCCGTGGTCGACGCCCTCGAACTCGCGGTAGGTCACGGGCACGGCCTCGGACTCCAGGATCTTCGCGAAGTCGCTCATCTCCTCTCGCAGTGTGTCGTGCTGGGCGGTCAGCACGAGCGTGGGTGGCAGGTCCGCGAGCCTCGGGTGGCGGATCGGCGAGGCGTGCGGGTGCTCGGGGTCCACGCCCGCGAAGTACGTGCGGCGGACCAGGGACATCAGTGATCGGCGCACCACGGGTTTTTCCAAGATCGAGGTGCGGCTGGAGTCCGGGCGGGCGAGGTCGACCGTCCCGAACTCGACGGTCAGCGCCACCGGCGCCGGTAGCCGGGCCTCCGCCGCCCGCAGCGCGACGTTGACCGCGAGCTTGCCGCCGGCGCCGGCGCCGCCGACCGAGACGCGGGCGCCGTCCCACCCGTACGTGGCCGACCGCAGCCACCGGT
Source organism: Saccharothrix mutabilis subsp. mutabilis (assembly GCF_039521145.1). NCBI lineage: Bacteria > Bacillati > Actinomycetota > Actinomycetes > Pseudonocardiales > Pseudonocardiaceae > Saccharothrix > Saccharothrix mutabilis. The sequence continues at coordinate 16,630 of NZ_BAAABU010000005.1, forward strand.
ACACGTCGAACAACTCGTCCTCCGCCACCGGGAACCGGATCGTGGGCGCGGTCGAGTAGTCGGGCACCACCACGTACGCCCCGACCTCCGAGGCCAGGAACCGCGCGACGTTGTCCTCCTGCTCGGGCACCCGCGCGATGAACGCCCCGTCGTGGACCACCAGGTGCACCGGCGGGCGGTCCACCGGATCGGGTGGCGCGTACACCAGGGCACGGACTTCGCCGTGGCGCGTGGGAATGCGGATCTTCGCCGGTCTGGCCACCTTCCTCGTGGCGAACTGGAGCTCGGGCGACGCGTACCGGAGCCGGCGCAGGACCGGGAACGCCGTCCGGAAGGCAGCCGCGGACAGTGCGGGACGCCAGGCGATCAACGGGTCTTTGCGGATCATGACGAACCTTCCTTTCCAACTGGTTGGTTAGGAGCTTGCCGGCCTGGTTCGGATTTGTCAACTAACCGGTTAGAAGATAGTCTCGCGGGCGTGATCAGAGACGCGGACGCCACCCGTCAACGCCTGCTCGACGCGGCCCTCGCCGAGTTCGCCGAGCACGGCATCGCCGGCGCGCGGGTGGACCGGATCGCCGCCCAGGCCAACTCGAACAAGGCGCAGATCTACCACTACTTCGGTGGCAAGGCGCAGCTCTTCGACGCGGTCTACGGCTCGATCGTGCGGCGGCTGGTCGAGTCGACCCCGATCGACGTGCACGACCTGCCGGGGTACGCCGCGAAGCTCGCCCGCATGTACGACGTGCACCCCGAGGTCATGCGGCTGGCCGTGTGGCACCGACTGGAGCCGGGTGAGTCCGAGGTCAACGCCCTGGCGGTCGAGGCGACCGGCCAGAAGGTCGAGCTCATCGCGAAGGCCCAGGCGCAGGGCGTGCTGCCGAAGCGCTTCCCGCCCTCGGTGCTGCTCGGGCTGGTGCTGCACCTGGCGGCGACCTGGACGGAGGCCAACCCGGAGTTCCCGGGCGAGCTGCCCGACGCCGAGGCGCGCTACGAGTACGTCGCCGAGGCGGTGCGCAGGCTGATCGAGGCCTAGCCGCGGGTGGCGCGGCCCGAGTAGGTCAGCGGGAAGACCGAGTCCTTGCATGCGTCCGGCACGTCCGGGGAGATCTGCACGACCATCTCCACCTCGACCACCCCGGCGGGCGGGATGGCCACCGGCTCGGCCATCGGCCGCACGCTCAGCACGCCGGACGGGCAGTCGACCACCCGGTTGTGCGCCTCGTCCAACGGCTGCCCCGGCACGGCCTGCAACGTCATCACCACGATGTCGACGCTGTTCGGGTTCGACAGCCGCACCAGCCGCGAACCGACCCCGCCGGGCGTCAGCTCGACCGGCGCGCCCGACACGTCGTTGATCTCGAACGGCTTGAGGTCGGAGACACCGGGCTCGCCGTTGCTCACCGCGTACGCCATGGCGGGCAGTTCGGGCTCGGGCCAGGTCAGGTGCATGGCGGCTACCACGGCGGCACCGACACCCAGGATGGTCATGGCGACGGCTACTTCCATCCGTGGTCCCAAGCTGCGCATGAGGCAACCTCACTAGATTGCTGCATCAGGCGGTGGGTTCGCCGCTAGCTCCCCGTCGGACCGGCGACCAGACTCGCCCGGCGGTTCATCGCTTCGCCCCTCGGCCCAGCGGGCCGCGAAGCCAATCTTGGAGAACGTTCAACCTTGGCGCAAGCACCAAGCAGGCCCGGAAATACAGGTCCAAAGACCCCTTGACACGTCACACACAGTGGCCTGAACAGGGCGTTCCCACTACCTCGGCGACCGCCGGTTTCACCCGGACGGCGCAATCCTGGACCCGCACTGCTGCGGGTCCAGGAACTGTGCGTCAGCCTCTCAGGACCGCCCCGAAGCGGGACGACGCTTCCGCCACCGCCGCGTCGCGGGCCGCCGTGGCCTCCTCGACGGTCAGCGTCCGGTCCGGCGCGCGGAACCGCAGCGCGTACGCCAGCGACCGCTTGCCCTCGCCGACCTGGTCGCCCGTGTAGACGTCGAACAGGCGCAGGTCCTCCAGCAACCCGCCACCGCCGGCGGTCAACGCCAGGGCCACCTCGGCGGCCGGCACGGCGGCGTCCACGACCACGGCCACGTCCAGCAACACCGGCGGGTACGGCGAGACGATCGGCGCGGGACGGCGATCCTCCACCGGCAGCGCGTCCAGGTCCAGCTCGAAAGCCACGGTCCGCTTGGGCAGGCCCAGCGCCTCCAGGACCTTCGGGTGCAACTCGCCCGCGTGACCCACCGGCCAGTCGCCGACGCGCAGCTCAGCACACCGGCCCGGGTGCCACGGCGCCAACGAGGACGCCTTGACGGTCAGCTCGACGCCATAGGCCTCACCGACCAGCCGTGCGGCCTGCACCGCGTCCGCCCAGTCCGCCGGACGACCCTTGCCCCACCAGCCCGCGTGCTCGCGCAGCCCGGTCAGCACCGCGGCGACGTGCACCGGCTGCTGCGGCAGGGAGGCCACCAGCGACGCGACCTGCTCGTCGGACGGCCGCGCGCCCACGCCCACCTCGGGCACCGGCACCGGCTGCGTACGCGGCAGCGTGACCTGCGCGATCGTGTAAAGGGCCACGTCCCGCGCGCCACGCGCCAGGTTGCGCTGGAGCGTCTCCAACAGGCCCGGCACCAGCGTGGTCGCCAGCGCGTGCTTGTCCGCCTCCAGCGGGTTCAGCGCGCTGACCGTGCGCCGCCGCACGTCGTCCTCGGCCAGCCCGAACGCGTCGAACACCGAGGGCGCGATGAACGGGAACGGCTTGACCTCGACGAACCCGTTCTCGGCCAGGGCGCGGGCGACGGTCCGCCGACGCCGCTGCTGCTCGGTCAGCCCGCGACCGGCCGGGGCGGGCGGCAGCGTGGACGGGATCGTGTCGTACCCCTCCAGCCGCAGCACCTCCTCCACCAGGTCGGCGGGCTGGGTCAGGTCCGAACGCCACGTCGGCGGCACCGCGGTGACCAGGGTCGCGCCGTCGTCACCGGTCGAGACCTCGACCTGGCAGCCGATCTGGCCCAGCCGCCGCGCCGTGACGCCGCGCGCGTAGCGCACGCCGGCCACCCGGTCGGGCAGGTCGATCGGCATGGTCACCGGACCGGGCAGCACCGGGGAGCCCACGTCGGTGCGACCCGGCTTGATGCTGCCTTCGGCGAACATGTGCAACAGGCGCGCCGCGCGCTCCAACGCCACCGGAGCCAACGCGGGGTCCACGGTCCGCTCGAACCGCTTGGCCGCCTCTGAAGGCAGCTTGTGCCGCCTTACAGTGCGCGCGATGGACGCCGGGTCCCAGTTCGCCGCCTCCAGCAGGATGTCCGTGCTGGTGTCGCGGACCTCGGTGGACGCGCCGCCCATCACACCCGCCAGCGACACCACGCCGCTGTCGTCGGCGATCACGATGTCGTCCGGGTCCAGCGCCCTGACCTGCTCGTCCAGCGTGGTGAGCTTCTCCCCCGCCGCCGCGCGCCGCACGACCAGGCCGCCCTGGACGGTCGCGCCGTCGAACGCGTGCAGCGGCTGGCCCAGCTCCAGCATCACGTAGTTGGTGACGTCGACCGGCAGCGAGATGGACCGGATGCCGGCCAGCATCAGCCGCCGCCGCATCCACCACGGGGTGGGCGCGGTGGGGTCGACGCCGGTGACCCGCCGGGCCACGAACCGGGAGCACGCCGACGCGTCCTCGATCCGGACCGGCAGCACCTCGCCCTCGGCCTCGGGCACCTCGGCCAGGCCGGGGTCGCCGAACGGCACGTCGAACGCGCAGGCGATCTCGCGGGCCAGGCCGCGCACGGAGAACGCGTAGCCGCGGTCCGGCGTTGGCGCGACCTCGATGACCGTGTCGTTGAGGCCCAGCAGCTCGACGGCGTCGTCACCGGGCTGCGCGGTGCCGCTGGGCAGCACCAGGATGCCCGAGTGGTCGTCGCCCAGGCCCAGCTCGCGGGCCGAGCAGATCATGCCCTCGCTGACGTGGCCGTAGGTCTTGCGCGGGGTGATCGCGAAGTCACCGGGCAGCACCGCGCCGGGCAGCGCCACGACGACCGTGTCGCCCTCGACGAAGTTCGACGCGCCGCAGACGATGCCGTTGACCTGGTCGGGACCGACCTCGACCTGGCAGTACCGGATGGGCTTCTTGAACTCGGTGAGCTCCTTGATCTCCATCACCCGGCCCGCGACGAGCGGACCGGTGACGGGACCGAGCTGGTGGACGTCCTCCACCTCCAGGCCGATCCGCACGAACGCCTCGGCGAGCCGCTCGGGCGTCGGGGTCTCGGGGAACTCCAGGTTCTCGACCAGCCAGGTAACCGGGATACGCACCGGTCATGCCTCCGTTCCGAATGGCTGGGTGAAGCGGACATCGCCTTCGACCATGTCGCGCATGTCGGGCAGGCCGTTGCGGAACTGCAGCGTGCGCTCCAGGCCCATGCCGAACGCGAACCCGGAGTACACGTCCGGGTCGACGCCGCAGTTGCGCAGCACGTTCGGGTTGACCATGCCGCAGCCGCCCCACTCGACCCAGCCGGCGCCGCCCTTCTTCTCCGGGAACCACACGTCCACCTCGGCGGACGGCTCGGTGAAGGGGAAGAAGCTGGGCCGCAGGCGGGTCTTGGAGTCCTCGCCGAACATCGCGCGGGCGAACGCGTCGAGCGTGCCCTTCAAGTGCGCCATGGTCAGGCCCTTGTCCACGGCCAGGCCCTCGACCTGGTGGAACACCGGCGTGTGGGTGGCGTCGAGCTCGTCGGTGCGGAAGGTGCGCCCGGGGCACACCACGTACACCGGCAGCTCGCGTTCCAGCAGCGTGCGGGCCTGCACCGGGCTGGTGTGCGTGCGCAGCACCAGGCCGGAGCCCTCGGGCGCCACGTAGAAGGTGTCCTGCATGGTGCGGGCCGGGTGGTCCTTGCCGAAGTTCAACGCGTCGAAGTTGAACCACTCGGTCTCCAGCTCAGGCCCTTCGGCGACCTCGTAGCCCATCGCGACGAACACGTCGGCGATGCGCTCGGCGAGGGTGCTGATGGGGTGTCGCGCGCCGCGCGGGACCCGGTCCCAGGGCAGCGTGACGTCGACCGACTCCTCGCGCAGGACCCGCTCGTCGCGCTCGGCCTGGAGCACGGCGCGGCGCTCCTCGAACGCGTTCTTCACCGCGTTCTGCGCCTCGTTCACCCGCTTGCCCGCATCGGCCTTGGCGGCCGGCGGCAGCGCGCCGATCTCCCGCCTGGCCAGCAGGACGGGCGACCGGTCACCCAGGTGGCTCGGCTTCACGGCGGCCAGCTCGTCGAGGTCGGCCGCCTTGGCGAAGGCCTCCCGCGCTTGCTCCACCGCCGTCTCGAGCGCCTCCGGTGAGAGCGCCGCGACCTGCTTGGGGTCGTACGGGTCGTTGGCTCCGGACATGGTTGGTGGACAGCTCCCGTCGCGTACCGCGTGTGGAAACCACCCCGCGAAGGGCACGGAGCGGCGGGTCGATCCTAGGTGATCGGGCCGGGGCGGGATCCACCGCGGCCGTGACTGCGCCGTTACCCCGGCGGGTCGGCCGCGCGGAATTGTCGTACCCCTCGTGCACACTGATCTTCGAGTGAGCCGCCGGCCCGGCGGGCGAAGCGCCGAAAACCGGGTCCGCCGCCACCGTGGCGCACCTAGAATCGACCGTCCTACGTGACCTGACCCGAGGTGGATTCCACTCCCATGGCACACACCTTCGGTGTCGACCTGCGCGGGATCATCGATCTGCTCAGCCACCACCTCTACAGCAGTCCCCGCGTGTACGCGCGGGAGTTGTTGCAGAACGCGGTGGACGCGATCACCGCCCGCCGAGCGCTCCAGCCGGACGCGCCGGGCGAGGTGGTGATCGAGCCGATCGACTCCGGCACGGGCGGCACCCTCCGCATCTCCGACACCGGCATCGGCCTGACCGAGCGCGAGGTCCACGACCTGCTCTCGACCCTGGGCCGCACGTCCAAGCGGGACGAGCTGGGGTTCGCCCGCCAGGGCTTCCTCGGCCAGTTCGGCGTCGGCCTGCTGTCCGCGTTCCTGGTCGCCGAGCGCATCCGGCTGGTGTCCCGCTCGGCCAAGGGCGGCCCCGCCGTGCGGTGGATCGCCGACGCGGCCGGGAACTACGAGGTGGAGGTCCTCGGCGAAGCCGAGAATCAGACGACAGGCGACACGGCGGGCTCGAACATCCCGGTCGGCACCACGATCGAGCTGGTGCCCAACCGGGACTCCGAGCACTGGCTGGAGCACGACGTCGTCAAGGCGCTGGTCACCGAGTACGGCGAGCTGCTGCCGGTGAAGGTCAGCGTGAGCGGCGAGGTGCTCACCACCGAGCGGCTGCCGTGGCTGGACGACGCGCTGGAGTACGGCGCGAAGGTGTTGGGCGTGCGGCCGTTCGACGCGATCGCGGTCGAGGTGCCGACCGTGGGCCTGACCGGCGTGGCGTACGTGCTGCCCGCCGGGGTGCACCCCGGCGCGCGCCAGTCCCACCGCGTGTACCTCAAGCGGATGCTGGTCGGCGACGCCATCGAGGGCCTGCTGCCGGAATGGGCGTACTTCGTGCGGTGCGTGGTCGACTCGTCGTCGCTGCGGCCGACGGCGAGCCGCGAGGCGCTCTACCAGGACGAGACGCTGCTCGCGGTGCGCGAGGAGCTGGGCCGGCAGGTCCGCGACTGGCTGGTGCGGCTGGACGCGACCGACCCGGACCGCACGTCGGCGCTGCTCGACGCCCACCACCTGGGCATCAAGTCGCTGGCGCGGGTGGACGACGAGATGCTGCGGCTGGTGGAGCGGTGGCTGCCGTTCGAGACCACCGACGGCGGGCAGTCGCTGCGCCAGTTCAAGCGCAAGCACGGCTCGATCGCGTACGTGCCGGACGTGGACGAGTTCCGCCAGCTCGCGCCGGTGGCCCACGCGCAGGGCATGGGCCTGCTCAACGCGGGCTACGCCTACGACGTGGAGATCATGGACCGGCTGGTGGCGCTGGACGGCCCTGCGGCGGCGCGGCGGGTCGCGCCGACCGAGGTGCTGGCCGCGCTCGGCGACCCGGAGCCGGAGCTGGAGCGGGCGCTGCGCGACCGGCTGGCGCTGGCCAAGGAGGTCCTGGAGCGGCACGACTGCGAGGCCGTGCCGCGCGACTTCGACCCGGCGTCGCTGCCCGCCCTGCTGGTCACCAACGTGGAGGGCGAGCGCCGGCGCGACGTCGAGCAGGTGGGCGAGCAGGCCGACCCGCTGTGGGCGGAGCTGCTGGGCAGCCTGGTGTCGCAGGAGTCCGACGCGGCGCAGCGGCTGGTGCTCAACGTGCGCAACCCGCTGGTGCGGCGGCTGGCGGGGCTCAACGACTCGGCGCTGGTGGAGCTGACCGTGGAGTCCCTGTACGTGCACGCGCTCCTGCAAGCGCGCCGGCCGATGCGCCCCAAGGACACGGCCGCGCTCAACCGCTCTTTCCTGGAACTGCTGGACCGTGCTGTCGGAGGGCAATCGTGAGCGAGGAGAAGACCGCGGCCGAGCAGCAGTTCGTCGAGGCCTACCACATGCCCGAGGGCATGGCGCGGCACGAGGCGCTGGAACGCGCAGCGCGCACCGCGGACGGCGTCGACCACCTGCCGCTGGGCGTGAGCTGCCGGATCGCGCTGATCCGGTCCGCCTACGACCTGGGCCGCTACGACCTGATGCTGGCGCCGTTCGCGTGGTGCGGCGCGGCGGAGAAGCGCGACGCGACGGCGTTCGACGAGTGGGAGACCCACAGCTTCGACTGGGCCCACAAGTGGATCGTCAGCGGGCTGATCGCCGACCCCCGGTTCACACTGGAGCAGGTCCGGTCGGTGATCACCCAGCTCGGCGAGCGGTACCAGTCCCACGGGTACTCGATGCAGCCGGTGTACGGGGCGCGGGCGCAGCTCGCCGAGCACATCGGCGACGAGGAGGGCTACCGCGACCACTTCGCCCGGTACCTGGCCATGGACCGGGGTCCGATGAGCGACTGCGAGGCGTGCGTCGTCGAGGACCAGGCCGGGCACCTGATCCGGCAGGGCCGGTACGCGGAGGCGGTCGCGCACGCCGAGCACCAGTTGGAGAAGGACACCGGGTGCGCCACCCAGCCGCAGGGCATCCTGACCACGCTGACGCCGGCGTTCGTCGCCCTGGGCGACCTCGACCGGGCGCGGCAGGCCCACGTGGTGGCGCACCGGTTGGTGCGTGACGACCAGTACGGCGGCTACGTGGACGACCACCTGGTGTTCTGCGCGACCTCGGGCAACGTGCAGCGCGGCATCGACCTGCTGCACCGTCAGGTGCACCGGGTGCACCACTCGCCGTCCCCGTCGCAGGAGATGCACTTCGCGGCGGGCGCGGCGGCGCTGCTCAGCCGCGTGGACAAGCACCAGGACTTCGTCGTGCCGCGCGACGGGCAGATGGAGATCCTCAGTGCGCCGAAGCTCCGGGAGCTGCTGGAGGCCAAGGCGCTGGAGATCGCGGAGCGGTTCGACCGGCGCAACGGGACGGACGCGGTGAGCCGCCGCATCCGCGCGAAGCTCACGGCGGACGACACACCGCACGTGCCGCTGGCGGTGCCGGTCCCGGCGGTGGTCGCCCCGGAGCCGGAAGAGGAGCCGACGCCGGTCGCCGACCCGGTCGAGCTGGCGCACGACCTGAACCGCGCGTTCGACCACGGCGACTTCATCACCGGCATGCGGCTGCTGCGGTCCCTGCCCCGCGACCTCGACCCGCTGCTGCCGGAGGGCCTCGCGGCGCGGGTCGCGGCCCGGCGGGCGCTGGCGGCGCGGCAGAGCCCGCTGCACGAGGAGCACACGACCGCCCTGGACGAGCTGGACGCGGCGGTCGCCCGGCTCGCGGCGGCGGGCGAGCACGACTTCGCCAACCGGTACCGCAGCCGGGGCACGGCGATGCGGGCCGAGCAGGTCGGGGTGGAGGCGGCCCTGGCCGAGGCGCGGGAGTGCGTGGCGGAGGCGGACCGCGCGGGCACCCCGTACACCCGGGTGCTGACCCGGCTCGTGGTGGTCGACCTGCTGGGTGAGCTGGACGCGACCGACGAGCGGGGCGGGCTGGTGCGGGAGGCGTTGGCGCTGGCCGAGGCGGACGTGCCCGAGCTGGTGTCGCGGGTGCGGTGCGACGTCGCCCAGCACCTGGCGTCCATCGGCGAGCTGGACGAGGCGTCCGCGGTCGTCGCCGACGTGCTGGCCGGTGAGCCCATGCCGGGCGTGCGGTTCGACGCGCTGCGGCTGCGGCTGAAGATCGAGACCGTGCTGGGGCTGCCCGCCGCGCTGGAGACGGCGGAGGAGTTCGTGGCCGCGTTCAACACACCGCGCGGCCCGTGGACGGCGGAGGCGCACCGGCAGCGGGTGGCGTCGATCGACCGGCTGGAGGTCGAGGACCGGCAGTTCGAGCAACTGCGGGAGGCGATCTCCGTGGGGCACGAGCTGGGCGTGCCCGAGGACGTGGCACACGCGTGCTACACGCTGGCCGGCGGCTACCTCAAGACCGGGCGGTTCGTGGAGGCCGCCGAGGCGCTGGAGGAAGCGGTCCGGGTCATCGAGAGCCACGACGTGCGCGACGACATCGAGGTGCCGGTGCGGTACCGGTTGGCGCAGGCGTGCTCGCGGCTGGACGAGAACGAGGCGGCGCGAACACACCTGGAGACGGCGCTGCCGCTGATCCCCGAGGAGGAGCCGTGGCGGCGGGCGCTCGCCTACGACCTCTTGGGCGGCGTGCTGCGGCGGCTGGACCGGGCGTCGGCCGGCGCGCGGGCGTACGCGGACGCGGCGCAGCAGTGGGAGCGGGTGCCCGACCCGGCGGAGGCGGCCGGGTCGTGGGTCGAGTCCGCGGCGGCGCTGCCGGACGACGAGCGCGACCGGTGCGGTGCGGCACTGGACGCGGCGGAACGGCTCCTGCCCGCGATGGACAACGAGGACCACCGGACACACCTGTCGGCGCGCATCGCGGCGATCCGGGCGTTCCTGCACTTCCAGGCCGGCGAGTACGCGGAGGCGCTGGAGCGCAACGGGGTGGCCGAGGAGTTGGCGGCACGGCTGGGCGATGTCGACTGGCAGTCGTTCCTGGCGCAGCGGGGGGCGCGGTTCCTGTTGCAGTCGGGTGACGCGGTGAACGCGGAGGCGGAGGCGCGGCGGGCGGCCGGCTTGCTGGCGGAGAACGCGCCGCTGCAGATCGTGGGCGACACGGCCAACGTGCTGGAGGAGGTACTGCGGGCGTTGGACAAGCCGGTCACGGGCGACCCGGTGCTCCGAGCGCTCAACGCACGCCTGCAGGACTGACGGCGGGTCGGGACTGGGCGGCCTGGGGACTGGGCTGCCGGAGGGGCCGGGCACATCGAGGCGAGGTGCCCGGCCCGGCCCGAACGTGCGGGAGCAACGGCGCGCGGGTGGCGCTGCGCGGGTGGCGGCTGCCCGCGCGGTGCGGATTTGGGCGCGGCGCACCTGGCGGCGGCGCGCGGGTGGCGGCGGGGCGCGGCGCGGGTGGCGCTGCGCGACTGACGGCTGCTCGCTTGGCGGCGCGCGGTCAGGTGCGTTGGGCTCGGGCGGAGGCGTAGAGGCAGACCGCGGCGGCGGTGGCCAGGTTCAGGCTTTCCGCGCCGCCGTAGATGGGGACCTTCAGCGACGTGTCGAGGGTGGCGACCACGTCGTCGGGCAGGCCGTGGGCCTCGCTGCCGAACACCCAGGCCGTGGGGTGGGCCAGGTCACCGCGCAGGTCGGCCGTGACCAGGTCCTCCTCGGCGTAGCCGTCGGCGGCCACCAGGCGCAGGCCGGCCGCTCGGCACGCCGCGAAGACCTCGGCCGCGTCGCGCGAGCGGGAGATCGGCAGGTGGAAGACGCTGCCGGTGGAGGCGCGCACGCACTTGCCGTTGTGCGGGTCCACGGTGTCGCCGGCGAAGATCACCGCGTCGGCGCCGGCCGCGTCGGCGACCCGGGCCACGGTGCCGGCGTTGCCGGGGTCGGCCACGCCGTGCAGGACCGCGACCAGGCGTGCGCCGGCCAGCGACAGGGGCACGTCGAGCAGGTCGCACACCGCGACCAGGCCCTGTGGCGACACGGTCTCCGACAAGCCCGCCGCCGCCTTCTCGGTGACGGCGCTCACCGGCACCCCGGCGTCCACCGCGGCCCGGACCAGCTCCGGGTTGCGGTCGGCGGCCACCGAGGTGACGAACAGCTCGTGCACCCGACCGCGCCCGGCGGCGGCCCAGGCCAGTGCTTCGCGCACCGCCTGCGCGCCCTCGGCCAGGAAGCGGCCCGCCCGTTCCCGGCCGGACCGCCGCGTCAGGTGCCGAGCAGCAACGACCCGGGGTGTCCGTTCGGTGAACGGAGCAGCCCCGGGTCGTGATGCGTCGCTCAGGCCTTGTCCTCGACGGGCGCGTTCACGTCGGCGGGCAGCGCGGCCTTCGCCAGCTCGACCAGCGCGGTGAAGGCGCCGGGGTCGCTGACGGCCAGCTCGGCCAGGATCTTGCGGTCGACCTCGATCTCGGCGAGGCGCAGACCCTGGATGAAGCGGTTGTAGGTCATGCCGTTGGCCCGGACACCCGCGTTGATGCGCTGGATCCACAGCTTCCGGAAGTCACCCTTGCGCGCGCGGCGGTCGCGGTACGCGTAGTTGAGCGAGTGGAGCACCTGCTCCTTGGCCTTGCGGTACAGCCTCGAACGCTGGCCGCGGTAGCCGCTGGCGAGCTCAAGGGTGGTACGGCGCTTCTTCTGGGCGTTCACGGCCCTTTTGACGCGTGCCACGGGTCCATCCTGTCGATCTCGTGGGGCTCGTGGCCCCGGTGTTCATGGGGGAGCGGGAGGATCAGATGCCGAGCAGCTTCTTGATCCGCGGCACGTCGTTCTTGGCGACCTCGGTGGTGCCGCTGAGGCGACGGGTCAGCTTGCTGGACTTCTTCTCCAGCAGGTGGCGCTTGCCCGCCTTCTCACGGATGATCTTGCCGCTGCCGGTGACCTTCACGCGCTTGGAGGTCCCGCTGTGGCTCTTGTTCTTCGGCATTCCTGTCCTCGTCTCCTGCCGGCCGCCCCGCAGACACGGGACGGCCACGCTTGCGCCCGACCGGGAGCCGGGCCACTGCTTGCGCCCGGCCGCGGTGGCCGGGGTCACTCCTCGACAGACTCCGCCGGGGCGTCCTGCTCTTGCTCGTGCTTCACCGGACGGGTCTTCGTGGTCTTGTGCGGCGCCAACACCATGATCATGTTGCGGCCGTCCTGCTTCGGGTTCGACTCGACGAAGCCCAGCTCCGCGACGTCCTCCGCCAGCTTCTGCAGCAGCCGGTAACCGAGTTCGGGCCGGGACTGCTCTCGGCCGCGGAACATGATGGTCACCTTGACCTTGTTCCCGTGCGACAGGAAGCGGGCCACGTGGCCCTTCTTCGTCTGGTAGTCGTGCGGGTCGATCTTCGGCCGGAGCTTCTGCTCCTTGATGACCGTCAGCTGCTGGTTGCGGCGCGACTCACGGGCCTTCTGGGCGCTCTCGTACTTGAACTTCCCGTAGTCCATGAGTTTGCAGACCGGCGGCCGAGCCTGCGCGGCGACCTCGACGAGGTCGAGATCCGCTTCCTGCGCGAGTCGGAGCGCGTCCTCGATGCGAACGATCCCGACCTGCTCGCCGTTCGGCCCGACCAGACGAACTTCCGGCACGCGGATGCGCTCGTTGATACGCGGCTCGGTGCTGGCGGGAGCACCTCGGTTCGAGGGACTTGTCATTCACGTCCTTTGTGACTCGTTGTGCGCCAAAGACAAGAGGCCCCACACCTGCCCGGTGTGAGGCCCGCTTCCGACCGATCGCACAACGAAGGGCGCAGTCCACCCGTCGAGGTGACCGGACCCGGCCACCTGAAGCGGTGGAACGCGGGTGGGAGCGGGGCTCCACTTGCCGTCCCCACGTGGGTGGGGACTGGTCGCGCGGAGAATAGTAGCAGACCGGCTTGTCAACCCCCGAACCGGCGACCGGCGCGGCGCGGCCTGCGACAATGGCCGACGTGACCGACCTGCCCTCGAACAACGTCCGCGAGCTGTCCGATGTTCCCAGCATCGAGGTGATCAGCAAGGCGGCCGTCATGCTGCTGTCCGCCGCCGCCGAGCGCCTCGGCCTGGCCGACGAGGACCCGGACTCAAGCCCCCGCCGCGACCTCGACGAGGCCCGCCGCCTGATCACCGCCCTGGCCGGCCTGGTCACCGCGTCCGTCGAGTACCTCGGCCCGCACGCCGGCCCGCTGCGCGAGGGCCTCCAGTCCGTGCAGCGCGCGTTCCGCGAGGCCTCCGCCGTGCCCGACGAGCCCGGCCAGGGCCCGGGCGAGAAGTTCACCGGACCGGTGTACTGACCGACCGGCACCGCCGGCGGCGAGTCACCCGCACGGGCTCACCCGCCCCGCACACCCCTGGTCCGGAGGTAACGGGTCGCCAGGGCCGTGACGACCTCCGGGTCGCCGCGGCGCCAGGCGTCGGCGGGGTCGGTGGTGAACTTGGCCAGCTCTCGCGGTGAGAGGGTGGTCAGGGCCTGGAGGGCCAGCAAGTCGACTTGGCCGGTGTCGCGCAGACGTTGCGCGGCACCGGCCCTCTTCGCGTAGCGCAGGCGCAGCGGCAGCCACGTGATCAGCAGGAACGCCACCGGGATCGCGATCAGCGCCACCGCCAGCCACAGCGCCGTCGTCTCGACCGCTTCCACCTGGGTGGTGCCCGCGTCCACCAGGGTGCCGCCGGCGTCGCGGCCCTTGTCCAGCGCCTCCCCGAGCTTCCCGCCGACCAGGGGCACGTCGCGGGCCTTCGCGGCGGCGTCGGTGAACGTGTCGCGCAGGCCGTTGCCGGCCTTGGTCAGGCCGTCGCCGGGCGCCCGCAGGGTCAGCACGGCGTCCCGCGCGCCCAGCGCCACCTCGACCCAGAACCACACCCAGGCCAGCGCGACCAGGTCGGCCACCGCCTGGCGTGCCCGGCGCACCGGGGCGTCCGCGTACCACTTCATGCGAGACCAATACCACCGAAAAGACCTTGTGACCCCCTCCCGCACTAATCTGGCGGGAGTGGGGACGACGTTCGGCGGTCTGCTGCGCGAGTACCGGCAGCGCGCGAGGCTGACCCAGGAGGAGCTGGCCGAGGGTTCGGGGGTCAGCGTCCGCGCGATCAGCGACATGGAACGCGGTCGGGCCAAGGGGCCGCAGCGGCGCACGGTGGAGGCGTTGGCGGGCGTGCTGGCCCTGTCCGACGAGGAGCTGCGGCAGCTCGCCGGCGCCGCCAAGGACGGTCGGGTGCGCAAGCAGCCCGCGGTGGCGCAGTGCGCGCTGCCGCCGGACATCGCCGACCTGACCGGGCGGGAACGGGCGCTGGAGGTGTTGGCCACCATCGCCGACCGCGCCGAGACCTCCGTCGCGGTCGTGCACGGGCCGCCCGGGGCGGGCAAGACGAGCCTGGCGGTGCGGGCCGGGTACCGGTTGGCCGACCATTACCCGGACGGGTGCTTCTTCTTCAACCTCCGGGGCATGGACGCGCGTCCGCTGCACCCGGCGGAGGTCGTGCACCGGATGCTGCTCGCGCTGGGCGTGGAGGAGTCGCGGGTGCCCGCGAGCGAGGCGGAGCGCTCGGACCTGTACCGGGAGCTGCTGCGCGACCGGTCCACGCTGCTGGTGCTGGACAACGCCGCCGACGAGGCCCAGGTGCGCCCGCTGCTGGCCACCGGCCGGCGGTCGCTGGTGCTGGTGACCTCCCGGCAGGTGCTGGGCGGGTTGGCGGCGGTGGCGCGGCTGGCGCTGGACGTGCTGGGGCCGGCCGAGTCGGTGGACCTGCTGGCCGCCATCGCGGGACCGCGGGTCGCCGCCGAGCCCGAGGCGTCCGCGCGGGTGGCCCGGCTGTGCGGGCACCTGCCGCTGGCGCTGCGCATCGCGGGCAACCGGCTGGCCAGCCGTCCGAAGTGGACGGTGGAGCACCTGGCGGGCCAGCTCGCCGACGAGCGCCGCCGGCTGACCGCGTTGACCGCGGGCGACCTCCAGGTCCGCACGGCGTTCGAGATGTCCTACCGGCAGTTGGGCGGCAAGGCGGCGCTGCTGTTCCGGCGGCTGTCGGCGGTGCCCGGGGCGACGTCCACGCCGGAGCTGGCGGCGGTCGCGGCGGGCATGGACCGGTTCGAGGCCGAGGACACGCTGGAAGAGCTGGTGGACGTCAGCCTGCTGGACACCGCCGAGACGCCCGGCCGGTACGTGTTCCACGACCTGGTCCGGGTGTTCGCCGGGGAACGGCTGGCCGAGGAGGAGCCCGACCACGAGGAGACCCGCGCGCGGGTGGTCCGGCACCTGTTGGGCACGGCGGTGGCGGCGGCCGGGTTCTACGGTCCCGACGCCCGTGACACGCCGACGGAGTTGTTGGCGGACAAGGACGACGCGGACGCGTGGCTGGCCGCGGAGACCTCCGGCTGGCTGGGCGCGCTGCGCTGGGCGTCGGCGCGCGGCCTGCACCGCGAGGTGCTGGACCTGGCCACCGCCATGCACTGGTACTCCGACCAGCGCGGACGTGGTGAGACGTGGGTGGAGGTGTTCACCGCGGGGGTGGCGGCGGCACGGGCGCTGGGCAGCGTGCGCGACGAGGCCGTGCAGCTGAACTTCCTGACCTGGACGTTGTGCGTGCTGCTGCACCGGCCCGCGGACGCCCTGGCCCTGCACGACGAGGCGTGGGACGCGGCGGTCGCGAGCGGTGACGTGCGCGAACAGGCCTGGGCCATGCACTACCGGGCCGCGTCGGAGATGCACTCGGGCGAACTGGAGTCCGCGCGGCAGAGCGCGGGCCGGGCGCGGGAGCTGTTCCGGGCGGCCGGCTACCCGTTGGGCGAGCAGATCTCGTTGTCCTGCCTGGGGCTCGTGCTGCACGGGCTCAAGCGGTACGAGGAAGCGGTGGACGTGCACCGGAGCCTGTTGGCGGGCGTGCGCGCGGGGGTGTTGGACCTGTCGCCGGTGATGACCGCGGAGATGCTGGGCAGCCTGCTCGTGCGCACCGCCGACAGCCTGGCGGAGCTGGGTCGCTGGCCGGAGGTGCTGGAGACGGCGACCGAGGCCGTCGAGCACTCGGTCGCCGCCACGGCGCCCAACACCACGAGCGACGCGCGCGCGTTGCGCGGGCTGGCCCTGTTCCGGCTCGGTGAGCCGGTGGAGGCGCGGGCGGAGCTGCTGGAGGCGGTCGCGGTGGCGACGCGGCAGCGGCACCGCCGGCTGGTGCACGCGTTGGAGGTGCTGGCCGACGTCCACGACGAACTCGGCGACCCGGCGGCGGGAGGGGAGTGCCGAGCCCGGGCCGCCGAACTGCGGTCAGCCGATCGGTGACGCGTTCCTGGCCATCGCAACGCGGTCCTTTCGTGGGGGTGACCCCAGTCAACCGCCGAGGCCGGGCGCGCACCACGCAGAAGTACCGGCAGAAGTACGCGCCCGTCTCAAAACGTCAGTCGAGGACCGCGAGGGCGTCGATCTCGACGAGCAGGCCGGCGGGCAGGCCGACGTAGACCGTGGTGCGGGCCGGGAACGGCTGCCGCGTCACGACCTCGTTGTAGACCTCGTTCATCTCGCCGAACTGGGAGGTGTCGGTGAGGTAGACGCGCATCATCACGACGTCGTCCATCGACGCTCCGCCCGCCTCCAGCACGGCGGCGACGTTGCGCAGCGCCTGGCGGGTCTGCTCGGCGACGGTGTCGCCGACGATCGCGCCGGTGGCGGGGTCGAACGCGACCTGGCCCGCGACTTGCAGGATGCCGCCCTTGCGGACGCCCTGCGAGAACGACGCCACCGGGGTGGGCGCGTTCGGCGTGCGGATCTCGGTCTTGGCCATGCGTGTTCTCCTGTTAGTCGCGCGGTGTGTAACCGCATTCGAGGGACGCCGCCCGCGCGGTCGCGAGCAGGTCGGGCAGGTGGCCCAGGAGGCCGTCGAAGTCGAGCAGGACCTTGGGCACGGACATCGACACGGCGGCCAGGACTTCGCCGCGCGCGCCCCGGATGGGTGCGGCGATGCAGTGGATGAAGTCCTCGTGCTCGGCGTTGTCGATGGCGTAGCCGCGTTCGCGGACGCGGGTCAACTCCGCCAGGTACGCCTCGGGCGTGGTGATGGTGTTGGCGGTCAGCGGCACGTAGTCGATCTCCCGCGCGACCTCGCGGCGGCGCGGCTCGGGCAGGTCGGACAGCAGGACCTTCGCCACGGCCGTGCAGTGCAGCGGGGCGCGGCGGCCGATGCGGGAGTACATGCGCATCGGGTGGGTGCTGTCGTACTTGTCGATGTAGATCACCTCGCCGCCCTCGTAGGACGCCAGGTGGACCGTGTAGCCGAGTCTGGAGTTCAGCTCGCGCAGCGCGGGTTCGGCGGCGCGGCGCACGTCGCGTTCCTCCAGCGCCCGGTTGGCCAGGTCGAACAGCGCCGCGCCCAGGCGGTAGTGGTGCACGCCGTCGCGGCGCACGAACCGGTGCGACTCCAGGGTGCGCAACAGCCGGAGCGTGGTGGACTTGTGCACGTCGATGACGGCCGACAGCTCGTCGAGCGTCTTGGCGCCCTTGGCCAACTCCCCCATCAACGTCAACGCCCGGTCCAGGCTCTGACTCATCACAGTCTCCTCAGGTGCGCGGCGGCCCACGCCGGCGGGTCGGCGGACAGCAGCGGCCCGGTCACCTCGGGCGGCAGCGGTTCGCCCACATCTTCGCTGGTGAGCAGGGCGGCGGCGGCCTGGAGGTGCCCGGCGCGCAACCGGCGTGTCGGCGGCAGGCCCGCGAGGTGC
Organism: Saccharothrix mutabilis subsp. mutabilis; assembly: GCF_039521145.1. Classification (NCBI taxonomy): domain Bacteria; kingdom Bacillati; phylum Actinomycetota; class Actinomycetes; order Pseudonocardiales; family Pseudonocardiaceae; genus Saccharothrix; species Saccharothrix mutabilis. The sequence continues at coordinate 34,358 of NZ_BAAABU010000005.1, forward strand.
GCGGCGAGGTACCCGGCGGCGAAGCCGTCACCGGCCCCGACGGGCTCCACGACGTCCACTTTCAGCGCTTCCTGGTAGGTGAACGCGCCGTCCTCGGCGAGCGTCGCGCCCTCCGCGCCCTGCTTGACCACCAAGGTGGACGGGCCGGGCAGCAGGGTGCGCAACTTCTCCGGGTCACCGGTCCCCCACACCGCCTCGGCCTCGTCCGCGCCGGCCAGCACGATGTCGGCGGAGTCGGCCAGCTCCAGCAGGACGGTCGGGTCGCGGTCGGTCCACAACGCCGGCCGCCAGTTCAGGTCGAACGACACCAGGTGCTCGCGCGGCCCGCTCAAGACGGCCCTCAACAGTTCGAGGCAGCTGTCCGACAGCGCCGCCGTGATCCCACTGACGTGCACCAACTCGACGCCGTCCAACTCAAGCCCGTCAAGGACCTCCGGCCCCATCGCCGAAGCCGCCGAGCCGGACCGGTAGTACCGCGCGTGGCTGCCCGATGGGTCGGCTTCCTTCACGTAGAGCCCGGTCGGCCGAGCCGGATCGACCCGCACGTCCGACACGTCCACCCCTGCGCCGCCGACGTAGTCGAGCACGGCTCCACCGAAGGCGTCGTCCCCCACTGCGGACACCCAACGGCTGCGCAAACCCAAGCGCGCCAGGTGGATGGCCACGTTCGACTCGGCACCGCCGATCGCCCGGTTCCACGTGCGCGCCGAGCGCACGGGACCGGGTTCCGCGGGCACCAAGACGACCATCGTCTCGCCCAGGCACACCACGCCGCCCGATAGGTCGAACCGCATCCGCTGTCCTCCGGTGTCAATTGACGAGGCGGCAGGCGAATGTTACACATCTCGGCATCACATCGCGCAATAGCCGTTGCGAAATATGCAACGTGAGGAGCGAGACACGTGGACATCGACCGGGACGCCGTCGCCGCCCTCCGCGACGAGCGGATCGACTGGCGGTTCAAGGGCCTGCCCGCGAGCGCGTTCGGCGCGACCGTCGGCGAGGTCGCGGCCCGCCGGCTGGACCTGTTCGCCGACGGCTTCGTCGGACCGCTGGTCGTGCTGGACGCCGCCGCGCTGGAGCACAACCTGGCGACCATGGCCGCGTGGTGCGACAAGCACGGCGTGCTGCTGGCCCCGCACGGCAAGACGACCATGGCACCGCAGCTGTTCGCCCGCCAGCTCGACCACGGCTCGTGGGGCATCACCGCCGCCAACACCAGCCAGCTGCGCGTCTACCGGGCGTTCGGGGTCGGCACGGTCCTGCTGGCCAACCAGCTCGTGGACCCGGCCGGCCTGCGGTGGGTCGCCGACGAACTGGCCCGGCACCCGGACTTCGAGTTCACCTGTTGGGTGGACTCCGTCGCGGGCGTCGAGCGGATGACCGAAGCCCTCGGCACGCCCGCCCGACCGGTGGACGTGCTGGTCGAGCTGGGCGCGACGGGCGGCCGGACCGGCGCGCGGGACCTGCCGACCGCCATCGAGGTCGCGAAGGCCGCCCGGCAGAGCCCCGCGCTGCGCCTGGTCGGCGTCGGCGGCTACGAAGGCGCGCTGGCGCACGACGCCACCGACGACTCGCGGGCGACCGTCGACGCCTACCTGGACAACCTGCGCGTGCTGGCCATCGGCATCCACGACCTGTTCGAGGTGGCCGACCCGATCGTCACCGCCGGCGGCAGCGCGTACTTCGACCAGGTGGCCACCACCCTCACGCGGCCGTGGCCGTTCCCGATCCGGCCGGTGCTGCGCAGCGGCGCGTACATCACCCACGACGACGGCTTCTACCGCGGCATCTCCCCGCTCGGCCGCACGCCCGGCGAGCAGCCGTTCCGCCCGGCGCTCAGGGCGTGGGCCCAGGTGACCTCCCGCCCGGAACCGGGCCTCGCGCTGCTGACCATGGGCAAGCGGGACGCGTCCTTCGACGAGGGCCTGCCCGAGCCGCAGCTGCTGCGCACCCGCGCCGGCGTCCGCCCGCTCACCGGCGAGGTCACCGCGCTCAACGACCAGCACACGTTCCTGGCCCTGCCCGCGGGCGAAGCGGTCGAGGTCGGCGACTGGGTGGGCTTCGGCCTGTCCCACCCCTGCACGGTGTTCGACAAGTGGCAACTGCTCCCGGTGGTCGACGGCACCACCGTCGTCGACCTGGTGCGCACGTACTTCTAGAGAGGGGACGGCGGCGTGGACATCGTCTTCAAGGGCGCGCTCGTGGTGGACGGCACCGGCGCGCCCGGCTACCGGGCGGACGTGGGCGTCCGGGACGGCCGGATCGCGGAGGTCGGGCGGTCCTCCGGCCGGCGCGAGGTGGACGCGGCCGGGCTGGTGCTCGCGCCCGGGTTCATCGACATGCACTCCCACTCCGACATCCAGGTGCTCGCCAACCCCGACCACCTGGCCAAGGTGTCCCAGGGCGTGACCACCGAGGTCGTCGGGCAGGACGGCCTGTCCTACGCGCCGGTGGACGACGACGTGCTCGCCGCCCTGCGCGCCCAGCTCGCCGGGTGGAACGACGACCCGGCCGGGTTCGACTGGGACTGGCGGTCGGTCGGCGAGTACCTCGACCGGCTCGACCGGGGCATCGCCGTCAACGCCGCCTACCTGGTGCCGCAGGGCACGCTGCGGATGCTGTGCGTCGGCTACGACGACCGCCCCGCCACCGAGTCCGAGATCAACCGCATGAGCGCGGTCCTCGCGAGGTCGCTGGCGGAGGGCGCGGTCGGCATGTCCGCCGGCCTCACCTACACCCCCGGCATGTACGCCGACGACGCCGAGCTGAAGGCGCTGTGCCGGGTCGTCGGCGAGATGGGCGGCTACTTCAGCCCCCACCACCGCAGCTACGGCGCGGGCGCGCTGGAGGCTTACGCGGAGATGTTGGACGTCTCGCGCGAGTCCGGCTGCCCCCTGCACCTCGCCCACGCCACGATGAACTTCGAGGTCAACCGGGGTCGCGCGGGCGAGCTGCTGGCCCTGCTGGACGACGCCATCGCGGCCGGCGCGGACATCACCCTCGACACCTACCCGTACCTGCCGGGCGCGACCTACCTGTCCGCGCTGCTGCCGAGCTGGAGCGGCGAAGGCGGTCCGGAGAAGACCCTGGAACGCCTGGCCGACCCGGACACGCGGGAACGCCTCCGCGCCGAGATCGAGGAGACCGGCTCGGACGGCTGCCACGGCGTGCCGGTCGACTGGGACGCCATCGAGATCAACGGCGTCCGCAAGGCCGAGAACGCCCACCTGGTGGGCAAGTCCGTCGCGCAGTCCGCCCGGGAGGCGGGCCGCCCGCCCGCGGAGCTGTACTTCGACACCCTCGTCTCCGAACGCCTGGGCACCTCCTGCCTGATGCACGTCGGCCACGAGGAGAACGTCCAGGCGATCATGCGCCACCCCGCGCACACCGGCGGCAGCGACGGCCTGTTGGTCGGCGCCCGGCCGCACCCGCGCGCGTGGGGCACGTTCCCCCGCTACCTCGCGCGCTACGTGCGCGAACTGGGCGTGCTGAGCCTGGAGGAGTGCGTCGCCCACCTGACCGGACGCGCCGCCAAGCGTTTGCGCCTGGCCGACCGGGGGCTGGTCAAGGAGGGCTTCGCGGCCGACTTGGTGCTGTTCGACCCGGACGAGGTGGCGGACACCGCGACCTTCGACGAGCCCCGGCAGGCCGCCGCGGGCATCCCGTACGTCGTCGTCAACGGGGTCCCCGTGATCGACGGTGGCAGGCGCACCGACGCCCTGCCCGGCCACTCCCTGCGAAACCCCCGGAGCCGCGCATGATCGACTGGTTGCAGCATTCCACCGGCGGGCTGCTCACGCTGTCCGCGCTGAGCATCGCCCTGCTGCTGGTGCTGATCATCAAGGTGAGGGTGGAGCCCTTCATCGCGTTGCTGGTGGTCGGCCTGCTGGTGGCGCTGGCCGCCGGGCTGCCGGTGGAGCAGCTGGTCGGGTCGGCGCAGAAGGCGTCCACGTCGCTGCTGGAGACCGGGTTCGGCGGCATCCTCGGGCACGTCGCCGCGATCATCGGCCTGGGCACGCTGCTCGGCGCGATCCTGGAGGCGTCCGGCGGCGCGGAGGTGCTGACCCGGTCGCTGCTGCGGTCGTTCGGGGAGAGGCGCGCGCCGCTCGCGATGGGCCTGGCCGGGTTGATCTTCGGTGTGCCGGTCTTCTTCGACATCGGCATCTTCGTGTTGGCGCCGCTGGTGTACGTGGCGGCCAAGCGAAGCGGTCGGTCGATCGTGTTGTACGCGATGCCGTTGCTGGCCGGTCTGTCGGTGATGCACGCGTTCATGCCGCCGCACCCGGGCCCGGTCGCCGCGGCCGCGATGCTGAAGGTGTCGCTGGGCTGGATCATCATCATGGCGCTGGCCGTGGCGATCCCGGCGTGGCTCATCGGTGGCGTGATCTTCTCGGCGTGGGTGGGCAAGCGGATCGTGGTGCCCGTGCCGGAGGAGATGTTGGCGGCGGCGGAGAAGGTGCGGGCCGAGGAGGGCCGGGGCGAGCCGCCGCTGTCGCTGGTGCTCGGGATCATCGCGGTGCCGCTGGTGCTGATCCTGGCCGGCACGTTCGGGTCGATCCTGCTGGCCAAGGGATCCACGCTCTACGGGGTGTTCACGTTCTTCGGCACGCCGGCCGTGGCGTTGACCATCGCGGTGCTGCTGGCGTTCTGGCTGCTGGGGTTCCGGCGCGGGATGACGCGGCAACAGGTGACGGAGTTGTCCGGGGCGTCGCTGCGGCCGGTGGCGATGATCCTGCTGGTGGTCGGCGCGGGCGGGTTCTTCGGCGCGGTGCTGTCGGCGACGGGTGTGGGCAAGGTGCTGGCCACCGAGCTGTCGGACCTGGGCCTTCCGGTGATCGCACTGTCCTATGTGATCAGTTGCGGCATGCGGATCGCGCAGGGCTCGGCGACGGTGGCGATCGTGACGACGACCGGGATCGTGGTGCCGGTCGTGGGCGACCTGAACTACTCGCAACCGCAGTTGGCGTTGGTGGTCATGGCGATCGCCGCCGGGTCGATCATCGCCTCGCACGTCAACGACGGCGGGTTCTGGATCGTGTCGCGGTACTTCGGGTTGTCGGTGAAGGAGACGCTCCAGACGTGGACCGTGCTGGAGACGATCCTGTCGGTGGTCGGGTTCGCGGTGGCGGCCCTGTTGAGCCTGGTGGTGTAGCCGGGAAAAGCGCCTGTGCCCCGGCGGGGGCACAGGCGCGTCCCGCCTCAGGCCTTGGAGCCGTCGGGCTTGGCCGCGAACCAGACGCCGCCGACGCCGTGGCCCTTGGCCTCGCCGCACACCTTGTCCTCGGCGAACAGGTACAGCGGCCAGCCGGCGACCGTGACCTGCTTGGTGCCGTCCTTGCGCGTCACCGTGCCGACCAGGGACTTGTCCACGCCCTGCACGTCGAAGTTGTCCGACTCCACGAGCAGCGGCGGCCACTTGACCGCGCAGTCGCCGTCGCAGTTCGACGTCGGCGGCTTGGCGGTGTCCTTGTCGAACCGGTACAGCGTCATGCCGTCCTTGTCGGTCAGCACGGTGCCGAGCTTGCCCACGGACGCCGTGGTCAACGCGAGGCCGTTCGACGCCTGCTGCGCCTTCTTGCCGTCCGGCGCGGCCACGAACCACGTGCCGCCGACGCCCTGGCCCTTGGCGTCACCGGGCGCCTGGTCCTGGGCGAAGCGGTACATCGGCCAGCCGCCGACGGTGATCTGACGGGTGCCGTCGGCGCGTTCGATCGTGTTGACGAGCTTGTCGTCCACGCCCGCGAGCTTGACTTCCCCGTTCTGGGCCAGGGCCGGCGGCCACTTCTGCGCGCAGTCCCCGTCGCAATTGGACACTGACGGACTGGCGGTGTCCTTGTCGAACCGGTAGAGCGTGAGGCCGGTTCCGTCGGTGAGCACGGTGCCCAGGCCGGGCACGACCGCCGTGGCCAACTCCACCTCCTGTTGGAGCGTGTTGGCGCCTGCCTGCGCGGCAACGGTTTCCCGCGCCGCCGGCACCGCCGTCCCGGGTTGCGCGGCCTGGCCGCACGCGCTCAGCAACGCGATCCCGACGAGCGCCCCGAACAAGGCCGCACGAGTGCGGATCATGGTGAACCTCCTTGGATGATCGCGCTTCAGCGACCGACTGCCACCAACACGGATGGCAGGCCCAGGCGGTTCAACCGGGATTTCAGTCCACGCTCGGCTCGCGGAACGCGGCGCGCTTGAGCGGCGGGACGGCGTCGAACAGCCGCAGCACCGACTTGAACGCGACCTTGCCCGCGCGGTTGCCGGACACGAACTGCTTGGCGCTGCGCAGCGACGCCTTCACCGCCGCGAACCCGTAGTCCCGCATCTGCCGTTCGTAGTCGGCGATCGCGTCCAAGGGCGCACGCTCCACCAGGTTGCGGCACAGCAGCCGCGCGTCCCGCAACGCCGTGTTGGCCCCGATGCCGCGCATGGGCGTCATGCTGTGGATGGCGTCACCCAGCAGGGTCACGGTCGTCGGCTGCCAGGGCGCGACCGGCTCGGACGTGCGGATCGGCCAGTGCGCGACCTCCTCGGCCGGCGTCTCGCCCACGATGCGCCGCAGGTCCGGGTGCCAGTCCGCAATCGCTTGCGCCACTACGGCCTTGAGGTCGCCGGACGTGGTGAGCCCGTCCGCCGCGTACGCCCACATCAAGTAGCCGTCCCCGTCGAGGACGTGCGGCGCGAGGAACATGCCTGCCGCGCCGCGCGGGATGACCGACAGCGGGTTGTCCAGCACCTGCCGCGACAGCCACGCGCGGGTGTGGTCGTTCAGCGGCAGTTTGCCCGCCACGGCCGTGATGCCGGTGTCGATCCGGCGCGCGTGCGGCAGGTACTGGGCGCGCACGGCGGAGTTCGCGCCGTCGGCGCCGACCAGCACGTCGCAGCGGACGGTGGACCCGTCGGTGAAGTGCGCGGTGATCCGGCCGTCCACGTGCTCGTAGCGGGTGAACCGGCGGTCGAAGTGCACGTCGAGGCCGTCGAGCAGGATCTCGCGGAGGGTGACGCGGCTGACCGAGTGGTGCGCCCGCTCGGGCGGGGCCGGCGGGAGGTCGAGGGTCAGCAGCGGCGTGAGGCGGTCGTCCACGAACCCGAACCCGGCCGCGAACCCGGCGGTTTCGACGAACCGCTCCCACAGGCGGGGCGGCAGGCAGTCGTGCAGCGCCCGGGACCCGTGCGGGTCGATGTGCAGGCGGTACCCCTGGAGGCGGTCGGTGGGCGTGCGGTCCCGCTCGTGCACCGACATCTCGACACCGGCCCGCTCCAGCCCCTGGGCCAGGCACAACCCGCCGACACCGCCACCGATCACCGCTACGTGGATGCTCATGCGGCCCACTATCATCCAGTTGGATGATTAAGTCAACCCGACAGATGAAAACGGTGATCGGCTACCGTGACGACCGTGCCCCGCCGCTCCCCCGACCCGGACGACCGCAAGCGCGACCCCGAGCGCACGAAGGCGCGCATCGTCGAGGCGGCGGTGGCCGAGTTCGGCGCGAAGGGCTTCGCCGCGACCAGGGTCAGCGCCATCGCCGAGCGCGCGGGCGTGAACAAGCAGCTGATCTCGTACTACTTCGGCGGCAAGGAAGGCCTGTTCAAGGAGATCACCGGCCGCTGGCTCCGGCACGCCGACGTGCTGCGCGAGGGGCCGCTCGCCGAGGTCGTGCGCCGCTTCGCCCTGAGCACCGCCACCCACCGGGACTGGGCGCGGCTGCTGGTGTGGACGAACGTGACGGAGGACGACTCCCCGCCCGACCAGGGCGAGACGGAGCACTTCCGGGCCCAGGTCGAGGACGTGCGGCGACGCCAGGCCGAAGGCGAGATCCCGGCGGACCTCGACCCGGCCGCGTTCCTGCTGGCCATGACGGCGGCGGCGAGCGCGACCATCTTCATGCCGCAGATGGCCCGGCGGATCACCGGGCGGGACCCGGCGTCACCGGAGTTCACCGAGCACTACGCGGAGCAGCTGGCCCGGCTCATCGGCCACCTGGGCTGATCAGCCCCCGGACCGCGCCTCCTGCACACCGAGCACGGCCAACCGGTCGGCGCGCTCGTTGTCCACGTGCCCGGCGTGGCCCTTCACCCAGTGCCACTCGACCTGGTGCGGTGCGGCGGCCTCGTCCAGCCGGCGCCACAGGTCGGCGTTCTTGACGGGCTGCTTGGCGGCGGTCTGCCAGCCGTTGCGCTTCCACTTGGCCATCCACGACGTCACGCCGTTGCGCACGTAGGTGCTGTCGGTGTAGATCCGCACGACCGACGGCCTGGTCAGGCTCTCCAACGCCCGGATCGGGGCCATGAGCTCCATCCGGTTGTTGGTGGTGGGCCCGGCGTCGCCGCCGTGCAGGTCCTTCTCGTGCTGCCCGTACCGCAACACGGCACCCCACCCACCGGGACCGGGGTTCCCGCTGCACGCCCCGTCGGTGTAGATCTCGACCACGCCCTCACCCACCCGGGCAAGATACCTACTCGGCCACCTCGGCCCACCACAGGTGGTCGCGCGCCCGGGTCGCCGCGACCAGGCGTTGGCGCGCGAGCAGTTCGGCCTGCTCGGCGGGCGCGGCGCCCGCCCTGGTCACCTCCACCACCAGCACGCCCTGGAAGTCCAGGCCCTTCGCGCGGTGCACGGTGCCGACCTTCAGGCGGTCGTCCGGCTCGCCGGCGAAGTCCTCCAGCGCGCACACCGGGACGCCCGCCGCCTTGAGCAGGCCCGCGCACCGGTGGGCGGCGGTGTTCGAGAACGTGATCAGCGCGGCCTGGCCCAGCGGCACGGGCAACTCGCGGACCGCCTTGGCCAGCGCCTCGTCGAGTTCCGCCCAGGTGCCGCGCCACCGCTTCGCCTCGCCGCCGGGCGCCGCGACCTCCGCGTCCCGCAGGGTGACGCCGGCCGCGCCGTCCAGGTCGTCCACCGCGTTGTCGGCGTCGAACCCGCGGGCGAAGTCCAGCACCCGCTCGCGGTTGCGGTAGTTGACCCGCAGCACCTCGCCCCGACCCTGCACGGGGATGCCCGCGTCGGACAGCCGCCAGCCGCCGGTGTAGACCTGTTGCTGCCCGTCGCCGACCAGCAGCAACCCGTCCGGGACGTCGCCCGCCAGTTCGCGCAGCAGGCGCAGGCCGTTCAGCGGGATGTCCTGGACCTCGTCCACGACGACCGCCGCGTACCGCGGCCCGTCGGCCCGCACCTCGTCCAAGGCGGCGGCCACCAGGTCGTTGTGGTCGTGGACGCCGCGTTGACGCAGGTACTCCTGGTAGGTCTCGTAGAGCCGCCAGACCTTCGCCTTCTGGCCCGCGTCCAGCCGCACCCGGCGGCCCTTGCGGACCACGGCGAGGTACTCCTCCAGCGCGCTCAGCCCGCGTCCCTTGATCACGCGGTCGATCTCGGTGTGCCAGTAGGCGGGGTTGGGTTCCAGGTCCGCCAGGTCGTCGCGGTGCACGGTCCACGCGCGGTTGAACTGGGTGGCGGCGGCGCGTGCGTCGACCGGCAGCGGCCGGCCGCGCGCGTCGAGCAGGTCGCGGGCCCACGAGTGCAGGTTGGTGAACTCGACGCGGTCGGCCAGTTCGGGCGCGAACCGGGCGAAGGTGGCCCGGTGCACCGCGGGCAGGGTGCGGACGAAGGTGGTGAACAGCAGCGGGCCGGTGGTGCGGCGGGCGAGGTGGCGCAGGCGGTGCAGCGCGACCACGGTCTTGCCGGTGCCGGCCGGGCCGCTGATCCGCGCCGGGCCGTTGTAGCGGCGGGTCACCAGGGCTTGCTGGTGCGGGTGCAGGAACGTCTGCCACGACTCGAACGGCCGTTGCCGGGCGGCGGTGAGCTGGTCCTCGGCCACGTCGGCGACGTCCAGCAGCCCGCGTTCTTCCGGTGCGCTCGCGGTCGCCTTGACGCCCAGCTCGGCGTAGCCGGTGAGGCGGGGCGCGAGGCGGGCGGTGATGGCGTCGACCTGGGCGCGGGTGAGGTGGGCGTTGTCGCGGCGGAACAGCAGCGGCACCTCGGCTTCGGTCAGCCGCCGGAACGGGTCGGGCGCGTGGCCGCCGAGCACGGCGTAGTGGATGGCGCTGCCCGCCAGCACCTGCCCCTGCGGCCCACGGATGCCCGCGCACGCCTCCTCGGCGTGTCTCACCGCGGCGGGCCCGTCGTCCAACGAGCCGACCACGACGGCGGTGACACCGTTGGCCCCGATCAGGAACAGGTCCGCCCGGTCCCGCCGCGCGAGGTCGCGGCGGGCGAGCACGCGCCGGCCGTCCGCGGTGTGCGCGACGACGGCGCCGATGATCCGGCGCACCGCCGGGTCGGCCCCCGGCCACGCCCGCCCGACCAGGTCGCCCGCCTGCCGCTGGGCCTGCCGCCACGCGTGCGCGCTGAGTGCCACCGGACCTCCGTGCCGTCACGTTGTGTGACGACGATAGCCAGGTGCGGTGTCACCGGGTCGTGGATCAGGGGCCGATCACCCGGATGCCGCCTTCTTGATCTTCCGCCACCCGCCGGCGCGGTTGTTGGCGATGATGTGGCGCAGCAACTCGACCAGGGCCGGGGCGTTGATCGGGTCGTCGCGGTAGATCGAGATCATGCGGCCGGTCTTGTTGTCGTGGCCCGCGGTGATGATGCCGTGCGGGTCGGGGACGATCGCGCCGTCGTACAGGAAGACGTTGACGTGGTCCTTCGTCGCGAGCAGGGCGCAGACGTTGCCCTGGAGGACGAAGTACGGGCGGTTGGTGAACTTGATCGTCTCCTCGATGTCGGGGTCCGCCTCGTGCACCAGTGCGCGCACGCGACGGCAGATGTCCCGCTGCCACTCGGGCAGGGCGTCGATGTAGTCGTCCACCCGCGGATCGGTCATGGCCCGCTCCCTTCTCTCGTGGACGAGTAGAAACCCGGTCGCGGATTTCGACACGATCGGACGAGAATCCGCGCTCGTGTTCCCCGACTTCGCCCGCGCGCCGAACATCGCCGATCACCCGGACGTGTACGAACAAGAGAACGAGGCGATCGACCCGACCGGCGTGCTGTGGCGGGCGCTGCGCGCCGAAGCCGACTGGGCGGGCCGCACGATCGTGGACCTGGGCTGCGGCACCGGCTTCTGGCTCCCCCGCTACGCCGCCGACCCCGGGACCGCGGTCATCGGCGTGGAACCCGATCCCGACCTGCGCGCCCGAGCCGCCGCCCGGGTCACCACCCCGGTCCTGGCCGGCTCCGCCGAACACCTCCCGCTGGAAGACGGCTCGGTGGACGTCGTCCACGCCCGCTTCGCCTACTTCTTCCCACCCGACTGCGAACCGGGCCTGCGCGAGGTCCTGCGGGTGCTCAAGCCGGGCGGGCGGCTGGTCGTGATCGACAACGACTGGCGCCACGGCGAGTTCGGCGCACTGCTGAGCCGCTCCGCGTGGGCGACGGCGCAGGGCACGGCCGACACGACCGACGAGTGGTGGCGCCGGCACGCCGCCCGCCGCACCGAGGTGATGTCGTCGTGGCGCTGCCGTGACGCGGCGGAACTGGAGTCCGTGCTGCGCATCGAGTTCCCGTCGGACGTGGTGGACCAGTGGCTGACGGCCCACCCCAACCGCCACGAACTGACGTACGGCTACACCCTCTTCACCGTGACCGCCTGACCAAGGGGTCGCAGAGTGGAAGTCTTCCTGCTTTGGCACGTCCGCCACGCCCGGTACCCGGACGGCACGGCCGACCACTTCGGTGACGACGGCGAGCTGGTCTGGGACGAGGAGGACGGCGACGACGTGAAGGTGCTGGGCGTGTACTCGACGGAGCAACGCGCCCGCGAGCGCATCGAGCGGGCGAGGAAGACGCCGGGGTTCGCCGAAGAGCCGGACTGCTTCCACATCTCCCGGTACGCGGTGGACGAGGACCGGTGGGAGGAAGGCTTCATCACCATCGTCCACTAGCGCCCACCCACGTTGGCCTCGTGGTTCCGCGCCTTGTCGCCGGGGCTGCCCGACAAGGTTGAGCAGCCCCGGATCGCGTCCATTTCACCAACCGCGGGTGCGCCACTCCTCCAGGTGTGGGCGTTCGCGGCCCAACGTCGAGTCGTCGCCGTGGCCCGGGTAGAACCACGTGTCGTCCGGTAGGACGTCGAACACCCGTTCCTTCACGTCGGTGAACAGCGACGTGAAGTCCTCCGGCGACGTCGTCTTCCCCACCCCACCAGGAAAGAGCGAGTCGCCGGTGAACAGGTGGGCACCGTCCACCGGCGACCGGTACAGCAGGGCGATCGAGCCCGGCGTGTGGCCGCGCAAGTGGATCACCGACAGGGGCACCTGGCCGACCATCACGGTGTCGCCATGCGTCACCAGCTGGTCCGGCGGGATCGGCAGCACCGAAGCGTCCAACTCATGCGCCACCGTGTTGGAGCCGTTCGCGCCCGCCACGGCACCGAGGGCGCCCCAGTGGTCCTGGTGGCGATGGGTCGTCACGATCGTCTTCAGGCGTGGGCGTTCCGTGGAGTGGCCCACCAGGTCCGAGATGCGGGTCGGGTCGGCTGCCGCGTCGATCAGCAGCGCCTCGTTGGTCGCTCGGCACACCAGCAGGTAGGCGTTGTTGTCCATCGGGCCCACGCTGATCTTGGTGATCGTCAGGTCGCCCAGCGTGCGGCGGGTGGCGGGGCCGTTCGGGGTGACGTGTCCCGTGTAGTCCTCAAGTACGTCCACGTGCATCGACGTTAGTCCACGGGGCACCCTTCAGGACGCGTACAGGTTGCTCCAATAGGCTTAGTAACGATCACGCCAGTCAAGACGATGTAATTTGATTACGCACCGAACTGGGTAACTCAGCCTCGTGCCTCCTCCTCGCCGGATCAACTGGGACGTCCTGCGCATCCTGGCCGTGGCGGCTGTCCTGCTCCAGCACGCCACCCACGCCGGCCCGGCCGTCCACCCCGAACTCAGCCCGCCCCTGTTCACCGTCTCCCTGGAGATGGGCGCCAGCACGCTCGTCGTCATCTCCGCCTTCTTCGCCTGCGCCTCCCTCGCGAAGGGGCAACCCGCGCGCTTCCTGCGCAACCGCCTCGCCCGCCTGGTCCCCGCCTACGTGGTCGCGGCGGTCTGCACGTACGCCGTCCTGACCCGCGTCGCGCCCGAGGGCTGGAGCCAACTCGAACCGCGCGACCTCGTGGTCAACGCCCTCATGCTCCAGAACTGGTTCCCCGACGCCCGCCTGGTCGACTTCTCGTACTGGACCCTCCCCGTCCAGGTCACGGGGTTCGTCGCGGGCGCGCTGCTCGCTTCGCGCGTCCGCGGCCGGGCGTTGAAAGCCCTGCTCTGGGCGTTGGTCGCGGCGCCGCTCGTGCTGCGCGTCTGGACCGTCGAACCCGGTGCCGTCCGCACCCTCTACGACGGGTTCGGCATGCACCGCGGTCAACTGTTCGCCGCGGGTGTGAGCCTGTGGCTGTGGTCCAAGGGCCGGCTCGGCTCACGGCACCTCACGGCGTTGCTGCTCGCCGCCCTCACGGCGCAGGCCGTGCACACCGCGGACATCGCGTCCACGGTCGCGTTGGGCGTCCTTCTAGTGGGCGTGGCCGCGTGCGCCAAGGGACCGGACTGGGACATCGGTCCCGTCCGGTTCCTGCGCCGGCCCGTCAAGTGGCTCGCCGGCATCTCCTACGGCGTCTACCTGGTGCACCAGGAGATCGGGTACGTCGCCATGGCCGGGGTCGCCCGGTTCGGACCCGCCGTGGAACTCGCGACGTTCCTCGGCACGGCCGTCCTCCTCGGCTGGCTGTTGACCAGGTTCGTGGAGAAGCCCGCGTTCAAGGCCCTGACCGCGAGCCACCGGCCGGTCGTGGTGCGGCTGGTGCTGGCCGCCCGCCTGCACTCCGCTCAGAGCCACCTGGGCAGCGCGGGCGCGGCGCCGTCGAGCGGCGCGCCGCTCTGGCGGCCGGTCAGCCACGCCAGCACGTCCGCCGCGGACCCGCTGACCTCGATCGAACCGCTGCTCGCGGTCAGCTCCCAGCTGCGCTGACGGCCGTCGGGCAGGGTCACGTCCACGCGCACGTCGGGGACGTCGGCGCGGTCGGCGAACTGGCCGACCGCGTCGTCCACGAACGCCTCCAGCAGGTGCTCGGGCAGGTCGCCGAACCCGACGCCCGCGTCCAGGTCGACCAGGTGCAACCACACCTCGCGCAGCCGCAGCCACGGCACCCGGTGGGCCAGGAACACCCCCGTGACCGGGTGCACGACCTCCGCCTCCCACGCGGTCGGGGGCAGGTCGCGGGCGGCGGCGGCGAACCGCTGGCACGCCGCGTCCAGGTCGGCGCGCAGCAGCTGCGGCTGGCGGGCGGCGCCCTCGACGATGTCGGCGTCGCGGTCCGCCCAACTCAGGTACATGGGGTGCTCGACGCCGGTCTTCGCCCACGTCAGCAGGTTCACCAACGCGTCCGCGTTGCGTGCGAGATGCGTCACGACGTGCGCCCGGCTCCAGCCCGGCAGCAGGCTCGGTCCGCGCAGAAGCACGTGGTCAAGGGCGTCGACAGCCTCGTAGAGGGCCTCGGTCGCCCGCTCGACCTCGGCGAGGCCCGCGACGGCGTCCTGCGCGGCGGCCGACTGCTCCCGCGGCGCGGGTACGCTCGTCTCGGCGGATCGGACCTGGGCGGCATCAGCGAAGCTCATGGGCACCTCATCCCCGGCGTCTGCGGCCGAATGGCCTATCGTCCCAGCGTAGGGGCGATCGCTACCGACCGGTAGAGCCGTTGGCGCACGATCGCGGCGGGACCCACCCGTTTTTGTCGGTGCCCGCCCCTAGCATGGGACGCGCCCTCCCCGACAGGCCTGTCGAGGTGGTCCGTTACGCTTTTCGAACGTCTGTTCGGGGGATGGCCGAATACCGAAGGGAACCGTCGTGGCTGACCGCCTCGTCGTACGCGGCGCACGCGAGCACAACCTGCGAGGGGTGGACCTCGACCTGCCGAGGGACAGCCTCATCGTGTTCACCGGGCTGTCCGGCTCGGGCAAGTCGAGCCTCGCCTTCGACACGATCTTCGCGGAGGGCCAGCGGCGCTACGTCGAGTCGCTGTCGGCCTACGCGCGCCAGTTCCTCGGGCAGATGGACAAGCCCGACGTCGACTTCATCGAGGGCCTGTCGCCCGCGGTGTCGATCGACCAGAAGTCGACCAGCCGCAACCCGCGCTCGACCGTCGGCACCATCACCGAGGTCTACGACTACCTGCGCCTGCTCTACGCCCGCGCGGGCAAGCCGCACTGCCCCACCTGCGGCGAGGCCATCTCCAAGCAGACGCCGCAGCAGATCGTCGACCAGGTCCTCGCGATGGAGCAGGGCACCAAGTTCCAGGTGCTCGCGCCGGTCATCCGGGGCCGCAAGGGCGAGTACCTCGACCTGTTCTCCACGCTGCAGTCGCAGGGCTACTCGCGCGCGAAGGTCGACGGCGTGGTCTACGCGCTGGGCGAGGTGCCCAAGCTCAAGAAGCAGGAGAAGCACCACATCGCCGTGGTGATCGACCGGCTCACCGTCAAGGCGAGCTCCAAGCAGCGGCTCACCGACTCGGTGGAGACCGCGCTGCGGCTGGCCGACGGCCTGGTCGAACTGGAGTTCGTCGACGTCCCGGACAACGACCCGGGCCGCGTGCGCGGCTTCTCCGAGAACCTCGCCTGCCCCAACGGCCACCCGCTGGCGATCGAGGACCTGGAGCCCCGGTCGTTCTCGTTCAACTCCCCCTACGGCGCGTGCCCCACGTGCACCGGCATCGGCGTGCGCAAGGAGGTGGACCCGGAGCTGGTCGTCCCGGACGACGAGCTGTCGCTGGCCGACGGCGCCATCGCCCCGTGGGCCACCGGCCAGACCGCCGAGTACTTCGCCCGCCTGCTGGAGGCGCTGGCGCTGACCATCGGGTTCCGCATGGACACCCCGTGGCGGCAGCTGCCGGCCAAGGCGCAGAAGGCGATCCTGCACGGCGTGCCCGAGCAGGTGAACGTCCGCTACAAGAACCGGTACGGCCGCGAGCGCTCCTACTACGCCAACTACGAGGGCGTGATCCCGTTCCTGGAGCGCCGCCAGGAGCAGACCGAGTCCGAGTACATGCGGGAGAAGTACGAGGGCTACATGCGGGAGGTGCCGTGCCCGGTGTGCCAGGGCACCCGCCTCAAGCCGGAGATCCTGGCCGTCACGCTGCACCACGCCCGCAAGGGCGACAAGTCCATCGCCGAGGTCTGCGCCATGTCGGTGCAGGAGTGCTCGGAGTTCCTCGACGGGCTCAAGCTGGGCAAGCGCGAGGCGATGATCGCGGGCGCGGTGCTCAAGGAGATCCAGGCCCGCCTGCACTTCCTGCTCGACGTCGGCCTCAACTACCTGTCCCTCGACCGGGCCAGCGCCACACTCTCGGGTGGTGAAGCGCAGCGCATCCGGCTGGCCACCCAGATCGGGTCCGGCCTGGTCGGCGTGCTCTACGTGCTGGACGAGCCGTCCATCGGCCTGCACCAGCGCGACAACCACCGCCTGATCGAGACCCTGACCCGCCTGCGCGACCTGGGCAACACGCTGATCGTGGTCGAGCACGACGAGGACACCATCCGCACCTCGGACTGGGTGGTCGACATCGGTCCGGGCGCGGGCGAGCACGGCGGCCAGGTCGTGCACAGCGGCCCGTACACCGACCTGCTCAAGAGCAAGAAGTCGATCACCGGCGAGTACCTGTCGGGCCGCAAGCAGATCGCGCTGCCGACCTCGCGGCGCAAGGTCGACAAGAAGCGCCAGCTCACCGTGGTCGGCGCGCGGGAGCACAACCTGCGCGGCATCGACGTGTCGTTCCCGCTGGGGTGCCTGGTGTCGGTCACCGGCGTGTCCGGCTCGGGCAAGTCCACGCTGGTCAACGACATCCTGGCGACCGTGCTGGCGAACAAGCTCAACGGCGCGCGCCAGGTGCCGGGCCGCCACACCCGAGTCAAGGGCCTGGAGCACGTGGACAAGCTGGTGCAGGTCGACCAGTCGCCGATCGGCCGCACCCCGCGGTCCAACCCGGCCACCTACACGGGCGTGTTCGACCACATCCGCAAGCTGTTCGCGGCCACCACCGAGGCGAAGGTGCGCGGCTACCAGCCGGGCCGGTTCTCCTTCAACGTCAAGGGCGGGCGCTGCGAGGCGTGCGCCGGCGACGGCACGATCAAGATCGAGATGAACTTCCTGCCGGACGTCTACGTCCCGTGCGAGGTGTGCAAGGGCGCGCGGTACAACCGCGAGACCCTGGAAGTGCACTACAAGGGCAAGACCATCTCCGAAGTGCTGGACATGCCGATCGAGGAGGCCGCGACCTTCTTCGAGCCGATCAACGCGATCCACCGGCACCTGCGCACCCTGGTCGACGTCGGCCTGGGCTACGTGCGGCTGGGCCAGCCCGCGCCCACCCTGTCCGGCGGCGAGGCGCAGCGCGTGAAGCTCGCGTCGGAGTTGCAGAAGCGCTCGACCGGCAAGACGGTCTACATCCTCGACGAGCCCACCACGGGCCTGCACTTCGAGGACATCCGCAAGCTGCTGGGCGTGATCAACGGCCTGGTCGACAAGGGCAACACGGTGATCGTGATCGAGCACAACCTCGACGTGATCAAGGTGTCGGACTGGCTGGTCGACATGGGTCCCGAGGGCGGCTCGGGCGGCGGCACGGTGGTCGCCGAGGGCACCCCGGAGGACGTGGCCGACGTGGAGGAGAGCTACACGGGCCAGTTCCTGCGGGAAGTGCTCGGCTCGGACGCGGCGGTCGCGGGGTAGGGCCGTGTCGCTGCACCGCTACCGGTTCCGCAGCGTCTGGACGGTGGACAGCCCGCCGGCGCGGACCTTCGACGTGCTCGCGGATCTCGGCGGCTACCCGCGGTGGTGGCCCGAGGTCCGCGCGGCGCGCCGGGTGGGTGAGCGGGCGGCGGAGCTGCGGTGCCGCTCGGTCCTGCCCTACGACCTGGTGTTCGAGGCGCACCACAACGCGCGGGAACCCGAGTCCGGTCTGCTGCGCGCGGACCTGGTGGGCGACCTGGAGGGCACGGCGAGCTGGCGCGTCCTCCCGGAGGGCCGGTCGGGTTCGCGGCTGGTCTACACGCAGGAGGTCGAGGTCACCAAGCCGCTGGTGCGCCGGTTGGCGCTGGTGGCCCGGCCGCTGCTCAAGGCGAACCACGCGGTGATGATGCGCAACGGCCACCGGGGTCTGCGCGGCTACCTCGCGGGCCGCTAGATCCGCGGGCACACGTCGTACATGATCTTGAAGAGGCGTTCGGACTCGGCCGAGTCGCCCACCGGCAGCTTGAAGTAGGCCTTGGTCGCCTCCACGCACTGGGTGAGCAGGTCGTGTTCGGCGTCCAGGGTGGAGTGCTGGGAGCGTTTGTCCGCGAGGGACTTGTCGGCTTCCTCGCGTTCCCTCGCCACGTCGGCGGCGGCGCTGTCCTGGGCGGCTTTCGCGCTGGTCAGGCGGTCGGTCTCGCCGCGCTCGTCGAACAACAGCACGGTGCAGACCGCCGCGGTGGCCAGGAACAGGGCCGCCACCGCGGCCAGGGCGATGATCGGCGCGCGGCTCATCGGCAGGCCACCTCCACCTTGTCGATCGCGGCGGCCAGCGCCGGCTGGTTGCCGTCCCGGGCGGCGATGATCGAGTCCTTGGCCGGGTCGGCGCACTTGTGCAGCTCGGCGTTGGCCGACTCCAGCGACTTGATCTTCTCCGCGGTCTCCTGGACGGACTTGCGGGTGTCGGACAGCTCCGCGCGGCGGTCGTCCACCAGGCGGGTCGCGGCGTCCAGCTCGCCGGCCGCGGCGCCGCGGTCCTGGCGGGCGTCGTTCCACAGGGCGGCCATGGTGCCCGCCGCGCCCAGGGCCAGCACGACCAGCAGGGCCAGCACGACCACGGCCGGGCGGGTCCTCGACGGGGGCGGTCCGGGCACGGGCGGCGGGTAGGGCGGTGGGGTGGGCTGCGGGCCGGTCATGGGGCCGACGCTAGGCGCCCCGCCCCGCCGAAGTCCCGCCGACTCCGGGCAGCGGGGCACGTTCCGGCAGGTCAGGCGAGTTCCCCGGTTTCCCGGAACGGGCCGGACCGGGGCGTCAGAGCCAGCCGTTGTCGTGGGCGGTGGCGACGGCGGCCGAGCGGTCGGCGACGTTCAGCTTGGCCACCGCCGACGACAGGTAGTTGCGCACGGTGCCCGGGGTCACCCGCAGCCGCCGGGCAACCTCGGCCACCGGGGTGTCGTAGGCGGTCAGGCGCAGCACCTCCAGTTCGCGCGGCGTCAGCGGGCACGTCGTCGGGACCAGCACGTCCGCCGCCACCGCCGGGTGCAGGTACCGGCCGCCGGCGTGGACGTGGCGCACGACGTCGGCCAGCACACCCGACCGCGACGACTTCGGCAGCACTCCCCTGGCCCCGGTGACCAGCGCCTGCCTGGTGTCGGGCACGCCGGCGGCCCCGGTCAGCACGACCACCGCGCACGTCGGCAGCAGGCGCGCGAGGTCGCGGGCCACCGCGAACCCGTCCAGCCCGCGCAGGCCCGCCACGACCACGTCCGGTGTGTGGGCGAGGGCCGACGCGACCGCCGACTCGGTGTCCACCGCGGACGCCACCACGTCGAGGTCGCCCTCCAGGTTCAGCAACGCCGTCAGCGCCGCCCGTTCCAGGCCTTCGTCGTCGGCGAGCAGCACGCGGATGCGCAACGCCGCCTCCCACCGAACCGGACCGGGCCGCGGTCGATGGTGCCCCACGGCCCGGCGGAGCGCACGGCTAACCCAGCGCGCTCCCCAGCCGCCGGACGCCCTCGGTGATCTCCGGAACGGTGTTGGTGGTGAACGACAGCCGCAGCGCGGACCGGTCCGGCGTGGTCGCGTAGAACGGTGCGCCGGGCACGAAGGCCACGTCCTGGGCCAGCGCCTTGGGCAGCAGTTCGGCGGTGTCCACGGCGCCGGGCAGGGTCGCCCAGACGAACATCCCGCCGTCCGGGTCGCTCCACCGGGACCCGGCGGGCAGCGCCGACGGCAGCGCGGCCAGCATCGCGTCCCGGCGTTCGCGGTAGGCGGCGCACAGGCCGCGGACGTGCGCGTCGAGGTCGTTGTCGGCCAGGTACGCCGCGGCGGCGGCCTGGTCGATGGTCGAGGTGTGCAGGTCGGCGGCCTGCTTCACGACCACCAGCGTGCGCAGCAGGTCCGCGGGCGCGCGCAGCCAGCCCAGGCGCAGGCCCGGCGCGCCGATCTTGGAGAAGCTGCCCAGGTAGAGCACCCGGTCGCTGAAGGTCGCCAACGCGGGCTCGGGCTCGCCCCGGTAGCGCAGCTCGCCGTACGGGTCGTCCTCCACCACCCACAGCCCGTGCCGGTCGGCCAGCGCGGCGATCTCACGCCGCCGCGCGGCGGTCAGCGTCCGGCCGGTCGGGTTGGCGAAGGTCGGCACCAGGTAGAGCAGCTCGGGCCGTTCGCGCTCGACGACCTCGGCCAGCGCGGCGGGGTCCATGCCGTGCTCGTCACCGGCGACCGGCACGATCCGCGCGCCCGCGAGCTGGAACGCCTGCAGCGCCGCGAGGTAGGTCGGCTCCTCCACCGCCACCACCGCGCCGGGTTCGAGCAAGGCGGTGACGAGCAGGGTCAACGCCTGTTGCGACCCGGTGGTGACGAGCAGGGCGGCGGCGTCGGTGGGCAGGCCGCGGGCGGTGAGCCGGGCGGCGACGTGGCCGCGCAGGTCGGGGTCGCCCTCGGTCGGCGCGTACTGCAGCGTCCGCCGCGACACGGCCCGGTCGAACGCCGCCCGCAACGCGTCCACGTCGAACAGCTCGGGCGCGGGCAGGCCGCCGGCGAAGGAGATCACCTCGGGTCGGGAGATCAGGGCGAGCAGGTCGCGGACGGGGGAACTGGCGACGGTGAGCTTCCGGGGCATGGGCGGTCCTCCGGTGGACGGGTTCTGGGGTGCGCGGTCGTGCCGCGTCGAGGAGTCGCACCGGGGTTGAGGCGCCTCCTTTCACCCTAACCGGTGATCGCGATCGAGCAACCACTGGCAGGTTGTATGCCGGTCTGGTTATATTCCTGTCGTGGCATCTACGTTCGCCGTGCTGGCCGACCCGCACCGCCGCGAGATCCTCGACGTGCTGCGCGCGGGTGAGCGGCCGGTCAACGACCTGGTCGACCTGCTCGACCTCGCCCAGCCCGCCGTGTCCAAGCACCTGCGCGTGCTGCGCGAGGCGGGGCTGGTCGAGGTCCGGCGGGACGCGCAGCGGCGCTGGTACCGGCTGCGGCCCGAGCCGCTGGTCGAACTCGACGCGTGGCTCGCGCCGTACCGGCGGATGTGGGAGCGCAGCCTGGACGCACTCGAACGGCGATTGGACGTGATGGACCGATGAGCGCCGAACTGCGCCGCGTCGACGGCAAGCCCGTGCTGCGGTTCGAACGCCTCCTGCGGCACCCGCCCGCGAAGGTGTGGCGGGCTGTCACCGAACCGGGTGAACTCGCGCACTGGTTCCCGGCGGCGGTGGCCGTGGACGGGCGTGCGCTGCGGTTCACCTTCCCCGACGGCGGCGGCAACGGCGGCGAGGTGCTGGAGTCCGACCCGCCGAAGGTGTTCGCGTTCCGCTGGCACACCGACGTCCTGCGGTTCGAACTGCTCCCCCACGACGACGGCACCCTGCTCGTCTTCACCCACGTCCTGAGCGCCGAGCCGAGCGCGGGCCGGACCGCGGCGGGCTGGGACGCGTGCTTCGGCGCGCTGGAGGCGTCGCTGGCGGGCGAGGACTTCACGCGGCCCACCGACTGGCTCGGCCCGATGGAGCGCTACGTCCGGGAGTTCGGCCTGGACGAGGGCCACGCCGACGGCACCACCGTGCGGTTCGTGCGCGACCTGGTGTGGAAGCCGCTGGACGAGGTGTGGGCGCTGTTCACCGAGGGGTCGGCCGACCTGCCCGTGCGCGCCGCGAACCCGCACGTGCCGCCCGGCCCGGTGACCGCGCGCGAGGAGCCGGGACTGCTGGCGTTCGACTCGCCGACCGGTCGCGTGCGCTGGGAGTTCCGGCACGACCCGGACCAGGGGACGACCGTCGAGCTGACCCACGCCGTGCGCGACCCGGGTTTCGTGCCGACCGCGCTCGCCGCCTGGCACGTGCACCTGGAGCTGTTCTTCGCGGCGACGTTCGGCGAGGTCCGCTGCCCGTGGCCCGCGGACCGGGTCGCCGAGCTGACCGACCGCTACGCCCGTCGCGCGTCGGGCGCAGCGGTGAGCCGCGCGTCCGACTGAGCGGTGAGCCGCGCGTCGAGCCCGGCCAGGTGGTCGCGGCCGTAGGCGCCGTTCTCCAGGCCGTCCAGCAAGGTGGCCGGCAGGTCGGCCCGGTGGGTGTGGGAGGCGGCGGCCAGGGCGACCGTCGCCACCGTGTCCACGTCACCGGTGAAGGCCACGCACGCGCGCAGCACCCCGCTCTGCGTGTCGTGCGCGGCCAGCGCGGTCAACGCCGCCCGCACGCTCATCACGCCCTTCTCGCCGACCTCGCCCCGCCACGGCCGCGCCCACACCGGTGACCCGAGCCGGTCGGCGATCCACTCGCCCACCTCGGCGACCGGGCCCAGGCCGTGCCGGCAGTAGTGCACGGCCAGCGCGGCGGCGGACGCGGACGCGACGCCGTCCGGCGTGTCGTGCGTTACCCGGGCCTGCACCGCGGTGCGCGCCAGCACTTCGTCCACAGTGGACAGCAGGCCGGCGGGGGCGGCTCGCATGGCCGCGCCGCTCTTGTCGCTGTGCGGCCGGATACGGGCCAGGAAGTCCGCGCCCGTGCGCACCTCGCCCAGGAACGCCTGGAAGCCGCGCGCGTACCCGGGGCGCGGGTCGCGGTGGAACGCGGCCACGAACCGCTCGGCGATGGTCTCGGGCGTCCACTCCTCGCCGTCGGCGAGGAGTTCGGCCAGGGCGAGGGTCATCTGGGTGTCGTCGGTGTACGCGCCGGGCCGCAGGTCGTGCCGCGGGTGGCGGACGTAGTCGCGCAGGGTGTTGTGCTCGGCGACGAAACCGGCCGGCGCGTACTCGAAACCCGCGCCGTAGGCGTCCCCGACCGCCAGTTCGACCAGCACGTCCACCCCTCCGTCCGGCTCCGACCGAACGGCGTCGTAAGGCCGCGCTATAACCGAGTCGGTATGTCCCGTTTCACTCTATTGGCTGGTAAAACTCGTTGTCGACCAAAGACACCCCTGTGCGCGAGAAATCGCGTGTCTTTCGGAAACGAGGAACCTTGCGAATCACCAGGTTGATCCCTGCGCTCGCAGCCGCTCTGCTGTCCCTGCTCGCCCTGGCGCCGGCCGGCTCGGCCGCGCCCGCGAACGACGGTGGCGTGTCGCCGTACATCATCGGCGGCGGCTACGCGTCCAACGCGCCCTGGGCGGCCCGCCTGTTCTCCAACGGCCGGCAGACGTGCACCGCGACCATCATCGCCCCCACGTGGATCCTGACCGCCCGGCACTGCGTGAGCGGTGGCGGCCTGTCGTTCCGGATCGGCAGCCTCGACCAGACCTCCGGCGGCAC
Source organism: Saccharothrix mutabilis subsp. mutabilis (assembly GCF_039521145.1). Classification (NCBI taxonomy): domain Bacteria; kingdom Bacillati; phylum Actinomycetota; class Actinomycetes; order Pseudonocardiales; family Pseudonocardiaceae; genus Saccharothrix; species Saccharothrix mutabilis. The sequence continues at coordinate 57,799 of NZ_BAAABU010000005.1, forward strand.
CATGGCCAACGGCGTCCAGACCTACAACCACTCGGCGGACATCTCCCTCGTCCGGCTCGACCGGTCGGTCACGGCGACCTACGCCCGCCTCGCCTCGACCAGCCCGTCGGCCGGCACCACCGTGCAGGTCTACGGCTGGGGCGCGACCTCCCGGTGCGGCTCCGAGATCAACTGCCAGTCCCGCTACCTGAAGGTCGCCAACGTCGTCGTCTCCGGCGCGTGCACCGACGCCTACGGCGGCAGCGCGATCTGCGCCCGCTACGGCAACGGCATCACCGCGGGCGGCGACTCGGGTGGTCCGATGATGTACAACGGCGTGCAGATCGGCGTGGCGTCCACGAGCGACCGCCAGACCACGACCGCGTACACCAACGTCACCCGCTACCGCTCCTGGATCCAGTCCATCGCCGGCGTCTGATCAACGCCGCACCGGCCCGCCCGCCCCTGCGCGGGCGGGCCGTTCTTCGTTCCTAGCCCCGACGCCTGCGGCCGAACAGCACGAGCAGGGTCGTGCCGCCGAGCAGGAGCATCCCGCCGATCATGACGAACGGGGCGAGTTCACGGCCGGTGCTCGCCAACTCGTCGCCGCCGCCGAGCGGGGCGGTGGACGTGGTCGTGGCGGCGGCAGTGGTGGTGGTGGTGGTGGTCGTGGTGCCGCCGGTGGTGGTGCCGGTGGTCGTGGTGGTGGCGTCGGTCGTGGTCGTCGTGTCCGTGGTCGTCGTGGTGCCGTCCGTTGTGGTGCTGTCCGTTGTGGTCGTGGTGCTGTCGGTCGTGGTCGTGGTCGTGGTGGTTGCCGTGTCGCAGGACGGCAGGTCGCCGGTGAACGGGTACGCGTGGAACTCGTTGCCCGTGCCGCCGCCGGAGCCGCCGTGGGTCAGCGAGCCCGTGGTGAAGAAGCGGCCGTTGACGCCCGGCATGGTCACCGTCGTCATGCTCGCCGGGTTGCCGACCAGCACGCTGCCCTGGAACTGCGCGCCGCCCGCCAGCTCGACCGTCGTGGCCGCGGGGAAGTTCCACAGCAACCGCTCGCGCATCGAGTTGAGCTGCCCGCCGTCGGCGATCTCGCCGGTGTACGTGGCGATCCTGCGGGCGTCGCCGACGAGGTTGACCAGCACGGTCGCGCCGTCCGGGATGCCCGCGAACACCAGCCCCTGCTGGCCGCCGGACGCGCCGACCAGGTCGAAGTCGACGGTGAAGACCTGGAGCGCGGACTTGCCGTCGCCGGTGAACAGCGTCTGGTAGTTCTGGTTGACCGCCGTGCCGGTGGCCGCCGCCGTCGCGTAGCACGTGCTGGCCGCGGTGAGCTGCGACGACAGTCCCGCGTACGGCTTGAACGCGTCCGGGTCGGGCTTGTCGGTGCCGGTGAACGTGCCCGACAGCGTGCCCGCGTGGTGGATGTTGCCGCCTTCGGCGAGCAGCTTCTGGCCGGTCGCGACGGTCACCGCGCCGCCGGTGACCAGGAAGTCCGACCCGGGCGGCGGTGGCACGCGCGAGCCGACGCCGACGATGCCGACGTTGTAGGACGGCGACGAGCCGGCGGCCTTGTCCTGGTCGAAGTTCCCGCCGACGACGATGCGCCCCTCGGCCTCCGCGGCACTCGCCCGGACCAGGAAGTCGCCGCCGACGAACACGTTGATCGCGTCGTCGTAGCCGGTGATGGCCCCGTTGTTGATCGGCGGGTGCTTGCCCGGGCACTGCGAGCCGACGCACGGCCCGAGCCCGCCCGGCAGCGGGGCGGCGGTGCCGGTTCCGTGCAGGGCGACCGCCGTGACCAGGGCGACCGCGCCGAAGACGCCGAGCAGGTGGGTTCGGGACATGCGGTCGATGCTCGGTGGCGGGCACGTTCCGCGCGCGCGGAGACACCCCGGGTTACCCCGTCGGGGGTGATGAAAAGCCCCCGACGGGGTGATCTCAGATCAGCGCCGGGCGGCCAGGCCGAGCCCGACGACCACCGTGGCCAGCCCCGCGGCCAGCGCCGCTCCCGCCGTGCCGGCCGAGGTGCCCGCGACGGCGACCAGCACCGCGAGGCCCATCGCGCCGCCGACCTGCTGCGCGGTGGTGGCCACGGCCGACGCGACGCCCTCCTGCCCCGCGTCCACGCCGGCCGACGCCGTGATGAACATGGCCGGGAACGTCAGACCGCCCCCGACGCCCCACACCACCAGCCCCGGCAGCAACGCCCAGAACCCGCCGCCGACGGCCATCCCCGCCGCGAGCACCGCGATGCCGAGCCCGTTGCCGACCATCCCGACGACCAGCGCGCGCCGCACGCCCCACCGCGCGACCACCGGCCCGAGCAGCTTGAGCGAGGCCGTCATGGACACCAGCGTCAGCGGCAGGAACACCAGCCCGGCGGCCAGCGGCCGGTAGCCGAGGGCGTCCTGGAGGTAGGTGGTCGTCAGGTAGTACGCGCCACCCAACGAACTCTGGAACACCAGGATCACGCCGATCGCGGTCAGCAACGCCCGGTTGCGCACCAGCCGAGGCGGCACCAACGGCTCCCGGGTCCGCCGCTCGACCACCAGGAAGACGACGAACAGCACGACCCCGGCCAGCACGCTCACCCCGCCGAGCACCCACCCGCTCTCCGGCCCGGTGACCAGCCCCAGCACCAACAACACCGACGCCGCGGTCGCCAACAACGTCCCGGGCACGTCGAACCCACCGCTTCTGCCCACCACCGCGTCCGGCGCGAGAGCGAACGGCGCGAGCACCGCCGCGCCCAGCGCGAACGGCGCCATCACCAGCAGCACCCACTCCCAGCCCCACGCGTCGGTCAGCACGCCGCCGAGCAGCGCCCCCACCGCGAGCCCGCCGCTGCCCGCCGCGCCCCACACCGCCAGCGCCCGGTTGCGCTCCGGCCCCTCGGCGAACCCGGACCCGATCAGCGCCAGCGTCGCCGGCACCAGCAACGCCCCGCCCAGGCCCTGCGCCGCCCGCGCCGCGACCAGCACCCCCTGGTCCGCGGCCACCCCGCCGGCCAGGCACGCGAGCCCGAACAGCACCAGCCCGCCGACGAACGCCCGCCGCGCGCCGAGCCGGTCCACGACCCGCCCGCCGAACAGCAGGAAACCGCCGAGCCCCACCGCGTAGGCGCTGAGCACCCATTGCAGGGACTGCGCGGAGAACCCCAACTCGCGCCCGACGTCGGGCAGCGCGATGAACACGATGTTGTAGTCCATCGCCACGATGAACTGCGCGAACGCCAGCAAGAAGATCCGCAGACCCGTGCGCGGGCGCGCGGCCACCCCAGTAGACAAGATGCACCCCGTATCTTTACTGCACGCCGTATAGTTCAGATACGGCGCACAGTACAGCAACGCTGTAGAGTGTCAACATGGCTGTCGAGGTGCCGAGCAGGCGGGCGCGGCTGCGCGCCGAGACGTCCGCCGAGATCCGCGCGACCGCGCTCAAGCTCATGGCCGAAGGCGGCCCGGACGCGATCTCGCTGCGCGCCATCGCCCGCGAGATGGGCATGACCGCCAACGCGATCTACGGCTACTACCCCACCCGTGACGACCTCGTCACGACCCTGATCGCCGAGGTCTACGGCGACCTGGTCCGCCAGGCCGAGGCCGCCCGCGACGCCGCCGACGGCCCCGCCGCCCGCCTGCTGGCCTGGGCGCACGCGTTCCGGGCCTGGTCGCTGGCCAACCCCGAGGGGTTCCGGCTGATCTACGGCGACCCGGTGCCCGGCTACCAGCCGCCCGAGGACGGCTTCGAGCCGGAGAAGCGCGCCTGCGCCGACCTCACCGAGCTGGTCGTCGCCGCCTGGCCGACCGCCGCCGCCACCCAGTCCCACGGCGACCACCGGTGGGAGGACTTCGACCCGCACGTCACCGAGGGCCTGCGCGCCGAGCACCCCGACCTGCCGCCGGCCGCCGTCGCGCTGGCGCTGCGCGTGTGGGGCCGCATGCACGGCCTGGTCACGCTGGAGGTCTACGGCCGCCTGCGCGCCCAGACCACCCAGCCGGGCAAGCTCTACGAAGCCGAGCTGGACGACCTGGTCCGCTCGCTCGGCCTCACCTGACGAACTCCGCCCGCACCCCGAGCAGCCGCACCGGCCGGTCGTCGGTGAACCGCTCCCACGCGGCCAGCGCCGCCCGTTCGACGGGGTCGGCGTCGAGGGTGGCCGCGTCCAGGGCCACCCCGCGGGTGTAGGTGAAGAACGGCGCGAACCGGACCTTCACCACCACCCGCACCACCGGACGGCCGTCCTCCCGCACGTCCTCGACCACCCGCCGGGCCAGCGCCGCCACCTGCTCGCGGATCTCCTCGCGCGAGGTCAGGTCCTGCTGGAACGTCGTCTCGCGGCTGCGCGAGCGCGGCTCCCACGGCGTGGCGCTGACCTCGGTGTCGCCCGCGCCCAGCGCCAGGCGGTGGTAGTAGGGCCCCATCGCCGGCCCGAACCGCGCCGCCAGGTCCGCCGGGTCGGCGCGGGCGAGGTCCTCGACCGTGGCGACACCCAGTTCCGCGAGCTTCTTGCCGGTCCGCGACCCGATCCCGCGCAACGCCGTCACCGGCCGCGCGGCCATCACCTCGACCCAGTTGTCCTTGGTCAGGCGGTAGATCCCGGCGGGCTTGGCGAACCCGGTGGCGGTCTTGGCGCGCAGCCGGTTGTCGCCGATCCCGACCGAGCAGGACAGGCCGGTCTCGGCCAGCACGACCTCGCGGGTGTGCGCCGCGAACCCCTCCGGGTCGTCGGTGCGCACGCCCAGGAACGCCTCGTCCCAGCCGATCACCTCGACCACCGCGGGCAGTTCCCGCAGCACGTCCATCACCCGCTCGGACACCGCCTCGTACGCGGGCGGGTCGGAGGGCAGGAAGACCGCGTCCGGGCACTTGCGCACCGCCACCTTCAGCGGCATCCCCGAGTGCACGCCGAACTCCCGGGCCTCGTAGGACGCGGTCGCCACGACGGCGCGCTCGGTCGGGTCGCCGTTGCCGCCGACGACCACCGGCCGGCCCTTCAGCTCGGGCCGGCGGGCCACCTCGACCGCCGCGATGAACTGGTCGAGGTCCACATGCAGAACCCAGTGCGGTTCGGACACAACCGCCAGTATGGGCGTGGGATGCTGCTCTTGTGACCCCGGAGGAGTTCGCACACCTTCGGCGCGCGAAGGACCTCATGGACCGCGAGCACGCCCGGCCGCTGGACGTGCCCGCCATGGCGCGTGCCGCGCTGATGTCCACTTCGCACTTCGCCCGGCAGTTCAAAGCCGCCTACGGGGAGACGCCGTACAACTACCTGATGACCCGGCGCATCGAACGCGCGAAGGCGCTGCTGCGGCGCGGGGACATGTCGGTCACCGACGTCTGCATGGCGGTCGGCTGCACCTCGCTCGGGTCGTTCAGCACGCGGTTCACCGAGCTGGTCGGCGAGTCGCCCAGCGCCTACCGGGCGCGCGACCACTCGCTGACCGCCGCCGTCCCGAGCTGCTGGGCCAAGCACGCCGACCGCCCGAGCAGATTTCGAGAAGCACGGCCCTGACCTGCGGCGTTAGCGTCTCGCCCATGAAGCTCTCGCACACTTTCATCCAGGTGCACGACCAGGACGCCGCCCTCGCGTTCTACCGGGACGTCATCGGCCTCAAGCCGTGCGTCGACGCCGACATGGGCGAGTGGCGGTGGCTCACCCTCACCCCGCCCGAGCAGCCCGACGTCCAGATCGCGCTGTGCGACCCGATCATGGCCCGCTCCCCCGAGGACGCCGTGACCGTTCGGGAACTGCTCGCCAAGGGCGCGCTGGACGGGGTGATCTTCGAGGTGGACGACGTGGACGCCACGTTCGAGCGGATCCGCGCGGCGGGCGCGGAGGTCGTGCAGGAGCCCATCGACCAGCCCTACGGCGTGCGGGACTGCTCGTTCCGCGACCCGTCGGGCAACCAGGTCCGGTTCTCCAGCGGCCAGAAGGGCTGACGGGTGCGCGTGGACCGCCGGCCGTGCCACGATCAAGCCCATGACCGGCAGTCCGCGCGACCGCGACGACGCGGGCCGCGCCCGCAACGCCCGCCCGCGCGACGGCCTCGGCCGTCCCCTGCCCTACGGCGCTCCCGGCGTCGAACGCCAACCCGAGGGCGTGCCGCGCACGCCGCGGGAGTCCCTGACCGAGGCGCAGCGGCTCCTGGACGACGGCAAACCGTTCCACGCGCACGAGGTGCTGGAGGACGCGTGGAAGGCCGCGCCCGAGCCGGAGCGCGAACTGTGGCGGGGACTGGCCCAGCTCGCGGTCGGCCTGACCCACGCGGCCCGCGGCAACGCCCAGGGCGCGCGGTCCCTGGTGGAGCGGGGCGCCCGCAACATCGAGCCGTACCGGGACGCCCCGCCGCACGGCGTGGACGTGGCCGGGCTGGTGGCGTGGGCGCGGGCCGGCGGCTCCGGCACCCCTCGCCTGCGGGGTGGACCGCGGTAGCGGGGAAATTGCTCCGAACGCCTGCTTCGGGGGGCTTCCGGCTGGGTAGACGACGGTCAACCACTCCCCAAGGAGGCTCCCGTGTTCGCGATCATCGCCGCGGTCATCTTCGGTCTCGCCCTCCTGCTCGACCTGGCGAACGCCTCGCTGGGCTCCGTCATCGACGGCGGCACCCTGCTGATGGCCGGCCTGCTGTGCGTGGCCCTGCACCTGGCCGGCGTGGGCGTCGGCGCCCGGGCCTTCTCGTTCCGCCGCCGCCGCTGAAGTCCCCGACACCACCCGCTCCGCGCCGACCCCCGGCGCGGAGCGGGTGCTTCTTCGGGCGCACAACGCCCGCGAGGTGCGCGGGCTCGACCGGGCGCACCGGCCTACCCGCGGGTAGCGTGCGCGATCATGGACGTTCGGCGCGGGTGGTTCGGGTTCACGGCGTTGGTGGCGCTGGTCGGTCTGGTGGTGCAGGTGGTGGTGACCGCCGGCGACACCACGGGCCGCTTCCCCGACCTCGGGCCGCGGCTGTTCAACCTGTTCTGCTTCTTCACGATCCAGTCCAACGTCCTGGTGCTGGTGACGAACGCGCTGCTGGCGGCGAACCCCGATCGGCCCTCGACGCTGTTCCGGGCGTTGCGGCTGGACGGCGTGCTGGCGATCACCGTGACCGGTGTCGTGTTCCACACGGTCCTCAAAGGCCTGCGGGAGCTGACCGGCGCGGCGGCGTTCGCGGACTTCCTCCTGCACACCATGTCCCCGGTGCTGTGCGTGATCGGGTGGCTGGCGTTCGGGCCGCGCGGGGCGATCAGCACTCGGGTCATCGGGTGGTCGGTGGTGTTCCCGTTGGCGTGGCTGGCGTTCACGCTCGTCCGGGGCGCGGTCATCGACTGGTACCCGTACCCGTTCGTCAACGTGACCGTGCTCGGTTACGGCCGGGTGCTGCTGAACTGCGCCGGGGTCGCGGTGCTGTTCCTCGCGCTGGCGGCGGGCGCGTGGTGGCTGGACCGCCTGATGTCGCGCAAGCAGGCCCCGGTGGCGTAGGCGCGGCGGTTATGCTCCGCCGGTGATCAGGGTGCTGCGCGACTTCTCCACCGGTGTCGGACTGCTGGCCAAGGGCTTCGGGCTGGTGTTCCGCTCGCCCCGGCTGCTGCTCATCGGCGCCGTCCCGGCCCTGATCACGACGGTGCTGCTGATCGGCAGCGTCATCGCGCTGGGCGTGTGGATCGACGACATCGCCGCCTGGGCGACGCCGTTCGCCGACGACTGGAACGAGTCGCTGCGCACGGCGACCCGGGTCGTGGCGGGCGCGTCGATCATCGGCGCGTTCCTGGCCGTGGGGCTGCTGCTGTTCTCGGCGATCACGCTGATCATCGGCGGGCCGTTCTACGAGCACATCGCGGAGACGATCGAGGACGAGCACCTGGGTGGCGTGCCCGAGTCGCAGAAGGTGAGCTGGGCGCGGGCGGCGGGTGTCGGCATCCGGGACGCGGTCTTCCTGGTAGGACTGGCGATCCTGTGCGCCATCCCGTTGTTCGCGGCCGGGTTCATCCCCGTCGTGGGGCAGACCGTGGTGCCGGTGCTCGCGGTGTGCGTCAACGCCACGCTGCTCGGCATCGAACTGACCGGCATCCCGTTCACCCGGCGCGGGTTGAAGCTGAACGTGCGGCGGCGGGTGCTGCGCAGCCGGCGCGCGGTGACGCTCGGGTTCGCCGTGCCGACCTACCTGCTGTGCCTGGTCCCGTTGGCCGCGCTGGTGGTGTTCCCGGCGGCGATGGCAGGCGGCACGGTCCTCGCGCACCGCCTGCTCACCGGGACCCTGGACCAGAAGGTCAGGTGAACGGGATCCAGGCCTGCTGGGCGAGCCCGTCCAGCTTGCTGACCTGGAGACCCGCCGTGGACGCCGTCCACAGGTCGTCGCCCACCACGAACGCGCGCCGGACACCGTCGTAGCCGGTGGCAGCCTGCTGCCGGACCGTGCCGACCTCGGTGAACGTGTTGCCCTGCAAGCGGAGCACGAGCACGCCGCTGGTCGGCGGCTCGACCGGCTTCTCGCGGGTCGCGTAGGTCATGACCGGGACGACCACGAGGTCCTTCCAGTGGAGGAAGGCGTGCGGGTCGAACTCGACCTCGGAGTGACCGCCCGGCAGGTGGTGCCCGGCGACCTTCTTGGGGTTGGCGGCGTCGGAGACGTCGAACAGCGACACCTGCGTGCCCTGGACGCGCCCCTGGTCGTCGGCTTCCTGCCCGACGCCGATCAGCCTGCCGTCGCCGGCCGGGTGCAGGTAGGAGGAGTAGCCGGTGATCTTCAGCTCGCCGACCTTGCGCGGCTTGGCGGGGTCGGACAGGTCGAGGGTGTAGAGCGGGTCGGTCTGGCGGAAGGTCACGACGTAGCCGACCGGGCCGACGAAGCGGACGCTGTAGATGCGTTCCCCGATGCCCAGGCCGTCGACCTTGCCGACCTCTTTGAGGATGGCGCCGTCCTTCTTGAGGACGCTGACGGCGCTCTGGCTGGCGGGCGGCTGCTCGGGGATGCCGGCGGCGTTGTTGGCGGTCGTGGCGATGCGCAGGTGGCCGTCGTGCTCGGACAGCGAGTACTGGTTCAGCGGACTGCCGGTGACCTGGCCGGACGCGACGTGCTTGGGCGGTCCGGGCTGCGCGATGTCGAACTGGTGGATCGCCGTGACGCCGGGGGCCCGGCGGTTCTGGTCGGGGGCCAGGTGGTGGTCGTCGGCGACGTAGAGGGACTTGTCGGTGGCGTAGACGGTGTCGCCGTCGGCGAGGATCGAGACCGCGTCGCCGGTGCCGAGGTCGCCGGGGAAGTCGAAGGTCAGGACGGAGAGCATCGAGGTGCCCGAGTGGATCTCGGGGTGGCTCACGCGCTCGCAGGCGACGAGGGTGCCGCTGGTCTTGTTGTTGTTCTCGGTCAGTTCGTACTGGGGCAGCCACGCTTCGAGGGGTGCGGTGGCGGCGATCTCGCGGTTGCGGATGAGCGCTTCGGCCTCGGAGCGGGTGCCGTCCGGGTAGACCCAGGGCAGGCGCGGGCCGGAGTGCACGACGACGCGGACGACGTCCCCGATCTGCCGGGCGTCGAGGTAGCGGCCGTTGACGGTGAGGGAGCCGATGACCTTGGTCTCCTTGAGGTCGACCAGGGTGATCGTGGAGCCCTGCTCGGGCGCGAACCCGGGGTCCACGACGCCGCGCTCCAGGACCATGGTGGACCCCGCGACGACCAGCGCGCGGTCGCCGCGCACGAGCAGCTGGGAGGCGAACCCGGCGGGGAGGTCGAGCGTGCCGGTGAGCGCGCGGGAGGCGACGTCGACCACGCGCAGCTTGCCGTCGACGACGCTGACGACCCGGTTGCCGTCGGTCTTGACCAGGTCGGGCTCGTCCACGCCCTGCTCGTGGACGTTGGTGGTGGAGTGCTCCTTGCCCTGTTGGGTTTGGGGCGGGGCGGCCTGGCGGGCGTCGGCGGACTGGACGTCCCCTTCGGCGAGGAGGAACCCCTTGTTGCCGAAGCCGTAGACGCCGACGTGCGGCTTGGCCGCACCGCGCAACCCGTCCAACGCCGCACCGCAGGTGTCGAAGGCGACCAGTTCGACCGGCACGTTCTCGACGGGTTCGGTGCGCTGAACGTCGAACGCGGAGGGCACAGCGGAAGCCGCGGCAACCCCCACCACCAGAGCGGCCCCACCGACCAAGGCCACCCGCCTACCCCAGCTCCATCGCGTCATGTCCCCAGGACGGAGGAGGGGCCCGGTTGCGTTGCGCGCTTCTTCGCTTCGGCGGGCGGCGGCGCGAATCAGGGCTGGCGGGGTGGCGGGCGGCGGCGCGGATCAGGCCAGGCGGGCGGCGGCGCGGATCAGGCCCGGCGGGCGGCGGGCGGCGGTACGGTCGAGGCTGGTGGAGGCGCGGGTCGAGCGGCCTGGTCGCGGCCGGCGGGGTGGTGCGCGGTGTGGCCGGGGTGGGCGTGGTTGACTCGGGTGGCAACGATTCCAACCGCTAGGAGAACGTCATGACCAAGCCCGTGGTCGAGCCGCACGACGGGCCCGCGCCCGCGGACCTGGTGGTCGAGGACATCACCGTCGGCGATGGGCCCGAGGCCCAGCCGGGTCAGCTCGTGCACGTGCACTACGTCGGCGTGTCCCACTCCACCGGCGAGCAGTTCGACGCCTCCTGGGACCGCGACGAGGCCTTCAGCTTCCCGCTCGGCGGTGGCCGGGTCATCGCGGGCTGGGACCGCGGTGTGGCCGGGATGAAGGTCGGCGGCCGGCGCAAGCTCGTCATCCCGCCGCACCTGGGCTACGGCGACCGCGGCGCGGGCGGGGTCATCAAGCCGGGTGAGACGTTGATCTTCGTGGTGGACCTGCTCGGCGTGAACTGAGCCCGTGGCGGGCGGTCCGGGGAACCGGATCGCCCGCCGGCGCGTCGATTGACCAGACAGACACAAGAGGGGAACAGGCAGTGCCCGAGGACATCGGCGGCTCGGAGCGGATGCTCCAGCAGTGGCAGGCGAGCATCCAGGAGAAGGCCGACCGCTACCAGGAGATGGCCACCCGCGTGCAGGGGCTGTCGATCTCCGAGGCGTCCAAGGACGGCCAGGTCCGGCTCACCATCGGGTCCAACGGCATCCTGCAGCACCTGGAGATCTCCGAGGCGGCGGGCACCAAGCGGATGGCCGAGGTCGCCGGCGAGATCATGCGCACGCTGCAACGGGCGCAGTCGCGCATCCCGGAGCTGCTCCAGCAGGCGATGGCCGAGACCATCGGCACCCAGGACGAGACCGCGAACGTCCTGTTCAACGAGGCCAAGAAGAACTTCCCCGCGCCGCCCTCGGACGACCCGCCGGCCGCGCCGCAGCGCGCCCAGGAGATCCGGTTCGGCATCGAGGACGACGAGCAGCCGCCGCACGGACCGCGCCACGCCGCCCCGCCGCCGCCACCCCAGCCCAACCGCCGCCCGCCGCGCGCCCAGGACGAGGACGACGACTTCGGCGGCCAGTCCTTCCTGCGCTGAACCACCTGATCGGGGGATGAAGCATGACCGGCTACGAGATCGTCTCGGACACGCTCGACGCGCACGGCAAGGAGCTGGCCGACCTCAGCTCGCGCATCCAGACCGCGATCGACGCGGCCCGCACCGTGAGCATGCCCACCGACGCCTACGGCATCATCTGCCAGCCGTTCCGCATGATGCTCGACCCGGTGGAGCAGTGGGGCCTGGACGCGCTCGGCGAGGCCGTCGCGGCCATGGAGGCGTCCGGCCGCGAGGTCAAGAACACCGTCGAGCAGTACCGCGAGATGGAGGATTCCATCAGCGACAGCTTCAAGACCTCGGGCTGACCGGCTCACCCAACCGGACCACGGCCCCGGTTCATGAACGTTAAGATCGGCGCGCACTGTGCGGGGGGAGCCGAAGGGGTGTTCGACGCATGAGCCAGCCAGCCACACCGCTGTCCGAGCAGGAGCAGCAGCAGCTCGTCCGGCAGATCGGCCGCGCGATGCTGCCCGCGCTCCCGCCGGGCTGGCAGCGGGTGCGGGCCGAGTACCGGGCCGCGGGCCGGCACATCGAGGTGGACCTCGCGTTCGCCGGCCCCGACGGCCAGTGGCGACCGGTGCGCCCGCCGATGGACGTCGTGCAGCTCTTCGGGCAGCTGCGCGCCGGGATGTACCAGGCGGACCGGGGCACGTGGCTGTCCGCCGTGTACGAGATCGAGCAGCCGGGCACGTTCTCCGTCGACTTCGACGCCGAGGACGAGCCGCGCTGGCGCAACGCCCCGCCGGTCATCGGCTTCCAGGACGAGCTGCGGACCTTCCCGCGCGCCGACGACCGCATCCCGGACTGGCTGCGGCAGCGCGTCGGCCTCCCGCCGCGCGCGGAGGTCGTGCCGCCGGGCGAGCTGCGCACCGCGCACGTCTACGACGGCCGCGACGACGCCGGCCGGCCCGTGGTCAACCGGCAGACCGTGGACCCGCAGCTGCGCGAGGCGCTCCTGGCCTACCTGGAGGCCGCGCCGGTCGTGCTGGCCGCGCGGAACCTGGACGTGGACGAGTTCGCGCCGGGCGAGCAGGACGTCCCGCTGAACTTCCGCACCGACGGCACGTGGGTCTGGGCCGGCGCGGTGCCGCACTACCTGCGCAAGCACGGCTTGCCGCCGGAGCCCGCCCTGGTCCGCCACATCGTGGACCGCGGCTTCGCGGTGGCCGAGGTGGACGAGGCGACCCGGGACCGCGCCGTCGCCCTGATCACCGGCGGCGGCTGAGCCGCGGGCGGGGCGGTTCAGTCGGCGACGGCGGGTTCGCGGCGCGGCACCGGGCGGCGGGCCAGCAGCACCAGCACCGCGATCCCCACCCACACGTACGCGTTGCCGATGACGTGCTGCCACCAGCTCCACGTCAGCTCCAGGTCCTTCTCGTGCGGCAGCCGCCACATCGGGGCCGCCAGGAACAGCGCCGCCAGCAGGCCCGCGCCCAGCCGCGACACCGTGACCAGCAGCAACAGCCCCGGCACGACCCACACCCAGTGGTGCGACCAGGACACCGGCGACACCAGCAACCCGCCGACCGCGACCGCCAGCAGCGCCGACACGTCGTCCTGCGCCCGCCGCACCGCGAACCACACCAGCACCACCACGGCCAGGCTCAGCAGCCCCCACACCGCGGTCTCGGCGAACCCGGTGAACCCGAGCCGGTGCACGACCCCGCGCAGCGACTGGTTGCCGACGTAGGCCAGCCCGCCGACGCGGCCCGGGTCCAGCAGCGACTCCAGCCAGTACTGCTTGGTGTCGGTCGGCGCGACCGCGAACCCGACCAGGCCGAACCCGACGAACGACAGGAACGCCGTCACCACCGGCCGGAGCTGCTTGCGCGGCAGGAAGAACAGGACGAACACGGCCGGGGTCAGCTTGATCGCCGCCGCGAACCCGATCAGCAGGCCGCGCGGCCACTTCGTCTTGGGCAGCAGGCAGTCCAGGGCGACCAGGCCCATCAGCAGCAGGTTGATCTGGCCGAAGTCCAGGGTCGCGCGCACCGGCTCCAGCAGCAGCGACCCGGACGCGAAGGCCAGCCCGAGCATGACGGCCTTCTCGACGCGCCCGTGCAGGTGCTGCGCGGTCACCACGCACACGGCGGTGAGCAGGCCCAACCCGACGACCGTCCACACCAGGACCGCCGCCGGCCACGGCACCAGCGCGAGCAGGCTGAACAGGAACGCGGCGACCGGCGGGTAGGTGAACGGCAGCGCGGGCCCGTCGAGGGGCTTGGGGAAGCCCTCCGCGTACAGGCGCACGCCCTCCAGCCACGCCTGCCCGCCGACCCGGTACACCCGCAGGTCGATCAGGCCGGTGCCCGAGCGGACGAGCACGACGGCGAGGGCCGCGGCCATCACCAGCAACCACAGACCCAGCGCACGCTTGTCCGTGCGCACCGGTACCGCCACCTGACACCCCCGGGGTAAGTCAACCGGCCGCATCGTATCCACCACCCCGGTGAGGCCGAGGTCACCATGCCCGACCTCGCGCGTTTACGTAGAGTCGCGAGGTGTGCGCGCACAGTCGAGGCCATGGGACATTCGGGGAATCCTTGCGCACAAAAGCGCACGCACGGGATACCCTGTGCGCATGAGTCCCGCGCTGGAGGCGGTTTTGGCCAAGGCAGGTCTGCAGGTCACGCCCGACGAGTTCCTGTCGCTCGTCGCGGACGCCGCCAAGCGGCTCGCCCCGCCGCACCCCGACCCCGCGGGCTACTTCACCCCCGACCAGCGCGACGCGCTGACCGACGTCGGCCTCGACCTGAGCCCGCACCACGCGGGCGACGACCAGCCGCGCGCCCGCACCGTCGTGGCGCACGCGGTGCTGCGGGACTCGGCGCTGACCGTCGCCGAGGCGGCCCGGCAGCTGGGCGTGGACACCAGCCGCATCCGGCACCGGCTCGGCGTGGGCCGGCTGGTCGGCTGGAAGGACCGCGGCTCCTGGCGGCTGCCCGCGTGGCAGTTCGCGGGCGGCGGGGTGCTGCCCGGTCTGGAGGCCGTGCTGGCCGCCGTCCCGACCGACCTGCCCGCGCTGGTGGTGGCCGGGTTCATGACCACCGAGCAGGAGGACCTCCTGGTCGAGGGCGAGCCCACGTCGCCGCGGGACTGGCTGCTCGCCGGCGGCGACCCGCGCCGCGTCACCGAGCAGGCCGCCCAACTGGGCACGCCCGCGTAAGCAGACGCCTCCCGACGGGATCTCCATGTCACGGCTACCCCAGCCGCCCGCTCCTGCCGTGCTCCAGGCGAACCTGCGCCGCACCGAGGACGTGGTGGCGGTGCACCGCGCGACGCGCCTGGTGCGCATCTTCACGGCCAAGGGCCTGCACCCGCAGCGCTGGAACAGCTTCCGCTACACCGGCCCGCTGCCGCACGCGCGCTTCGACACCCAGCCGCCCGCGCCGGACGGTTCGCCGACGCACGCGCACGACCAGGGCGTCCTGTACTTCGGGCTGTCCGTGCGAACCAGCGTCGCCGAGGTCTTCCAGGCGACGTCGGTGGTGGACCGCCGCACGCGCAGCCCGTTCCTGGTGGTGCTGCGCCCGCGCCGGACCCTGCGCCTGCTGGACCTGGCGGGCCTGTGGCCGACGCGGGTGGGCGCGTCGCAGGAGATCAGCTCCGGTCCGAAGGCGATGACGCAGCAATGGGCGCGGGCGATCCGCGCGGCCTACCCGGAGCTGGACGGCCTGTGGTACCGGTCGTCGATGGACTCCGGCGACCCGGCGGTGTGCTTGTGGGACCCGCCGGGCGGTTCGGGCCTGCCCGCGGCTCCGGACGTCCTGCTCCCGCTGGAACACCCCGGTCTGGACCTGCCGCTGGCGCGGGTGTGCGAGGAGCTCAATTACACGCTTCTGGGCTGACGGCATGATCGAGTTCATGACTTGCTCGATCGTGGCGCGCGACCCGGTGACCGGGTGCCTCGGTGTGGCCGTGCAGAGCGGGGTCCTGGCGATCGGCACGCGGGTGCCGGCGGCTCGGGCCGGGGTGGGCGCGGTGGTCGCGCAGGCCGGTTCGGAGCTGTGGTGGCGGACGACCCTGCTGGACCTGGTGGCGTCGGGGATGACCGCCGAGGGGGCCGTGGCCGCGCTGGCGACCCAGCCGGGCGTGGCGGAGGCGCAGTTCGCGGTGGTGGACGCGACGGGCGGGGTGGCGGCGTTCACCGGCCCGGACTGCATCCCGCGCGCGGGGCACGCGCTGGGCGACGGGGTCGCGGTGCAGGCGAACATGATGGCGTCGGACGCGGTGTGGCCCGCGATGCTCGCCGCGTACGGGTCCGCGTCCGGCGGGCTGCCCGAGCGGCTGGTGGCGGCGCTGGCGGCGGCCGAGCGGGAGGGCGGCGACGTCCGGGGTCCGCAGTCGGCCGCGCTGCTGGTCGTGGGGCCGGCGCGGGGCGCGCTGTCGAACGGCGAGTGGGACGACCCGGTGTTCGACCTGCGCGTGGACGACTCCCGCGACCCGGTCGGCGACCTGTCCCGCCTGGTGCGGGTCGCGCGGGCGCACCGCAACCTGATCCGGTCGGCGACGCCGGGCGTGTCGGAGGACGACGCGGTGTCCGCGCTGCGGGCGGCGGCCGAGGGCGCCCCCGACGACCCGAGTGCGCTCCGGTCGGCCGGGATCGGGCTGGCGGTGCGCGGCCGGCACGCCGAGGCGTTCCCGCTGCTGGAGCGGGCGTTCGCGCTGGAACCCCTGGCCGAGCGGTGGGCGCGGGCCGCGGCGGTGCGGGCGGGTGACGCCGGCACGGCCCTGCTGACCTGGTTGGACGCGCGCTGAGGCGTTACCTGGCGACGCGGGTGCGGCGGGGCATCGGGAGGAAGCGGCCGTACCGGACTTCGGGGAGGTCCTGCCCGCCGAGTTCGTAGCGGTGGACCAGGCCGTCGTGGCGCCAGCCGTGGGACTCGTAGAAGTCACGGGTCCGGGCGTTGTCCTGGAAGACCCACAGGACGGCGTACCGGAAGCCCTGGTCCATGAGGTGCCGCACGCCCGCTTCGTGGACCTCGTGGCCCGCGCCGGTGCCGTGGAAGCGGGGGTCGGCGTAGATCGCGACCAGTTCGCCGGTGTGCAGGTCGGGGTGGGCGTCGGTGGACTCGCGCACCGCGTCAACCGCGCAGTAGGCCCCGATCCGCCCGTCCTCGCCGACCGCGACGAACACGCGACTGGGTTCGGGGAGCCGCAGCACGCGGGTGAGGGCGGGCAGCCGGCTCTCCGGGAGCATGCGGTCCAGCACCGGGTCGTCGACGATGCCCCGGTACGAGTGCTGCCAGGCGTCGACGTTGATCCTGGCGATCTCGGGGGCGTCGTCGGGCCGGGCGGCCCGCACTGTCCACTGCATCCGGTGAGCGTGCCGCAACTCCCACCACCTCCGCCGGCTTTCCCCGAACTCGGTCGCGCGCACCCGACCACGTGGCGCCACACCGTAGCGGTGCGGCTCCGCAACGCGACGACGGCCTCCCCCGGTTGGGGAAGGCCGCCGGAAGGTCGCCGAACCCCGCCGCGAGGTCGCCGGGGGTCGTGGAAGGTCGCCGTAATTGTCGGTGTCGCGTGGGACGATCGATCCGGGGGCCGCAGGCGACCCCCGGCCGCGCGGCCGGTGGGTCAGGACAGGTGCCGGGCCCACCAGGCGAGGACGTGGTCGAAGCGCTGCTTGCGGTGGCGCGGCTGGCCGGAGCGGGTCAGCTCGTGGCCCTCGCCCGGGAACAGCAGCATCTCCGCCTCGACCCCGTTGCGCCGCAGCGCCACGAACTGCCGCTGCGCCTGCTCCAACGGGCACCGCCAGTCGTGCTCCGAGTGCACCACCATGAACGGGATGGACACCTTCTCCGCGTACGTCAGCGGCGACATCGCCCGCTGCGTCTCCAGGCTCGACCCGCAGTAGGCCTCGGTGAAGAACCACCCGATGTCCGACGACCCGGAGAACGAGTCCCACGCGTTGACCGCGCGCTCGCTCCACGCCGCCCGGAACCGCTCGCCGTGGTGCGCCGCCAGCCAGGACGTCATGAACCCGCCGTAGGACCCGCCCATGACCCCGACCCGGTCGGCGTCGAGGTCCGGCCGCTCCAGCGCCACGTCCAGCACCGACAGCACGTCGTCCACGTCCACCGTGCCGAACCCGCCGACCACGGCCTGGCCGTGCGCCTGCCCGTACCCGGCCGACCCGCGCGGGTTGGGCAGCACGACCGCGTACCCGGCCGCCGCGTACACCTGCGCCTCGTCGAAGAAGCCCCACCCGTGGTACATGAACGGACCGCCGTGCACGACCAGCAGCACCGGGTGCGGGCCCTCGCCGTCGGGCAGCACGAGCCAGCCGTGCACCGGGTAGCCGTCGGACGCGGACCCGGTCAGCTCGACCACCGGCCGCAGCGGCACGGTCGCCCCGAACGACGTCAGCTCGCCACCGCCGACCCGCACGACCTCGCCGGTGTTGTCCGCACGCGACACGACCGCCACGACGACGTCGCCGTCAGCGGCGAACGACTTCACCTCGGCCTGCTCGCCGGCCAGCAGCTCCAGCCCGTCCAACGGCACCTCGACGCCGTCGAGGGGCACG
The DNA here is from genome assembly GCF_039521145.1 of Saccharothrix mutabilis subsp. mutabilis. Lineage (NCBI taxonomy): Bacteria > Bacillati > Actinomycetota > Actinomycetes > Pseudonocardiales > Pseudonocardiaceae > Saccharothrix > Saccharothrix mutabilis. Next base: position 75,765 of record NZ_BAAABU010000005.1, read on the forward strand.
CGCCGCAGCTCCACCGCGCCCCGGTTGCGCACCGCGACCAGCACGCCGGCGTCGGTCACCACGGGCGCGCCGGCGGCCCGCTCGCAGTCCACGCCCTCCAGCTCGGTGACGCGGGTCAGCTGGCCGCCGCTGTACCGCCACAGGCTGTTGTTCCGGGCCACGCTGTGCACGCCGGTGAACTCGCTGCCGTAGAACACGATCCCGTCGCCGGCCGCCACGGGGTGCGCGACCATGCCCTTGGACCGCACGTACAGCTCCGGCTCGCCGCCGGCCGCGGGCACCCGGTAGACGTCCTGGTGCAGCGTCTCCACCGCGCCCAGGTCGCGGTCGGCCACGAACAGCAGCGCCGACCCGTCCGCCGTCCACGCGGGTTCGGCGACGGTGAAGGTGCCGTCGGTCAGCTCGACCGGCTTCGCCTCGGGGTCGAGCGCGTCGACGGTGAACAGGCGCGGGTTCCGGTCGCCGACGAAACCGATGTCGTCGTAGCGGTAGTCCAGTCGCGCGATGTGGCGCGGCGCCTCGGACTCCGGGCCCCACGGCTGTTCCCCGTCGGCGATCGGCACGCCGTAGCGGCCGGCCTCGGGCACGCGGGTGACGAAGGCGAGCTTCGCCGAGTCGGGTGACCACACGGGCGCGCCCGCGCCCAGCGGCAGGTCGGTCAGCCGCCGCGCGTCGCCGCCGGTGGCCGGCATGACGTGCAGTTGCGGCTTGCCGCCCTTGTCCGCGCACCGCAGGAAGGCGACCCAGCGGCCGTCCGGCGAGACGCGGGGGGCGAGGTCGCGTTCCGCCCAGGTCCAGCGCTGCGCGCCGGAGCCGTCGAGGGGCACGCGGTAGAGCCCGCCCCGGTAGGCGTTCGCGGTGAGGTCGGGGGTGGCGACGTTCACCAGGACGAGGTCGCCCTGGACCGACACCGAGCCGGGCAGGGTCAGCGACTGCAAGTCATCGGGGCGCACGTCCACGGACGTTACCCCAGTGTTCGTTAGCAAGGCTCACGAGAAATTGACGCTCACAGTTTCGTCACCCAGCGGCCGGATCCGGGCACGCGGCGCGATCCACCACCCGCCGCACCGCTTTGTGCACCGCGCGTGTGCGCCGCGTGTGGTGGGCCTTGGCACGCTGTGCGACGCCTTTCGAGCCGTTCTCACCAATTCCGCGGCCGGGGCGAATTCCGTTTCTCGCAATGAAAGTGAAGGACAAATGTCCCAGCAGACCTCCTACCCGCCCGTGCCCCCGACCGCGCCCGCGCCGCCCAGGAACGGCCTGGGCACCGCCGGGTTCGTCCTCGGGGTGGTGGGGCTGGTGTTGTCACCGATCCCGCTCATCGGGGTGGTCGCGTGGCCCCTGGTCGTCCTGGGTCTGATTTTCTCCGCCGTCGGCCTCGCGCGGGTGAGCAAGGGCAAGGCGTCCAACAAGGGCCTGTCCATCGCCGGCGTGGTGGCGTCCGTGCTGGGCCTGGGCGTGTGCATCACGTGGGTGTTCATCTTCAACGCCGCCGTGGACGAGGTGCAGCAGGAGGTCGAGCGGGTCGCCAAGGTGGACTACGAGGTGACCGGCGACGCCACCGACGTGGAGATCCTCTACGGCGAGGTGCTCGACCCGAAGTCGGAGACCGTGCCGGCGCTGCCGTGGACCAAGCAGGTGGAGAACAAGGGCGTCTTCAAGGGCGGCACGCTGACCGTGACGGCCGGCGAGAACGGCGGCACGGTGACCTGCAAGATCACCGTGGACGGCGCGGTGGTGTCCACCAAGACCGCGTCCGGCGCGTTCGCCACGGCCGCCTGCACCGGCGCCTGATCAGATCCCTTCGAGAGGGCGGGGGCCGCTGGTCCCCGCCCTTTTCGCGCGGTCAGCGCGGTTCGAGCGCGTAGACGCGGAACAGCTCGGGCAGCCGGTACAGCGGCTCCCCGGCGGCGTCGAGCCCCCTCGGCAGCAGCAGGCCGGACCGCACCAACTCCTCCACCGCGGCGTCGGCCACCACCGCGACGAACTCGCGTTCGCGCACGTCACGGGGTCCGAGCGCCGCGAGCCGTTCGGCCGCCCGACGCGCTTGCGGGCACAGCCGCCGGTGGGCCCGCGCCAGCTCCGACCGCACGCCGCGCCCGTCGACGCCCAGCTCGTCCAGGCGTCCGCGTTCGTCGGCCAGCCGTTCGGCGAACGCCCCGATGCCCAGGTGGGCGCGGGCGGCCAGCCGGGTCGCCGCGATGCGGACCGCCAGCGGCAGGTGCCCGCACAGCCGCGCGACCTCGTCGGCGGCGTCCCGCTCGGCCGTGACCCGCTCGGGCCCGGCGACCGCCGCCAGCAGCTCGCGCGCGTCCTCCGGGGTGAACGGACCGACCGGAACGGGGGTCGCGCCCGCCAGGTCGTCCATGCGCTTGCGGGCGGTCACCAGCACCGCGCACCCGGCGGTGCCGGGCAGCAGGGCGCGCACCTGGCCGGCGTGCGCGGCGTCGTCCAGCACGACCAGGACCCGCCGGTCGGCCAGCGCCGCCCGCAGCGCCGCGGCTCGTTCCGCCACGTCCTCCGGCACGTCCACCTGCAACGCCCGCAGCAGGCCGGCCAGCAGGTCACCCGGGTCGCGCGGGGTGTCCGCGGCGCCCTTCAGGTCGAGGAACAGCTGGCCGTCGGGGAACCGGGCGCGCAGCAGGTGCGCGACCCGCACCGCCAGCGCGGTCTTGCCGGCGCCGGGCTGACCGGTGAGCACCACGACCGGCACCGGGCCGTCCGGGGCGCTCAGCTCGGCCACCAGCCGCGCGACCTCGGCACGCCGGCCGCTGAAGTCCGCGGTGTCCGGCGGGAGCTGGCAGATCGGGAAGGCGGCGGACTCGGGCGGGGTCGCCTCGGCCGGCGTCGGCTCGGGCACGTCGCCGCGCAGGATCTCGCGGTGCAGCCGGCGCAGCGCCGGCCCCGGCTCCACGCCGACCGCCTCGACCAGCCGGTCCCGGGTGGTGCGGTAGGCGGCCAGCGCGTCCGCCTGCCGGCCCGCCGCGCACAGCGCGAGCATGAGCTGGCGGCACAGCCGTTCCCGGGTGGGCCGCTCGGCCACCAGCGCCTCCAGCTCGGCCACCACCTCGACGTGCCGCCCGGCGTTCAGCTCGGCCTCGAACCGGTCCTCCACCAGCAGCAGGCGGGTGGATTCCAGGTGCGAGATCTCCGGTTCCAGGGCGGGGGCGTCGAGGTCGAGCAGCGGGCGGTCGCGGAACAGCTCCAGCGCGCCCCGGTAGAGGTCGGCGGCCAACGCGTGCTCACCACGCCGCACCGCCAGCCGCGCGGCGTCGACCCGGCCGCGGAAGACCAGCAGGTCCAGGTCGGCCGGGTCGACGCGGGCGGTGTAGAGGCCGTCGGTGTGGTCGATGCGCAGGTCGGGCAGCCGGTCGCGCAACCGGGACACGTAGGTGTGCAGGTTGGACAGGTACGACTTGGGCGGCTCGCCCTCCCACAACGCGTCCACGAGCTGGTGCGAGGGAACGGGCCGACCCGCGTGGACGAGCAACACGGAAAGCAGCGTCCGCAGTCGTTTGCCGCGAATGGGGACGGGTGTCCCGTCGGCCGTGCGCACCGTGAGCGGCCCGAGAACTCCGAACTTCACCCGGACACCCTAGGGAGGGTGATCGTCACGAAGTAACTGATTCTTCGATGTATTTCGGAAAATTCCAACTCATCGGGAGATCAGCGCGGCCGGGTCGGGGAAATCACCGGAATAGCGGAACGGGCCGAGGCGGGTGGCGGCAGCGGCGGGACAACGGGCGCGCGTGGCGGGCGGCAGTGGGCGGCGGGTGGGTCGTGGTGGCTCGTGAGGCGGCCCGGAAAAGCAGCGCGCGCCACCTCCCGATGGGGAAGGTGGCGCGCGCGGCGGGTGGAGCTACTTGACGACCTGCTTGGCGGCCTCCGGGTGGCGGCGGACCTTGATCAGCGACGCGATCGTCGTGATGGCCAGGACGCCCACGATGACCGACAGCGACAGCTCGATCCCGATCACCGGCACCGGCAGCGGCTGACCGTCGTTGAGGAACGGCAGCGCGTTGGAGTGCAACGCCTCCAGGATCAGCTTCACGCCGATGAAGCCCAGGATCACCGACAGGCCGATCGACAGGTACACCAGCTTGTTCAGCAGACCGCCGAGCAGGAAGTACAGCTGCCGCAGACCCATCAGGGCGAACGCGTTCGCGGTGAAGACCAGGAACGGCTCCTTGGTCAGGCCGAAGATCGCCGGGATCGAGTCCAGCGCGAACAGCAGGTCCGTGGTGCCGATCGCGACCATGACGATGAACATCGGGGTCACGAACCGCTTGCCGTCGATCTTCAGGAACGACTTGGAACCGTGGTACTGGTCGGTCACCGGGAAGATCTTGCGGACGATGCGCAGCGCCGCGTTCTCCTTGAACTCCTCTTCCTCCTCGTCGTGGTCCGTCCGCGCCAGCTTGTAGCCGGTGTAGATCAGGAACGCGCCGAAGAAGTAGAAGATCCAGCTGAACTGGGCGATCGCCACCGCGCCGACGGCGATGAAGATGCCGCGCATGACCAGCGCCATCAGGATGCCCACGAGCAGCACCTTGTGCTGGTGGATCGCGGGCACCTTGAAGGTGCTCATGATGATCAAGAAGATGAAGAGGTTGTCGACGCTGAGCGAGTACTCCGTGATGTACCCGGCGAAGAACTCACCCGCGTAGGTGCCGCCGAACAGGGACCAGACGCCCAGACCGAACGCCACGGCGACCGCGACGTAGAAGGTCACCCACCGGCCGGCTTCACCGATGGTGACCTCGTGCGGCTTGCGGTCGACGATGAACAGGTCGATCGCGAGCAGGGCGAGAAGGCCCGCGATCGTCGCGATCCACAACCACGCGGGAACTGCCATCGATTACTCCTCCGGTACATCGCGCGCACGCCAATGACCGGAGGTCTCCTCCGCCGATCACAGGATCGACCGGCGGCACCGGGACCCCGACGCTGGGCTCCGTGCTGACGACACCGCCGCGAGGGAGTACTCCCCTCCACACTCCCGCCCAGTCTCACGCATTACTGCGGGTTCGCGCCAGCCGAGGTGATCAGACACACCCGGCCGGGTGGGCTTTCGCTGAGAAAGCGCGACCTTGGAGATCACGTCTTCTCAGCATCACACGCCAGTGTGACGCAGTCGGCCTAACCTCAGCGACGTGGCCCCATCCTCCCGCCTCCGCGGCAGGTGGTCGCTCCCCGCGCTGGTCGTGCTGGTCGCCCTGGTGGGCGCCGTCGTGGTCTGGACGCGCGGGGACGACGACCCACCGCCGGTGAGCACCCGCGACGCGGTGATCGACGTGCCGGAAAGCCCGGGCAGCGACCGGACGATCCAACTCGACACCACCCTCTACCTGCCCGAACGCACCCCGGCCCCGGCGGTGCTGCTCCCGCACGGCTTCGGCGGCAGCAAGGACAGCGTGTCCGCCCAGGCGACCGAGCTGGCCCAGCGCGGGTTCGTCGTCCTGGCCTACTCGGCGCGCGGCTTCGGCCGCAGCACCGGCTCCATCGAGCTGAACTCGGTGGACCACGAGGTCCGCGACGCGCAGAAGCTGCTGGACTGGCTCGCCACCCGCGAGGAGGTGCGCACCGACGCGGCGGGCGACCCGCGCGTGGGCGTGACCGGCGGGTCCTACGGTGGCGCGCTGGCGCTGTCGCTGGCAGGCGTCGACCAGCGGGTGGACACCATCGCGCCGGTGATCACGTTCAACGACCTCGGCCAGGCGCTGCTGCCCAACTCCGCGCGCACCGGCTCGGTGAACGCCGCGACCCCGGCGGCCGGCGCGTTCGGCGACGACGGCGTGTTCAAGCGGTCCTGGGCGGGCATCTTCTTCTCCGCGGGCCTGTCCGGCGGCGACCTCGCGAGCCCCGGCCAGGAGGCCGCCGAACCCGGGCAGGACGACAACGGGGCCGGTCAGGCGGCCGACGCCGCCGCGGCGGCGGTCACCGCGCCGCAGCAGCAGGGCCGGCCCGCGGGCCCGGTGAACGGCGCGTGCGGCCGGTTCGCCGCCGACGTGTGCGCCGCGTACACCGAGGTCGCGACCACCGGCAGGGCCGGCGAGAAGACGCTGGAGATCCTGCGCCGCTCCTCCCCCGCCTCGGTCGCCGACCGGATCACCCAGCCGACGATGCTGGTGCAGGGCGAGCAGGACACCCTGTTCGGCCTGGACCAGGCCGACGCCAACGCCCGCCAGATCGCCGCGAACGGCGCGAAGGTCAAGGTCGTCTGGTACTCCGGCGGCCACGACGGCGGGTCCCCGGGCCCCGAGCTGCGCGGGCAGATCGCCGACTGGATGGCGTTCCACCTCGACGGCAAGGGCGCCGACCCGGGCACCGGCTTCGAGTACACGGTGGTGGGCGCGTTCCGCAGCAGCGGCGCGCCGTCGCTGCGCAACGTCATCGCGCCGAGCTACCCCGGCCTGGCCGGCGGCGGCGCGGTCGAGCGCAGGGCCGTGCCGCTGACCGGGCGGGACCAGACGGTGGTCAACCCGGCGGGCGGCAACCCGGCGGCGGTGTCCAGCCTGCCCGGCCTCGGGTCGGCGCTGTCGCGCTCGTCCTCGCTGACCGCGCGGCTGTCGATCGACCTGCCCGGCCAGGCGGCGGTGTTCGCCAGCGAGCCGTTCACCTCGCAGGTGCTGCTCACCGGCGCGTCCACGGTGAAGCTGCGGGTCGCTGCGGTGCCCGGCACGCCGGTGCCGGCCGACGGGGCCGTGCTGTTCGCCAAGCTCTACGACTCGGACGCCAACGGCGTGCGCACGCTGCCCGGTTCGGCGGTCGCGCCGTTCCGGGTGCGGAACCTGCCCGCCGACGGCACGCCGGTCGAGGTGACCGTGACCCTGCCGGGCGCGGTGCGGCCGGTGGAGAGCGACCACCGGTTGCAGCTGGTCGTGTCCACCACGGACCAGGCGTACGCCAACGCGACCGAGCCCGCCGCGTACCGGATCTCGCTGGCCTCGCCGGAGCTGTCGGTGCCGGTGGTGCCGGGCGCGAACGCGACCAGCGAGGTGCCGACCGGCGCGCTGTGGGGCATCGCGATCGTGCTCATCGCGGGCCTGGTGGTGGCCGTGGTGGCGTGGTTCCGCCGCCGGCTGACCGCCGACGTGGACCCGGAGCTGACGTCGGTGCCGCTGGTCATCTCGGGGCTGACCAAGTCCTACCCGGGCGGGCTGACCGCCGTGCGGGACCTGTCGTTCCGGGTCGAGCACGGCCAGGTGCTGGGCCTGCTCGGGCCCAACGGCGCGGGCAAGACGACCACGTTGCGGATGCTGATGGGCCTGATCACGCCGTCCGAGGGCGAGATCAGGGTGTTCGGGCACCGGGTGCACGCCGGCGCGCCGGTGCTGTCGCGGATCGGGTCGTTCGTGGAGGGGTCGGGCTTCCTGCCGCACCTGTCCGGCATCGCGAACCTGAAGCTGTACTGGGCCGCCACCGGTCGCCCGGTCGAGCAGGCGCACTTCGAGGAGGCGCTGGAGATCGCGGGCCTGGGCGGCGCCGTGCAGCGCAAGGTCCGCACGTACAGCCAGGGCATGCGGCAGCGGCTCGCCATCGCCCAGGCCATGCTCGGCCTGCCGGACCTGCTCGTGCTCGACGAGCCGACCAACGGGCTCGACCCGCCCCAGATCCACCAGATGCGCGAGGTGCTGCGGCGCTACGCCGCCGCCGGGCGCACGGTGCTGGTGTCCTCCCACCTGCTCGCCGAGGTCGAGCAGACGTGCAGCCACGTCGTGGTCATGCACAAGGGCACCCTGGTCGCGGCCGGTCCGGTCGAGCAGATCGCGACGGGCGGCGGCGAGGCCAGCTTCCGGGTCGACCGGCCCGAGGAGGCGGCCGAGGTGCTGCGCGGGCTGTCGGGCGTGAAGTCGGTGTCGGTGGACGGCGAGCAGGTCCACGCGAGCCTGAACGGCACGCCGCGCGCGGAGGCGCTGCAGGCGTTGGTGACGGCGGGGGTGGCGGTCGACCAGGCCGGTCCGCGCCGCCGGTTGGAGGACGCGTTCCTGGAGTTGGTGGGCGAATGAGCGAGAACGGGGTGCACACCGACCCGTCGGCGATCTCCGACCTGACCGACGCGGCGGAACACGAGCGGTCGCGGGTCGCGCCGGACGGGTCGAAGGTCGGCTACCGGGCCGGCCGGACGCTGCCGGTGCGGGTCGAGCTGGTGCGGCAGTTGCGCCGGCGGCGGACGCAGTTGGTGCTGGGTTTCCTGGTGCTGCTGCCGTTCATCCTGGTGGTGGCGTTCGAACTGGGTCAGGCGTCGCCCAACCGTCGCTCGGGCGGGTTCGTGGACCTGGCGACGGCGTCCGGCGTGAACTTCGTGATCCTCACGCTGTTCGTGTCGGGGAGCTTCCTGCTGCCGATGATCGTGGCGTTGTTCTTCGGCGACACGATCGCGTCCGAGGCGTCGTGGTCGAGCCTGAAGTACCTGCTGGCCGCGCCGATCCCGCGGCACCGGCTGCTGCGGCGCAAGGCCGTGGCCTCGGGGCTGCTGTCGGTGTTCGCGCTGGTGCTGCTGCCGCTGGTGGCGCTGGCCGTGGGCGTCGTCTGGTACGGGGCGGGCGAGGCGGTGTCCCCGACCGGGGAGGCGGCGTCGTTCGGGTCCGGCGTGTACGGGTTGGCGCTGGCGGTCTGCTACATCTCCATCCACCTGTTCTGGTTGGCGGGGCTGGCGCTGTTCCTGTCGGTGTCCACCGACGCGCCGCTGGGCGCGGTGGGCGGCGCGGTGCTGGTGTCGATCGTGTCGCAGATCCTGGACCAGATCACGGCGCTGGAGGACCTGCGGGACTACCTGCCGACGCACTACGCGCTGGCGTGGGTGGACCTGCTGTCGTCGGACGTGGACTGGTCGCAGATGGCGCGGGGCACGTTCTCCGCGCTGGCCTACGGCGGGTTCTTCACGCTGCTGGCGGCCCGGAAGTTCGCCCGCAAGGACATCACGTCCTAGCCGGCGGGCCGGGAGCGGTTCTACTTGTCGGGCCGGGAGCGGTCGTACCGCTCCCGGCTCGCCAGCACGTCCTCGATGTTGTTCTCCGCCCACTCCTTGATGGCGGCCATGACCGGCAGGAGCCCCCGGCCCAGCGGCGTGAGGTCGTAGTCGACCCGCGCGGGCACCTCGGCGGTGACCGTCCGGGTGATCAACCCGTCCCGTTCGAGTGACCGCAGGGTCTGGGTGAGCATCTTCTGGCTGACGCCCGCGATCGTGTGGCTCAACTCGCTGTAGCGGCGGGGTCCCGCGGCGAGCGCGACCAGGACCAGGCTGACCCACTTGTCGCTGATCCGGTCGAGCAGGTGCCGCGCCGGGCACTCCTTCAGGTAGGCGTCGAAGGCCTGACGGCGTTCTTCGCGCCGTTCACGGGCGGTGCGGGTGACCATGGGCTCCCTTACGCACTTCAAGGTACGTACTTCCTGTCGGAGAGTAGCTCTCCGTAGGTTCGTGGCCATGCTCGCGGTGGTCGTGCGGTCCTTCGGTGGACCGGAAGTGGTGGAAGTGGCGGACGTCCCCGTGCCGGTGCCCGGTCCGGGGCAGGTGCGGATCCGCGTGGTGGCGGCGGCGGTGAACCCGGTGGACTTCGCGACCCGGTCGGGGGCGCTGCACGCGGCCGGGCTGGTGCCGGCGGGGACGGTCGGGCTCGGCTGGGACGTCGCCGGGGTGGTGGACGCGGTCGGGGCCGGGGCGCCCTTCGCGGTCGGGGCGCCGTTCGCGGTCGGGGCCGAGGTGGTCGGGCTGCGGGACCGGCTGCCGACGCTGGGGGCGCAGGCGGAGTTCGTGGTGCTGGACGCTTCCGCTGTGGCGCCGGCGCCGAGGACGGTGTCGTTGGCGGCGGCGAGCACGGTGCCGTTGGGCGGGTTGACGGCGTTGCAGGCGTTGGACCTGCTGGGCGTGCCGGCGGGCGGGTCCGTGCTGGTGACCGGGGCGGGCGGGTCCGTGGGCGGGTTCGCCGTGCAGCTGGCCGTGGCGCGGGGGTTGCGGGTGGTGGCGCTGGCGTCGGACGAGGCCCGGGTGCGGGGGTACGGGGCGACCTGGGTCTTCCCGCGCGGGGCGGACGTCGGGGCGGCGGTGCGCGCGGTCGTGCCGGGCGGGGTGGACGGCGTGGTGGACGCGGCGGCGTTGGGCGTCGAGGCGTTGGACGCGGTGCGCGGCGGCGGTTCGTTCGTCGCGGTGCTGGGGTCGGCGACGCCGGTCGCGTTGCGCGGTGTGCGCGTGTCGAACGTGTGGATCAGGGCCGACGGGCGGCAGTTGGCGTCGCTGGTGGACATGGTGGACGCCGGCGCCCTGAGCGTGGCCGAGCCGGAGACGTGGCCGTTGGAGGAGGTCGCCAGGGCTCACGACGGCGTGCGGCGACGGCTGGTCCTGGTGCCCCCGGCCGCTCAGGGGCGCTTGCCACGCGGCAGCTTGGCCACGACGGCGTCGTAGGACCGGTCGAGCAGGTCCCGGACCTCGTCCTCCGGCACCCCGCCGCCCAGCCGCACGCGGTTCCAGCCGTAGCGGCCGATGTAGGGGCTGGTGGTGATGTCGTCCGGGAACCGCTCCCGCCACTCGGCCGCGTCCTCGGCGTTCACGCCGCACTTCACGCCGACGGTCTCGCCCGGCAGGCCGATGAAGGCGAACGCCTTGCCGCCGACCTTGCAGACCAGCTCCCCGTCACCCCAGGGGTAGCTCTCCTCGGCCCCGGGCTTGGCCAGGCAGTACGCGATCACGTCGTCAACCGTCACGCGCACACGCTAGGTCAACGCACCGACGGAAACGGGCCGGTGACACGGGCCGAGCCGCCGCCGGCACTCGTCGCACCAGGCGGGACAACCCTCGACGGTCCGCACCAGGTCGTTGTCGGAGACGGCGCGGCGTGGGTGGACCGGGGTCGGCCCGGCGGTGAGATCGGCCCGGGGGTCCCGGAGGTGAGGTCGGCCCCGGCGCTGGGTGAGCGCCGGGGCCGGTGTGGTGGGAGCGGGGGTCACTTGACGCCGGCCGCGTCCATGCCCCGGAGTTCCTTCTTCAGGTCCTGGATCTCGTCGCGCAGGCGGGCCGCCAGCTCGAACTGGAGTTCGCGGGCCGCGTTCATCATCTGGTCGGTCAGTTGCTGGACCAGGTCGGCCAGCTCGGACCTCGCCATCGTGGTGGTGTCGCGGTCGGCCAGGACGCCCGAGCTGCGTCCGCTCGCGCCCGGGTCGCCGGTGGGCTTCTTGCCGCGCGAGGTGTTGCGGCCGGAGCCGCCGGGGGCGATGGCGTCCTCCGCCTCGGCGTAGACCTGCTCCAGGATGTCGGTGATCTTCTTGCGCAGCGGCTGGGGGTCGAGGCCGTGGGCCTCGTTGTAGGCGATCTGCTTGGCCCGCCGCCGGTTGGTCTCGTCGATCGCGTGCCGCATCGAGTCGGTGATCCGGTCCGCGTACATGTGGACCTCGCCCGACACGTTGCGGGCCGCGCGGCCGATGGTCTGGATCAGGCTCGTGCCCGAGCGCAGGAAGCCCTCCTTGTCGGCGTCCAGGATCGCCACCAGCGAGACCTCCGGCAGGTCCAGGCCCTCGCGCAGGAGGTTGATGCCGATCAGGACGTCGTACTCGCCCAGGCGCAGCTGGCGCAGCAGCTCCACGCGGCGCAGGGTGTCCACCTCGGAGTGCAGGTAGCGGACCCGGATGCCCAGCTCCAGGAGGTAGTCCGTGAGGTCCTCGGCCATCTTCTTGGTCAGCGTGGTGACGAGGACTCGCTCGTCGCGCTCGGCGCGGACCCGGATCTCGTGGACCAGGTCGTCGATCTGGCCCTCGGTGGGCTTGACCACCACCTCGGGGTCGACCAGGCCCGTCGGGCGGATGACCTGCTCCACGAACTCGCCGCCCGCCTGGCCCATCTCGTACGGGCCCGGGGTGGCCGACAGGTAGACCGTCTGCCCGATCCGGTCGGCGAACTCCTCCCAGGTCAGCGGCCGGTTGTCCAGCGCGCTGGGCAGGCGGAAGCCGTGCTCGACCAGGTTGCGCTTGCGGGACGCGTCGCCCTCGTACATGCCGCCGATCTGCGGCACCGTGACGTGGGACTCGTCGATGACCAGCAGGAAGTCGTCCGGGAAGTAGTCGATCAGGGTGGCGGGGGCGGTGCCCGGCCCGCGGTCGTCGATGTGGCGCGAGTAGTTCTCGATGCCCGAGCAGAACCCGACCTGGCGCATCATCTCGATGTCGTAGGTCGTGCGCATGCGCAGCCGCTGCGCCTCCAGCAGCTTGCCCTGCCGCTCCAGCTTCGACAGCTGGTCGGCCAGCTCCGCCTCGATGTTGGCGATGGCCTTCTCCATGCGCTCCGGACCGGCCACGTAGTGGGTGGCCGGGAAGATGCGCAGCTCGTCGACCTCGCGGATCACGTCGCCGGTGAGCGGGTGCAGGTAGTACAGCTTGTCGATCTCGTCGCCGAAGAACTCGATGCGGACCGCCAGCTCCTCGTACGCCGGGATGACCTCCACCGTGTCGCCGCGCACCCGGAACGTGCCGCGGTTGAACGCGATGTCGTTGCGCGCGTACTGGATGTCGACCAGCGCCCGCAGCAGCAGGTCGCGCTCGACCTCCCCGCCGACCTCCAGGTGGATCGACCGGTCGAGGTAGGACTGCGGCGTGCCCAGGCCGTAGATGCACGACACGGACGCGACCACGATCACGTCGCGCCTGGTCAACAGGCTCATCGTGGCCGAGTGGCGCAGCCGCTCCACGTCCTCGTTGATCGAGGAGTCCTTCTCGATGTACGTGTCGGTCTGCGGGATGTACGCCTCGGGCTGGTAGTAGTCGTAGTAGCTGACGAAGTACTCCACCGCGTTGTGCGGGAAGAACTCCTTCAGCTCGTTGGCGAGCTGCGCGGCCAGCGTCTTGTTCGGCGCCATCACCAGCGTGGGCCGTTGCAGCTTCTCCACCAGCCACGCCGTGGTGGCGGACTTGCCCGTACCGGTGGCGCCCAGCAGCACGACGTCCTTCTCGCCGCCCCTGATCCGGCGTTCCAGCTCGGCGATGGCCGCCGGCTGGTCGCCCGCCGGCTGGTACTCGCTGACCACGCGGAACTGGCCGTCGGAACGGGGGATGTCCCCGACGGGGCGGTGCGACGAGTGCGCCTTGACCGGGATCTCGGTTGGGAATGCCACGGACACGACGGTACGCCCCGGGTCCGACAATTTCCGGTCGGCCCAGGTCAGCGCGCTCTCAGCAGTTGCAGTCGCAGCACCCGCAGTCGCAGTCGCAGTTCGGGCCGCCGCAGTCGCAGTTGCACCACGCGTCGCGCGGCTTGCCGCTGAACGGCCCGGGGTACGGGTCGCGGCAGCAGTACTGGCAGGTGCCGCACTGGTAGAGGATCGCCAGGCAGCCCAGCACGAACCCGCGCTCGATCGGCGGCTTGACCAGCTTCGGCCAGCACCACGGGCCGCTGCCGGGCGGCGGCTCGGCGGCGCGCTTGCGCTTGCCCTTCCTCGGCGGCGGCGGGGTGCCGCCGGTGCCGGGGGCGGCCGGCGGGGGCATCGCGCCGGGCGGCGGGACCGCGCCGGGCGGCACCTGACCGGCCGGGTGACCGCCGTGGGGCGGCGGAGGCCCCTGGGGCGGCGGGTACATGCCGGGTTCGGGGTTCCAGCCGGGTGGCGTGGGCGGGGTGTGGCCGACCACGCCGGAGTGCAGGCCGGTCGGGCAGGCGTGGGAGTGGGGTTCGCCGAACGCCCGGCGGATCGACTCGCGCACCTCGTGGACCAGCAGCGTGTGCACCAGGCGGTCGTCGGCGAACTCGACCTCCTTCAGCGCCAGCTTGATGCCCAGCGCGGCGTCCTCACACAGCCGCCGGGCCTCCTCAAGAGTGGTGCCGGTCGCATCAAGCGGGTTGTAGGCACCCGACGCCCGGTCTTCCGAAAGGTCCTCCACCGCGTCCAACAGGTGCGCCAGCCGCCCGAACAGCCGACCCACCTCGCGCAACGGCCCGGCGTTCCCCGGCCGCCCGGCCAGCACGGCGGTCTGCGCCACGGCCTCGCCCGCGGCGGTCTCGGTCGGCTCGGTCACCAGCAACACCGAGCTGCCCAGCCCGGCCGCCGCCTCCACCGCCGACTGCCGCGCCACCGCCGCGACCAGCACCGACGTGTCGAACCCGAGGTCCGTGCCGGTGGCCGCCGCCTGCGCCGCCCAGCGCCGCGCCACCTGCCGCCCGATGCCCCGCACCGGCGCCGAGGCGAACGCGCCGTCCCGGTCGTCCACGTGGTCGCCGACCTTCGCCGACGCCAGCACCAGCGACACCGTCGCGGCCAGCCGCGCACCCGCGCCCACGGCGACGTCGGCCGACTGCATCCCACGCAACGCACAAGGGCCCGCGGTGCGCCTTGAACGGCCCCTCTGCGCCTCTACGAGAGCCGAGATGACGAGACCGTCGTAGTTGGTCACCACCCGCGCCATGTGACCGTGGTCGTCGCGCAGCGCGAGGCACAGCCCGCACAGGTGCGCCAGCCAGGATTCGCGCAGGTCCGCGCCCAGGCGGTTGCGGCACGGGCGGATGATTCCGAACATGGCCGGAAGACTAAGCGATCATCCTACTTTCGGGTGACTGAACGGGGTGTTCGGCCGCTACGCGTGCATAGGGTGCGCACGTGACGCTGAGCGCCGCAGGGACCACGCACATGCACATCCACCCGCCCAAGATCGAGTACTTCGACCTCGACGCCAAGAGCAACACGGACCCCAAGGGCATCCTGCGCGGCGTCGACGAGTACCGCCTGACCGCGGACGGGCTCTACATGTTCCGGCCGGTGCCCGGCCACCCCCGCCTGTCGCACTTCGAGTCGTGGCTGCTGCCCGCGCACGGCCTGCGCGTCACCCGCCAGTCCTGGCACCCCGGCCACGAGTGCGACTACGACCTCTACCTGGACGTCGTGGAGATCAGCTCCAGCGGGTCCGTGTGGAAGACCGTGGACCTCTACCTGGACCTTGTGGTGCGCACCGGGCACAGCGTGCGCGTGTTGGACACCGACGAACTGCTGATGGCGCTCCAACGCGGCCTTGTGCAGCCAGAACGCGCGCAGTGGGCGTTGGAGACCACCTACCGCGCCGTGGCGGGCATCGCCGCGCACGGGCACGACACCGTCCGTTGGCTTGCCGCTCAGGGAACGGTCACCACATGGCGTCGGCGGTAATACAGACGGTGAGACGCGCTGGTCAACCGCCATCCGAGTCCGTCACCTGAAAGTGACCTACCCCTACACAGACCGTGATGTAACGAATCGACCCGCTGTGTTACCAGCCGCACACTTACGGCTACCCTCGGGTCGCGTGGGAGCGGTCATCACACCTCAGCTCGTCGACGTGGTCGACACCGTCAGCGCTGTTCGGAGCTATTCCTCGGGCATGTCGCGGCACTTGACGACGTGTCGGGTGGAGCACTGGGGACTGCGCCTGGAGTGCCCGACCCCGGAGGACCCGTTCTCCGACTCGGAGGTCACCTGGTTGATGCCGGACCTCGGTCTGCGGCTCACCCACCAGCGGCCCCGCTCCCGGCACGCCCGCAGCGGCCCCAGCGTGCTCAGCGCGGTCCGCGTGCAGCGCGACGGCCGGTCGTGGCGCACCACGGACCTCCTGCTGGGCCTGGCCGTGCCCGGCGGCACCACGGCGCGCATCGTGCGGTCGGAGGAGTTCGCGGCGGCGGTGGCCGGCCGGGTCCTCGGCCCCGAGGACGCCGACCAGGCCCTGCGCACCGTGCACCGCACGCTGGAGCAGGTCAGCCTGCACCGCCACGACCTGGGCGCGTGGCTGACCCACCGCGGCATCTACGACGTCTGGCCGTCCCTGTAGAAGGCCGCCATGCGCTCGACCGCCGCCTCCATGAACGGCTCCTTGGCGTCCCCGTAGGCGAACCCGTCGCGGTCACCGGCGAACTGCGAGGACAGCTCCAGCTTCAGGGCCTCGTACTCGCGGCGGGCGGCCTCGTCGACCCGCAGCCAGTCCCGGAACCGGATCGCCCACGTCCACGCCGGGCCGTTCTCGACCCGGACGTGCAGGTTCACCCGGCGCTTGGGGTCCGTGCCCGCGTGCAGCCGCTTCACCCACTCCGCCGGGTCGCCGAACCGCACGGCGTCCTCGCCGTAGCCCAGCGCCGGGAACCCGGCCCGGGCCAGCGCTTCGGTGAGTGAGTCGGCCTCCTCCATCGACGTGACGCCGAGCTGGAAGTCCAGCACGTCCTTGGCCGCCAGGCCGGGGATCGCCGTGGACCCGACGTGCTCGACGTGCCGCCCGCCGGCCGCCAGCGAGATCCGCTTGGCGATGCGCTCGGCCTGCAGCGGCCACGTCTCGTCGTAGGGCACCACCTTGGGCGGGCCGCCGGCGTAGCGGCGCAGGCGCACGTTGGCCTCGTAGGGCACCAGCCGGTCCGCCCACAGCTCGTCCACGGCCAGCAGGACCTGGTCCGGGGTGCCGCTGTTGTCCAGCCACACGTCCGCCACGGCGCGGCGCTGCTCGTCGGTCGCCTGCTTGGCCATGCGGTTGCGCGCGTCCTGCTCGTCCAGGCCGCGGCCGACCAGCCGCTTGACCCGCTCCTCGGGGTCGGCGTGGACGATGATCACCAGGTGGTAGGCGGGCGCCAGGCCGTTCTCCACCAGCAGCGGCACGTCGTGGACGACGATCGCGTCCTCCGGCGCGGCGGCGATCAGCTCGGCGGTCCGCGCCGCGATCCGGGGGTGCATGATCCCGTTGAGGGTCTGCCGGTCGCGGTCGTCCCCGGACCCGAACACGCGCTCGGCCAGGGCCGCCCGGTCGAGCGACCCGTCCGCGTTGAGCACGGAGGCCCCGAACGCCTCCTCGATGTCCCGCAACGCCTCCGAGCCCGGCTCCACCACTTCCCGGGCCAGCCGATCGGAGTCGATCACCACCGCCCCGTGCTCTGCGAGCCTGCCCGCAACCGTCGACTTGCCCGACCCGATGCCCCCCGAGAGGCCAACGCGCAACATGGCGAACAGTCTGCCGGGAACCGGGACGGGCCGCGATCGACTTCAGGCGTCCTCGATGGGTGTCATGGACTGCACGGCCAGCGCCGTCAGCATGTCCTTCACCTTGTCCTCGGGCAGGTAGCCGGCCTTGGTGCGCACCACGTAGGTCGTCTTCCCCAACGACCCGATCAGCAGCCGCTCGGCGCCGGTCGTGACCAGCTGCGCCTTGTGCTTGGTCACCTCGACCTCGGTCGCCTGCCCGCCCTCCTTCTTCTCCGCCTCGACGCTCTCGGCCACCCGCTCCTTGGCCGACGCCTCGTCCGCGTAGGTCGCCAGCCCGATGATCAGCGGCGACTCGGCGAAGTTCTTGCCCTTGGGCACGTCGTGGTAGCAGTCGATCTTCGCCGTGCGCGCGATGGACGGCTCGGGGATGCCGACGATCATCTTCAGCTCCCCCTCCATCTTGCGGCCGATCAGCTCGTTCACCCGCTCGACGGGCACGATCAGCTCGCAGTCCTCCGGCATCGGCCGGTCGACCATGGGGCGGATCTTGCTCGCGCTGGTCGGGGCCACGATGGTGGGGATCTGGGGCGGCGGGGCCGCCGGGGGTTTCTCCCGCGCACACGCGCTCAGGGCCGTCACCACCAGGCCCAATGCCGCCAACCGCCTCGTTCGCGCACCCATAGGGATCACAACTTAGCGCACGACAACGGCCCCGCACCGTAACCGATGCGGGGCCGTTGCGGCGTTGCGTTCAGACGGTCATTTCAAACCGCCCGATGCGCTGATCAGGCGCCGCCCGACAGCTTCTCGCGGAGCGCGGCCAGCTGCTCGTCGCTGGCCAGCGTGCCACCGGCCTGCGCCGGAGCGCCGCCACCGGTGGACGCCGGGGCGTCGCCGCCCGACGAGTAGTTGGTCTCGCCCGCGGCCTCTTCCTCGGCCGCGGCGGCCTTGGCGACCTGCTTCATGTGGGCCTCGTAGCGCAGGTGGGCCTCGGCGTACTGCCGCTCCCACTCCTCGCGCTGCTTGTCGAAGCCTTCCTGCCACTCCTGGGTCTCCGGGTCGAAGCCCTCGGGGTAGATGTAGTTGCCCTGGTCGTCGTACTCGGCGGCCATGCCGTACTGGGTCGGGTCGAACTCGGAGTCGACCGTGAAGCCCTCGTTGGCCTGCTTGAGCGACAGCGAGATGCGCCGGCGGTCGAGGTCGATGTCGATGACCTTGACCATGACGTCGTCGCCGACCTGGACGACCTGCTCCGGGATCTCCACGTGGCGCTCGGCCAGCTCGGAGATGTGGACCAGGCCCTCGATGCCCTCGTCCACGCGGACGAACGCGCCGAACGGAACCAGCTTGGTGACCTTGCCCGGCACGATCTGGCCGATCGCGTGGGTCCGGGCGAACTGGCGCCACGGGTCTTCCTGCGTCGCCTTGAGCGACAGCGACACGCGCTCGCGCTCCATGTCGACGTCGAGGACCTCGACGGTGACCTCCTGGCCCACCTCGACGACCTCGGACGGGTGGTCGATGTGCTTCCAGGACAGCTCGGAGACGTGCACCAGGCCGTCCACGCCACCCAGGTCCACGAAGGCGCCGAAGTTGACGATGGAGGACACGACGCCCTTGCGGACCTGGCCCTTCTGCAGCTGGTTGAGGAACTCGCTGCGGACCTCGGACTGGGTCTGCTCCAGCCAGGCGCGGCGGGACAGGACCACGTTGTTGCGGTTCTTGTCCAGCTCGATGATCTTCGCCTCCAGCTCGCGGCCCACGTAGGGCTGGAGGTCGCGGACGCGCCGCATCTCCACGAGCGAGGCGGGGAGGAAGCCCCGGAGGCCGATGTCCAGGATGAGACCACCCTTGACGACCTCGATGACGGTGCCGCGGACCGGCTCGTCCTTCTCCTTGAGCGCCTCGATGGTGCCCCAGGCGCGCTCGTACTGCGCGCGCTTCTTGGAGAGGATCAGCCGGCCTTCCTTGTCCTCCTTCTGGAGAACCAGGGCCTCGACCTCGTCACCGACCTTCACAACCTCGTTGGGGTCGACGTCGTGCTTGATCGACAACTCGCGCGAGGGGATGACGCCCTCGGTCTTGTAGCCGATGTCGAGCAGGACCTCGTCCCGGTCGACCTTGACGATGGTGCCCTCGACGATATCGCCATCGTTGAAGTACTTGATGGTCTTGTCGATGGCGGCGAGGAAGTCCTCCTCCGTCCCGATATCGTTGATAGCGATCTGCTGCTTCGGCGCGGTGGCAGCCGGGACAGTGGTGGTGTCGGTGGACATTAGGTAGGTGGCTCCGGTACGGATTGGGGTTGTCTGGCCTTGGGTGCAACGCTGCGCGGGAGGCAAGGCTTCCCCCGACGACCGATCCCGTGACTGCACACCGATCATGGGCAGCGCGAACCCACTACGCGGGCGGTATCGTACGCGGCTCGACGACCACCGGGCAAACCGGTACCCCTCGAAGGAGCAGTGTGTCCGACCAGCACGCCAGTGCGGAACTCGCGCTGGGCACCACCGGTATCGCCAAGCGCGGAGCCGACGCCGCGGAGTCCCGGACCGCGAACCGCATCTGGTGGGACGCCGACGCCGACGACTACCACGCCGAGCACGGGGACTTCCTGGGCGCCGCGGAGTTCGTGTGGTGCCCGGAGGGGGTGCGCGAGGCCGAGGCGCGCTACCTGGGCGACGTGGCCGGCCGGCGGGTGCTGGAGGTCGGGTGCGGGTCCGCCCCGTGCGCGCGGTGGTTGAAGGCCGCGGGCGCGGACGTGGTGGCCTTCGACATCTCCGCGGGCATGCTGCGGCACGCCGTCGCGGGCAACGCCTCGACCGGCCTGGACGTGCCGTTGGTGCAGGCCAGCGCGGACCAGCTGCCGTTCGCGGCGGGCAGCTTCGACGCGGCGTGCTCGGCGTTCGGCGCGGTGCCGTTCGTGGCCGATGTCGGCGAGGTGTTCGCGGAGGTCGCGCGGGTGCTGCGGCCCGGCGCGCCGTGGGTGTTCTCGGTGACCCACCCGATCAGGTGGATCTTCCCGGACGACCCGGGGCCGGGTGGACTGACCGTGACGCAGTCGTACTTCGACCGCACCCCGTACGTGGAGGTCGACGACAACGGCCGCGCCACGTACGTGGAACACCACCGCACCATGGGCGACTACGTGCGCGCCCTGGTCGCGGCGGGACTGGTGCTGGAGGACGTGGTGGAGCCCGAGTGGCCCGCCGGCCACACCCGGACGTGGGGCCAGTGGTCCCCCCTGCGCGGGCGGCTGTTCCCCGGGACCGCGATCCTGCGGACGCGCAAGCCGTAACCTGCGGTGCATGACCGTCAGTCGGGGGCTGGTGGAGGCGCAGAGCGCGCGCTTCGCGTGCTTGGACCCGTTGTTGCCGGCCGTGACCGCGCCGCCGGAGGGCGACGTGGTGACCGCGGCCCTGCCGGACGGGACCAGGGTGGCGGGCGTGCTGACCAGGCAGGTCCACGACCGCCGGTCCGCCGCGCGGCTGTGGTCGGCCGGTGAGGTGTGGGAGCTGACGCCGCTGGTGGGCGGCGGTGGCGCGGCGGCGATGGACGCGCTGCTGCGGGCGTGGCGGCACCGGATGGACCGCGTGGGCCCGGCCGAGCAGGACTCGGCGTGCGTGCTGACCTGGCCCAGCCGCGACGCTGAAGCCGCCCGGGTGCTGCTGGACCACGGGCTGGTGCCGCTGTCGGTGATCGCCGTGCGCCGGTCCGGTCCGCCGCCCGTGGACACGTCGTTGACCATCCGCCGGGCCACCCCGGCCGACCTGGACACCGTGCTGGCGCTCGCGCTGGCCGAACTCCGGTACTCGGCCCTGGTGGGGTCCACGGTCGACCGGCCGGAGGCGGCGGAGCTGAAGCGGCGGACGCTGGCCGAGCGGTTGGCGGCGGGCGGTCCGGCGTGGCTGGCGGAGCGGGACGGCATCGCGGTGGCGCTGGCGGAGTGCGCGGTGGTGGTGTCCGAGCCGGGCAACTGGACGTCCACGCGGCTGCCGTACGGGCGGTGGGGGTA
Organism: Saccharothrix mutabilis subsp. mutabilis; assembly: GCF_039521145.1. NCBI lineage: Bacteria > Bacillati > Actinomycetota > Actinomycetes > Pseudonocardiales > Pseudonocardiaceae > Saccharothrix > Saccharothrix mutabilis. The sequence goes on from NZ_BAAABU010000005.1 coordinate 96,681, forward strand.
CGTCAACTGCGTGTCGGTGCTGCCGGGCGCCCGCGGGAGCGGGATCGGGCAGCGGCTGATGGCCCACGCCCACCGGGAGCTGCACCGGCTGGGCACGGTGGGCACGTACCTGTACTACAACCCGCCGAACCCGCTGTCCTCGGTGTTCTGGCCGCGGCAGGGCTACCGCCCGCTGTGGACGGTCTGGGAGGTCAGGCCCGCCGGCGCGCTCCGCTAGGACGCGCTGCGCGGGTGAGCGGCTGACCGCATGCTGTAGCGGCGGTCGATCGACGTCACACGCGTTCGAGTTGCCGGGGGCCGCCGCCTGCGCCACTATTTGAACTGACCGGTCAGTTCAAAGGAGGGCACCTCGTGGAGATCCACGCCCAGCGCGTCGGCGTCGCCGGGCCGCACGGCCCGTTGCTCAAGCCGACCGGACTGCGCGTGCCGGCGGGCGGGGCGGCGCTGGTGGCGGGACCGCCCGGGGCCGGGCACACCGCGTTCGGGCTGGTGCTGTCGGGCCGGCTGCGGCCCAGCACCGGGTCCGTGTCGCCGGACGCCGCGCTGTTGCGGCGGCACGTCGTGCTGGTCGACTCCCCCGGGGTGAACGAGCCGGAGGCGTCGCTGACGCTGGCGGGCGTGGTCGGCGAGGAGCTGGCCATGAACGGGCGCCGCAGCGGGCGCAAGGCCGTGGCCGACTGGCTGGTCGAGCGCGGCGCGGACGAGCACCTGACCACGCGTTACGAGTACGTGCCGGCCGATCTGCGGTGCTCGCTGATGCTGGAACTGGCCGCCGGGCGGCCCGGGGCCGAGGTCCTCGTGCTGGACACCCCCGACCGGTACCACGGCGATCCCGCCACCTGGTGGAAGTTGGCCCGCGAGCAGGTGAGCGCCGAGCGGTCCGTGGTCGTGCTGTGCACCACCACCTCCGCCGCCGCGCTGGACGTTCCCGCCGCGCGCCTGGGCTGCGACAACGCCGACAACGCGACCGGCAACGCGACCGACAACGCCGACGACGCCGCCGCCGAGAACACCGAAGACTCCGAGGAGAAGTCGTGACCGCCCTGCGGATGGCGTTCAACGAGCTGCGCCGCATCACCTCAGGCAAGCTGCCCAAGCTGGCCGTGCTCGCCCTGTGCCTGGTGCCGCTGCTCTACGCCGCCCTCTACCTCTACGCCAACAAGGACCCGTACGCGAACCTCAAGCAGGTGCCCGCCGCGCTGGTCGTGCAGGACAAGGGCGCGACCGCGAGCGACGGCACCTTCAAGAACGCCGGCGAGGAGGTCGCCGCCGAGCTGGTGAACGGCGACAAGTTCGACTGGCACCGGGTGAGCGAAGAGGACGCCGAGGCGGGCGTGCGCGGCGGCAAGTACACCTTCGCGCTGACGCTGCCCGAGGACTTCTCGCAGGCCCTGCTGTCCGCCGGCGACTTCCAGCCGCGCCAGGGCGTGATCATGCTGACCACCAACGACGCCAACAACTACCTCGGCTCGACCATCGCCAACCAGGTGGTCGCGGAGGTGCGCCGGTCGGTGTCGGTGAAGGTGGGCGCGGAGGCGGCGGACAGGTTCCTGCTCGGGTTCTCCACGATCCGGCAGAAGACCGTGGAGGCCGCCGACGGCGCGACCCGGCTGGCGGCCGGCACGCAGGAGGCCTACGACGGCAGCGTGAAGATCGTCAACGGCGCGGTGCCGCTGGCCGACGGGTCGGCGCAGGTCTCGGCGGGCCTGAAGCAACTGCGTGACTCGACGGCCGACCTGCCGCGCAAGTCCCAACAGCTGGCCGACGGCGCGAAGCAGGTCTCCGACGGCAACGAGACCGTCGCCCGGACCGCCGAGGACTACGCGGCCAAGTCGCAGGCTCTGGTGGGCCGGCTGGACCAGTTCAACGGCGACGTCGCGAACCGCCTGCGCGCGGCCGGGTTCACCGAGGAGCAGGTGCAGCGGGTCGTGCAGGCCATGACCGATGTCCGCGCGCCGGTGGACGACGCGAACGCCAAGGTCCAGGGCGCGGCCGGGCAGTTGCGGACGCTGTCGGACGGGTCCAAGCAGGTCGCCGACGGCGCGGCCCAGCTCGCCGCCGCCACCCCGGCCCTCACCGACGCGATCACCCGTCTCAACGACGGCGCGGCGCAGGTCGCGAGCGGCAACGCCCAACTGCGCGACGGCGCGCTGTCGTTGCGCGACGGCGAGCAGAAGCTCGTGGACGGCGCGAACCAGCTGCGCGACGGGCTGAACGCGGGCATCCAGCAGATCCCCAACCCCGACGACCCGACCCGCCACGCCACCGCCGACACCATCGGCGACCCGGTGAACGTGCGCGGCGTCAGCCAGACCTCGGCGGGCACCTACGGCGCGGGCCTGGCCCCGTTCTTCCTGGGCCTGGCCACCTGGATCGGCGCGTTCGTGCTGTTCCTGCTGCTCAAGCCGCTGTCCAAGCGGGGCCTCGCGGCCGGGCAGAACGCGGTGCGGGTCGCGCTGGGCGGCTGGCTGCCGGGTGTCCTGCTGGGCGCGGCGCAGGTGGTGATCATGTTCTCGGTGGTGGCGCTGGTGGTGGACATCCGGCCGTCGCACCCGCTGGGCACGCTGGGGTTCCTGCTGCTGACGTCGGCGACGTTCGTGGCCGTGCTGCACGCGTTGAACGCCCTGTTCGGCGCGGTCGGCAAGTTCATCGGCCTGGTGCTGCTGATCCTGCAACTGGTCAGCGCCGGCGGCACGTTCCCGTGGCAGACCATCCCGGTGCCGCTGTACCCGCTGCACTACGGCCTGCCCATGGGGTACGCGGTCGACGGCCTGCGGCACCTGATGTACGGCGGGTCGCTGGGCAGCGTCGGGACCGACGCCCTGATCCTGGTGGCCTACCTCGTCGGCGCCCTTGCCTTGTCGACGCTGGCCGCGTACAAGCAGCGGGTGTGGACCCCGTCTCGCCTCAAGCCCGAGCTGGTGCTGTGACCGGCACGCGCCCCGGCCGCACCGCCGTGACCAAGCAGAAGTTGTTCGACGCGGCCCTGAAGCTGGTCGGCGAACGGGGTGCGGCGAGCGTGACGGTCGACGAGATCGCCGCGGAGGCCGGGGTCGCGAAGGGCACCGTGTACTACAACTTCGCCAGCAAGGACGCCCTGGTGGACGCCCTGCTGCGGCACGGCGTGGACCTGCTGGCGGCCCGCCTGCGGGTGGCGGAGGGCGAGGCCGAGACCGACCGCGCGATGGAGTCGCTGGTCGACGGGATGCTCGGCTTCTTCGCCGAGTACCCGGCGTTCGGGCAGCTGCTGGTCAGCGAGCTGTGGCGGACGCCGGGCCAGTGGCACGGGACGCTGAGCCTGCTGCGCGACGACATCGTGTCGATCGTGCGGGGGCAGATGCAGCGGTTGTCCGACGAGGGCCGGCTGCCCGACGGGGTGCAGGTGGGCACGGCGTCGGCGGCGCTGTTCGGCACCCTGCTGGTGATCGCCCTGGACTGGCAGGTCTTCCAGCCCGAGCGGACGCTGACCGAGGTCCGCGAGGCCGTGCTGCTGCTGGTGCGCGGCCTCAAGCCCTGACCCGCCCCGGGCTACGAGCGGACCACCCAGGTGTCCACCTCGCCGATCTGGTGGATGGAGGGCGACTTGCCGTCCAGCGCCCGGTGCACCGCCTCCAGGACGCCGACCGAGGTCTCCTCGTGGCTGAGCCAGCGCGTGGTGGAGCCGTGGCGGATGAAGCCCAGCACCACCTGCTGGGTCGGGTGACCGGCCAGGATCGGGTCCCGCACGCCCTCGCGGGGGTTGATGTCGCCGATGTCGTGGACCTCCACGACCGGCGCGCCGGGGGCGAGCAGCGGGGCCACCGCCTCCAGGACCGGGACCCGGTAGCTCGCGTGCACCCAGGCCACCAACAGGTCGGCGGGCGCCTCCAGGACCGCTTGGACGCGTTCGGCCAGTTCCGCAGGCCGCGACCAGTCCGCCTCGACCAGCTTCGGCTGGTTGCCCTCGTGCTGGGGCACGTGGCCGCGGGCGCCCAGGGCCCGCCGGGCCGCCGACCCCGGACCGGAGCCCGCGCGGCGGCTGGGGAGGACCACCCGCCACCCCTGCGCCAGGAGCTCGTCCGCGCAGCCCTTCAGCATGCCGGTTCCACCCAGCACCAACGCCGTTCTCATCGCACCGACCTCTCACCGCGCTCCGCCGCGCGCCGGAGGGGTCCGGCGCGCCACTGGTCCACTTCACGCTGCCCGCGCAGGCGGACCACCGCCAGTCGGGGACCGTGCTCGCCCGCCAGCACCGCCGCCACCCGTTCGCCGGTCCGGCGGTGGGACTTCCACGCCCAGCGCAGGATGTGCTCCCGGTCGGTGAACACGGTGCGCAACGGCGGCTCCACGTTGCCGTTCCACAACTGCTCGTTGCGCAGCCTGCGGCGCACCGTGCGGACGGTGATCCGCCGCAGCACGGTGTGCTTGCGGTGGTCCAGCCACACGAGGGTGTCCGCGCGTTCCAGCAGCATCGGGCGGGCCCGGGTGTACTGCCACTCCGTGGCCCACGCCTCGCCGCGCACCAGCGCGCGCACGTCGTCCTCGAACTCCGGCCGTGGCGTCCACTGTGGACCGTGGAACAGCGAGTCCATCTCCACATAGGACAAGCCGAGTTCCGCGGCGATGTGGCGCGCCAACGTGGTCTTGCCGGAGCCCGACGTGCCCGCGACGACGACCCGGCGGGGCGGTCGGGGCAACTCGTCGGCAGGTCCCAGAAGCGGCACCGGGCCAGGCTACCGCCGTGACGCCGCCAGTCCATCGAGGTGACGGCGCAACACGGCGCGCATCTTCGCCGGGATCATCAGGTCCGGCTGGAGCACGGCGTTCACGGCCAGCCCGTCCAGCAGCGCCGCCAGCCGCTGCCGCCGCCGGTGGTGCTGACCGGGATCGGGGTGCGCGGCCTGCCGGGCGTGGACCTGACTGCTCCGGACGTGGGGTTGGGTGGTAGCGGGCGCGTTGGCGGGCGTCGGGCTGCGCGCGGCGAGCGGCGTGCACCCGGACGCGCGGCCGATGGCGTTGTCGATCGGGGTCGGGTTGTTGGGCGAACTGGTGCCCGTCGGGGTGCGCGCGCTGCGTTCCGGTACTCCGATCGCCTGTTCTTGAGATGCGATTCACGTAACGCGGGATCATTTGTGCGGAAACGGGAATTCCAGTTCCGGGAACGTGCGGCTGCCTCCATACTGGGCGCACATCTTTCAGGGGGGATTGCCATGACCTACCCGGACTCCGGAAGACCGGAGAACCCGCCGTCGTTCCCGGTGCTGGAGCCCTACAGCCTCCACCCCGAGCAGGTCGCGCAGGTCCAGCCGACCGCGCCCGCCACGCCGGCCGACGGTTTCGCACCCGCCACGCCGCCCGGGGTCTTTCCGCCCGCCACGCCGACCGACGGATTCCAGCCCGCCACGCCGGCCGGTGGTTTCCCGCCGCCGACTTCGGTTGCGTCGGGTGCGCCCGCGGCGCCGCGCAAGAAGACCGGTCTGGTCGTGTTGTCGATCATCGCGGTGGTGTTCTTCGCGACCGCCGGCGTGTTCGGCATCCTGTTCGCGAACGAGTCGAGCAGGAACGACCGGCTGACCGGTCAGGTCGCGGAGAAGGAGAAGCAGGTCTCCGACTCCGCCAAGCAGCTCAAGGACGCGCAGGACGAGGCGGCCAAGGCGAAGGACGCGCAGAAGTCCGCCGAGACCGCCCGCAAGCGCGCCGAGGACGACAGCGCGTCGGCCGCCAAGTGCCGGGACGCGGCGCGGGCGCTGCGCGAGGCGATCATGTCCGAGGACGACCCGAGGGCCGACCAGGCCGCCCTGGACCTGTTCACCACCTGCTGACCCCCGTCACGACGAGTCGGCCAGCGCGACCGCGGCCCACACGATGTCGCCCCGCCCCAGGGTCGGCGTCGAACCGCACGCGGTCGCCAGGCGGTGCACCCGGGTCATGTCCGGCGCCCGGCTCGGGTGGGGCGGCTGCGCGGAGGTGTAGCGGACGGCCACGGTGAGCTGCCGCGGCGTCCGCTCCACGCGCAGCTCCAGCGTGGTGGCCCGGCCGGACAGCCGCCGGGCGGCCACCACCAGCTCGGCCGCCAGCAACACCGCCCGCGCGGTCACCTCGTGCAGGCCGCCCCAGGACTGGCAGGTGCGGCGGGTGAAGTCGCGGGCCAGGTCGGAGGCGTCGGGGTCGGCGGGCAGCACGGCCTGGTCGCGGCGGCGCGGCGGCGGCGCGCCCACCTCGGCCAGCGCCGTGCTCAACCGGTCGTGGCACGGCAGGAACCGGCGCAGCCCGGTGCGCGAGAGCAGGCGGCGGTGCCGGTCGGCGGTGGCGACCAGCACCACCGGCACGCCCGGCCACCGGCAGGACCGCAGCCACACCGCGCCGAACACCCCGGCCAGCGTGTCGCTGCCGATCTCCAGCGCCGGCCCGAGCACGACGACCACGGCGACGGGCTGCTCGGCGACGTGCTTGAGCAGCCCGTCGCGCAAGGCCGCGTAGGTCGACAGGTCCAACCGCCCCGAGGGGGACAGCACGGTCACCCCACCCCGCGCGCGGGCCCGCAGGTCCAGGCGCGTCGTACCGGCGGCGGCATCCGGCGAGTTGTGCACCTCCCCATCCCATACCGTCCGGGGGCATGCGCCCGAGACCCTGCCGGCGGCACCACCCGGTTGTCCGACCGCCGATCGATACCGCTCAGCAAGCGGCGAACAGCTTGCGGCTGCCCGTCCCGTACGCGGTCGGGTCGGTGAACCGGCAGCCGTAGGTCGGCGCCGCGACCACCGCCGGGTCGTCCACGACGTCGCCGTCGGGCCGCTTGCCGGTGTCCACCCAGGCGACCAGGTCGTCCCAGGCCCGGCCCGCCTCGGCGGGGCTGAACTCGCAGTGGTTGACCGCCCGGATCGCCCGCTGCACCAGGGCGTCGCCCTTGCCGTGCAGGCGCACGTCCCGCCGGTACTGCTGCTCCATCGAGAACGGCACGAACAGGTCGCCGAGGTTGTGCAGGGACAGCACGGGCGCGGTCGGGCGGCCGGCGATGCGCGGGACCTCGGTCAGTTTCGGGGTCAGCCGCGCCTTCGGGTTCTCCGGGAGCACCCGCTCGGTCTTCTGGTTGAGGTCCACCGGCGAGTTCGGGGCGTAGTGCGTGAGGACGTTGGTGGCGAGCTGGCTCGGGTTGGTGGACAGGCCGTCGCCGGTGCTGGTCGCGGACAGCTGGAACAGGAAGTCCTTCCAGAACGCGAACGCCGCCTCCGCGCCCGGTCGCGGCCCGCCGGACCGGTTGATCACGACCTGCGCGAACTGCTTGCCGAGGTCGTTGGGCGTGCCGTTGAGGCCGAGGGCGTCCTTGATGCGCGGCACGACGGCGGACAGGTAGTCGTCGGGCAGCGGGTAGGCGTCGATGCCGGCCAGCGCCTGCGCCACCACCTGGTAGTCCAGGAAGAAGTCGAACAGCTCGTGGTCGCCGAGCACGCCGCACATCGGCAGCGCGCCCTTGTAGAAGTGCGGGTACTGCTCCAGCGACCGCCCGGTGACGTGGCCGCCCATGGAGACGCCGAGCAGGAACACGTCCTTGGGCTTGTCGACCAGCTTGGCGAACTCCCGCGCCAGGTCGTGGGTGCTCTCGACGCCGGCCTTCACGTCGTAGTTGTTGGCGTAGTAGCTGGAGGCCGCCCACGCGAAGCCCTGGTCGAGCAGCTTCTGGCGCAGGCCGTAGCCGGGCGGGTCCACGGTGAGCACGGTGCTCGCGCCGCGGTAGCCGTGCGCCCACATCGCGAGCCGGCCGTTCCAGCGGGGCGGGACCTCGATGGTGTAGGCGGCGTGCCTGTGCACGCCCTGGAGGACCCGGCTGGGTTGGCCGCCGACGGTGGCGGGCGGCAGCGGCGGGTTGTCGATCGTGTACCCGGGCAGCGGCTGGTCCGGTGGTGGGGAGGCCGACGCGTGCGGCGTGGCGAGGAGGAGCACCAGGACCGCGGTCAACCCGAGTACCTTTCGCATGGCCTCGATTGTGGTCACCAGCGCAAGTCCGCCACCAGCTCCTCGTGGGTGAGCGTGAAGGTGAGCGGGTAGGTCACCCGCACGACCTCGTCCTCGGTGGGTTCCAGTCGCGCGCCGGGGAAGGCGCGGCGGACCAGGGCCATCATCGCGAGGTTCTCGTGCAGGATGTCGCCGGTCAGCGCCGAGTAGTCCAATTCTACGGCGAGGTTGCCCAGGGCGGTGATCAGGCGCGTGCCGACCCCCTTGCGCTGCCACCGGTCCACGACGGCGACCGCCATCTCCGCGCAGCCCCCGCTGGTCGCGGCCAACCGGGCGATGCCGACCGCCCGCTGCCCGCACTCGGCGACGACGGCGGCGCGCTGCCAGCCGTCCAGGTCGGTCAACTGCCGCCGCATGGACGCGGTCAGGCGCGGCATCGGGGCGTGGAACCGCAGGTAGCGGCTCTGGGCGGAGAGACCGTCGAACACGGCGTCGACGGCGGCGCCGGCCCCTTCCCGGTCGAGCACGCGAACAGTGGTCATCGGACACGCCCCCAAGGTTCGGATTCCGAACCCTAGCTGGGTCCAGTTTTCGAACGCAAGGGGTATTCTGGAGGCCATGTCCCGCGTCAAGGTCGTCGACGAGCTGTGCACGCTGTCGCTGCCCGCCGCCCTGCTGGGCGAGCGGTGGACGCTGCTGCTGCTCCGGCAGGCGTTCCTGGGGACGCGCCGGTTCGAGGACTTCCAGTCCGCCATGGACATCTCGCGCAGCGTGCTGACCGAGCGACTGGCGACGTTCGTGGACGAGGGCATCCTGCGGCGCGTCCCGTACAAGGACTCGCGCACCCGCTACGAGTACCGGCTCACCGAGAAGGGCCTGGACCTGTACCCGGTGCTGATGGCCCTGCGCAAGTGGGGCGACAAGTGGATGGCCCCGGCCGACGGCCCGTCGTTCGACCTGCACCACAAGGACTGCGGCGGGGACGTGGACGTGAAGGTCGAGTGCACGACGTGCGGCGAAGGCGTAGGCGCACGCGACGTACGAGTCACCCGCCTGCGCTGACAAACCAGAGCGGCGAAGCCGCAAGCGGGCAGTCCACCGGAGGGGACACAACCCAAGCCGGGCTTCTTGCTTGTGTCATCTCCGTATGGCCCGCCCGAAGGGCTACCACACTTTTGGTCGGGTGCAGCCGAAATTTTTGTGAGGGACGAGCAAAAATTTTAGCGGCACCCGACCAAAAGTGTGGTTGGCTTTGCCGGGCCATGCGGAGATGGCACAAGCAAGAAGCCCCCGCTTTGGCAGTTGTGTCCATCTTCGGTGGCTCGCCCGCCGGCGAGGCTCTTTTACTCTTTGAACTCACGCTGTCGCTCTCAAGCCCACGCTTCGCGGGTCCTAACAGGACGCGCTCCGCTCTCTTGACCTCGGACGCGCTTCGCGCTCTTGAGCGCTTCGCGCAACGCGCTGGCGCGCTCTCAAGATCAAAAGCGGCTGGGGAGGCCTCCAGTGGGGGGAAGGGCCTGCGTGTTCCCCACCGCATGACCTGGCGGAGCCGACCACACTTTTCGGGGGTCGGTCGAAAAACTTTTGCTCGTTCCTCGCAAAACTTTTTGGCCCGACCCCCGAAAAGTGTGGTAGCCCTTCGGGCAGGTCATACGGTGGGGAACACGAAGGCCCCTTGTGGCTGGGAGCCCAGCCCGCCGCGCGGAGCGCGGCGAAGAACGCCGCTGCGCGGCGGGCCGCGCTTCGCGCGTCCGAAAGCAGTGCCGTGGCTGTGTTTAGTGTGCCGCGTCGTCCCAGGAACGGCCGAAGCCGACTGAGACCTCCATCGGCACGGACAGCTCGTACGCCCGCCCCATCTGCTCGCGGACCAGGGTTTCCACGGCTTCCCGCTCCCCCTCCGCGACCTCCAGCACCAGTTCGTCGTGCACCTGGAGCAGCATCCGCGACCGCAGGCCGGCCTCGGCCAGCGCCCGGAACACCCCGAGCATCGCCACCTTGATGATGTCCGCCGCCGAACCCTGGATCGGCGCGTTGAGCGCCATCCGCTCGGCCATCTCGCGCCGCTGGCGGTTGTCGCTGGTCAGGTCGGGCAGGTAGCGCCGCCGGCCCAGGATGGTCTCCGTGTAGCCCTTCTTGCGGGCGTCCTCGACGACCGCGTGCAGGTAGTCGCGCACGCCGCCGAAGCGGGCGAAGTACGCCTCCTTCTGCTCCCGCGCCTCGGCCGTGGAGATGCGCAGCTGTTGTGCCAGGCCGAACTCCGACAGGCCGTACGCCAGGCCGTACGACATCGCCTTCACCCGGCGCCGCTGCTCGCCCGTCACCTCCGTGGTCGGCACGGAGAACGCCCGCGAGGCCACGAACGTGTGGAGGTCCTCACCCGACCGGAACGCCTCGATCAGGCCCTCGTCCTCGGACAGGTGGGCCATGATGCGCATCTCGATCTGGCTGTAGTCGGCGGTCATCAGCTCCGCGAAGCCCGGACCGACCACGAAGGCCTCGCGGATGCGCCGGCCCTCCTCGGTGCGGATCGGGATGTTCTGCAGGTTCGGGTCCGTCGAGGACAGCCGGCCGGTCGCGGCGATGGTCTGGTGGAACGTCGTGTGGATGCGGCCGTCGTCGGCGACCGACTTCAGCAGGCCGTCCACGGTGGACTTGAGCCGGGTGACGTCCCGGTGCGCCAGCAGGTGCTGCAGGAACGGGTGCTGCGTGGCCTCGAACAGGTTCTGCAGCGCGTCCGCGTCGGTGGTGTACCCGGTCTTGGTCTTCTTCGTCTTCGGCATGTTCAGCTCGTCGAACAGCACCGTCTGGAGCTGCTTGGGCGAGCCGAGGTTGATCTCCTTGCCGATCACCGAGTACGCGTCCTGCGCGGCCTGCTTCACCCCCGCCGCGAAGTGCGCCTCCAGTGCCGCGAGGTGCTCGGAGTCGATCGCGATGCCGACCGCCTCGACCTCGTCCAGCACGTGCATCAGCGGCAGCTCCAGGTCGGCCAGCAGGTGCGCCTGACCCGTCTCCACCAGCTGCGCGTCCAGCGCGTCGGCCAGCTCGGCCACCGCGAAGGCCCGCAGGATCACCGCCTGGGCGGTCTTCTCCCGCTCCTCGGCCTCGTCGGCCAGCAGCGACAGCTGGCCGTCGGAGGACTCCTCCGCGCGCAGCTCGCGCTTGAGGTAGCGCAGCGCCAGGTCGTCGAGGCTGAACGACCGCTGCCCCGGCCGCACCAGGTACGCCGCCAGCGCCGTGTCGCTGGTGGTCCCGCGCAGCGTCCAGCCGCGCGCGCGCACGGCCCGCAGCGGCAGCTTCAGGTCGTGGCCGGCCTTGGGCTGGTCGGGGTCGGCGAGCCAGGCGGCCAGCGCCCGCTCGTCGTCCTCGGTCAGCGCGGCGACCTCGACGTACCCGCCCTCGCCGCCGGCGAACCCGATCCCCTCCAGGTCCACGCCGGTGTGCTTGAACGCCAGCCCGACCCGCCGGCCGCGCGCGTGGGCGTCCAGCCACGCCGCCAGCGCGCCGGGTTCGACGGTGCCGCCGGAGACCTCGAAGCCCTCCTCGGCCTCGGGCTCGGCGGTGGACAGGGTGGCGAACAGCCGGTCGCGCAGGACCCGGAACTCCAGCTCGTCGAACAGCCGGTGCACGGCGTCCCGGTCCCACGGCTTGGCCGCGAGGTCGGCGGGCCCGACGGGCAGCTCGACGTCCCGGACCAGCTCGGTGAGCTGCCGGTTGAGCATGATGTTGGTCAGGTTCGCGCGGATCGCGTCGCCGGTCTTGCCGGGCACCTCGTCGACGTGGTCGATCAGGCCGTTGAGCGACCCGAACTGGTTGAGCAGCTTGACGATCGTCTTGGGACCCACGCCCGGCGTGTTGGGCAGGTTGTCCGAGGAGTCGCCGCGCACGGCCGCGTAGTCGGCGTAGAGCGCGGGCGCGACGCCCTGCTTCTCCAGCACCAGCTCGGGGGTGTAGCGGGCCATCTCCGACACGCCCTTGACCGGGTACAGCACGGTCACCTTGTCGTTGACCAGCTGCAACGCGTCGCGGTCGCCGGTGCAGATGAGGACCTCGTAGCCCAGCTCCGTCGCCTGCGTGGTGAGCGTGGCGATGACGTCGTCGGCCTCGTAGTTCTCCTTCTCCAGCGTCGGGATCTGGAGGGCCGCCAGCACGTCCTGGATCAGGCTGACCTGGCCGCGGAACTCGTCCGGTGTCGCGCTGCGACCGGCCTTGTACTCGGCGTAGGCCTCGGTGCGGAAGGTCTTGCGCGAGACGTCGAACGCGACCGCGATGTGGGTGGGCTGCTCGTCGCGCAGCAGGTTGATCAGCATCGAGGTGAAGCCGTAGACCGCGTTGGTGGTCTGCCCCGTGCCGGTCTGGAAGTTCTCCTTGGGCAGCGCGAAGAACGCCCGGTAGGCCATCGAGTGGCCGTCGACCAGCAGCAGGCGGGAGGCTTCTGAAGTGCTCACGGGGCGAGTCTAGGGTGAGGGTCCGACAGTCATGCACCGAGTGGAGCAGCCCGTGAGCCCCAACCCCGTGGACGTCCCCGGCGCCGACCAGGCGGTCGCGGACGAGCAGTTGACCGCCCGGATGGGCATCGAGATCACCCAATGGGATGCCGACCGCCTCGTGGGCACCATGCCGGTGAAGGGCAACCGCCAGCCGTACGGCCTGCTCCACGGCGGCGCGAACGCGACCCTGGCCGAGACGCTGGGCTCGATCGCCGCCGCCATGCACGCCGCGCCCGAGCGCATCGCGGTCGGCCTGGAGCTGTCCGTGACCCACCACCGGGGCGTCACCGAGGGCATGGTGACCGGCGTGTGCACCCCCATCCACCGGGGGCGGTCCACGGCCACCTACGAGATCGTCATCACCGACGACCAGGGCCGGCGCTCGTGCACGGCGCGGCTCACGTGCTTCCTCAAGGAAGCGCCTAAGGTTTGAGGGGTGCGCTGGGTAGTGGGAGTCGCGGCGGTCCTGTTGGCAGCGGGGTGCGCGGACGTGCCCGCGGTCACCGAACCGCCGCCCAGCTCCGGCTCGGCCACCTACCCCGTCCCCAATGTCCCGGTCCGCCCGGACGAGAAGGTCCTGCGGGTCCCGACGGCGGGTGACGGCGAGACGGCGTTCACCCTCCTGGGGCTGACCGCCGAGCTGCCCAGCCTGGTCGGCAGCCACGCGGAGATGCCCGCGAAGGGCCAGTACGTCCGGATCAGGATGTCGGTGGTGAACAACGGCCGCAGCAGCGTCCAGTTCAACGCCCGCAAGCACGTCCTGATCGACGACCGGAAGGCCGAGCACGCGGTCGACCTGCAGGCGATGCTGATCAAGCGCCAGCCGGACACGTTGGACCTGGGCGCGAACGTCCGCCTGGAGTACGACGTGTACTACGACATCCCGAAGGACGCGAAGCCCCTCGGGATCAAGGTGTTCGGCGGCCCCACCCTGGCCGACCCGCAGGACGTCTCCGGCACCGAGATCCTGCTCGCGCAGTGAACGAAGGCCCGCCCCCTCCGACGAAGGAGGGGGCGGGCCTTCGCGGCCTAACGCGTCCTCAGTGCCCGCCGAGGTAGGCGGCGCGCACCTGCGGGTCGTCCAACAGGTCCAGGCCCGGGGCCGACTTCACCACGCGGCCGGTCTCCAGGACGTAGGCCCGGTCGGACAGCTTCAGCGCCTGCTGCGCGTTCTGCTCGACCAGGAGCACCGTCGTGCCGCGCTTGTTGATCTCCTTGATGATCTCGAAGATCTGCGCGATCAGCATGGGCGCGAGGCCCATGGACGGCTCGTCGAGCAACAGCACCTTGGGCTTGGTCATCAGGGCCCGGCCGATGGCGATCATCTGCTGCTCGCCGCCGGACATGGTGCCGCCGAACTGGTTCTTGCGCTCGGCCAGCCGCGGGAACAGCCCGTAGACCTCTTCCAGGTCCTTGGTCAGGTCGTCCTTGCGCATGTACGCGCCCATGAGGAGGTTCTCCTGGACGGTCATGCCCGGGAAGACGCCCCGACCCTCGGGGGACTGGCCGATGCCCAGCTGCACGCGCTTGTGGCCGGGCATCTTGGAGATGTCCTGGCCGTTGAACACGACGCTGCCGCTGCTGAGCGGGCGCAGGCCCGAGATGGTCTTCAGGGTGGTCGTCTTGCCGGCGCCGTTGGCGCCGATCAGGGAGACGATCTCACCCTCGTTCACCTGGAGGCTCAAGCCCTTGATCGCGGCGATCTTGCCGTAGTGGACGTGGATGTCCTTGACCTCAAGAAGCATCTTCGGACACCCCCAGGTACGCCTCGATGACCTTCGGGTCGTTCTGCACCTCGTGCGGCAGCCCTTCTGCGATCAGTTGGCCGAAGTCGAGCACCGCGACGCGGTCGCTGACGCCCATGACCAGGCTCATGTCGTGCTCGATCAGCAAGACGGTCCGGCCGCTGTCCCGGATCTTGCGGATCAGCTCCTGCAGCGCGATCTTCTCCGCGGGGTTCATGCCCGCGGCGGGCTCGTCGAGCAGCAGCAGCTTCGGGTCGGTGGCCAGCGCGCGGGCGATCTCCAGCCGGCGCTGGTCGCCGTACGGGAGGTTCTTCGCGGTCTCGGTCATGCGCGCGGAGATGCCGACGAAGTCGAGCAGCTCCCGCGCCAGCTCGCGTCCGCGCCGCTCCTCCTTGCGGTGCCACGGCAGGTTCAGCGTGGCGCCGACGGCACCGGTCTTGTGGTGCGCGTCCGCGCCCACCATCACGTTCTCCAGGGCCGACATGTTGTGGAACAGCCGGATGTTCTGGAACGTGCGGGCGATGCCCTTCTTGGTGATGCGGAACCGCTTGGTGCCGTCGATGCGCTCGCCCTTGAACAGCACCTGGCCCTCGGTGGGCTGGTACACGCCGGTGACCACGTTGAACACGGTGGTCTTGCCGGCGCCGTTCGGGCCGATCAGGGCGAAGATCTCGCCCTCGGCGATGCTGATCTTCGCTTCGCGCAGCGCCACGACGCCGCCGAAGCGCATCGTCACGTTGTCGAGCTGAAGGACGGGAGTGCTCACTTGGCCGCCTCCGCCGTCGAGACATCGGTGTCCGGACCGGGGACCTCGGCGCCCATGGTGCCCATGCCGCCGGTTCCCTCGTGCAGTTCCGCCTTGCGCCGCCGCGACGGCAGCAGGCCCTCCGGCCGCAGCGCCATCATCAGCACCAGCACGCCGCCGAAGACCAGGATGCGGTAGTCGGCGAAGTCGCGGAACCGCTCGGGCAGCCAGCCGATGAGGAACGCGCCCAGGATCACGCCGGGCAGGTTGCCCGAGCCGCCCAGCACGACCGCGGCGAGGATCGTCGCGGACAGGATGAACGGGAACGTGTTGGGCTCGATGAACACGGCCTTGCCGGCGTAGATGCCGCCCGCCAGGCCACCGATCATCGCGCCGATGGCGAAGGCCAGCAGCTTGAACTTGAACGTCGGCACGCCCATCAGCTCGGCGGCGTCCTCGTCCTCGCGGATCGCGGCCCACGCGCGGCCCACGCGCGACTTCTGCAGCCGCACCGAGAAGATGATGACCACGACGATCGCGGCGATCATCAGGTAGTAGTACGGCGCCGGGTCGAGCAGGAACTTGGTGCCGAAGATGGGCGGCGGGTGCGGGACGCCGGTGATGCCGCGGGCGCCGCCGATCTCGTCGGTGTTGTTCGCGGTGATGCGGACGATCTCACCGAAGCCCAGCGTCACGATCGCGAGGTAGTCGCCGCGCAACCGCAGCGTCGGCGCGCCGAGGATGACGCCCGAGACGGCGGCCAGCGCGATGCCGAACACGACCGTGGCCCAGTAGTTCCAGCCGTACTGGGTGCCGTAGTAGGCGACCGAGTAGCCGCCGATGGCGAAGAACGCCACGAACCCGAGGTCGAGCAGACCGGCCTGGCCGACGACCACGTTGAGGCCGATGGCCAGCAGGATGTAGGTGCCGATCGGGTAGACCAGGACGCTGGTCCAGTCCGAGCCGGGCGACATGATCTGCCCGATCGCGGGCGCCGGCAGGATCAGCGCGCCGACCACGAGTGCGATGTAGACCAGGTAGCGCTGCCAGACCTTGGCGTGCTCCCACCAGTCGCGCATGCGGTCGAAGCCGTGCCCGATGGCACCCAGCCCGCCTCGCTTCACGGGAGTCTCTTCCCTCGTCACTTCGTCGCCTTTCATGCGCGTGCCTTTTGCAGCGATTCACCGAGGATGCCGGTGGGCCGGAACATCAGCACGACCACCAGGACGGTGAACGCGATGACGTCCTTCCACTCGGACCCGAGGAAGATCGCGCCCCAGTTCTCGATGAGCCCGAGGACGATGCCGCCGAGCAGGGCGCCGCGCAGGTTGCCGATGCCGCCGAGGACGGCCGCGGTGAACGCCTTGATGCCGAGGACGAACCCGATGAAGTACGAGGTGTTCTCGATCTCCATGATGTAGAGGGAACCGGCCACACCGGCCATCGCGCCGCCGAGCAGGAAGGTGACCCGCACGATGTTGTCGATGCTGACGCCCATGAGGACGGCCGCTTCGGGGTCCTGGGCCGTGGCCCGGATGCCGCGGCCGATGCGCGTCTTGTTCACGACCCGGTCCAGGGTGACCATCACCAGGATGGCGGCGATCACGACGATGACGTGGTCGAGCCGGACCTCGGCGTTGCCGATCTTGAACAGGACGTCGCGGGCGACGTAGCGCGGCGCGGAGGCCTGGTTGCGGCCCGGCTTGTCGATCAGCCAGGGGATCGCGACGAGCGCGAAGAACTCCTGGAGGAACAGCGACGCGCCGATCGCGGAGATCAGGGCGGCCAGTCGGGTCGCGCCGCGCTTGCGCAGCGGCCGGTAGGCCACCGTTTCCAGCAGGACGGCGGCGCCACCGGAGACGGCTGCGGACACGAGCATCAACAGCACGAGCATCCCGACCATCGCGAACCCGGCGAGGGGAGCCGTCGGCGCGAACGCCAGCAGCGTCACCAGGGACGCGAAGGTGCCGATCATGAAGATCTCGGAGTGCGCGAAGTTGATCAAGCGCAGCACGCCGTAGACCATCGTGTAGCCCAGGGCGACCAGCGCGTAGATCGAACCGATCACCAGTCCACCCACCGTGCTGGGTAGGAACTGGTTCAGGAAATCATCAAGCATGACAGGTTTGCCTCACGAGACGGGGCGGGGGAGAGAGCATCTTCGCCATAGTGGCGGGGAGCGGGACGTCGCCATCCAGCACGACGAACCCGCTCCCCAGCGCGCTAACTTGCTTTGAAACTGCCGTCTCGACAGATCAGCCCTCAAGCTTGGCGCTGGCCGACGGGCCGAGCAGCTTGAGGACACCACCCTTGACCTGGTAGACGAAGATGTCGTTGTTCTCGGGCTCGCCGTTGGCCTTGAACTTGATCGGCTTGGACACGCCCTCGAAGCTGACCGTCTTCAGGAAGTTGTTGATCGTGTCCGAGGTGGTGTTGCCCGCCTCGACGGCCTTGATGAAGGCGGTCGCGGCGTCGTAGCCCTCGGTGGCGTAGATGGCCGGGTCGGCGTTGGCGCTCTTCTTGTAGTTGTCGAAGAACGTCTTCAGCGTGCCGGTCACGTCGGCGGACGGGATGTTGCAGGGGCAGCCGACGACGGCGCCCTCGGCCGCGGTCGCGCCCGCGCCGCTGACCAGCTGCTGGTCCAGCGAGCCGTCGCCGGAGGCGAAGGTCGCGGACACGCCGCCGTCACGCAGCTGCTTGAGCAGGCGACCGCCCTGGGCGTAGTAGCCGCCGAAGAAGATGATGTCCGGGTTGGCGGACTTCACCTTGGTGACGGTCGAGGAGTAGTCCGACGCGTCCTTCGCGAACTTGTCGTTCTCGACCGCGACGCCCTTCTCCTTCAGCGTCTTGGTGACGGCCTCGGCGATGCCGACGCTGTACTCCTGGTCGTCGGAGAGGACGAACGCCTTCTTCGGGGACTTCGCCTTGATCAGGAAGTCGGCGATGCCGGGACCCTGGTCGTCGTCGTTGGCCACGACGCGGTGCCAGTAGGTCCAGCCGTTCTTCGCCAGGCCCGGGTTCGTGGCGGACGGCGAGACGCTGGGGATCTTGTTCTCCTCCAGGGTGCCGCCGATGGCCTTGGACTCACCGGAGAACGCCGGCCCGATGAGGGCGACGATCTTGTCGGTGCCGACGGCCTTGGTGATCAGCGAGGTCGCCTGGTCGGGCTTGCCCTGGCTGTCGTACTTGATCAGCTCGATCTTGTTCTTGGGGTTCTTGGCGTTGTACTCGTCGATCGCCATCTTCGCGCCGTTGTACGGCGGGATCACGATCGCCGAGTTCTCGCCGGTGAGGTCACCCATGAACCCGATCTTGACCGTGGTGGAGTCGCCGCCACCCGTGCCACCGCCACCGCCGCCGGCGCAAGCCGCAAGCACCAGCGACGAAGCCGCCGCCAGCGCGAGAACTCGGCCGAGTCGTGCTCCTGACACCGGAATACCTCCCATGACCAACCAGCCCGCCGGTAGGCGGAGCCCTCGCACGAGGGCTTGGGTTAGGGCAGGAACGTAGCTTCAGATGAGTTCCGTGAACAGGTGGTCTTACTGCTCTGTGTCCACATCGTGACGGTAGTCACCGGGGCAAATGCGTGCCGGTTAACAGTCTTAAATCCAGCTCAAATAGCCGCAGGTCACAACACCATTGCGGGCAGTAACCAACAATGAGCACGACAGGGCGTCCGATACCCGAACAGGTAACCCTGAACAGGTAACGGACGCCCTGGCGTGGTAAGTGGTCGAACTCAGCCGAAGTTTTCGATGACCGCTTCGGCGACGGCCTTCATGGTCGTGCGGCGGTCCATGGCGGTGCGCTGCACCCACCGGAAAGCCTCGGGCTCCGACAGACCCTGCTTGGTCATCAGCAAACCCTTGGCGCGCTCGACGACCTTTCGCGTCTCCAGGCGCTCGTTGAGGCCGGCGACCTCGTTCTCCAGCGCCTGCAGCTCGGCGAACCGGCTCATGGCCAGCTCGATCGCGGGCACCAGGTCGCGCTTGGCGAACGGCTTGACCAGGTAGGCCATGGCGCCGGCGTCGCGGGCGCGTTCGACCAGGTCGCGCTGGCTGAAGGCGGTCAGGATGACCACCGGGGCGATGCGCTTGCCGGCGATGGCGCTGGCGGCCTCGATGCCGTCGACCTTGGGCATCTTGACGTCCATGATGACCAGGTCGGGGCGCAGGTCCTCGGCCAGCGTCACGGCCTCGTCGCCGTCGGCGGCCTGGCCCGCCACCTCGTAGCCCTCCTCGCGGAGCATCTCGACCAGGTCGAGGCGGATCAGGGCTTCGTCCTCGGCCACGAGCACGCGACGGGGCGCGGTCCGCTGGGCCTCGGCAGCCTGTTGGGTCACCGGGGTCCTCCTACAACTCGTCACTGGTGGCTCTCGACGCGGTCGCACCGGCCGAAAGGGCAGTCTACCGGCGCGGGAGCGGCGGACGGCCGGCGTCGCACCGTGATCGCCGACACCGATGTCACCCGGTCGGTCCGCGGTGCCCTGAACAGGCCTTCCGCCGCTCCACCGTGAACGTTGTTTACGTGGTCGTCTTCTGCGGCGGCTCCCACCAGCCGGTGACGCCCTCGGGCCACTCGAAGCGGCCCAGCGCCTCCTCGCCCGCCGGGTCGGGCGGTTCGACCTCCCGCAGGTAGAGGTCGTACCAGCCGGTGCCCAGGCCCAGCCCGCCGGTCGCGCTGGGCACCTCGGTGGCGCCCGGGACGCCGAAGACGGGGTGCAGCAGGCGGTCGGCGACGGTCGTGACACCGAGGCCGCGCGGCCACTCCAGCCACCACTCGTCCCCGCGGGGCAGCGACCGCAGCCAGGGGGCGGTGGTGAACAGGTGGTAGCGGCGCAGGACGGCGCTGCCCAGCCCGTTCGGTCGGGAGTGTTGTTCGAGGTGCTCTTCCTCGACGGCGGTCAGCGGGCCCTCGATGAACGGTCCGTGCAGGTCACGACCCTTGAGCAGGGTGTGGACGTACTTCATGCCGACCGCCCAGGCGGCGTCGTCCACGCCGGAGAGGATCGCGCTCGCGTCGAGGTCGAGCAGCCGGAGTTCCACGGACCGGGGGTGCCTCGTGACGCGCAGCCCGGGGACGCCCGCGACCCAGCGGTCCTCCTGCCGCGGGAGCAGTTCGTAGAGCAACGGGCCGAGGGCGTGCTCGGCGAGGTGCAGGCGGACGGTGTCGCCGGGTTGCACGGCGGCGAAGACGTGCGCCGGTCGCAGCATCGAGGCAGGGGGCCGGAGTTGCAGGTGGGAGGCGGCGTCGGTGGCGGTCTGGAGCAGGACGCACTCCAACGACCGCTGGTCGTCGGTGGGCGCGTCCGGCAGGAACAGCCCCCGGACGTCGGCCTTCCCGCGCAGGGCGTCGACCACCCGCTGCCGCCGGTCGTCGGGCAGGCCGTGCAGCACGGATTTCACGGCCGGAACGGCCTGGGAGAGGTTTTCGCCGGTATAGCCGCGGCGCAGGTCGACCAATTGTTCGGTCAACGACGAACGTGACATCGCGGTCCTCGCTCCCGCCGCCCGGCTCGGCGCACAAGGACGCGGCACACGCGTCGGCTGCTGGTGGAAGGTCGAGCCCGAGGACAGGGGTGCCCACACCCCGCGGCGGATCATGCCACCCGTTTGCCGGGAGGTGGCTCCAGCCTCACGTCTGCCCACACACGCCACCCCAGAGGTTACCAGCCACGGCGAGCGCTTTACCCGGGGACGCTTTGCCCGCGGAATTGTCGTACCCCGCCGGCAGAATGGTGATCGGGGGCCGGCGGCCACCTGTTGATCGAACGCGAAGCGGCCGTCCGGCGGCGGGAAGTGTGCTCTGGATATACGCTTCCCGGTCGGCTCCGCACAGGTGTGGTGATCGCGGTGTGCGGGTGGGTGTGCGCTTCGGGGATCGCGGATTGGGCGGGCGGCCGGCGCGACTTCCGGACGGCGGCATCTCGGCGGTCGGCGGGCGGACGGCTCGGTGGGACGGCTCGGCGGGCGGGCGGCTCGGCGGGCGGGCGGACGGCTCGGCGGCGGCGGGCCGGAGATGGCGCGCTGCCCAGCTGCCCTCCGCCCGAGCGTCTCGTGCCCCGGCGGCCCGCCGCCCGGCCGCCCCGAGCCGCTCACAGCGGTGCTGGTGCTGAGCGACAGTGTTCCCCGTGGTTCATTGCCCCGGCCGGTCGCAGTCCCTAGCTTCGGCGCATGGTGACCGGGGCGGCGCGGTTGGTCGAGGTGTTGGTGGCGCACGGGGTCGAGGTGGTCTTCGGGCTTCCCGGCGTCCACAACCTTCCGATCTGGGAGGCGCTGCGCGACTCCCCCGTGCGGCTCGTCGGGGTCCGGCACGAGCAGACCGCCGTCTACGCCGCCGACGGGTACGCCCGCGCCACCGGCCGGCTCGGCGTCGCCATCGTGACCACCGGCCCCGGCGCGGCCAACTGCCTCGGGGCCACCGGCGAGGCGATGGCGTCCGGGTCGCCCGTGCTCGTCGTCGCCACCGACATCCCCTCCCACCTGCGCCGACCCGGCGAGTACCGGGGCGTCCTGCACGAGACCCGCGACCAGCGCGCCATGTTCCTGCCGGTCGTCAAGGGCGGCTGGACCCTGCGCAACCCCCTCGACCTGGGCACCTACGCCGACAACGCCGCCTTCCTCGCCACCACCGCCCCGCACGGGCCGGTCTACCTCGGCATCCCCACCGACCACCTCACCGCCCCCACCGGCCCGTGGCACAAGATCCCCGAGAAGGCGCCGGTCACCCCGCCCCTCGACGCCGCCCTCGACCTCATCGCCCAAGCCCGCCGGCCGCTCATCTGGGCCGGCGGCGGCGCGCACCGCGCCCAGGCCGGCCCCGCGATCGGCGACCTGGCCGA
Source organism: Saccharothrix mutabilis subsp. mutabilis (assembly GCF_039521145.1). Taxonomy (NCBI): domain Bacteria; kingdom Bacillati; phylum Actinomycetota; class Actinomycetes; order Pseudonocardiales; family Pseudonocardiaceae; genus Saccharothrix; species Saccharothrix mutabilis. The sequence goes on from NZ_BAAABU010000005.1 coordinate 118,431, forward strand.
GCGCCTCGACGCCCCGATCCTCACCACCTACGCCGCGAAGGGGCTGGTCGACCACCCCCACGTCGTCCACGGACCCGTCCACCTGCCGGAGATCGGCGCGCTCTGGGACGAGGCCGACCTGGTCATCGGCATCGGCAGCGACTTCGACGGCATGATGACCCAGAACTGGCTCCAGCCCGCCCCGCCCAAGCTCCTCTCGATCAACGTCGACACCATCCGCAACTACCCGCCGGACGTCACCCTGCGCGGCGACGCCCGAACGGTCACCGAAGCCCTGGTCAAAGCCCTCGACGGCCACCGACCGCCCACCGCGGCCGAACGCGTCGCGACCCTGAACAAGATCGCCCGGGAAGCCGTCGCCCAGGACGAACCGCAGGTCACCGGCCTGCTCGACGCCCTGGAAGGCCACCGGGTCGTCGCGGACATGTGCGTCGCCGGCTACTGGATCGGCGGCTTCCACCGGGTCACCCGACCCCGCTCGCTGGCCTACCCGGTCGGCTGGGGCACGCTCGGCTTCGGCTTCCCCGCCGCCCTCGGCGCGGCCGTCACGGGCCGCACGGTCGCCGTGTGCGGGGACGGCGGGTTCCTGTTCGCGTGCGGCGACCTCGCCACGGCCGCCCAAGAAGACCTGCCGGTCACGGTCGTCCTGGTCGACGACGGCGGCTACGGCATGCTGCGCTACGACCAGGTCCAGGCCGGCCACCCCGCCCACGGCGTCGACCTGCACACCCCGGACTTCGAGGCCCTGACCAGAAGCTTCGGCATCCCGTCATCCACCGTGGACGGCTTCGGCCACGACTTCCGGGAACGCCTGCGCGAGTGCACGGCCGCCGACGGCCCCAACGTCCTGGTCGTCAAAGCGGCCCTGAAGCCTCCGGTGAACACCTCGCCCCGCTGGTACCGTAAAGTTCGAACATGAGTTCGAACCGTGCGTGGCCGCGCGCCGCCGCCGACGACGAGTTGCGCCTGCTCACCGACTTCCTCACGTTCCTGCGCCTGACCGCGGTCGGCAAGGTCGAGGGCCTGAGCCGCGACCTGGCCACGGCCGCGCCCATCCCCACCTCCCCCGTCGTCACCGCGCTGGGCGTGATCAAGCACCTGACCGCCGTGGAGCGGTACTGGCTGTCCATCGAGGCCGGCGGGCAGGACGTCCCGGCGCTGTGGGGCGCGGACGCCGACGCGTCCTGGCTGGTCGAGGACCACGAGACCGTGGAGTCCGTGCTGGCCGGCTACCGCGCCGAGTGGGAGCGGTCCGCGCGGGCCATCGCGGGTCTCGCGCCCGGCGACCGCACCCGCGCCGACCGCGACGGCAACGGCCGGACGCTGCGCTGGGTGCTCGCCCACCTCGTCCAGGAGACCGGCCGGCACGTCGGCCACCTGGACTTCCTGCGCGAACTGGCCGACGGCGAGAAGGGCGAGTAGGCCCCTACGCCCGCGCCAGGTGCTCGTCGGCCACCAGGTCGCACGCCGCCTCCAACGCGGTCAACGCGTCCCGCAGCAACGGGTTCGCGTTGGCCGTGCGGTGGACGGCGAACACGTGCCGCCGCAACGGTTTCCCGCGCACGAGCCGCCCGACCGTCCCCGGCAGCGCCTCGTACCCCAGGGCGGGCACCAGGGCCACGCCCACCCCGGCCCGCACCAGGCCCTGCACCACGCCGTAGTCGTTGCTGCGGAAGGTGATCCGGGGCGTGAACCCGTGCGCCGCGCACAGCCGCACGGCGCACGTCGAGCCCGCCGTCCCGTCCCGGCTGGACACCCACCGCTCGTCCCGCAGCTCCTCGATCCGCACCGACGCGCGCGCCGCCGGGTGCCCGTCGGGCAGCACCACCAGCAGCGACTCGGTCAGCAGCGGCAGCACGGTCAGCTCGTCCGGCCAGGTCCGGGGCACCAGGTCGTAGGCGTAGACCAGGGCCAGGTCCAGCGACCCGGCCAGCACCAGCGGCAGCACGTCGTCGGGCTCGGCCTCGTCGAGCAGGATCTCCGCGTCCGGGCGCTCGGCGGTCAGCCGCGCCACCGCGTGCGGCACGACCCGGGCCGACGCCGTCGGGAACGTGCCCAGGCGCAGCCGTCCCCGCAGGCCCTTGACCATGCCCGCGATCTCCCGCTCGAACCCGTCCAGCGCCGCGAGCAGCTCCGCGCCGCGCTCGGCGATGAACAGCGCCGCCGACGCCGGCCGGATGCTGTGCGCCGCGCGCTCGAACAGGGTCACCCCGACCGCCCGCTCGAACGCCGACACCTGCTGCGACACCGCCGACGCCGTGTACCCCAGCGCCCGCGCGGCCTCGGCGAACGAGCCGGTCCGCACGACCTCGACCAGCGTGCGCAGGTGGACCGGGTTCAGCACCAGCCCAGCTTATGCTCGCGGCCGTGAGGTTTCACGCTGGAGGAGTTGGCAGGGGGCCGCGCCGCGGACCAGGCTTGGGCACCATGACCTACGCGTCCACCAACCCCGCCGACCTCAGCGACGTCGTCACCACCGTCGAGCTGGTCGGCGCGCACGAGTTCACCGCCGCCGCGCGCCGCGCGAAGCGCGCCCAGCGCGACTGGGCCCGGGTGCCCGCCCCGGTGCGGGGGCAGGTGGTCGCGAACATCGGCAAGCTGGTCGAGGCCAACGCCGAGGCGCTGGCCCGCCTGGTCACCCGCGAGATCGGCAAGCCGCTGGCCGAGGCGCGCGGCGAGGTGCAGGAGATCGCCGACACGTGCGCGTTCTTCGTCGGCGAGGGCCGCCGGCTCTACGGGCAGACCGTGCCGTCGGAGATGCCGGACAAGCAGCTGTTCACCTTCCGCAACCCGGTCGGCGTGACGGCGTTCATCACGGCGGGCAACTTCCCCGTGGCCGTGCCGTCCTGGTACATCGTGCCCGCCCTGTTGTGCGGCAACACCGTGGTGTGGAAGCCCGCCGAGTACTCCGCCGCGTCCGCGCAGGCGTTCTACGACATCTTCGCCGCGTCCGGCCTGCCCGAGGGCGTCCTGAACGTCGTGTTCGCCGAGGGCTCGGAGACGTTCCGCGGCCTGGAAAGCGCTCTTCAGGAGCGGTTGGTGGACAAGGTGGGCTTCACCGGGTCGTCCGAGGTGGGCGCGCTGATCGGCGAGCTGTGCGGGCGGCACCTCCAGTCGCCGTGCCTGGAGCTGGGCGGCAAGAACCCGATGGTGGTCACCGAGGACGCCGACCTCGACCTCGCCGTGCAGGGCGCGTTGTTCTCCGGCTTCGGCACCGGCGGGCAGCGCTGCACGTCGCTGGGCACGGCCATCGTGCACGAGTCGGTGCACGACGAGTTCCTGCGCCGGTTCGCGGCGGCGACCGAGGCGGCCGTGGTGGGCGACCCGTTCGGCGACGTGCTGTACGGGCCGATGCTGGACGGCAAGTTCGCCGCGAACTACGAGAAGTACCTGGGCTGGGTCCGCGACCACCACACCACCCACGGCTCCACCGGCGTCGGCCGGATCACCGCCGACAACCCCCGCGCGGGGTTCCTCGGCGACCCGGACGCGGGCCTGTTCTACCACCCGGTGATCGTGTCCGGCGTGCGCCCGGACGACGAGCTGTTCCGCAACGAGACGTTCGGCCCGATCGTCGGCGTGACGTCGTACCGGACGCTGGACGAGGCCGTCGAGCTGGCCAACCTGCCCGGCTACGGCCTGTCCAGCGCCATCTACACCACCGACCCGAACAAGGTGTTCGCGTTCCGCGGCGGGATCGGCGCGGGCATGGTGAGCGTCAACAACTCCACCTCGGGCGCGGAGGCGCACCTGCCGTTCGGCGGGAACGGCAAGTCCGGCAACGGGTCCCGCCAGTCCGGGGTGTGGGTGCTCGACCAGTTCACCCGCTGGCAGTCGATGAACTGGGACTACTCCGGCGCGTTGCAGAAGGCGCAGATGGACACCCTGTCGGTCGAGGCCGACCTGGGCTTCCGGCTGGACGGCTGATGGACGTCCTGGACCTGGTGGACGAGTGGGGGCCGGAGAAGGTCGTCGCCGTGTCCGACCGGCGCACCGGCATGAAGGGCGTGCTGGTCATCGACAACACCGCGCGCGGCATGGGCAAGGGCGGCACGCGCATGGCGCCGACCGTGACCGCGGCGGAGGTGGCGCGGCTGGCGCGGGTCATGACGTGGAAGTGGGCCGGGGTCGACCTGTTCTTCGGCGGGGCCAAGGCCGGTATCGCGTTCGACCCGGCGTCGCCGGACAAGGAGCGGGCGCTGCGGGCGTTCGCGCGGGCGCTGTCCAACGAGGTGCCGCGCGAGTACGTGCTGGGGCTGGACGTGGGCCTCACCGAGCGGGACGCGGCGGTCGTGCAGGACGAGCTGGGCGACCGGGGCGCGATGATGGGCGCGCCGGCCGCGTTGGGCGGGCTGCCCTACGACGAGCTGGGGGTCACCGGGTTCGGCGTCGCGGAGGTGGCGGACGAGCTGGTCGGGTTGCGCGGCAAGCGGGTCGCGGTGCAGGGGTTCGGCGCGGTCGGCGCGGCGGCGGTGCGGCGGTTCGCGGAGCTGGGCGCCGTCGTGGTGGCGGTGTCGTCGGTGCGCGGGGCGGTGCTGGACCCGGACGGGGTGGACGTGCCGAAGCTGTTGGCGCTGCGGGACGAGCTGGGTGACGACGCCGTCGCCGAGTACGGGCCGGTGCGGCCGTTGGGGTCCGAACTCGTCGCGCCGTGCGACGTCCTGGTGCCGGCGGCCACCCAGGACGTGCTGGACGCCTCGCTGGCGGGTCGGGTGACCGCGTCCCTGGTCGTGGAGGGCGCGAACCTGCCCACGTCCGCGCGGGCGCAAGAGGTGCTGGCGGCGCGCGGGATCACCGTCGTGCCGGACTTCATCGCCAACGCGGGCGGTGTGGTGGCGGCGGCTTACGGCATGGACGCGCGGTACTCGCCGTTCCCCGTGGACCCGGCGGTGGTGATGGACGCGGTGTCGCGGAAGTTGCGGGCCAACGCGGCGTTCGTGGTGGCGGAAAGCGCTTCTCGCGGTGTCACCCCGCACGAGACCGCGCGGGCCGTCGCCCAGGAACGGGTGCTGGCGGCGATGCGGCTGAAGGGCCGGGTCGCGTGAGCGCGCTCGACGGGATCGTCATCGCCGACTTCGGCCGCGTGCTCGCCGCGCCCTACGCGACGATGGTCCTGGCCGACCTGGGCGCCGAGGTGATCAAGGTCGAGCACCCGCGCGGCGACGAGACGCGGGCGTGGGGGCCGCCGTACGCGCACGGCCAGGCCACGTACTTCCTGTCGGTGAACCGGAACAAGGTCTCGCGCACGCTCGACCTGGCCACGCCCGAGGGCCTGGCGGAGGCCCGGGAGCTGGCGCTGGGCGCGGACGTGGTCGTGGAGAACTTCCGGCCCGGCACCATGCGGCGCTTCGGGCTCGACTACCCGACCCTGCGGGCGGAGCACCCGCGACTGGTCTACTGCTCGGTGACCGGGTTCGGCGCGGGCGAAGGCGCTGCCCTGCCGGGGTACGACCTGCTGGTGCAGGCGGTCGGCGGGTTGATGAGCGTCACCGGCACGACCGAACCGACCAAGGTCGGCGTGGCGCTGGTGGACGTGCTGACCGGCATGCACGCCGCCGTGGGCGTCCTGGCCGCGCTGCGCCACCGCGACCGCACCGGTCAGGGGCAACTGGTCGAGGTGGACCTGTTGTCGGTGTTGCTGTCCAGCATGGTGAACCAGTCGGCGGCGTACACGCTGGCCGGGGTCGTGCCGGGGCTCATGGGCAACCGGCACCCGTCCATCGCGCCCTACGAGGTGTTCCCCACCGCCGACAGGCCGATGGTGCTGGCCGTGGGCAACGACCGGCAGTTCGAGCGGCTGCGGGACGCCCTCGACCTCGCTCCCGACCCGAGGTTCGCCACCAACTCCGACCGCGTCGCGAACGTGGACGCGCTGGCGGACCTGCTGTCCGCGCGGCTGCGCACCCGCCCGGCCGACGACTGGTTCGCCCTGCTCACGCCGCTGGGCGTGCCGTGCGGGCCGGTCAACGACCTCGCCGGCGCGGTCGAGCTGGCCGAGTCGCTGGGCCTGCGCCCCACCGTGGACGTCGGCGGCCTGAACCTCCTCGCCAACCCCATCCGCCTGTCCGAGACCCCGGCGACCTACCGGTTGCCGCCGCCCGACCTGGAGTGACGTGGACCCGTTGACCCTGCTGGACATCCCCTCCCTGCTGCGCGCCGAGGACCGGGACATCCAGTCCACTGTGGAGCGCTACCTCGCCGACCGCGTCCGGCCGCACGTCGCCGAGTGGTTCGAGGCAGGCGCCCTGCCCCGGGAGATCGCCGGCGAGCTGGGCCGGCTCGGCGTGCTCGGCATGCACCTGACCGGGTACGGCTGCGCGGGCGCGTCGGCCACCGCCTACGGGTTGGCGTGCCTGGAGCTGGAGGCCGTGGACAGCGGCATCCGCAGCTTCGTGTCGGTGCAGGGCTCGCTGTCGATGTTCTCGATCTGGAAGTACGGGTCGGAGGAGCAGAAGCGGGAGTGGTTGCCGCGCCTGGCGTCCGGCGAGGCGATCGGGTGCTTCGGCCTGACCGAGCCGGACTTCGGTAGCAACCCGTCCGGCATGCGCACGCGGGCCGTGCGGCAGGGCGGCGACTGGGTGCTCAACGGCACCAAGATGTGGATCACCAACGGCGGCTGGGCCGACGTGGCGACGGTGTGGGCGAACACGGACGACGGCGTGCGCGGGTTCCTCGTGCCGCGCGGCACGCCCGGGTTCAGCACGCGGGACATCAAGGGCAAGCTGTCCATGCGCGCGTCCGTGACGTCGGAACTGGTGCTGGAGGACGTGCGGCTGCCGGAGAGCGCTCGCCTGCCGCTCGCCACGAGCCTCGGCGCTCCCCTGTCGTGCCTGAACGAAGCGCGGTTCGGCATCGTGTTCGGCGCGGTCGGGGCGGCGCTGGACAGCTTCCGCGTGGCGCGCGACTACGCCGGGACGCGGGTGCAGTTCGACAAGCCGATCGCCGCTTTCCAGCTCACCCAGCGGAAACTGGCGTCGATGTCGCTCGCCGTGGGCAACGGCATGCTGCTCGCCCTGCACCTGGCGGGGCTGAAGGAGCGGGGCGTGCTGCGACCCGAGCAGATCAGCGCGGGCAAGCTGAACAACGTCGAGTCGGCGATCGCCGTGGCCCGCGAGGCGCGCACGATCTTCGGGGCGAACGGCATCTCGCTGGAGTACTCGCCGCTGCGGCACGCGAACAACCTGGAGTCGGTGCTGACCTACGAGGGCACGTCCGAGATCCACGCGCTCGCGCTCGGTCACGCCCTGACCGGGATTCCCGCGTACCGGTGAACTTCGTCGCCCGGCGGTGGTGTCGGAGCGGACGCCGCCGCCGGGTCGGTGGTTACATGCCCCGGAACCCCGCTCACAGGAGGATCCGTGGCCAAGCGCGCATCGGTGGCGGTCGCCGTGTTCATGCTGCTCGCGACCGCCGAGCCCGCGCGGGCGGTGCCGGCGGCGGCGCAAGCGGTGCCGGCGTCGGTGCGAGCGGTGCCGGCGTCGGCGGTGGCGGCGGACCTCCGCGGCACGGTGGCGTTGAGCAACTGCTCGGGCGCGGTGGTGCGGACACCGGCCGCGCAGCCGGCCGACCCCGCGCTGGTGCTGACCAACGGGCACTGCGTGCGGATGATGCCGGACGGCGAGGTCCTGGTGGACCGGCAGTCGTCCCGCACGTTCACGCTGCTCGACGGCACCGCGGCCGGGCGGCTGGTGCACGCCGACCGCCTGCTCTACGCGACGATGACCCGCACCGACGCGGCCCTGTACCGGCTGGACGTGACCTACGCCGACGTGGAGGCCGCCGGGTCGCGCGCCCTGGAGCTGTCCTCGGAGCGGCCCGCCGCCGGGATCGCGATCGACGTGGTCTCGGGGTACTGGAAGAAGGTCTACTCGTGCCGGTTGGACGGGTTCGTGCACCAGTTGCGCGAGGACAGGTGGACCTGGCACGACAGCGTCCGGTACACGCGTGAGTGCGAGACGGCCCCGGGCAGTTCGGGGTCGCCGGTCCTCGATGGAGCCGGTCGCGTGGTCGCGGTGAACAACACGATGAACGAGAGCGGCGAGCGCTGCACGTTCAACAACCCTTGCGAGGTGGACGCGTCCGGTGCGGTGACGGTTCACCACCGCACCGGGTACGCGCAGCAGACCCACCAGTTCGTGGCGTGCCTCAAGCCCGGCAGCGTGCTGGACCTGAACGCGCCGGACTGCTCGTTGCCGCGGCCCTAGAACCGTTCCCGGGACAGGGTTTGCACGGCCGCCATCGGGTTGCCGAGGTGGTAGTGGTCGACGGCCAGGTAGTTCGGGGTCTTGCGGGCGGCGGGTTCGCAGAAGCGGCGGGCGCGGTCGGCGAGCTTGCCGTTGTCGGTGGTGGCGGTGCCGGTGAACGGCACGTCGCGGAAGTGGTTCATGACGAACAGCGGGGTGAAGCCCGGTTCGGTGCGGGTGAGCGGCGTGCTCCAGCGGCTGTAGCAGGACCAGTCGGACGTGCCCAGGCCCGAGCCCATGGACCAGTGGTTCTCCACGGTCCATTCGGACTGGTACATGACACCGAAGCTGTCGCGTTGCGGGGTGTCGTTGGCGCGGGTGTGGTCGGTGAAGATCAGCAGGCGCTTCCCGGTGGCGCGCAGGGTGTTCAGGGTGGGCCAGCCGGTGGTGCGGACGCCCGCCTGGTCGGGGCGGAACAGGACGTCGGCGAGGCCGTTGACGCGGGACAGCTCGTTGTTGAGGACCTGCGCGGAGACGTAGTCCTCCAGGAAGATCGTGACGAACTCGCCGGGGTTGGCGCGCAGGAAGTCCACGACCTTCTGCACGTCCACCCAGAGGGCGACCGGGCGGCCGACCCACGTGCAGCTGTTGTGGCACAGGATCGCGCCGTCCGGGGTCTGGTGGATGTCGAGCTGGAAGCCGCGCACGCCGTCGGCGAGTTGCTGGGCGATGCCGCGTTGCTGGTTGGGCGCGAGGTTGACGAAGGGTGGCGCGAAACCGCCGTCGACGCCGTTGGCGTAGGCGTTGTGGGCGGTGAGGAAGGTGACCTGGTCGAGCCGGCGGGTGCCGTCCTGGGGGACGGGGGTGCGGGTGGGGTGGACCGGGGTGAGGTACCAGAGCGTGTCGCCGGCGCCGACCTTGACCTGGTCGCCGGCGGACACGAGGTAGCGGTCGACGCCGGGGACGCGGAGGCGGTGGCGGTCGGCGTCCGGCAGGACGTCCCACTGGGCGTCGGGGCTGTCGCAGGCCAGCATGACCGCCTGGTCACCGCTGCGGCCCAGGCAGAGCCCGCCTTCCTTGAGTGTTCGACCGCTCAGCGTCCACTGCTGGTGGTCTTCGTCGCCTTTGGGCCGGTGTTGGACGACCGAGGTCCCGGCGACGGCGGCGTTGAGCCCGGTCGTGACGCTTTGCAGGTAGACCATCGTTTCGGCGCCGGTGGCGGCGGCCGGAGCGGCGGGGGTGAGCAGCAGGGCGATGGCGAGGAGTGCAGGGGTGGCTCGCATCGAGCGTCCTCCCGGGGTCGGGCGAGGGATGCGGCGGTCACCCGACAGGATCACCCATCCTCGCCCCAACGCGAAAGAGTTTCACGTGATCTCGTCCTACCCTGGACCCATGACCGAACCGTGGGGCGACACCGACAAGATCCGACGCATCCTGGCCGGGTGCGAGACGTGGGCGATCGTGGGGCTGGCCAACCACCCGCAGCGCGCGGCGTACGGCGTGGCCCGGTTCCTTCAGCAGCACGGCAAGCGCATCGTGCCGGTGCACCCGGACGCCGAGACCGTGCTGGGCGAGGAGGGTTACGCGAAGCTGGCGGACATCCCCTTCCCGGTCGACTGCGTGGACGTGTTCCGGCGGTCGGAGGCGGCGGGCGAGTTCGCGGACTCCGCGGTGGCGATCGGCGCCAAGGCGGTGTGGTTCCAACTCGACGTGATCGACGAGCAGGCGTACGACCGCACCACCACCGCCGGCCTCGACATGGTGATGGACCGCTGCCCGGCGATCGAATGGGCGGCCAACGGCCCGCGCTGACCCGCACCCGCGGCGCTCGCGGACACCCGGCCGGCCGCTAACCTCGCGTCATGCCGGTAGCCGAGCTCAACGGGATCACCCTCAACTACGACGTCCAGGGCGCGGGACACCTGGTGGTCCTGATCATGGGCACCGGCAGCCCGGGTCGCGTGTGGCACCCGCACCAGGTGCCCGCCCTGGTCGCGGCGGGCTTCCGGGTGGCGACGTTCGACAACCGGGGCATCCCGCCGACGGACGAGTGCGCGTCCGGCATGAAGATCGAGGACCTGGTGAACGACACCGCGGCCCTGATCGAACACCTGGGCGGCCCGGCGCACGTGGTGGGGACGTCGATGGGCGCACGGGTGGCCCAGGAACTGGCCCTCGCCCGCCCGGACCTGGTGACCAAGGCAGTCCTCCTGGCCACCGCCGCCCGCAACGACCCGCTCCAGTTGGCCCTGTCCCAGGGCGAACGGGCGCTGCACGACGAACGCGTGGTCCTGCCGGGCCGCTACCACGCGGCGATGACGGCGATCCTGAACCTGTCCCCGGCGACCCTGCGCGACCCGGTGGCCGTCCGCGACTGGCTGGACGTCTTCGAGTTCACCGGCTCGGCGGTCGGCGCGGGCGTGCGGGCGCAGATGGACCTGGACGAGTTCGACAGCCGCTTGGACGCGCTGCGCGACGTGCGGGTGCCGTGCCTGGTGGTCGGCTTCGCGGACGACCGCGTCCTACCGCCGCACTTGGCGAAGGAGGTGGCCGAGGCCATCCCGGACGCCCGGTACGCCGAGGTGCGGGACGCCGGCCACTTCGGCTTCCTGGAACAACCGGCGAAGGTCAACCACCTCCTGACCACCTTCCTGACCAGCTGAAACAAGGTCAGGACGCACTTCACCCCACGCCCGCCGCCGGCGACCAGGCGCCCCGCTCTGCCCACGCCCGCCGCCGGCCGACCACGCGCCCCGCCCTGCCCGCGCTCGCGTCGCGGCCGAGTGCGTGCCCGCACCCACCCCTGTCCGCAACTGCCAACCGCACCCCCGCACCCTTGTCACACCCGCAACAACCGCCCCACCCGCACCCCACACGTCCGGAACCGGCCTACCACCGGACCGCAAACGCCGTTACGGTCGTTGCGACCTGCGGAAGGGGTATATGGACCACCGGCGGATCGCCCGTACCTCGCGCACGATCGCGTTGATCGGCGTGGGCGGTGTGACGTGTCTCGTGCTCCTGCCCGTCGCCATCAACGCCGCGACCGGCGGGTCCGCGCCGCGCGTCCTCGGGCCGTACGCCACCTGGCTGTGGCCCTCGCTGGTGCTCCTCGGCGCGCTCACCGCCGCCCTCGCCGCGTGGGAGCCGTTGAGCGCCCGGCTCGTCCAGCGCCGGCCCGCGCACCCGGCCAACCGCGTCGCCGCGCTGGACCGCGTCGAGCGGTTCGTGCGCCGGAGCGTCGACGGGTCGTTGGGGGCGCAGGTCCGGATCAAGCTCGGCGTCGTGCCGCGCGTCGGCCCCAGGCTGTCCGCGCGCATCCGGGCGCCGTTGGTGGTGGTCGGCGAGACCGGGTGCGGCAAGACCACCCTGATGCTCGAACTCGCGGACCGGCTGCTGGAGCGCGCCCGCGCCGACCCGAGCACGCCGGTCCCCGTCGTGGTCGAACTCGGCGCCTGGCAGCCCGAACAGGACTTCGGCGAGTGGCTGCTGCACACCCTCCACCAGCGGTACCGGATCGGGGTGCGGCTCGGCCGCACGTGGCTGCGCGAACGCCGCCTCACCGTCCTGTTCGACGGCCTGGACGACCTGCCCGCCGCCCACCGCGCCGACTGCCTGCGCTGGATCACCGCGCTCAAGCTCCCCCAGGTCGTCCTCTGCTGCTCGACCGACGACTACGAAAGCCTCCCCCGCTACGACGTCGTCCACGTCGAACCCCTGCGCCGCACCGACGTCCTCGACCTGATCGCCGGCTGCGAACCCCGCCTCGACGGCCTCCACGAAGCCCTCACCAAGCACCCCGACCTGTGGGACGAGGTCCGCACCCCGCTCGCCTTCGACCTCCTCGCCCTGGCCTACCGGGCGGGCCGCGCCGAGTACCGGGGCGTCCTGGACACCTACCTCGTCGAGTCCGCCGCCCGCGGCCCCGCCCGGGCCGAGCGCACCGTCCGCGCGCTGCGGTTCCTGGCCCGCATCGCCCGCCGCCGCAACGACCTCGCCGCCCGCCACCGCCTCCCCCACCGCCGCGTCTGGCTGGACTTCGTCGGCGAACCCGCGGTGTGGCGGCTGTTCCGCCGCGCCGGCCCGGGCGCGCTGGCCGGGCTCGTGGCCGGCACCTGCTTCGCGCTCGCCCTCGACCTCGGCTCGGCGACGGCCGTCGTGGCGGCAGTGGCGGCCGGCGGGCTGGGGCAAGGCCGGTTCGCCGTCACGACCGACGACCGAAGACGAGGACTCCGCTGGGCCGCGACGGGTTTCGCGGCGGGAGCGGCCACCGGAGCGGCACTGTCCACAGTGGGCGGTTGGCTGGGCGCCCAGGCGGCCCGGTGGCCCACGTTCGTCACGTTCGGCCTGGTCCTGGTCACGACCTTCCTGATCACGCTGGGCATCACCCGCGACCGCTACTGGGCCGTCGCCGCCGCGCTCGCCCCCACGGCCGTGATGATCTGGACCGGCCCCTCCGCCGCCCTCCTGACCGGCCTGGGCGCGGGCCTGCTCGCCGGCACGGCCGCCGGGGTCCTCTCCACCGGCCTCGCCAGGGTCTGGCGGACCCTCGACCGACCACCGCCCCGCGCCCTGCGCTGGCTCCCGCTGGCCGGCCTCCCCGCCATCGCCCTCGCCACCGCCCTCGGCGCGCCGCCCGCCCCGCACCTCGCCCCGATCACCGGCCTCCTGATCGGCCTCGCCGTCGCCCCCGTCGCCCGCCCACCCGAACCGGTGGTGGAACTGCTGGCCAAACCGCTCGCGCTGGACGAGTTCCCGTTGCGCCGCAAGGCGATCATCCAATCGGCGCGGGACCGCGTCCTGCTCGTCGACGGCAACCGCTTCCCGCACACCGCGGTCCGCGACCACCTCGCCGAGTGCGACCCGGTGGACCTGGCCGGCACCGTCGAACGCCGCCGCCAAGCGCTCACCCCCACCGGGTCCTCCCCCACGGCTTGAACACCGACAACGCCGTGTTGACCAGGTACAACGTCAACGACACGCAACACGCGACCAGCACGTCCGCCCCCGCGCCGGCCACGCCGTCCGCCGCGTCCCGCACCCCCGACCGCAGCGAGAACGTCGTCGCCACCACGGCGACCACGGTCAGCGCGAACTTCACCAGCACCCACCGGTGCTTCACCAACCCCCACTTCGTCCCCAGCGACAGCACCACCCCGGTCGCGAGCGCGCCCAACCCCAGCGGCAGCACCACGAAGTCGGCCAGCAGCACCATCGCCCGGTAGAACTCCCGCTCGCCGACCGAAGCGAGCGCCAGGTTCCCCAGCGTCACCCCCAACCACCCGACCGACGTGACGACGTGCAGCAGCACCCACGACTTGCGTGCGACAGGTTTCATGCCACCGGAATCTGCCCGCCCCGGACCCGTCACCACGTCCGCCTCACAGCGGCATCCCGGACTACGCCCGTCGACGTAGCTGCATCCCCGTGCTGTCCAGGCTGGCCGGATGCACCCGTTCCGACGCACGCGCGTCCGCCCGGTTGGCCGAAAACACCAGCCCGGACAGCAAATCCGTGCGACATCTGGGGGTCTGGCAGGTTATCGCTGGGTGCACGAACGGCTACGCTCCGGTGACGTGGGCAGGCCTCGGGAGTTCGACGACGCGGCGGTGGTGGACGCCGCGATGGACGTGTTCTGGTCGAAGGGCTACGAGTCCACTTCGACGGAGGACCTGTGCGTGCGCACGGGTTTGGGCCGCGGCAGCCTGTACAACGCCTTCGGCAGCAAGCGCGGCTTGTACGAGCGGGTGCTGCGGCGCTACGCCGAGGTGGGGTTCGGCGCGCAGGCGGAGATCCTGGAGCGGCCGGGCCCGCTGAAGCAACGCTTGCGCGCCCTGATGGTCGCGGTGATCGAGACCGACCTGGGCGATCCGGTCAAGCGCGGGTGCCTCGCGGTGAACGCGGCCGTGGACGCGGGCGGCACCGACGACGTGGTCGCGGACCAGGTGCTGCGGCAGTTCTCGCGGTTCGAGGCGGCGGTGCGGGAGGCGATCGCGTGCGGGCAGCGGGACGGCGAGGTGGCGGCGGACGTGGACCCGTCGGTGGCGGCCAGGGTGTTCGTCAGCGCGTACTACGGGTTGCGCGTGCTGGGGAAGGTCGTGCGGGACCGGCGGGTGCTGGAGGACGTGGTCGAGGGGGCGCTGGCGCGGCTATGACGTCCAGCGCGTCGGGCGGGTCACGTCGGGCGGCAGCTTCGTCGCGGCGTCGCCCTGCGCGCCGTCGAGCTGGACCTGGGTGACGAACAGCGCCCCGGTCAGGTCCGCGCCGGCGAGGTTCGCGCCCCGCAGGTCCGCGCCGATGAGGTCGGCCTCGCGCAGGTCGGCGCCCCGCAGGTCCGCGCCGATCAGGTAGGCCCCGCGCAGGTCCGCGCCCCGCAGGTGCGCGCCGGCGAGCTTCTTGCCGATGAGGTCCGCGCCCCGCTTGGCCTTGCGGCCCTTGACGTGCCGGCGGGCCTGGTCGCTGGCCTGCTCCAGGAGTGCGGCGACGGCGCGCCAGCGGGGGCCGACGTCCAGTCGTGCCAGCACTTCCGGCCGTTCGGCGGTGAGCGCTTCGACCTCCCGGCGGGCCTCTTCCAGCCGCGGCCGGAGGTCCCGCTGGTCCAGCGCGATCGCCTGGGTGAGGTACCAGAGCAGTTCGTGCAGCTCCCGCATGACCGGGAAGACGTCGAACATCAGCTCGGCGGACTCGGGCGCGTCGCGCCAGCTGCGGCCCTCGAAGGTGACCTGGGCGACCTGCTGGCCCGCGCCGAAGCAGTCGTAGACCGTGCAGCCGGGGAAACCGCGCTGCCGCAGGCTGTCGTGGATGCCGCAGCGGAAGTCGGTGCCGAGGTTGCGGCACGGGGTGCGGGCGGGCTTGTCGACCGCGAAGTCCGCGGACTTGGCGAACGCCGGGACCACGCAGCACAACCCGAAGCACCGCTCGCAGTCGGCGCGCAGCTCCGTCATGTGGCCAGCTCGTCCAGGATCTGCTGCCCGTACTTGGCCAGCTTGTTCTCGCCGACGCCGTTGACCGTGCCCAGTTCTTCGAGGGTGGTGGGCGCGAGCGTGGCGATCTGGCGCAGCGTGGCGTCGTGGAAGATCACGTAGGCGGGGACGCCCTGCTCCTTCGCGGTGGCCGCGCGCCACGCCCGCAGCTTCTCGAACACCGGCGCGGCCTCGGCCGGCATCTCCACCGCGGGGGCCTTGGCGGACTTGGCGGCCTTCTCCGCCTTGGCGGCCTTGGCCTTCCGCTCCGGTTCGCGCCGCATCAGCACCTTGCGGCCCTTGTAGAGGACCTCTTCGCTGGCGGGCGTGAGGACGAGCGTGGAGTACTCGCCTTCCACGGACAGGAACCCCTGCGCGAGCAGCTGCCGGACCACGCCGCGCCAGCCGCTCTCGTTCAGCTCGGTGCCGATGCCGAAGACCGACAGCGCGTCGTGGTCGAACTGGATCACCTTGGCGGTCTTGCGGCCGAGCAGGATGTCGATCGTCTGGCCGGCGCCGAACTTCTGGCGGCGTTCGCTGCGCAGGCGGTAGACGGTGGAGAGGACCTTCTGGGCGGGGATCGTGCCGTCCCACGTCTCCGGCGGCGTGATGCAGGTGTCGCAGTTGCCGCAGGGTTCGCCGCTCTGGCCGAAGTAGTCGAGCAGTTGCACGCGGCGGCACTCGACCGTCTCGCACAGCGCGAGCATCGCGTCGAGGTGCTGGTTGAGCTTGCGGCGGTGGGCCTGGTCGCCGTCGGAGTCCTCGATCATCTTGCGCTGCTGGACGACGTCCTGGAGGCCGTAGGCGAGCCAGGCGGTGGACGGCAGCCCGTCGCGGCCGGCGCGGCCGGTCTCCTGGTAGTAGCCCTCGACGGACTTCGGCAGGTCGAGGTGGGCGACGAAGCGGACGTCCGGTTTGTCGATGCCCATGCCGAACGCGATGGTGGCGACCATCACCAGGCCGTCTTCGCGCAGGAATCGCGACTGGTGCTCGGCTCTTTTCCGCGAGTCGAGGCCGGCGTGGTACGGGAGCGCTTTGATCCCGTTCGCGTTGAGGAATTCGGCGATCTTCTCGGTGGAATTGCGGGACAGGCAGTAGACGATTCCCGCGTCGCCCTTGTGCTCGGTGGTGATCAGTTCGAGCAGCTGCTTCTTCGGCTCGTTCTTGGGGACGATCCGGTACTGGATGTTGGGCCGGTCGAAACTGGCCACGAAGTGCTTGGCGCCGCCGAGGTTGAGCCGTTCGGCGATCTCCGCGTGGGTGGCCTTGGTGGCGGTCGCCGTGAGGGCGACGCGCGGCACGTCCGGCCACCGTTCGTGCAGGTGGGAGAGGGCGAGGTAGTCGGGCCGGAAGTCGTGGCCCCACTGCGACACGCAGTGCGCCTCGTCGATCGCGAACAGGGCGATCCGACCCCGTTCCAGCAACCGGACGGTCTGCTCCACCCGCAGCCGCTCGGGGGCGAGGTAGAGCAGGTCCAGTTCCCCGGCGAGGAATTCGGCCTCCACCATCGACCGCTCGTCGGGGTACTGGGTGGAATTGAGGAACCCGGCTTTCACGCCGAGGTCGCGCAGGGCGTCCACCTGGTCCTGCATCAACGCGATGAGCGGCGAAACGACCACCCCGACCCCGTCCCGCACGAGCGAGGGGATCTGGTAGCACAACGACTTGCCGCCACCCGTGGGCATGAGGACCAGCGCGTCACCACCGGCGATGACGTGCTCGACAATCTCCTGCTGGTCCCCACGGAAGGAGTCGTACCCGAAGACCCTCCGCAAGACCTCGTGCGAAGCCACGAACCGATCCTAACGACCCCCACCGACAACAGACCGGACGCCCCGCTCGAACACGTGTTCACGGTGCCACGCGAAGTAACCGGCCGACGCGGCGTGGTGCGCGTGCGACACCCGGCCGGCCAGGATGGCGAGTTGTTCGGCCAGCGCCCCTTCGGCGGGGGTGGCCAGCACCGTCCCGTCCGGCCCGACGGTCACGTAGCCCAGCTCGAACAACCGGTCGCAGCCCAGGGAGCACGCCAGCATCGCCACGTTCCGCAGGTCGTTGCGCTCGTCGTCCGAACACTCGGCCCGCTGCTTGATGTGCGCGGCGACCAGCAGGTTCACCGGCAGCTCCCGCCCGCACAGCGCACACGTCCCCACGGCGGCGTCGCCGATCAGCACGTGCCGCAACGCCCCTTGCTCGACGCGGTACTTCGCCACCGCCGTCCGGTCCAGCACGGCGAACTGCCGGTCCCGGGCGTCCGGCGCGTACCCGAGCGACACCGCGGCCGGGTTCTTGGTCACCACGGCCCGCGGCAGGGCGCCAACACCGCCGCCACGAACGCGCTCCGGTACCGCAACTCCTCGACGGACGCCGCCACCCGCCCCCGCGCGAACAGCTTGTCCAACCCCTCCTGGACCCACGCGACCGGCACGAACTTCCCCTGCGGCGACCGGGAGGTGGCGACCAGGGCGTTCCGCGGGTCGACCTCCAGCACCCGGTTGACACTGCCGTCCACCGTGGTGATCTCCCGCCCGACCAGCCGCTCCAACACGTCCACCGCGGACGGCGCCACGGGCACCGGC
Organism: Saccharothrix mutabilis subsp. mutabilis; assembly: GCF_039521145.1. NCBI lineage: Bacteria > Bacillati > Actinomycetota > Actinomycetes > Pseudonocardiales > Pseudonocardiaceae > Saccharothrix > Saccharothrix mutabilis. The sequence goes on from NZ_BAAABU010000005.1 coordinate 136,155, forward strand.
AACCCGACCCGCCGCAACAGCGAGGGCTGGTCCTCCAGGTCGGCGAGGTAAGCGGCCCGCACCACGTCGACGGCCTGCGCCCGCACCGCCGGATCACCCAACAACGCGGCAGCCTGCTCGGTGAACCCGGCCACCGCCTCCACATCCGCCGACGTGGGTTCCTTCACCAGCCCGTGCCGCTCCCACAACTCCCCGTCCGACCCGAGGTGCCAGAACGGGTACTGGGGCGTGTTCCGCGACGTCCCGAACTCGGACAACACCGCCCCCACCCCCTCCCGGAACTCGGGCCACCCGAACAACCGCCCCCGCCCCGCGGCGAGCTGCCCGAACGCCCACATCAACGCGACCGAACCACAAAACCCCGTGTGCTCGTCCGCCCGGTGCCGGTTGAGCGACCCCAACGACACCATCAGCCGCTCAACCCGATCACCCCACGACCGGTCCACCTGAACGGGCGACTGCCCGACATCATCGTTCGAACGCACCCCTACACGGTGCCAGACTGGTAATCCTTGATCATGAAGGTGTACCTGGGCACGGTCGGCGTGGCGGTCGAGTTGTTGCGGTCCGCCCCCGACGCGTTCGTCCGCCGGTGCGCGGACGACTTCCGCAGGCGGCGCGGTGAAGCGCCCGGCGACGCCGAGTTGCGGAGTTGGCGCAACAGTTGGCCGGTGCTGGTCGACGCCCTCGTCCGGGCCGGGCTGCGGGACCTCGCGTTGCTGTTCGAGTACGAACTGCCCCGGACCTCCGAGCGGGTCGACGCGCTGGTCCTGGGGGCGCGGCCGGACGGTGGTCTGACCGGTGTGGTGGTCGAGCTTAAGCAGTGGGACGAGGTCTCGAGCGCCGACGCGGCCCTCGCCCGGACCCGCGGCGAGCACCGCGGCCACCCCTGCCGGCAGGCGGCGGGATACGTCGGGCACCTGGAGCAGTGGCTCGCGGACGAGGCGCTGGAGCTGGAGTTCCGCGGCGCCGCGGTCCTGCACAACGCCGACGACCGGACGACCGCGCTGCTCAGCGAGTCGGTCCGGGGCAGCGTCGGCAGCGGCGACGTGCCGGTGCTGGGGCGTCGCGAGCTGGCCGAACCCGATCCGAGCACCCTCGCGGGCCTGCTGCGGTGCGGCGACCTGGTGCCACCGACCGAGGAACAGGTCACCGCCTTCCTCGCGCTCGAGCCGCGGCCATCGGCCAAGCTCCTCAACGACATCAGCGCCGTGATGGACCAGCGATCGCAGTTCCGGTTGATCGGTGCGCAACTGGAGGCGCAAGCCCTGGTGTGGAACGCCGCGACCGACCTGACCGCGGAGCGCAAACGGGTGATCGTCGTGTCCGGTGGTCCCGGCACCGGCAAGTCCGTGATCGCGCTCCGCCTGGTCGTGGATCTCACGCGCCGGCGGTCGCGGGTCAAGACGGAGGCCCGGTACCTCACCCCGTCCGGCACTCTCGTCGCGCAGCTCAGGCGCGACGTCGAGGGCGTGGCCGGCGCCCGGGGCATGTTCGGCCACCCGAGTTCGCACCCGCCGTCGACGCCGATCGTGCCCGTGGTGGACGAGGCGCAACGGCTCGAGCGCAACGGTTGGCAGCTGGAGCGGCTCATGACGTGCGCGCCGGTCAGCGTGTTCCTGTTGGACGAGCGGCAGGTGATCCTGCCGAACGAGGGTTACCGCGTCGAGGAGCTGCGGCAGGAGGCGCTGCGGCTGGGGGCCGACTTCCGCCACGTGGAGCTGAAGAGCCAGTTCCGGTGCGGCGGGTCCCAGTCCTACCTCAACTGGCTCGGCCGTCTGCTGTCCCGGGACACGTACCCCGAGGCGTGGGCGGACCGCGCCTTCGACTTCGACATCGCCCGCGACCCGGACGACCTGGACACGTGGATCCGACACCACAGCGGCGAGGGCGTCACGGCGCGCGTCGCGGCGGGCTTCTGCTGGCCCTGGACCGAAGTCAGCGCCAAGCAACCACTTGTGAACGACGTGGTGCTCCGCTGGACCGACCGGAACGGCGTGGACCGGACCTGGCACCGCCCGTGGAACGCGCACGTGGAACACCGGGACCCCAACGGCAATGTGACCGCCCCGGGACGCAAGTACTGGGCGACGGACCCGGGCGGCCAAGACCAGGTGGGCTGCGTGTACACGTGCCAGGGCCTCGAGTACGACTACGGCGGCGTGATCATGGGGCCGGACCTGGTGTGGCGTGCGGACCGGTGGGTGGCGCAGCCGAAGGAGAGCAGGGACGACCGGGTCAACGGGCTGTCCCCCGAGGAGTACCTGCCGCTGGCGCTGAACATCTACTGGGTGCTGGCCAGCCGCGCGATGCTGGGCTGCCGGCTGTACTCGACCGACGCCGAGACCCAGGACTTCCTCCTGCGGCTGCGCGGGTAGCCGCTACTCCGGCACGTTGTCGTTCCACACCGGCTTCATGTGCGTCCGGCGCGCCGCCGGGGCTTCCAGCCGCTCGAACCGCCCCGGCACGCTGCGGTACACGCAGTCGATGCCCAGGTCGTGCAGGAACTTCACGCCGTCGTTGTCGGGACGGGCGGGGAACAGCGCCGTCAGGCGCACCACCTCGACGTCCTTCGGGCGGTGGGGTGCGTAGTGCAGGAGCTGGGCCACCGCCTGGCGCACGCGTTCCCGCGTGAACCCGCCCTTGGCCTCGATGATCTCCGCACCCTCGGGCCGGAGCACGTACATGTCCGAGATGCCGGCCGCCGACCTGAGTCGCCGGAACTCGAGGTCGGAGTGCGCTTTCACGTACTCGGTCATCAGCAGCGACTCCGCGCGGTGGACGGTGACGTCGCGAGCGGTGCGGCCGTAGGTGACTTCCGAGGTGAGGAAGTTCTCGAGTTCCACGACCAGGCCTTGTTCCAACCGCGACTCCACGTACTTGTCGCCGGCTTCGGCCACCTCCGCCGCGCGTCGGCCGAGGCCTTCCAGGACTTGGCGAACGAGGACCTCGTCCCGGACCACCCGACCGGACTGGAACGGGCCCGAGAGCCGCCCGTCCGAAACGTCCGCGAGATCCTGGTAGGGAATCTCGACCTCTTCGTCCAGCGTGATCAGGCTGTACACGTTGACGAAGCTGTCCGCGTCGCCCGGCTCCTTCCACAGCTCGTCCGCGAACGCCTGGTTGCGGAAGCTCACGCCGACCTCGCCGATCGCCCGGATGTGCTTGTCCCAGGCGAACAGGGCGACATCACCCAGTTCCACCTGCCGCATGGCCTTGTCGAGGAAGGGGCGGGTGCCCCAGAACCGGGCCCGGCCGTCCGGGTGCAGCCGCTCCAAGGCGGCCAGTTCGCCGTCCGCCAACTTCGACCGGAACGGGGATTCGCTGAACGGCACGTCCTTGTGCAGCGTCTTGTTCCTGTTGCGCTCGGCCTCGGTGTTCGCCACGGGCTGGATCAGCAATCGGTTCATCGCGATGGGACTTTCGGTCGACGGGCGCGCAACGGACGGATCGTCGCACAACCGCCGCCGTTCCGCGTAGATCCCAACAAATCCGCAATTCTGCGGCCGGAAGCCGAGTTCGCGCGAACCCGCCAGTACGGGACAGCGCAAGCACTACTCTCCCGCTCATTCGTCCAACACGCCCCTGGAGCACCGGATGGCGGACGACACCGCCACGACAAGCAACGACATCGAGGGCAACCCGCACACCGCGGTGCAGGCGGGCACGATCTCGGGCGGGGTCCACATCCACGTGCCCGCCACCGCGGACGCGATCGCGCCCCGCCAACTGCCCGCCGCTCCGCGCTCGTTCGCCGGTCGCGAGCCGGAACTCGCCGTGCTCGCGGAAGCCGTGGACGACGCCCGACAGGGCACGACCGTCGCGATCTCGGCGATCGGCGGCATGGGCGGCGTCGGGAAGACGTCGCTCGCGCTGCACTGGGCCCACCTCAACCAGTCCCGCTTCCCCGACGGGCAGCTCTACGTCAACCTGCGCGGGTTCGACCCGGGCGGCAAGCCGCTGGACCCCGCGGTCGCCGTGCGGGGTTTCCTGGACGCGCTCGGCGTCGCCGCCGCCTCCATCCCCGCCGACCTCGACGCGCAGGCCGCGCTGTACCGGACGCTGCTGGCCGGCCGCCGGGTGCTGGTCGTGCTCGACAACGCCGTGGACGAGGAGCAGGTGCTGCCGCTGCTGCCCGGCAGCGGCACGTCGACCGTGCTGGTGACCAGCCGCAACACGTTGAGCGGTCTCGCGGGTGCGCACGGCGCGCGGCTGCTGTCGCTGGACGTGCTGACCGCGCGAGCCGCGGTCGAGATGCTCGTGGGCTACCTCGGCGCGGACCGGGTCGCGGCCGAGCGGGACGCGGTTCGGGCCCTGGTCGAGCTGAGCGGCCGGCTGCCGCTGGCGTTGAGCATCGTCGCCGCGCGGGCGAGCATGTACCCGCGCTTCCCGCTGGACGAGTTCGTGGCCGAGCTGCGCGACGCCGGGCGACGGTTGGACGCGTTCCACGGCCGGGTGCCGCAGCACGACCTCCGCGCGGTGTTCGACTGGTCCTACCGCGCGCTGCCCGCCGCCGAGGCGCGGTTGTTCCGGCTGCTCGGCCAGGTGACGGCGCCGGACACGACGACCGCCGCCGTGGCGAGCCTGGCGGCGGTGCCCGAGGCCGAGGGGCGGCGGCTCCTGCGGCACCTCGTCGAGGCGCACCTGGTGGAGAACCACGCGCCCCGCCGCTACCGGATGCACGACCTGGTCCGCCTGTGGGCGTGCGAGAAGGCCGAGCGGGTCGACAGCGCGGTCGAGCGGACCGCCGCGCAGGAGCGGTTCGTGGACTTCCACCTGCACACCGCGCTCGCCGCGTCCGTCCGGGTCGACGGCCAGCGGACGAGGGTGCCCACGACCGAGCCGAGCGCCGGCTGCCTGCCCTTGGACTTCCCGGACCGCACCGCGGCCCTCGACTGGCTCGACGCCGAACACGCCTGCCTGCTGAGCGCGGGGAAGGTCGCCGTCGCCCACCGCCGGCACGCCAAGGTCTGGCAGCTCGCGTACGCGCTCGACACGTTCCACTGGCGGCGCGGTCACGTCCACGACCACTTCACGTTGTGGCAGGACGCGCTGGACGCGGCCGAGGCGCTGGACGACGACGCCCTGCGGGGCAAGGCTCACCGGTACCTCGGTTTCGCCGCGTCCCGGCGAGGTTCGCACGACGAGGCGGCACGGCACCTGACCCGGGCGCTGGAACTGGCGGTGCGCACGGGTGACCTGCGGGAGGAGGGTCGAGCGCACCAGAACTTCGCCCACGCGTGGGAGGTTCGCGGGGACTACGCGAAGGCGCTGGAACACGCGATGCTGGCGTGGCCGCTGTTCCGCGACGCCGGCACGCCGGTGTGGGAGGCCAGGGCGCTCAACCTCGCCGGCAGCTACCAGGCCCGTCTCGGCGAGCACGGGCAAGCGCGTGAGCTGTGCGCCCGGTCGCTCGAGCTGTCGAGGGAGTTGAAGGACCTGGACGGCGAAGCGGCGTCGTTGGACTGCCTGGCCGACGCGCACGTCCGTTCCGGCGACCACCGCACGGCCGTCGCGCTGTACCGGGAGGCCCTCCGGCTGCGCCGGCAGCTGGGCAACGCCTATGGCGCGGCGGACAGCACTGCGGGTCTCGGCCGTTGCCTGGCCGCGGTCGGGGACCACGCGGAGGCGCGCGAGGTCTTGCACCAGGCGCACAGCCTTTACCGCGCTCAGAGTCGCCTCGCGGAGGCGGAGGCGGTTCGCCTGCTCCTCGACGGGCTTCCCCCAGCGCCTTGATCGCAGCAGGACGACGTCGTAGGCAATGGCGAGTTCGTTCGATCGGGCGCGGATGGAAAGTTCCTGTTGCGCAACGACATCCGCGTGTGGAGCGATACTCGCGGTGATGTCTCAAGCGAACGGGGAGAACCTTGTCCACCCCTGCCTTACGCGGCCTGCACAGCGTCTCGCGCGTGCTGAAAGCCTTGCTGGACCGGCCCCAGCGCGGCGAACGGGCGTTGCCGTTGGTCTGTCTGATCGGGCAGCCGGCGGCCGAACGCTTCTCCGTCGCGTTGGCCCGCAGGCTCGCGGACGCTGAGCCGCCGAAGGTCCTGTTCGCCAGGGTGGACGCGGAGAACCCGCCGGTTGCCGAGGTTTCCGCGAAACAGCGGCCACCGCTGTTGCCGCTGCTGGTGGAGGTGCGCGACCGGTTGGCGGAGGACCGGTTCGCAGACCAGCGGGTTCGGGCGTTCCCGCACTTCCGGCTGGTGGACGACATCACGCGGCAGACCCGGGACGGTGGTCTCGCCGGGGCTTGGCGCAGGCGGCGGGTGGAGCCGGATCCGGCGCGGGCCGAGGCCGGTGCGGCGGCGCGGGCGGCGCTTCCGCCGTGGGCGCAGTTCTTCGTCGCGCTCTTCGTCGCGTGGCACCGGCCGTTGCGCTTCTGGCTCTGGTCGCGCGGGGTGTGGCCGTTCGGCGCGGAGCCGCGGTGGTTGATGCGCCAACGGTTCGCGCTGCCCGGCCACTCCACCGGGTTCGTCGGTTTCGCCGAGCGCCTCGCCGCGCAGCGGGACCACGAAGAGGACGAGCAAGGCCTGTGGGAACTCAAGAAACTCCTCGTGCACGCGTTCCTGAACGACCTCAGAACCGCCTACGGCACCGGAACTCCCCGCCTGCGCCGCTTCCGCCGCACGACGTACCCGTTGCTGCTGCTGAACAACGTCACCGAGGACAACGCCGGCGGTGAGCTGCTGCACCTGGTCAACGACGTCCGCAAGGAGTCCCCCGCGCACGCGCCACTGCTCGTCGTGGCCACCATGCGCGATCACCCGCAGTGGTTGACGAAAACCGGCATGGCGCAACCGGTTCACCGGATCGGTGACGACTTGGACGCGTGGGTCGACCGGCCGAGCCGCAAGCGCCTGCTGGGGGACGGCATGCGGGTGATCACGGTCGACCTGTCGCCGGACGACGACACCGCGGTGGAACCGATCCGGCCGCGTCCGGTTCCCGTGCCCGCCCGCCGTTCGTTCCTCGTGCCGGCCATGGTGATCGCTTTGGCCGTCGCCGTCACCACCGGCGGGTCGTGGCTGTGGCCCCGGGCGACCGGTGACTGCCTGCCGTCGCCGCGCGCGGGCGTCGGCGTTCGGTGGGTCGAGGACGCGCGGGGTGGCGAGTGCGTGGGTTTCAGCGACAACGCGGCCCAGGTCTTCGGCGACAACGAGCGGCTCCGGGCGGCGCAGCGGGCGATCTTCGAGCTGAACGGTCGAGCGGAAGAGCTGCACGCGGTGGACCCGGACCGTCCGCTGGTCAGCATCGTCTACTTCTCCGAGCTGACCAACCCGGAGGGTGAGCTGGGGTCCGCCGACTCGGCCACCGAGCAGCTCACGGGCTTGTTGCTGCGCCAGTCGCAGGACAACGTCCCCAGCGACCACAACGGCCCGTTGCTGCGTGTGCTGATCGCCAACGGCGGCTACGAGATGAACCGCGCGCGGGAGGTGACCGACGACTTCCTCATCCCGCTGTTCAGGTCCGATCCGTCCCTGATGGGCGTGGTCGGGATGGGCCGCACCGTGGACCCCGTGGAAACCGCGATAGCCGCGTTGGGCGACAACGGGATTCCGGTCATCGGCACCACTTTGACCGGTGACACCGTGGCCGCGCGTTCGCCGATGTACTTCCAGTTCGTCCCGGGCAACCGCGCCCAGGCGGCGGTCGTGAAGGCTTACGCCGACCGTTCGCAGCGGCCGGTGGACGTGTACCAGCAGCGCGACATCCCGGGTGACGGCTACTTGGCTTCGTTGCGCGACGAACTGGCGGCGCAGGTGGGTGAGTCGTCGTTCCGGTATTGGGATGGCGCGGTGAGCAGCGCGAAGCCGTTGTGCGGGGCCAGGATCGCGTTCTACGCCGGGAGGCAGTCCGGTTTCGACGGCTTCCTGGACCGGGTGCTGACCGAGTGCGCCGGCAACCTCCCGATCATCCTGGGCGGTGACACCGTGGCTCGTTTCGTGGCGCAGCCGGACAAGCGCGACAAGGCGGGTTACGCGGGCAAGGAGATCCTGTATGTGTCGCTGGGCGGCGTGGCGGTCATGGACAACCGAACCTGCCTCGCTCCCGAGCCGCCCACGCCCCCGACGGCCCTGTGCTCCGCCTTGCGCGACCTGCGTCAGTCCACCGATGAGGACCCGCCGGCGTGGCGTGCGCTGGGTTCGTTGCTGGACAAGGAGAAGGTGCCGTGGATCGGGGAGCGGGTGGCCATCGCCTACGACAGCGCCGGCCTGTTCCTGCACGCGATCCGCTGGAACCTGTCAGCCCGGACCCACCCCACCCCCCACACCCCGAACCGGGCGGCGATCTCACACGAACTGCTGGAACTCACCTGCCCCACCACCCCGGACGCACCCCGCGGCAACTGCTACGACGGCGCGTCCGGGGCAATAGACTTCCGCGCGGGCCGCACCGGCGACCACCGCCCCATCACGATCCTGCGCGTGCCGGACGTCAAGAACACCGCCGAACCACCAACGTGCGTCCTCATGCTCCCGACCGACCCAGCGCGCTGCTAGACCTCAGCGGAGCTTCGCGCCGTAGACGTGGTCCACCGACAGCGTGATCAGGACCCGGCGGTCCGCGACCATCACCGTGCGGTACTCCGTCCAGTCCGGGTGTTCGCCCGCTGCCGAGCGGTAGTAGTCGACCAGGGCTTCCACTTCCGGGCCGTGCGGGTCGGCGCCCGGGCCGGTGAGGGTGACCGTGCCCTCGGCGGTGGCCCAGGACCAGCCGTCCGGGCTGGTGACCTCCAGGGCCGCGCGGGGGTCTCGGCGGAGGTTCGAGGTCTTGGCCAGGCCCTCCCGCGTCGAGATCAGGATCTTGCCCGACGCACGGTCGTAGAACGGGGTCACCGGGGACAACTGCGGGCGGCCGTCGGACTTCAGGGTGGCCAGTACGCCCAAGCGGCTCTCCGCCAGGAGCGCGTGCGGGTCGAAAGACGTCATGAGACTGATCATGGACGGTGACACCGGTGTCAGGGCAAGTGTTCCGGCCCTTGATCGCGGGTAATCCGGAGGGGTGGTAACGATCTGGGAGGTTGACATGCAACCGTTTCCGTTCGTCCCCTTCGTGTGGCGTGATCCGACGTGGTTGGCCGAGCGTGAGGACCGGGACACCAGGGAGGGCAGTGGCGAGCCGCGGCCGGACACCGGGTTGATCGGGTACGAGGTCGAGGCCACCGACGGTGGTATCGGCAAGGTGGACGAGGACAACGCCCTTGTGCCGGCCGACTGCCTGATGGTGGACACCGGGCCGTGGATCTTCGGGCGCAAGGTGGTGCTGCCGGTCGGGACGGTGCATCGCGTGGACCACGAGGAGCGCAAGGTCTACGTCGACCGCACCAAGGAGCAGATCAAGAACGCGCCCGAGTACGACCCCGATGCCGACCCGGACGACCACCGCCGGCGCACCGGCGACTACTACACCGAGTCCTACCGGCTGTTGCCGCCCATGCTCTGACCGCGCCGCTCCAGGTGCGCGGCCACGCCGTCCAGGTAGCGGTCGAGGGTGGCCTTGAACTCGGCGTCCAGGTCGGGCTCGTCGTAGAGGGTGTCCAGGTCGAACACGCCGGCGTCGACGACCCTCCGCAGCGCCGGCATCGAGCGCGGGTCCACCACCTGCCGCAGGGCCGCCGCGTAGGCGCGGCCGAAGGACTCCGGGTTGTCGCGGTAGCCCGCCGCCAGTTCGGTGCGCAGCCGCATCTCGCCGTGGACGAAGGTGAGCAGGCCCATCACCACGCCGACCTGCTCGCCCTCGTCCAGCGGGGTGTCGGCCAGGGCGGTCAGGAGGCGGTCGAACCACTGGAGGTTGCGCGGGCCCGCCGGTGGGCCGCTGACCGGCAGTTGCACGTACCACGGGTGGCGGCGCAGGACGTCGAGCATGCCCAGGGCCAGCAACGTGATGCCGGAGCGCCAGTCGCCGTCGGCGGGCAGCTCGGGCGGGTCGTCCAGCGCCGCGTCGGACATCAGCGTGAGCAGCTCGTCCTTGCTCTTGACGTACCGGTAGAGCGCCATCGTGGAGTTGCCGAGTTCGGCCGCCACGCGCGCCATCGACACCGCGGCGAGCCCTTCGGCGTCGGCCACGGCGATGGCGGCCCGGGTGACGTCCGCCGCCGTCAGGGTCGGCCGGCGTCCTCGGCGTGGCGCCTCGCGCAGGCCCCAGAGCAGCGCGATGTCGGCGGGCATCTCGGTCATCGTGGTCGAGTCTAGGGCTTCCGCCCGTAATTGCGTATGAGCTACGCTATTTCGCGTAGGACATACGCAATAAGGGAGTCGCCATGATCGTGGAAGCCGTTGACCTGCGGAAGAGGTACGGACCGACCGTCGTCCTGGACGGGTTGGACCTGCGCGTGGCGGCCGGGACGGTCTTCACCCTGCTCGGGCCCAACGGCGCGGGCAAGACGACGACCATCCGCGTCCTCACCACGCTGTCGCGCCCCGACGGCGGCCGGGCCCGCGTGGCCGGGCACGACGTCGTGCGCGAACCGGCGCGGGTGCGCGCCGCGATCAGCCTGACCGGCCAGTACGCGGCGGTGGACGCCGAGCAGACCGGCCGGGAGAACCTCGCCGTGATCGGCCGGCTGCGGCACCTGGGCCGGGCCGGCGCGCGGCGCCGGGCCGACGAGCTGCTGGAGCGCTTCGACCTGGTCGGGGCCGCGGACCGGCGGGTGCGGACGTACTCGGGCGGCATGCGCCGCCGCCTGGACCTCGCCATGAGCCTCGTCGCCCGCCCCGAGGTGATCTTCCTGGACGAGCCGACGACCGGCCTCGACCCGGCCAGCCGCGCGACGATGTGGGACGCCATCCGCGACCTCGTCCACACCGGCACGACGATCTTCCTCACCACCCAGTACCTGGAGGAGGCGGACCGGCTCGCGGACCGGATCGTCGTGCTGCACCGGGGGAAGGTCGCGGCCGAGGGCACGGCCGACGCGCTCAAGGCCCAGGTCGGCGGCGACCGCGTGGACCTCTCCTTCGCCACCGCGGCCGACCTGGGCGCCGCGACCGCCCGGCTCGACGGCTTCCCGGACCCGGAACGGCTGGTGCTCAGCGTCCCGTCCGACGGCTCCGCCGCCCACCTCCACCGCCTGCTGGACGACCTGCGCGCGGCCGGCGTCCCCGTGACCCGCGTGTCGTCGCACCGCCCGACCCTCGACGACGTGTTCCTCGCCCTCACCGCGCCGCAAGGAGTCCCGGCATGAGCCACGCCCTCGCCGACTCGATGACGTTGATCGGCCGCAGCATCCGCCTGAGCCGCCGCAACGTCGAGACGCTGATCATGTCGATCCTGTTGCCGCTGCTGATGATGACGCTGTTCGTCTTCGTCTTCGGCGGCGCGATCAACACCGGCACCGCCTACGTGAACTACGTCGTGCCCGGGATCATCCTGCTGTGCACGGGGTACGGCGCGGCGTCGACCGCGATGTCCGTCGCCGACGACATGTCCAACGGCGTGGTCGACCGGCTGCGGTCCATGCCGGTCAACAGCTTCGCGTTGCTGACCGGGCACGTGGTCGCCAGCGCCACCCGCAACGCCCTGTCGACCACCATCGTCGTGGTGGCGGCCGTGCTGTTCGGCTTCCGCCCGTCCGCGGGCGTCGTGGAGTGGCTGGCCGCCGCCGGGCTGGTGCTGCTCTACGTGCTGGCGCTGTCGTGGCTGGCGGCGGCGCTGGGGGTGGTCGCGAAGTCGGTCGAGTCGGCCAGCGCGTTGAGCTTCTTCATGCTGTTCCTGCCCTACCTCAGCAGCGCTTTCGTGCCGCCGGGGACGATGCCCGGCGTCCTGCGGGTGATCAGCGAGCACCAGCCGATCACGCCGCTCACCGAGACCGTGCGCGGGTTGCTGACCGGGACGCCGATCGGGTCGAACGCGACGCTCGCGCTGGCGTGGTCGTGCGGCCTGCTCGTCGGCTCGTTCCTGCTGGCGACGCTGCTCTACCGCCGGCGGACCGCGGACTGAGCGATGTGGACGTTCAGTGCCCGACCTGCGGGTAGAACGAGGAGCGCTTCGGCCGCCCGTCGTTGAGCAAGGCCTCGACCATCGGCAACGGGGCCATTTGTCGCCACGGCAGTGCGCGGTGTTGCGGGATCGCGTGCTCTTTCCCGATACACGGGCGATATGCGCTACTCCAGGCCGGCGTCGAGTTCGTCCACCAACTGCTGGACTTCGTGTTCGGTCGCGCCGAACGGCCGCATCCGGTTCACGACAGCGTCCCGCCGAGCAACGGGCTGCCCTGCCCGGCCCAGTCGACGTCCGAGGCGAGGAACCGCAGTTCCACCAACCCCTTCTGGAGCACGCGCAACTCGTCGATGTCGAACAACGCGGGTCTCCGAAGTGGACGCGCCGACCAAGCGCCGGCGGGAGCACGGCGGCGGTGGTGTGGAGGAGGAGTGCCCCCGGTGCGACTCGAACGCACACTGGACGGATTTTGAGTCCGCTGCCTCTGCCGATTGGGCTACGGGGGCTGACGCCTGTGCACTCTACTCGATCAGGTCCCGCGGGTTGACCGCAGGGTTCACGATCGGACCAGGCGGGTGATGGCCGCGGTCGCCTCGGCGAGTTTCTCTTCGGCCACGTCGCCGCCCTCGGCCACCGCCTGGGCCACGCAGTGCTTCAGGTGCTCGTCCAGCAGGCCCAGGGAGACCGCCTGGAGGGCCTTGGTCGCCGCCGAGATCTGGGTGAGCACGTCGATGCAGTACTCGTCGTTCTCCACCATCCGCTGGAGACCGCGGACCTGGCCCTCGATGCGGCGCAGGCGCTTGAGGAAGGCGTCCTTGTCCGCTGTGTAACCGTGCATCGCTCCCGGCCTCCCTACCCTGGGCGGGTACCCCTGCACCCCAGGATAGGCCACTCGACCGGGTGTGACGGGCACCACGCGGAGCCCCGAAGGGTGTCCTCACATTTCGGGGGTGGCGGTTAACGGGCCGAAATGACCCGTCCGGGGGCATCAGTCACATTTTCGGGACGAAAGGTTAGGCGATATTCCTTCCGTGCACTATGGTGTCGATCGAAGCGTGTGGCGCAGATAGGAGTCGACGGCATCACGCGCTATGCGAGCACACACGGAGGAACAGTGGCACAGCAGACCGTCGTCCAACTCATCGACGACCTCGACGGCAGCGAAGCCGCCGAGACCGTGACCTTCGCGCTGGACGGTGTGGAGTACTCCATCGACCTGTCCAAGGAGAATGCGGACAAGCTCCGCGACTCCCTGGCCGACTTCGTCGCCAAGGCGCGCCGCGCGGGTGGCCGCAAGCAGCGCAAGGGCAGCGGCAAGAGCACGGTAAAGGCTGGTGACAAGGCCCAGGCCCAGGCCATTCGGGACTGGGCGCGGGCGCAGGGCCACCAGATCTCGGACCGCGGCCGGATTCCCCAGGGCCTGGTCGTGCAGTTCCAGGAAGCGCACGCGTCCTGAACCCGGGTGTCGTTTCCCCCGCGGTCGCGCCCCGGGCCGACCGCGGGGGAAGACCCAGGTCAGGGCACCGCTGAGCGATTCGCGCGGCCCGGAAAGGCCGTGTCCAGCAGGCGCAGGAGCGCGGTCGCCTTCACCGCCGTCTCCTCGAATTCCTCCGCCGGGTCGGACAGGGCGATGACCGCCCCGCCCACCCCGAAACTCACCTTGTCCCGGTCCACCACCAGCGTCCTGATGACGATGCTGAAGTCGGCCGTTCCGGTCAGTGAGAAGTAACCCAGCGCACCCGAGTAGACACCCCTCGGGCCTGCTTCCAGCCCGTCGATGATCTGCATTGTCCGGATCTTGGGCGCACCCGTCATGGACCCGCCGGGGAACGCCGCCCTAACCGCCGCGACCGCCGAACTGCCCGGCCGAAGTGTCGCCCGAACGGTGCTCACGAGCTGGTGCACCGTCGCGTAGGTCTCCACCGCGAAGATCCGGGGCACCTCGACGCTGCCGACTTCCGCGCAATGGCCCAGATCATTGCGCACCAAGTCCACGATCATCAGGTTCTCGGCGCGGTCCTTCGGGCTGGTCGCCAAGGCTGTGCGCAAAGCTTCGTCCCGGGCGGGCGTCGCGCCGCGCGGCCGGGTGCCCTTGATTGGTTCGGATTCCACGACACCCCGGCGGTCGACCCGGATGAACCGCTCGGGTGAAGTGCTGAGCACGGAGAGCGCACCGAAACGGAGCAACGCCCCGAACGGGGCGGGGCTTTCCGCGCGCAGGAACCGGTAGGCGTCCCACGGGTCCACCGCGCCCCGCCAGGTCACCATGTTCGTCAGGCACACCTCGTAGGTCTCGCCCGCCGTGATGGCCTCCTGGCAGGCGTCGACCAGCTTCAGGTAGTGCGCCCGGTTGTGCCTGAGCTGGACGGATTCCGCGCGGGCCTTCGCCGGCGCGGGCGCGGTGGGCGCGGTGAAACCGGTCAGCAACGCCGTCGTGCTTTCCAGCCACCCGTCGTCGGACAGCGTCAGCAGGTACACGTGGCGCTCGACGTGGTCGAACACGACGGCCCGGTCGGCGAACACGAACGCCGCATCCGGCTGCTCCGAACGGTGGGCCGCTTCACCACCGCATTCGGCCTTCAGCTCGTAGCCGAGGTAACCGACCCAGCCCAGGGCGAAGTCGAACGGCACTTCGGGCTGCGCGACCCGCCACGCCGCGAGATCGGCCTCCAGCCACGACAGGAACGGCCCGGCGAACTCCTCCTCGCCCACCCGCACCCGGCCGGTCCACACGTCGTAGGTCGCCACGCGCGCCAGCGGCCCGCTCGCGTCCCCCATGACCGAGAACCGGCCCCGCTCCCCCGGAAGGCTGCTGTCCAGCCAGAACGCGTCCTGGGCGGCGCCGTGCAGGGCCTGGAAGACCGCTTCGGGGTCGGGGTGGACGTCCAGCCGCCGCACCAGCACCTCGCGCGTCACGGGCGCGGGGGCCGCCACGGGCGGCGGTTCGGGCGTGGCCGCGGAGAAGCCGCCGGTCAGGTCGCGGAAGTTGGCCAGCAGGTCGTGGCCGTGCTCGGTGCAGATGGACTCGGGGTGGAACTGCACGCCCCACATCGGCCGGGTCCGGTGCCGCACGCCCATCAGCACGTCCTCGGTGGCCGACCAGGCGATCGGCTCCAGCGACGGCGGCAGGTCGGTGACGGCCAGCGAGTGGTAGCGGACCACGTCCAGCGGCGACGGCAGCCCGGCGAAGACGTCGACCCCGGTGTGGCGGACCTGGTCCACGACGCCGTGCCGGGGCGTCACCAGCCCCACCGAGGCGCCCTCGGCCAGGCAGAGCCCCTGGTGGCCCAGGCACACGCCCAGCAGCGGCAGGTCGCCGTGCTCGACGACGGAGCGGCACAGGCCGAAGTCGGCCCGGTTCTGCGGACGCCCGGGACCGGGTGAGATCACCACGTTGTCGAACCGGCGCAGGTCGGACAGCCGGAAGCCCGGGTCGTCGTTGGTGATGACGACCGGCTCCCGCCCGTTCACCCGAGCCAGGTACTGGAACAGGTTGAAGGTGAACGAGTCGTAGTTGTCGATGAGCAGCGTCCGCATGACAGACCGGAACGGTACCTGCCCGAACACCCGGATGGAGTACCCCTGAGGGGCCGGTCACGACACCGGCCCCCCGGGTCCTTCCCCGACTCAGTCCAGGTGGAACTTCTCGTCGGTCACCAACGTCGTGAGCTGGTCGGCGGTGAACGGGAGCCCGCTCAGCGCCGGGTGGCCGGTCCGGCGGAACTCCTTGGCCTGGCCGATCACGACCAGGGTGCCGTCGTCGTGGCGGAAGATCGCCGCCTCGTCGAGGTCGGGCCGCCGGGCGGAGGCCGCCGCGGTGAGGTGGCCCACCTGCTTGCCGCCGACGGTCCGCACCACGCAGTCGCCGGTGTCGATCGTCCACACCACCTGCTTGGCCTCGCACGGCGACTGGACGTCGGCGAACCGGTTGCCCTTCGTGAGGACCAGGACCCACACCTTGCCGACGCCGGAGGTGCCCTGCTGGGTGACCGGGCTGGTGCCCATGTACTCCCAGCTCTCCTTGCCGCCGTCGTAGTAGTCGTCGAACTGCGACTGGGTGTAGCGCATCGGGCCGTACCAGGACGTGTCCGGATCGCCCTCCGGGACGAGCGACTGCTTGTCCACCGCCTGGAAGGTCGGCGGCAGCGACGCGCCCAGGTCGTTGAGCACCTGGACGGACTTGTCGGCGCGCGCGCCGGAGCGGGCCGTGCGGTCGGTCTGCCCGTCGGGCCACTCGGGCTTGGACGCCGACGGGTCGACGCTGTCCGTGGCCGTCACCTCGCCGGTCGTCGGCCCGGCCGACGGGTCGGCCGTCGCGCTCGGCGGCGCCCCGGTGGTCAGCGGCGGGCCGCCGGCCCGGGTCGAGCCGCCGCCGGTGAGCTGCGGCACCAGCACCGCGCCCACGGCGATCGCCACCACCGCGACCCCGGCCACACCGCCGGTCCACGCGGCCTTGCGCCGCCGCTGGGCCGCCCGACCGGCCGCCACCGCGCCCTCGGCGCTCATCGGAGGCGGCGGGCTGCTCGCCACCATCGCGTCCTGCAACGCGCTCTTCAGCTCGTGCTCGTTCATCGCACCTTTTCTCCCTGCTGCGGGGTGATCAGGCCGCGCAGCGTCTGCAGCCCCCGCGCGGCCTGGCTTTTCACCGTTCCCTCGGAACAGCGCAGTGCCCTGGCGGTCTCCTCGACCGACAGGTCCTCCCAGTACCTGAGGACGAGGACGGCGCGCTGCCGCGGCGGGACCTTCGCCAGTGCCGCGAGCAGCACCAACCGGTCCTCCGCGGACCCGCGACCGACGCTCGCGGTCTCCGGCGTCGTCTCGCTCACGCGCTCCTTGCGGAACCAGCCGCGGCGCAGGTCGGACACGAACGTCCGGACCAGCGTCTGCCTGGTGTAGGCGTCGAGTGCCTCGTGCCGGTTGATCCGCTTCCACGCGACGTAGAGCTTCGTGAAAGTGGCTTGAACCAGGTCCTCGGCGCGATGCCAGTCGCCGCACAGCAGGTACGCCGTGCCGCGCATGGCCTCGGACCGCGCCGCGAAGTACTCCGCGAACGCGGTGTCCCGATCACCCATCTGTCCTCCCCATCCCGCGGTACCGGGTTAGTCACGCTCCCGGGCCCCCGGTGGGTTGCATGCCGTTCACGGGTTTCGTGGAGACTGGTCGGCGGAGACTTCGGGAGGCCGGGCGTTGTTGTTCTTGTTGCTGTTCACGGTCGTGATCGGGTCCGCCCACTACTACGTGTGGCGGCGGGCCGTCCGGGTCACGACCCGGCCCGGTCGGGCCCGGCGGATCGGGACCGCCGCGATCGCGGGCCTGTTCGTCCTGATGCTCGCCGGGCTGGTGGTCGAGACGCCGGTCCTGTCGTGGCCGGGGTACATCTGGCTGGCGTGCGTGTTCTACCTGTCCGTGGTGTTCGGCGTCCTGGAGATCCCGCGCCTGGTCCTCAACCGCACCCGCCGCAGGGTCCCCGCCGCGGTCGGCGCGGGCCCCGCGGACCCGCCCGACCCGGCCGACCCCGATCGCCGGTTGTTCATCGCCCGGTCACTCGCCGTCGCCGGCGGAGTCGCGACGGCCGGCATCGTCGGCTACGGCGCGACCCAGGCCCTGGGCGACCCGCGCGTCAAGACGATCCCGGTGCACCTGACGAAGTTGGACCGGCGGCTTTCGGGGTACCGCATCGCCGTCGTCAGCGACATCCACCTCGGCCCGCTGCTCGGCCGCGCCCACACCGAGCGGATCGTGCGCATGATCAACGAGCGGCAGCCGGACCTGGTGGCCATCGTCGGCGACCTGGTGGACGGCACCGTCGAGCAGCTCGGCGAGGCGGCGGCGCCGCTGCGTGACCTCGTGAGCACGCACGGCGCTTACTTCGTCACCGGCAACCACGAGTACTACTCCGGTTTCGAACCGTGGCTGGCCGAGCTGGACCGGTTGGGCGTGCACCCCCTGCGCAACGAGCGGGTGCGCGTCGAGCGGGCGGGCGCGTCGTTCGAGCTGGCCGGGGTGAACGACGTGACCGGCGCGAGCTTCCAGGACGGCCCGGACTTCGCGCGGGCGCTGGACGGGCGCGACCCCGCCAACCCCGTGGTCCTCCTGGCGCACCAGCCGGTGCAGGCGCACGAAGCCGCCAAGCACGGCGTGGACCTCCAGCTCTCCGGCCACACGCACGGCGGACAGATGTTCCCGTTCCACCTCGCCGTGGGCCTCCAGCAGCCCGTCCGCAGTGGTCTGGACGTCGTGGACGGGGTGCAGGTCTACACCACCAACGGCGCCGGTTTCTGGGGTCCGCCGGTCCGCGTGGGCGCTCCGCCGGACATCTCGTTGGTGGAGCTGCATCACAACTTCGCGTCCCGATAGGGCGATCTTCACCGAAACCGCTTAGAGTGGACGGCCGTGCCAACATGCGGTTGCGGAGGGGGACCCCTAGCGAGATGAAGACGAGCTTTGCCGGCCAACGGCTTGATCACGAGGCAACAGCTCGTATTCGTCGTTTCCTGGACCATGAGCAACCCGGCACGCCCTGCCTGGTCATCGACCTCCCCACGGTGCGCGACCGCTTCACCGCGATCCGCGACGCCCTGCCCGGGGTGGGCGTCTTCTACGCCGTCAAGGCGAACCCGACGCCCGAGGTGGTCGAGCTGCTCGCCGCGCAGGGGTGCAGCTTCGACGTGGCCAGCCCGAACGAGATCGACCTGTGCCTGGCCCGCGGGGCCGCGCCGGCGACGATCTCCTACAGCAACCCCATCAAGAAGGCCCGGGACATCGCCTACGCGTACTCGCGCGGCGTGCGGATCTTCGTCTCCGACAGCGAGCAGGACGTGCGGGCGCTGGCCGAGCACGCCCCCGGCTCGCAGGTGATGCTGCGCATCCAGGTGGACAGCCGGGGTTCGACGTACCCGTTCGGGAAGAAGTTCGGCTGTTCGCCCGAGATGGCGACGGATCTCCTGCGCCTGGCCGGGGAACTGGGCCTGGCGCCGCTGGGCGTGGCGTTCCACGCGGGGTCGCAGCAGCTGGCCACCGACGGCTGGGACGGCGCGATCGCCGACGCCGCCGAGATCACCGCGAAGCTGCGGGCCGAGGGCGTCGAGCTGAGCACGGTGAACCTGGGCGGCGGCCTGCCCGCGGGCTACCTGGACCCGTTGCCCGCGCTGGCCGACTACGCCGCCGGCATCAGGTCCTCCCTGACCCGCCACTTCGGCGAGGTCGTGCCGAAGGTGATGATCGAGCCCGGTCGCGCGGTGGTC
Source organism: Saccharothrix mutabilis subsp. mutabilis (assembly GCF_039521145.1). NCBI lineage: Bacteria > Bacillati > Actinomycetota > Actinomycetes > Pseudonocardiales > Pseudonocardiaceae > Saccharothrix > Saccharothrix mutabilis. The sequence goes on from NZ_BAAABU010000005.1 coordinate 155,339, forward strand.
GCCGAGTCCGGTGTGCTGCGCTCCGAAGTGGTGCTGGTGTCGCACAAGTCCTATTCGGACGAACGACGCTGGGTGTTCCTGGACATCGGGCGCTACGGCGGTCTGGCGGAGACGGAGGGCGAAGCGATCGCCTACCCGTTGCGAACCAGCCGCGAGGGTGTTTCCCTGGATGAGGGGCCACGCGGCCCCGTGGTGATCGCCGGTCCGACGTGTGACGCGGACGACGTCCTGTACCAGAACACCTGCTACGAGCTACCCCTGGAACTGCGGGCGGGCGACCACGTCGACCTGCTGTGCGCCGGCGCCTACACGGCGAGCTACTCCTCGGTGGCGTTCAACGGCTTCGAGCCGTTGGCCACGTACTGCGTGCGGTGAGCGCGCTCACGGTTTGTTCGAAGCTTTACCCCCCTCCTGAAGATGTTTGGAGTGATTGATGTCCGGACTCCCGTGCGAATCCGAGCCGGTTGGCTTGTTCGCAGGACAGCACGTGCTGGCCGAGTTGGACGGTGTGAGCCCGGAGCTGCTCGACGACGAGCAGTTCCTGCGACACGCCCTCGGCGAGGCGCTCACCCAGGCTGATGCCACGGTGTTGGAGGTGGTCTCCAAGCAGTTCGAGCCGCAGGGGGTCACCGTGCTGGCCCTGCTGTCGGAGTCGCACGCGTCCATCCACACCTATCCGGAAGTCGGAGCGGTGTTCGTGGACGTGTTCACCTGCGGCACACGGGCCAAGCCCGCGCTCGCGGTGCAGCTCCTGGCCGAGGCGCTGGGTGCCCGCTCCGCACGCACGGACATGATCAGCCGGGGCACCCAGGTCCCCGCGCTCGTCGGTGAGGAGAAGGCGTCTTGATCCGCGAACCGCTCGCGGCCGGTCTGACCAGGGTCTGGGACGTCGACGAGGTAGTCGTCGACACCCAGACGAAGTTCCAGCACCTGGTCATCGCCCGCACCGCCCAGGGGTTGTCGCTGTTCTGCGACGACGACCGGCAGAGCACCGAGTTCAGCCAGCTGACCTACCACGAGGCGCTGATGGTCCCGGCGCTCCTGCTCGCGGACCGCGTGGACCGCGTGCTGGTGATCGGGTCCAGCGAGGGCGTGGTGTGCCAGATGGCGGTGGCCGCGGGCGCGTCGGTGGTCGACCACATCGACATCGACGAAGAGGCCGTGAAGCTGTGCGCCGAGCACCTGCCCTACGGCTACACGCTGGAGGAGCTGGCGGCGGCGGAACGTGGTGAAGGCCCGGTCCGCGTGCGGTACATCGACGGCTACGAGTACATCCGGACGACGTCGGAGCGCTACGACATCGTCCTGGTGGACCTGCCGGACGAGCGCGAGGAGGAGGCCCAGCACAACCGCCTGTACGGCGAGGAGTTCCTGGCCATGTGCAAGGCCCTCCTCACCCCGGGCGGCGTGGTGGTCTCCCAGGCCGGCTGCCAGACGATGTGGCGCAACACGACCCTGAAGCGCATGTGGCAGCGCTTCAACGAGGTGTTCGCGACGGTGGCGTACTACGGCTCCGACGAGCACGAGTGGGCCTACCTGTTCGGCCGCGCGGACGAGGTCACCGACCCGACCGCGCTGATGACCGAACGCCTCAAGGAATGCGGCTACCAGCCGGAGACGATCGACGACCTGGCCCTGCTGGGCAACTCGATCCCCCCGTACCAGGTCCGCAACGCCTGACAGCCAACCGAGGCCCTTCCTCGGGCTGACCAGCCCAAGGAAGGGCCTCGGTTCGTTCCCCGTACGGCCTGGGCGAAGCCCAACCACGCTTTGGTCTTCTGTGCAACCACGCTTCACCGGTTGCGCAGAAGACCAAAGCGTGGTTGCCTCCGGCAGGCCGTACGGGGAACGAACCGACGCCCTTCCACCCCCGGGGGCCTGCCGCGCGGCGAGCGCCTCTTTTGATCTTTCGCTTTTGATCTTGAGAGCACGCAGCGCTCCAGCGCGAATGCCTCAGCCCAGCGACTTCTTCAGGAAGTCGACCTGCAACAACAACAGGTTCTCGGCCACCTGCTCCTGCGGCGTCATGTGCGTCACGCCGGACAACGGCAAGACGGTGTGCGGCCGACCAGCCGCCAACAACGCCGAAGACAACCGCAACGTATGAGCCGCAACCACGTTGTCATCGGCCAACCCGTGCACGATCATCAACGGCCGCTCCAACTTCGGAGCGTCGTCGATCAACGAGTTGGCGTCGTACACCTCGGGCTTCTCGTCCGGGTGGCCCAGGTACCGCTCGGTGTAATGGGTGTCGTACAGCCGCCAATCGGTCACCGGCGCACCGGCGATACCCGCGTGGAACACGTCCGGCCGCCTCAGCACCGCCAGAGCCGACAGGTACCCGCCGTACGACCAACCCCGGATGCCCACCCGCGACAGGTCCAGGTCCTCTCCCCGCGCCGCAACGGCCTGCAACGCGTCCACCTGGTCTTCCAACGTCGCACCGGCGAAGTCGAACGCGATCGAGCGCTCCCACTCCGGCCCACGACCCGGCGTCCCCCGGCCGTCCACCACCAGCACCGCGAACCCCTGGTCCGCCAGCCACTGCGAGGCCAGGTAAGCGTTCCGCGCGGACAGCACCCGCTGGGCGTGCGGACCGCCGTACGGATCCAGCAACACCGGGAGCCTGGTCCCCTTCACGTGATCGCGCGGGAACAGCAAAGCCGCCCGCAGACCGCGCTCGCCCACCGTCAACAACCGCACATCCGGCGTCAGAACCGGCGTCTCGGCGTGCGAAGCGATCTCGTGCGCGCCGACCGACACCTTCGCCCCGAAGTGGTCCAGCCCGCTCCACGACAGCACCAAGGTGTCACCGCCACGGGCCGCCGCGTGCACGCCCGGTTCGGTGGTCAGCGCGACCACCTCGTCCGCCGTCACCCGGTACACGTGGACCTGGGTCGGGTCGTCGGTGGACGCCGTGACCAGGACGTCCTCGCCCACCTCCACGACCGAGCGGACCTGGAAGCCGTCCGGGGTCCACGGGGTGCCGTCGACCACCAGGCGGTTCGCGCCGTCCACGGGCAGCACCCGCACGAGCTTGCCGTCCGGGGTCCACGCCGGCGCGCCGGGCACGATCTCCAGCCACACCGGGTCGGTGTCGTCCGCCACGACCTCGACGCCGTCCGCGCCCACCGCGAGCACCTGGACGCGCCGCTGGTCCCGGGTCTGCACCTGGAGCAGCGGGCGGCCGTTCGCGGACCAGCTCGCCGTGTTCAGGTACGGGAACGTTTCGTTGTCCCAGGTGACCGGCGTCCGGGTGCCGTCCAGCCCCAGGATGAAGACCTCCACGACGGCGTTGGGCGTGCCGGCCGCCGGGTAGGCGATCTCGGCGGCCGGGGTCGCCGGGTTGGCCGGGTCGGCGATGTGCCAGCGGGTCACCGGGGAGTTGTCGGCGCGGGCCACCAGGACGTGCTCGCCGTCCGGGGAGAACCAGTAGCCGCGGTAGCGGCCCATCTCCTCCGCCGCCACGAACTCCGCCAGGCCCCACGTCACGTCGGGGTGCTCCGGCGAGGCGAGCACGCGGTCCTCGCCCGTCTCCAGGTCCACGACGTGCAGCGCGCCGCCGGTGACGTAGCCGACGCGGCGGCCGGTCGGGTCCAGGCGCGGGTCCAGGACGCTGCCCGGCACGGGCAGCTCGCGCACCGCGCCGGTCGCCAGTTCGACCACGAACAGGCGGCCGGACAGGGCGAACACCGCCTGCCGGAAGTCCGCGTCGGTCGCGTAGGCCACGATGCCCGCCGCCTGCTCGCGGCTGCGCTCGCGGCGCGCGCGTTCCTCCGGCGACAGGTCCTCGGGGTCGGTCAGGAGGTCGTTCGGGTCCGCCAGCAGCCGCTCGGTCCCGGTGGCGGGGTCGAACGCCCACAGGCCGTTCGCGCGGCTCGTGGCCGCGGCGGTGCGCAGGAAGTACACGCGGTCGCCGTCGGGTGCGACGGTGAAGTTCCGCGGAGCGCCAAGGGTGAACCGCTGGGTGCGCGCTTGCTGGCGCGGGAAGGAGGTCTCGTTGCCCACGGGGACACCCTATTCCGGCCCGGACCGCTGGTCTGCGGGCCATGCGACTGGTGTGGCCGGCGGCGGCCCCGGGTGGTGGCCGATTGCTCGTCCTCGGCCGACGGCGGCCCCGGTGGTGGCCGATTGCTCGTCCTCGGCCGACGGCGGCCCTGGTGGTCGGTTGCTCGTCCTCGACCGCCGTCCACGTGGTCACCTCCCACTGGGCAAGGGCGTGGTCACCTCGCACTCCTGGGCGGCAGCGGGAAGAACCCGCTCGTGCGTTCCACGTACTCCCGGTAACCGGGCCGCCGCCGCACGATGTCCCTCTCCAGCAACGGTTTCCCGCTCCCCTTGACCAACAGCAAGGTCATCACGACCGGACTGACCGCCAACACCACCCCGTCCGGGCAGGCGAACAGGAACAGCCCCCACCACACGCACGCGTCACCGAAGTAGTTGGGGTGCCGCGTGTAACGCCACAACCCCTGGTCCATCACGCGCCCCCGGTTCGCCGGATCGGCCTTGAACCGCTCCAACTGCCAGTCCCCGACGGCCTCGAACGCGAACCCGACCGCCCACACCACGACACCCACCACGTCGAACACGCCGAGCGGGTCGTCGCGGTACGCGGCGAACTGCACCGGCAGCGACACCAGCACCATGATCGCCGCCTGCAACAGGTAGACCCGGTACATCTTGGCCACCGGGTTGCCGCGCGCCCGCCGGTACATGTCGACGTACCGCTGGTCCTCGGACTTCTTCCGGTTGCGCGCGTGGATGTGCCACCCCAGCCGCACACCCCACACCACGGTCAACGCCGTCACCAGCACCGCCCGCGCCGACGCCCCCGCCAACACCAGCGTCAGCACCGCGACGACCGCGAACCCCGGCCCCCAGAACGAGTCGACCAGGTCGAACCGCTTGCGCCGCACCGCCACCGCGAACAGCGCCGACATCAGCACGACGACCGCGACCGCCGACCACAGCACGTTCCACCCGAACGTCACGCCAACACCTCCGGCCGCCGCGCCAGGACCTGGTCCACGCCCATCCGCCCCTCCTCGAACGTCAGCGCGCCGCCCGCGAGGTACAGCCGCCACACCCGCGCCTGCCCCTCGCCGACCAGCCGCACCGCCTCGTCCCAGTGCTCTTCCAGCGTCCGCGCCCAGGCCCGCACGGTCCACACGTAGTGCTCGCGCAGCGCCTGCACGCCCCGGATCTCGAACCCGGCGCCCTCCAGGTGCGCGAGGGTCCGGCTGAGGGGCCGCATGTGCATGTCCGGCGCCACATAGGACTCGATGAACGCGCCACCGCCGGGCGCGTTGGCGCCACGGGACATCTGTTGCAGCAACAGGTGCCCGCCCGGCTTGAGCATCCGGTGCAGCACCCGCGCGTACTCCGGGTAGTTCTCCTCGCCGACGTGCTCGCCCATCTCGATGGACGACACCGCGTCGAACGGCTCGCCGGACACCTCCCGGTAGTCCTGGAGCCGCACGGTCACCAGGTCCGCGACGCCCTCCGCCGCGATCCGGGACTCGACGAAGGCCTTCTGCTGCGCCGAGATCGTCACGCCCGTCGCCCGGACGCCGAAGTGCTTGGCGGCGTGCACGACCATCGAGCCCCACCCGCACCCGACGTCGAGCAGCCGCATCCCGGGCCGCAGCCCCAGTTTCCGGCACACCAGGTCGAGTTTCGCGTGCTGCGCCTGGGCGACCGTCATGTCCGGCGACGAGAAGTACGCGCACGAGTAGGCCATGCTCGGGTCCAGCACGAGCTGGTAGAACGCGTTGCTCAGGTCGTAGTGGTGGGCGATGGCGCTGCGGTCGCGGGCCCGGGTGTGCCGGCGGCCGGACAGCCGGGCCTCCTCGCCGGGCGGCGCGGGGCGCGGTCCGACGACGCCCAGGCGCACGGCCGCCCGGAATGCGGCCACCAGGTCGGCGGGCTTCGGCTTGCCCACCGCGCCGCGCCGGGCCAACGCCCAGAACCTGGCCAGGCCCTCGGTCAGGTCGCCTTCCACGTCGAGTTCGCCCGCCACGTACGCGCGGGCCAGGCCCAGCTCGTCGGGGTTCCACAGCAGGCGGCGCAGGGCGCGGCGGTCGCGGACCACGGCGACCGGCCCGTCCTGCGGGCCGGCGGTGCTGCCGTCCCACGCGCGCAGCCCCACGGGCGGGCTCGCGCCCAGGACGCGTTCGACGACGGTGGCGAGCCGGCCTGCGGTGCTGACGGCCACGGACTCCTCCTCACGGGTCTGGTGCTCGGACGTTCGCGCCGACCCCTGTCTTGGTTCGCCGCTGAACCGCGGTCGTGACCGGGCCGTAATCGTCGGTGGAGCGACCGACGCCATCGAGGAGGAGTTGAGTGTGATCCGACGAAACCGCATCGCCATCGCCGCAGCGGGTGGCATGGCGGCCGTGCTCGCGCTGGTCATGTGGAGTTCCAACGCCGTCGGCCTGCAAGGGACCAACGTCGCGCAGACCGAGCAGGTGGGCGCCGCCGCGCAGGCCGACTACGGGGACGTCCCACCGGCACCTCCGGCCGCGGAGACCCCCGCCGCGCAGGAGCCCGCCACCGAGGCGACCGAGGAGACCCCGGCCGGTCAGGCCGCGCCCGCCCCGTCCGGGCCGGGCGTCACGCTGGTGGCCAAGAGCGTGCCGAAGATGGGCGACGTCGTGCAGGACGGCGACGGCCGCACGCTGTACCGGTTCGACAAGGACACGCCGAACCCGCCCAAGTCCAACTGCGAGGGCAAGTGCGCGGAGACCTGGCCGCCGCTGCTGGCCGGCGGCGCGCCGAAGCTGGAGGGCGTCGACCCGGCGCTGGTCGGCACCGTGAAGCGGGCCGACGGGACCGAGCAGGTGACGCTGGCCGGCTGGGCGCTCTACACGTACTCGAAGGACGAGGCGCCGGGCCAGTGGAAGGGCCAGGGCGTGGGCGGCACGTGGTTCGTCGTGCAGCCCGACGGCAAGCGCAACGTGGAGTGCCTGCCGCCCGGCGTGGCGGTGCCCTCCGGAGCTTGAGTCCACCCCTCTGGAGCTTGAGTCCATCCCTCTGGAGCTTGAGTCCACCCCCGAAGAACATGACCCCCGGCCTGGGGTTGGGCCGGGGGTCATGTGCCGCCCCGCTCAGCGGGCCGGCGGAACCCTCACAGGTTCGGGTAGAGCGGGTGCTTCGCGGCCAGCACCTCGACGCGCGAGCGCAGCTCGGACAGGTCCGCGGCCGGCTGGAGGGCGGTCGCGATGATGTCGGCCACCTCCGCGAAGTCCGCCGCGCCGAAGCCGCGGGTGGCCAGGGCGGGCGTGCCGATGCGCAGGCCCGAGGTCACCATCGGCGGGCGCGGGTCGTTGGGGACCGCGTTGCGGTTGACCGTGATGCCGACCTCGTGCAGGCGGTCCTCGGCCTGCTTGCCGTCCAGCTCCGAGGCCACCAGGTCCACCAGCACCAGGTGCACGTCCGTGCCGCCGGTCAGCACCTTCACGCCGGCCGCCGCCGCGTCGGGCTGCGACAGCCGCTCGGCGAGGATCTTCGCGCCCTCGACCGTGCGGCGCTGGCGGTCGGCGAACTCCGGCGACGCGGCGTGCTTGAACGCCACCGCCTTGCCGGCGATCACGTGCTCCAGCGGACCGCCCTGCTGGCCGGGGAACACCGCCGAGTTGATCTTCTTCGCGAGGTCCGCCTCGTTGGTCAGGATCACGCCGCCGCGCGGACCGCCGAGGGTCTTGTGCGTGGTCGTGGTGACGACGTGGGCGTGCGGCACCGGGCTCGGGTGCAGGCCCGCCGCCACGAGACCCGCGAAGTGGGCCATGTCCACCATCAGGTACGCGCCCACCGAGTCGGCGATCCGGCGGAACTCCGCGAAGTCCAGCTGGCGGGGGTAGGCCGACCAGCCGGCCACGATCAGCTTCGGCTTGTGCTCCTGCGCCAGCGCCTCGACCTCGGCCATGTCCACCCGACCGTCCACATCGGACACGTGGTAGGGCACGACGTTGTAGAGCTTGCCGGAGAAGTTGATCCGCATGCCGTGGGTCAGGTGGCCGCCGTGCGCCAGGTCCAGGCCCAGGATCGTGTCACCGGGCTGGAGCAGGGCGAACATGGCGCACGCGTTGGCCTGCGCGCCCGAGTGGGGCTGCACGTTGGCGAACCCCGCGCCGAACAGCTCCTTGACCCGCGCGATGGCCAGCCGCTCGACCACGTCGACGTTCTCGCACCCGCCGTAGTAGCGGCGACCCGGGTAGCCCTCGGCGTACTTGTTGGTCAGCACCGAGCCCTGCGCCTGGAGCACCGACACCGGCGTGAAGTTCTCCGACGCGATCATCTCCAGCGTGCCCTGCTGCCGGCGCAGCTCGGCCGCGACCGCCTCGGCGACCTCGGGGTCGAACTCCGCGAGGGAGGTGTTGAAGTGCTCGGACATGGTGGGGTTTCTCCCTACGAGTTGCGCTTGTAGAACGGCAGCGAGACGACCTCCACGGGCTCCTGCCGGCCCCGGACGTCGACGGACAGCTTGGTGCCGGGCTCGGCGTGCGCGGGCGGCACGTAGGCCATCGCCACGGAGTAGCCCAGCGTCGGCGACAGCGCGCCGCTGGTGACCTCGCCGATCGCGTTGCCCTCGGCGTCCAGCACGGCGTAGCCGTGGCGGGGGGCGCGGCGGGACTCGGTCTTCAGGCCGACCAGCTTGGCCTCGACGCCCGCCTCGGCCACCTTCGCCAGCGGCTCGCGGCCCACGAAGTCGCCCGGCTTGTCCAGCTTGACCACGCGGCCCAGGTTGGCGTGGTAGGGCGTGCGGGACGTGCTCAGCTCGTTGCCGTACAGCGGCATCCCGGCTTCCAGGCGCAGGGTGTCGCGGCAGCCCAGGCCGGCGGGCTTGAGGTCGTGCGGCCGGCCGGCGTCGAGCAGCGCCTGCCACACGTGCGGGGCGTCGGCGGGGTCGAGGAACAGCTCGAAGCCGTCCTCACCGGTGTAGCCGGTGCGGGCCAGCAGCGCGGGCTTGCCGGCCACCTCGGTCGGGTAGGAGGCGTAGTACTTGACCGTGGCCAGGTCGGTGGCGGTCAGGCCTTCGAGGATGGCGACCGCCTTCGGCCCCTGCACGGCCAGCAGCGCGTAGTCCGTGGACTTGTCCTCGACGGTCGTGTCGAAGCCCTCCGCGCGCTCCTTCAAGGCGGCGAACACGACGGCGGCGTTGGAGGCGTTCGCGACGACCAAGTACTCCTGGTCACCGGTGCGGTACACGATCAGGTCATCGAGCACGCCGCCGTCGGCCTGGCAGATCATGGTGTAGCGGGCGCGGCCGACGCCGATCGCGGACGCGTGGCCGACCAGCGCGTGGTCGAGCGCGGCGCCGGCCTGCGGGCCGGTCAGGACGATCTCGCCCATGTGCGTCAGGTCGAACAGGCCCGCCGACGTGCGCACGGCGTGGTGCTCGGCCAGCTCGCTGTCGTAGCGCAGCGGCATCCGCCAGCCCGCGAAGTCGGTGAACTGGGCGCCCAGCGCCTCGTGCTCGGCGTGCAGCGGCGTCCGGCGGGTTTCCACGGGGTCCTCCCTGATGGCGGGCACGGCAGGGGCGCCGACCGGGTGGGTCGGCCTGCCGCTACGAAGGATGACACGGTCCATCGAGACTCCTCGTCCGAGTGAGCCTCCCCCTCTGTCATGAGCCTGAGAGCTTCGCCGGGACCCCGCACGTCGGCGGGGGCGGCTTGCACCGTGGGCGAGGCGCTGGCGCCTGCTTTCCAGAGTTGCCTTCGTCGGGCGGTAGCTGTGCCTGAGAGATTCCGGGGAGGAGTTGCTCCTTCGGCGCCCCGTAGTGGGTGGGGACTCTCCCGCGCGACATCGACGGCCGTGTTCAGTTGGTACCGCCAGACGCTAGTTGTGCCTGGTCGGCCCGGTCAACACGAGCCCGGTCACCACGGGCGCGGCCGACGCGGGCGGGACCGACGCGGAAGCGGCCCGACCGGAGGCGCCGGCGGCCGACGCGGAGGTGCCGACGGCCCGACCGGACGTGGTGGCGGCTGACGCGGAGGTGCCGACGGCCGACGGGAAGGTGCCGACGGCCCGACCGGGCATGGCGGCCAGGCCGAAGGTGGCGGCGGCCGGCGTGGTCACAGGGCGCGCTCGGCCTTCACGCTTTCGACGACCTTGCGCTCGGCGTAGAACGACACGAACGGGATCGTGCCGGCGAGCAGCACCAGCGCGGTGCCCTTGAGCGACCAGCGGGCCTTGAGGGCCAGGTCGACCGTGATCACCAGGTAGATCGCGTAGAGGAAGCCGTGGACCGGGCCGACGACCTTCATCATGCCGTCCTGGTCGCCGAGGTACTTCACGCCCATCGCGGCCACGAGCAGCAGCAGGCCCACACCGACCACGTAAGCCATGAACCGGAACCGGCCCAACGCACCGCTCATCGCCCTACCGACCGCCTTCGCTCACCGCTGGTCCCGCGCGTGGAGTTCGCGGAGGTAGCGGTTGTAGGCCGCCAGCTCGTCGTCCTCGTCGTCGTGCGCGGGTGTCCTGACGGGCTCCACGGTAACGACCGGCTCCGACGGCGCGGCCACCGGCTCCCCCGCCACCTGCGACGACGTGTCCGCGCCCACAGCGGCGTCCTCCGCGCGGCGCTGGGCGGCGAGCTTGCGCATCCGCCACACCATGAACGCGGGGAACAGGCCGAACAGGGGCCACTGGAAGACGTAACCGAGGTTCTGGAAGGTGCCCCCGGCCTGGGAGAACCGCTCCCACTGCCAGTAGGCGAGACCGCAGCAGACCACCAGCGAGAGCACGCACGCGACCGCGATCGCCACACGTCGAGGGGTGATGAGGCCGCTGCGCACGGCTCAAGGGTACTTCGGGTCGGCGACCCCCGACCGGGATGGGCTCCCCGCACAGGAGCCCGCCCTCCCGATCACGCTAGTCCCGACCACGCCGCGCCCTCACCGCGCGACGCCCTTGCGCTGCGCCACGCTCGCGCGTGGCGCGCCCGACATCACGCAACGCCGTCCCGGCGCTGCCGCTGCAACCTGGCGACGCACCACGCCGCCGCGCTGCCCCGACGCAGGTGCTGGAGCACCGTCATCGGCCCGAGCCGACGTCCCAGGTCGGCGGGCGTGAGCCCGGCGGCCCGGTAGTCGAGGGCGCGCTGGTCCAACGGGCTGATGCCCGCGTCCCACCACGCCTCCGCCTCGGACAGGTCGCCCACGAGCTGCCAGTAGCTCGCTGCCGCGGCCAGCAGGACCTCGGGCACCTCTGGCGCCCGCTTCCGCATCGCCGCGACGTAGGCCGGATCCGCGGACTCGACCTTCACCAGGCCCCGCGGTCCACCGTTCGCCCGCTGCACGGGGATGCCCGGCGCGGACGGCGGGGCCTCGGCCAGCCACTCGTCCTTGATCCGGTTCACCTCGCGCAGCTCGGCGTCGTCCGAGCGCTCGGCCGCCCACTGCCGCAGCAGCTCGTCGACTCCGGAGTCCTCGACCATTCTGCCTCCTCGTCGGTCGAAGATCAGCCAATGCAGCGCACCGTATTAGCGGGTACCGACAACCGCTAGACCCCGGTTTGTCAAAAACCCTGTTACCAGCACGTTATAGCCCTCATTCCACCCAGACGGTCCAACGGGGGAGGCCGACCATCACGGATGGTGAGCAGACCACCGCGCCCCGCGGCGGGGGCTAGTTGAACAGGCTGCGGACGAACGTGATGATCGACTCGGCGCCCTGGCGCAGCCACCCGAGGGCCGTCTTCACCGCCTCGGCGGACTGGTCGGGCTGGGTGATCAGGAGGAACAGCAGCAGCGCGACAGCCGCCAGCGTGACCACCTTCTTGACGTTCACTGGTGCCTCTCCGTCCGTTCAAGGGTGCGCGGCGGCGGGCCGCGTGCCCGCCGTGTTACCCCACATGGTCCCCCATTCACCCGGACGATGAGCGCGGAACCCGCCGCGATCCCACGACCGGGCGTAGGGCAGGACACGCTGCCACGCGTGGGTCGTGACCCACATCACCCGAACGGCCGATCAAGAGGCCCTCGGCACCCGCCGATGACCAGGGTGCGGGCCACTCGCCCCCACTCCCCCAGGCACGAGCACCGAGGTTCAGCCACATCGTCGGCAATCCCGAGCACATCACCCGCTTGCGCGACGCACCCACTGTGTGTCATTAGGCCGAGGCCCGGCCGCTCCCTTTCCCGGCAGCACTCCGGACGATTTGTCGCACCCTTTTCGCATTAGCCCACGACACCGGATCGTCGCAGTTCCGCAATATCCCCTTCACCCAGTCCGAGGAACTCCAGCACCTCGTCCGTGTGATGCCCCGTGGCGGGCGGTGCGGACGGTCCGCCGGCCGGCGTGCGGTCGAAGCGCGGCGCGGGTCCCGGCTGGGTCAGGCCCCCGACCTCGACAAACGTCCCGCGCGCCCGGTTGTGCGGGTGCGCCGGGGCCTCGTCGGGCGCGAGCACGGGCGCCAGGCACGCGTCGGTGCCCGCCGCCAGCGCCGCCCACTCGTCCCTCGTCCGGGTGGCCACCGCTTCGGCGATGCGGGCCCGCAGGGCGGGCCACTGGGCCGGGTCGTGCCGGTTCGGCACGTCCGAGTCCGCCAACCCCAGCAACACCAGCAGATCAGCGTAGAACTTCTCCTCCAGTGCGCCGATGCTGACGAACTTTCCATCCGCTGTGGCATAAACGTCGTAGAACGGCGCGCCGCCGTCGAGCAGGTTCGTGCCCCGCTCGCCGCCCCACGCGCCGGCGGCCTTCATGCCGTGCAGGAACGTCGTCAGCAGCGCCGCGCCGTCCACCATGGCCGCGTCCACGACCTGCCCGCGCCCGGACCGCTCCCGCTCGTACAGGGCCGCGAGGATGCCCAGCGCGAGCAGCAGCCCGCCGCCGCCGAAGTCGCCGATGACGTTGAGGGGCACCGTGGGCGGCTGCCCGGCCCGGCCGATCGGCTCCAGCGCGCCCGCGAGCGCGATGTAGTTGATGTCGTGGCCCGCCCGGTCGGCCAGCGGGCCGTCCTGGCCCCAGCCGGTCATCCGGCCGTAGACCAGCCGCTGGTTGCGCGCCAGGCACTGGGCCGGCCCGATGCCCAGCCGCTCGGTCACGCCCGGCCGGAAGCCCTCCACCAGGACGTCGGAGCGCTCCACCAGCTTGAGCACCAGCTCCGCGCCCTCCGGCCGCCGGATGTCCACGCCGATGGACCGCCGACCGCGCCCGAGCACGTCGCCGGGCACCTCCAGCCCGCCGGACACCCGGTCCACGCGGACCACGTCCGCGCCCAGGTCCGCGAGCACCATGCAGCCGAACGGCGCGGGCGCGAGGCCCGCCAGCTCGACGACCTTGAGCCCCGCCAGCGGCCCGCCCACTAGAGGGACCTCGCGATGATTTCCTTCATGATCTCGTTCGTCCCGCCGTAGATCTTCTGGACGCGGGCGTCCGCCCAGGCGCGGGCGATGGGGTACTCGGTCATGTAGCCGTACCCGCCGAAGAGCTGCACGCACTCGTCCACGACCCGGCACAGCCGCTCGGTGGACCACCACTTGGCCATCGCCGCGGTGGGCACGTCGAGCCGGCCCGCGAGGTGCGCCTCGACGCACTCGTCCACGAACGCCCTGGTCACGCGGGCCTCGGTGGCGCACTCGGCGAGGGTGAACCGGGTGTTCTGGAACTTGATCAGCTCCCGGCCGAACGCGGTGCGGTCCTTGACGTACTCCACGGTCAGGTCGACGGCGGCCTCGATGCCCGCGATGGACGCCACCGCGATGATCAGCCGTTCCTGCGGGAGCTGCTGCATGAGCTGGATGAAGCCCTGGCCCTCGGACGAGCCGAGGAGGTTCGCGGCGGGCACGCGGACGTCGTCGAAGAACAGCTCCGCGGTGTCCTGGCCCTTCAGGCCGATCTTGTCCAGCACCCGGCCGCGCCGGAAGCCCGGGGTCGAGGCGGTCTCCACGACCAGCAGGGAGATGCCGGTCGCGCCCTGGCCGGGGTCGGTCTTGGCCACCACGACCACCAGGTCGCACTGCGCGCCGTTGGTGATGAAGGTCTTGGAGCCGTTGATGACGTACTCGTCGTCGCGCCGGATGGCCCGGGTCTTGATGTTCTGCAGGTCGGAGCCGCCGCCGGGCTCGGTCATCGCGATGGCGCCCACGAACTCGCCGCTGGCGAGCTTGGGCAGCCAGCGGTGCTTTTGCTCTTCGGTGCCGTAGGCGTTGATGTAGTGCGCCACGATGCCGCTGTGCACGCTGTTGCCCCACGCGCTGTCGCCGGCGCGGGCCTGCTCCTCCAGCAGCACCGCCTCGTGCGCGAACGTGCCGCCGCCCCCGCCGTACTCCTCCGGGATGGACAGGCACAGCAGGCCCAGGTCGCCCGCCTTGGTCCAAAAGTCCCGGTCCACCTGCTTCTGGGCGGCCCAGCGCTCGTGGTGGGGGACCGATTCCTTCTCGAAGAACGTCCGGGCGAGCTGCCGCAGCTGGTCCAGGTCGTCCGTCATCCACGGTGAACGGCGAGTAGGCATGTCACCGACGGTCCCACCGCGGGCGGCCACCCGCCATGACCGCCGCACCCACAGTCGCCCCGAGATCGTGAGCGCAATTGTCAGGGTGGTGCGCAACACTGCGGTCATGAAGCTCCGCAGGCTGTCCCCCGGGGACTGGGTCACCTGGCGCGACCTGAGGCTCACCGCGCTGGCCAGCGACCCGCAGGCGTTCGGCTCCGCCCTGTCCCGGGAGCAGGGCTACGACGAGGCCCGGTGGCGCGAGCTGCTGCACCCGAGGTGGGGCGTGAAGGTCGTCGCCGAGGCTCCGGATCCGGTCGGACTCGTGGCGGGCGTGCCCCACGAGGACCACGACGATGTGCTGTACCTCTACTCCATGTGGGTGAAACCGTCGTTCCGGAAGAGGGGCGTCGGCGAGGCCCTGGTCCGCGACGTCGTGGCGTGGGCCCGTGAGCACGGGTGGCGGCGGGTGCAGCTGAGGGTGTTCCGCGGCAACCTCACCGCGCGGCGGCTCTACGAGCGGCTCGGCTTCTCCGGCGAGGACGAGGTGATGCAGCTCCCGGTGAGCTAATAAGTCACTCCGCGCGGTCATGGGCTTGGCCGTCCGCGCTGCCTACCGTGGGAGCATGAGCGATGCCTTGATCTTCGACGCGGTGCGCACACCGCGTGGCAGGGGAAAGCGTGGTTCGCTGCACAGCGTCAAGCCGATCACCCTCGCCTCCGGGGTGCTCGACGCGCTGGCGCGGCGCAACGACCTGGACACGTCGGTGGTGGACGACGTCGTGCTCGGGGTCGTGTCGCCGGTCGGTGAGCAGGGCTCGGACATCGCCCGGACCGCCGTGCTGGCGGCCGGGTGGGACCTGCGGCCCGCGGGTGTGCAGCTCAACCGCTTCTGCGCGTCCGGCCTGGAGGCGGTGAACCTGGCCGCGGCGAAGGTCGCGTCCGGGTTCGAAGACCTCGTGGTCGCGGGCGGCGTGGAGTCGATGTCGCGGGTGCCGATGGGCTCCGACGGCGGCGCGTGGGCGGCCGACCCGGAGACCAACCTGCGCACCAGCTTCGTGCCGCAGGGCATCAGCGCGGACCTGATCGCGACGCTGGAGGGCTTCAGCCGCGAGGACGTGGACGCGTGGGCGCTGCGCTCCCACCAGCGGGCCACGCTGGCGCGCGACAAGGGCTACTTCGAGAAGTCCCTGGTGCCGGTGGTGGACCAGAACGGCACGGTCGTCCTGGACCACGACGAGGCGATCCGGCCGGAGACCACGCTGGAGGGCCTGGGCGGGTTGAAGCCGTCCTTCCAGTTCCACGGCGACCTGGGCTTCGACGCCGTGGCCATCGACCGGTACCCGACCGTCGAGCGCATCCGGCACGTCCACACGCCGGGCAACTCGTCGCAGATCGTGGACGGCGCGGCGGCCATGCTGATCGGCAACGCCCGGGTCGGGCAGGACCTCGGCCTGACCCCGCGGGCGCGGATCGTGTCGGTCGCGGTGGTCGGCAGCGAGCCGACGATCATGCTCACCGGCCCGGCCCCGGCGGCGCGCAAGGCGCTGGAGAAGGCGCGGCTGTCGGTGGAGGACATCGACCTGTTCGAGATCAACGAGGCGTTCTCGTCGGTGGTGCTGAAGTTCCAGCGCGAGCTGGACCTGCCCGACGACAAGGTCAACGTCAACGGCGGCGCGATCGCCATGGGCCACCCGCTGGGCGCGACCGGCTGCATGATCCTGGGCACCCTGCTCGACGAGCTGGAGCGCCGGGACCTGCGCCGGGGCCTGGCCACGCTGTGCGTGGGCGGCGGCATGGGCATCGCGACGATCATCGAGAGGGTCTGATGGCTATCCACTTCGAGCGCGACGACGAGGGCATCGTCACGCTGACCATGGACATGTCGGGCTCGGCGAACGTGATGAACGCCGAGTACCACGAGGCGATGGGCGAGGCGGTCGCCAAGCTGGAGGCGGTGCGCGACGAGATCGCCGGCGTCGTGCTCACCTCCGCCAAGAAGACGTTCTTCGCGGGCGGCGACCTGAACCTGCTGGTGCGGGTCACCCCGGAGAACGCGGCCGAGGCGCTGGGCTTCCTGGAGGACATGAAGGGCCAGCTGCGCCGGCTGGAGAAGCTGGGCAAGCCGGTGGTCGCGGCCATCAACGGCAGCGCGCTGGGCGGCGGCTTCGAGATCGCGCTGGCCTGCCACCACCGGGTCGTGCTGGACGACGACCGGATCAAGCTCGGCCTGCCCGAGGCGACGCTGGGCCTGCTGCCCGGTGGCGGTGGCGTGACCCGGATGGTGCGCCTGCTGGGCGTGCAGCCGGCGCTGCCGCTGCTGATGGAGGGCAAGCAGCTCCGGCCGCAGCGGGCGTTGCAGGCGGGGATCGTGCACGCGCTGGCGTCGTCCGGGGAGGACCTGATCGCCCAGGCGCGAGCGTGGATCAAGGCCAACCCGACGCCGGTGCAGCCGTGGGACCAGCCCGGGTACACCGTGCCGGACGTGAAGTTCGGCGACCCCAACGTCTACAGCCTGCTGGCCGCCGCGCCGGCCGTGCTGCGCAAGAAGACCCACGGCGTGTACCCGGCCCCGGAGAAGATCCTGGCGGCGGCCGTCGAGGGCGCGCTGGTGGACTTCGACACGGCGCTGAAGGTCGAGGGCCGGTACTTCGTGGAGCTGGTGACCGGCCAGGTCGCGAAGAACATGATCGGGACGTTCTGGTTCCAGCTCAACGAGATCTCGGCGGGCGGGTCGCGTCCGTCCGGTGTGGACGCCACGAAGGTGACCAAGGTCGGCGTGCTGGGCGCGGGCATGATGGGCGCGGGGATCGCGGAGGTGTCGGCCAAGGCGGGCATCGAGGTGGTGCTCAAGGACGTCACCCTGGAGGCCGCCACCCGCGGCGCGAACGGCAACCCGGGCGTCACGCCGACGGACTCCGACGCCGACCTGGCCGGCTGCGACCTGGTCATCGAGGCGGTCTTCGAGAACCGCGAGCTGAAGAACAAGGTCCTGCCGGCGGCCGAGGCGGCGGCGCTGCCGGACGCGGTGATCGCGTCCAACACCTCGACGCTGCCCATCACCGGCTTGGCGCAGGCGGTGCAGGACCCGACGAAGTTCATCGGCCTGCACTTCTTCTCGCCGGTGCCGAAGATGCGCCTGGTCGAGATCATCGTGGGCGAGCAGACGTCGCAGGAGACGCTGGCCCGCGCGTTCGACTACGTGCTGCAAATCGGCAAGACGCCGATCGTGGTCAACGACAGCCGCGGGTTCTACACGTCGCGGACGTTCGGCACGTACGTGACCGAAGCGGTGTCGATGATCGCGGAGGGCGTGCGGCCGGCGTTGATCGAGAACATCGCGAAGCGCTCGGGCATGGCGGTCGGGCCGCTGGCGGTGTCCGACGAGGTCACCCTGACCCTGCAACTGAAGATCCGGGACCAGACGCTGGCCGACGACCCGGACGTCGCCGGCGCCCTGGGCGACCACCCGGCGTTCAAGGTGCTGGAGGAGTTGGTCGCGGAGGGCCGGACCGGCAAGTCCGGCGGGGCGGGGTTCTACGAGTACCCGACCGACGGCGGCAAGAAGTTCCTGTGGCCGGGCCTGTCGCGCTACGCGCGCGAGGACGCGGGCGTCACCGAACAGGACATCGAGGACCGCCTGCTGTTCATCCAGTCGCTGGAGACCGTGCGGTGCCTGGACGAGGGCGTGCTGAACTCGGTGGCGGACGCGAACGTGGGCAGCGTGTTCGGGTTCGGCTTCGCACCGTGGAGCGGCGGGACGTTGCAGTTCATCAACTCGTACGGCGTGAGCGAGTTCGTGGAACGCGCGGACTACCTGGCCGACACCTACGGCGAACGCTTCCGCCCGACGGCGTCCCTGCGCGAGAAGGCCGCGAAGAACGAGAGGTTCTGACCTCCTGAACACGACAACCGCCGCGCCGATGTGGCCCCTCGTCACACCGGCGCGGCGGTCGCTTCAGCCACCCAGCGCCTCTTCCGCCGCGCTCCGCGCGGCCGGGCTCCCAGCCACAGAGGGGCTCCGTGTTCCCCACCGTATGACCTGCCCGAAGGGCTACCGCACTTTCCCGGGGTCGGGCCAAAAAGTTCGCGAGGAACGAGCGGGGTTTTTCGACCGACCCCGGGAAAGTGTGGTTGGCTCCGCCAGGTCATGCGGTGGGGAACACGCAGGCCCTTCCCCCCACTGGCGGCCTCCCCGGCCGCTTTCGAGCTTTTGATCTTGAGAGCGCGCCAGCGCGACCGCTTGAGAGCGAAGCGCCGCTCGGACCGTCAAGAAGCAGAGGCCTCGTCGTGCCAGATCCACCACTGGTACGGCGGGCTCTGCGGGTACCCCTCCGGCGAGTCCTCCCAGGTCTCCTGCCGACCCAGAGCCGTGATGTCGAGGTAGGCCCAGGTGCCGCCCATCGCCTCATCCCCGCGGTTGTCGAGGAAGTACGTCCGGTAGACCTTGTCGTCCTGCCTGATGAAGGCGTTCGTCCCGTGCCACTGGTCGACGCCGAAGTCCTGGTCGAAGTCGTCGGTGATGGTGTGCCACGGGATGTGCTCCCAGCCCATCCGCGCCTTGATCCTCGACAGGTCCTCCTGACCCGCGCGGGAGGCGAACACCAGAGTCGTGTCCCGCGCGTTCAGGTGTGCCGGGTGGGCCACCTGGTCGGCGACCAGCGAGCAGCCCTTGCAGCCGTGCTCCGGCCAGCCGTGCACGCCCGGGTCCATGAAAGCCCGGTACACGATCAGCTGGCGGCGGCCCTCGAACAGGTCCAGCAACGACCGGGGACCGGCCGCGGTGTCGAAGCGGTAGGGCTTCGTCACCTCCAGCCACGGCATCCGGCGGCGTTCCGCGGCGAGCGCGTCCTTGGCGCGGGTCAGCTCCTTCTCCTTGACCAGCAAGGCCTCGCGGTGGGCGTCCCACTCCTCGCGGCTGACGATCGGCGGCGTCTTCACCGGGCACCTGCCTCTGGGACGACGTGGCTCAGCTCAGTCATGTCCGTTCTCCTGGTCCGTGCGTTCGAGGTGGTTCTTCAGGGCCGCCAACGGGCCGTCCCAGTCCCGGGCCAGCGCCGCCAGGAACTGCTGGGCGACCTGCATGGGCGTCGAGTCCAGCCGGTAGCGCACGCGGCGGCGTTCGCCCGGTTCCGCCGTCACCAGACCGGCCTCGGCCAACAGCGCCAGGTGCTTGGCGATCGCCTGCCGCGTGATGGGCAGCCGCTCGGCGAGGTCGGTGGCGGTGGCGGGGCCGCGCGCGGCGAGGGCGGCCAGGATCGACCGCCGGGTCGGGTCGGCCAGGGCGGTGAAGACCTGTTCTGCGACCGTCTCCGAGTCACGCCCGACCGTCTCGTCAGGCCGCATCGAGGACGTCGACCAGCTCGCCCAGCTCGCTCTGCCAGCCCTGCGAGTGGGCGTCGTAGGCCTTGCCGTGGCAGTCGTCCGGGAGCTGGGCGAAACCGGACTCCACGACGGTCAGCCGGGTCCCCGGGCCGTGCGGTTCGAGGGTGAACTCGACGTACGTGCGGCGCGGGTCGTCCTCGGGCATGCCGTGCATGCGCCAGGTGAACCCGAACACCGACGGCTCCTCGACGCGCTCGACCCGCATCTCCACGGCGTCGCCGCTCTCCCAGGACATCGTGACCCCACCACCGGGGCGCAGGTCCACGGTCGCCCGGTCGCCGAACCAGGACGCCAGGCCCTCCGCGGTGGTGATGGCCGTCCAGACCCGCTCGGGCGGCTGCGCGACCTCGACGGTGCGCTCGATGCGGTCGGGGAAACCCATGACTGACCTCCACGTGAGTAGCAACCGGATGGTTGCCAAAGTATGGCAACCATCCGGTTGCGTCAAGTGGGTCAGGCCACCCGACGACCCCACTCGGGCCACGTGACGGCCACGTCCCCGCGCTGGGTCACCCCGTTCACGGTCACGGCCAGCGACACCCGCGCGGCCCGGAACGCGGTGAACCGGCCGGTCTCGGGGTCCAGCCACGCGGCGTGCCAGGGGCGCACGCCGTGCGCCGGTCCGACGTGGACGTTCGGCGACGCGGTCCAGTCCGCGCTCACCGGGTAGCGGACCCGCACCTGCCGCGCCCCCTGGGTCAGGGTGGCGACGACGGTCTCCGGCGTGCCGACGACGGCGACGTCCGGCGCGGTCAGGGTCAGGGCGTCCACGTGCGGGCGGATCTCGGCGGCGACCCAGTCCTCCCGCCGGTGGTCCACGCCGAGCAGCGTCCAGCCGGAGAAACCGCCCTCCGCCGGCGACTTCCCCGAGTTGCCGTTGATCAGGTACGGCACACCGTCCACTCTGGACGCGTGGAACACGCCGACGTGGGCGCCGATGAACATCGCGCCCTTGCCGGTCGTGCGGCGGAAGTCGGCCAGCCAGTCCTCGACCAGGTCGGCTTCCATGCGGTCGTTGAGCTGGCTGCCCTTGGTGGGCGTCGGGTCGCGCGGCGGGTGGTGTTCCATGACCACCACGGAGTTGATGTCCTCGTGGTGCCGCAAGGCGTCCCGCAGCATCGCGGCCTGGTCGAAACCGCCGCCGCGCACCGTGCCGGTGGACGAGTCCAGCAATACGAACCGGGTGCCCTTGTGGTCGAACGTCCGGTTGGTGGCCCCGAACTCGCGCCGGAAGTTGTCGATCGTGCCCGGCCCCATGATCTCGTGGTTGCCCGGCACGTAGTGCCAGGGCAGCTCGTCGCCCAACTCCTCGGTCAGGACGCGCCGGGCCAGCGCCAGGTCGGCGGGTGCCGCCTCGTCCACGAAGTCGCCGTTGACCACGACGAAGTCCGGCTTCTGCGCCTTGATCTCGCGCAGCGTGCGGCGGGCCGAGCGGACCAGGTCGCTGTCCGGGTTGCGCGCCACGAACTGGGCGTCGGACAGCACCGCGAACCGCCACGGCCGGTCGTCCACCGTGCCGTCGCGCACCACGACCCGGTCCGAGGTCGGCTGGGACGGCGGGAGGTCGACCGCGGGCGGGACCTTGGCGACGATGTCGTCCACCACGACCTCGCCCTTGTACTGGCGGTCGGCTTTGGTCTCGATGGTGTAGAACCGGTTGATCCGCAACGGGAACGCCAAGCCCGCCGGGACCGGCACCTCCAGGTACCTCCACCCCGTCCACGTGATGTACGGGCCGTACAGCGACCTGGTGAGCCCCGCGTTGTCGGTCACGGTGAACGCCGTCCACTCGCCGCGCCCGTGCCCGTACACCCACGCGCCCAGCGCGAGCGGCTGCCCCTCGACCACGATCGGCTTGGGCGGGATCGCGTACGCCGTGCGGGTCCCGGTGGACTGGCTGAAGTCGTAGGAGATCTTCAGGCCCGCGCCGGTGCGCCCGTCCGGGACCGGCGTCACCGAGCCCGAGCCGCGCGCCGAGCCGAACGTCCAGGACGCGCCGTCGTCGAAGCCCGCGACCAGCTTCTCCTCCAACCCCACGGTCACCGCGATCCGCACCTCCTGGCCGGCGACCCGCGCGGTCACCGTGGTGGCTCCCGGCCGGCGCGCGGTGACGGTGAACGAGCCGTTGTCGCCGGGCGCGACGTCCACCACGGAACGGTCGTAGTCCAGCGCGAGGTCGGTCGGCTCGATCGGCGCGGTGAAGCCGTCCGGGTCGTGGCCGATCACGCCGAACGCGCCGGTCGTGGTCAGGCTGAGCCGGCTGGTCGTGGCGGACAGGCGGGTCAGCGGGCCGAGGACGGTCAGCTCGACCTCGCCGGTGACGCCCCCGCGCCGGGCCACGGCCTTGGTCGTGCCCGGGGTGTGGCCGCGGAACACGCCGTCGCGGACGTGCCCGACGAACGGGCGCGTCGAGTGCCACGAGTGCGCGTCGTCGCGGGCCGGGCCGTGGGTCTCGTCGTAGCCGTCGGCGACCAGCCTGCGGGTCAGGCCGGGGAACACCCGCTCGGGGTGGCCGCCGGGCACGGTGTCCGCGCCCGGCGCGCGGCGCGGGTCGATCGCGGTGCGGGTCCAGAACCCGACCAGGTCGCCGCTGCCCTCCGGCGCGTAGAGGGCGAGGCCGTTGGGCACCGGGCGTTCCCCGCCGTCGGACGGCGTGTTCTCCACGGTGACGGCGTCCGTGCCGGGGGTGCGGGCGAGCAGGGTGGACGAGCCGCCGCCGTCGAGGTTGAGCGCGTTGTGCGCACCCATCTCCTTGAGGGTCGCGGCCATGTCCTTGAGGTTCAGGCCGAGCAGGAACGGCGCCTGCCGCCCGTCCACGGTGAGCACGAACATCTTCTTGCCGTCCGCGGAGAACCCGACCGCCGTGCGCGGGTGCAGCGGGTCGTCCGGGGCGACGACCTGGCCGTCCTTGAGCAGGAGCTGGTTGCCGCCGACGGCCGCCCTGAGCGCGCTGCCGTCCTGGGCCTTGGTGGTGTAGTCGACGGTGACCTGCTCGCCGACGGCCAGGGCTTTCAGCACGTCCGCGCCGGTCTCGCGGCCGACCAGGACGAAGCCGTCGGCCGGGATCGGGTCGTCGCCCGCGCTCGCGCGGTGCTCGGTGACGACGTCGCCGCGCACCACCACTTCCTCGACCCTGGTGGCGCCGCGGACCGCGCGGGAGCGGCTGTAGGAGCCCCAGAGCGGGGTGAACACGCCGATGCCGTTCGCGGCGATGGACGCGCTGTTGAGCTGGTTCAACGGGGTCGTGGTGCCGTCGGCGCGGGTGATCCGGCCGTCGAACAGGACGTCCATGACCCGCCCGATGCCCGCGGCGTCGATGCCGACCGCGCGGCGGTGGTTGGCGGCGGGCGACTTGACCGTGCGGCCGTCCTGCACGCCGACGCCCTCGGGCGCGTTGGAGTTGTTGATGTCGAAGAAGTCGCCGTTGACCGCCGCGACCGCGCGGGTGCGGGCGGCCTGCGCGGACAGGGGTTCGGCGGCGGTGACCGCGCCGGGGTGCAGGTAGTCGACGCGCGTGCCGGCGGTGAGGTCGACGGTGAGCGCGTCGCCGCGGATCCAGCCGCCGGCGTCCCCGGGCTCGTACCAGTCGAAGGAGCTGAGTTCGACGCCCGGCGCGACCGGCCGGGTGGTGCGCGCGGTCTCGATGCGGCGCTCGACGGCGGACCGGGCGGCGGGCTCGTCGGGCAGGTCGGGGGTTTGTCGGTGGGGCGCGGGGTGATTGGCCCCAGGAGCACTCAGGCCCGAACTGTCGGTCCTACCTGGGACAATGGTGTCGGGGGCCGGAGGCCGCAGGTCGGCGTGGGCCGGGGTGTCAGGGGCCGGGGGTCGCAGGTCGGCGTGGGCCGGGGTCGCGTGGGCCGGGGTGAAGGGGACGAGGGTCAGGACGGCGGCGACCACGAACGGTCGGAGGCGTCTGGGCACGGGGGCTCCCGCGGTGTGGTGAATGAGTTACCCGCTGCCAGCCAACCTCGTGAGAGCTTGGCGGAACACCGGCCATTCGGAGCAAGTGCGACCACCTGCCCTACTGGGTAGCAGCACCCGTCCGGTAGGCGCCAGGGCTGTTGCCCGTCCAGCGCTTGAACGCCCGGTGAAAGGCGCTGGCCTCGGAGAACCCCAGCCGCAGCGCCAGCTCCTCGACCGACTCGCCGCCGCGCACCAGGCTCGCCACCGCCTGGTCGCGCAGCAACTGCTCGCGCACCTCGCGGAACGACGTCCCCTCGGCCGCCAGCTTGCGGCGCAGCGTCGGGGCCGACACCCCCAGCCGCGCGGCCACGTTGTCCAGCCCGACGACCCCGCCGCCGAGCATCCGCCGCACCTGGCTGGAGAAGTCCGCGCCGTAGTCCCGCCGGGACAGCAGCTCACCCGGCGAGTTGCGCAGGAACCGGCGCAGCGCGGCCTCGTCCTGCACCACCGGCATCCGCAGGAACCGGGTGTCGAACGCCAGCACGGTCTCCGGCGCGCCGAACCGCAGCGGGCAGCCGAAGATCAGGTGGTACTCGGCCGCGTGCGGCGGCTCGGGGTAGGCCAGCTCCACCCCGCGCAACGGGATGCGCCGGCCGATCAGCCACGACGAGAACCGGTGCCACAGCACCAGCAGCGACTCCACCAGGAACCGGTCCGGGTCGTCCACACCCTCCGTCACCAGGGTGAACCGCGCGACGCCGCCGCGCTCCCCCAGCGTCATCTCCGGCCGCACGTCGAACAACGCGTAGAAGGCCAGCCCGCGGCGCAGCGCGTCCTCCAGCGACGCGCAGTGCACGGCGAGCAGGCACATGGTCGGGAACGTGCCGCGCTTGCTGCGTTGCGGCCCGAAACCCATGAACTCGTCGTCCAGCACCTCCCACAGCGCCTGGATCAGCCGGGAGTACTGGGCGGGCGTGACCCGCGCGCGGTCGTCGGCCAGCAGCGCTTCGGGAATCCCCGCGGCGGCGAGCAGGCCGGCCACGTCGTGACCGTGCCGCCGCGCGCCGCGCAAGGCCGCCTTGACGTAGTGGATGGCGATGGTCCTCGTGAGCATCACTCACAGTGTGGCAGGAACGGCGCACAGCCGAAGGCGGCGACGCGGTGTGGGGAGAGAGAAGGTTCCGCGCCGCCGCCCCCGGTGGCCCACCCCAGTGAGCCTGGCTCCTCGCCGATGGGGCATCCGCCCGCCCATCCACGAGGGACGTTCTGTTGTGTGCATCACCACTTTAAGTGGTCTAGACCAGATGCGTCAATACTGCGAAAAGGCTATACCTGGTCCAGACCATGCTCGTTTGTTTCCCCCGGGTGTCACGACTGTTCCAGCGGTGCTACCGCGAAGCCGGCCGAGAACCGCTTGCACCAGATCACGACACTGCGGACGGTCGCCAGGTCCGCCCCGGCCGGCACGTCGTAGACCTGGTTGCCCTGGTTGGCCTTCAGCTTGCCCAGGCTGGTGAACCCGGTGCCGAACGCCGACTCGGGCGAGTCCGACGACTTGTCCGACAGGTACACGTACAGGTCCGGACCGTCGCTGGTGTCCAGCGACTCGAACTGGACGGCGTGCGTGCCGTCGGGTCGCCGCACCAGCGACGCGCTGCCCGTCGTGGCGTGCTCCAGCGATCGGAACGGGCCGGACGCCAACGCCACCGGACCCGTGGGAGCCGCGCTGGTCGTGGGTGCCGCGCTGGGCGTCGTGGGTGCGGCGCTTGGCGTTGTGGGTTCGGCGTTGGGCGTCGCCGTTTCCGAAGTGGACACCGGCACCAGCAGCGCCTCGTCCGCCGTCCGGTCGGTGACCAGGCGCCAGGGCTGGAACAGGTACAGCCCCACCGCCAGCGCGACCATCAGCACCGCCGACACCCCGATCAGGACACTCCGCTTGGACATGACCCCGCCTCTTCCGATTCGTCCGCTTGTGCCTAACTCTGACGAACCGGACGCTTCCGAGAGTCCTGGAAACGCCTTACGAACTTCTGACGTCCGGCTGTCGGCGCGGGTTAGGGTCGCCGGGTGGGTGAACGGACCGGACTGGTGGTCGTGACGGCGCTGATGGTGGGCTGCGCCGTGCTCGGCCCGTTCCCGCACCCGGTGCCGCTGCTGTTCGCGATCGCCGCCGCCGGCGCGCTGAACGCGGTCTTCCCGCTGATGCGCACGTTCGGCTCGGCCCTGCTCGGCGGGGTCGCGGCGGCTTCGGTCGGCATCGCGGCGGTGCCGTTCGTGACGTGCTCGGCGGAGCGGTTCGGTGACGTGTTCACCTGCACGGGTGACGCGCCCACGTGGCACCTGACCGGGTCGGTGCTGGTGGCGGGGCTGTCCGGCGCGGCGCTCGTGCTGGCCCGCGTCCTGGGCACGGCCGAGTTGGAGCGCCGGCTGGCCGCGATCGAGCACGCGGTGCGCGAGAAGGGGTACGAGTGAGCCTGACCTGGGGGCGGGTGGCGGCGTGGCGCACGCGCGCGCACAGCCTGGACGTGCGGCGGCCGGCGGCGGAAGCCCTGGACGTGGTGTCCGAGCTGTGCGGGCTGCACGCGCAGCTCATGTCGTCCGCCGAGGCGACGTTGCACGCGCGCGTCGACGGCCTGCCGGCGGACTACGTCGAGCGGGCCCTGTGGGAGGACCGGACGCTGGTCAAGACGTGGTGCATGCGCGGCACGCTGCACCTGCTGCGGTCCGACGAGTACGCGCTGTGGCAGGCCGGGTTCGGGACGTACCGGCACTACACCAAACCGGTCTGGCACCGGGGTTTCAAGATCACCGCCGAGGAGTTGCAGGCGCTGCTGGAGGGCGTGTCGGAGGCGCTGAAGGGCCGGGTGCTGACCCGGGCCGAGCTGGCCGACGAGGTGGCGGCGCGGACGTCCGACCACATCGGCGAGAAGCTGCGCGAGAGCTGGGGCGCGTACCTCAAGCCGGCGTCGTTCCAGGGCCGGCTGGTGTTCGGGCCCGGTGAGGGCCAGTTGGTGCGGTTCACCCGGCCGGACACGTGGATCGAGGTCGGCCCGCCGCCGGCCGACCCGGTGCCGGAGATCGCCCTGCGGTGGTGGGGTGTGCAGGGCGTGGCGACGCGGGAGGAGTTCGCCCGCTGGTGGGGCGTCAGCCCGGCGGAGGCCGGTCGGGTCCTCAAGGCGTTGGGCGAGCGGGTCGTGCCGGTGGACGTCGAGGGCGCGCCGCACTGGGCGCGGGCGGATCTCGTAACAGCGTTGCGGGAAGCCGAACCGGTGCGCGGCGTGCGCCTGTTGCCCGCGTTCGACCAGTACGTGGTGGCGGCGACCAGGCACGCGGCGAACCTGATGACCGGCGGGTCGCCCGACCTGGTGTACCGCCCGCAGGGCTGGCTGTCGCCGGTGCTGCTGGTGGACGGCCTGATGGCCGGGGTGTGGTCCCAGGAGCGCAAGGGCGGACGGGTCCAGACAACTGTTGAACCCTTCGGCTCGTTGACCGCGAAGGTGCGGAAAGCGGTGGTCGCGGAGGCGGACCGGTTGGGCGAGGCGGTCGAGGTGGTGTGGGCCGGGTGAGTCCGGTGGATCAAGCGGTACTGTTCTGCCGCTCGGATCTGCCGCTCGGACAGGCGTTGGACGGGGCGTTGGACGGGGTTCCGGGCAGGACGGAGGGGGTCGGCTGTGCGTGTGGTGTGGGCGGCGTGCGGCCTGGCCGTGGCGGCGTCGGCGCTGACCGGCGTGCTGGTGGGCGTCTACATCCACAACGTGGACGAGGGCCAGAAGGCGGAACCGCCCGCGTCCACTTGGATCACGAGCCGTTCGATCACTTCGGCTACCGAACCGGCGGTCACCGGCACCCCGACGACGGAAGCCGCCTCGGCTCCGAGGGCCTCGACGTCCGCGCCTCGGGTGACCACCACGACGGTGACGACGACTTCGGCGGACACCACGCCGCCACCGCCTCCTCCGCCTGCGCCCACCACTACGAAGACCAAGAAGACCGAGTGGCCTTGCGGGCCTCTCAACCCGCTGCCGCCTCCTCAGTGCGACGAGTGAGCTGCGCGCTTTCGGGCTAAAAGTGCGGAGCGCTCGAAAGATCAAAAGCGAAGAGCGAAAAGCGGCGCTCGCCGCGCGGCAGGCCCCCGGGGGTGGAAGGGCGTCGGTTCGTTCCGCGGGCGCTGCGCTTGGCGTGCGCCTGCGGCGCGAAAGCGGCGAGGGTGGGGGCGGTGGAGGTCACAGTGGGGGCTGGGTGCTCGTAACGTTGGTGTCCCCGGTCGGCAACGTGGTCCCGTCAACCTGGTCCCATGGAGTCCACACCGAAGACCTGGCGTCTGCGCGTCGAGCTGGACGACAGCCCCGGCGCGTTGGCCCGCATGACGATCCGGCTCGCCGAGCGCGGGTGCAACGTGCTCGCCCTGTCCGTCATCCCCGTCCCCGGCGGGGTGATCGACGAACTGGTTGTCCGCGCCGCACCGGGGTTGTTGCCCGCCGACCTCGTCGCGGCGGTTCGGGCCGAGGGTGGGCGGTGTGTCGGGATCACGCCTGCCGACGTGCGTGACCTCGTGGACGCCCCCACGGCGGCGCTGCGGGCGGCCGGTCGCGCCATGCGGTTGCCCGGAGGCGTGGGTGATGCCGTGCGCACGGTCCTGGGGGCCGATTCCGTGGTGGTCGCGGACGGGGAGGTCGAGGAGAGCGAGTACCGGATCAAGGTCGAGACGCCGGACGCGACGTTGGTGGCCCGTCGGGGCTGGGCGCCCTTCACGCACGTCGAGGTGGCTCGGGCCGAGGCGCTCGTGGAGTTGCTCGGGACCCGCGCGCCCACGACCTCGGCGTTGATGACCGCCGACGGCATGGCCGTGGTGCTGCGGCCGGGGTTGGTCGGGGACGCCGAC
The DNA here is from genome assembly GCF_039521145.1 of Saccharothrix mutabilis subsp. mutabilis. Lineage (NCBI taxonomy): Bacteria > Bacillati > Actinomycetota > Actinomycetes > Pseudonocardiales > Pseudonocardiaceae > Saccharothrix > Saccharothrix mutabilis. The sequence continues at coordinate 183,951 of NZ_BAAABU010000005.1, forward strand.
GCCGTGGCCGCTCTGCACACGCGGTGCTCGATGGGCACCCTGTTCAGCCGCTACCACTCCGGCGTGCGCACGCTCCCCCGCCGCTGGCTGCACCGCCTGCTCACCCCTCCGCGCGGCACCACCGTGCTCGCCCAGTGCGCGGACGCGGTCGTGGGCATGGGGCAGCTGATCCCGATGTCCACACCGGACAGCGCCGAGGTGTCGTTGCTGGTCGAGGACGCCTGGCAGGGTCGGGGCGTGGGGACCGGGCTGCTGCTGGCGCTGGCCCGCACCGCGCGGGCGGCCGGGTACCGGGAGCTGGTCGGGTGGTGCCTGACCGCCGAGACCGGGCTGCTGCGCACGGCGGCGCGGGCGGGGTTGCCCACGTCGTCGCGGCGGGAGGACGGTCTGCTGCGGGTCTCGGTCGGCTCGTCTCGCGTGGAGAGCGCTTCCCAGCCGGTGACCTCGGGCTAAGCTGGGACGGTCGGCTAGCCGTTCGAGGAGTTGGTGCCCGTGTCCGTCCAGTCGCACTCCGGCCCCAGACCCACGCTGGAGGACGTGGCGGCGCGGGCGGGTGTGTCGCGGGCGACGGCGTCCCGCGTGCTCAACGCCTCGCCGCGGGTCAGCCCGGAGGCGCACGAGGCCGTGACGGCGGCGGTGATCGCGCTGGGTTACCAGCCCAACCAGGCCGCGCGGGCGCTGGTGACGCGGCGGACCGGCGCGGTCGCGGTGGTGTTCTCCGAGCCCGAGCCGAAGATCTTCGACGACCCGCACTTCGCGTGGCTGATCCGGTCGGCCGCCCGGTCGCTGGCCGACGCCGACGTGCAGATGGTGCTGCTGCTCGTGCACTCGCCCGAGGACATGGCGCGCGCCGAGCGGTTCCTGGCCGGCGGGCACGTCGACGGCGCGCTGATGTTCGCGCCGCACAAGGGCGACCAGCTGCCCGCGTTGGCCCGCAAGCTGTCGCTGCCGGTGGTGTACGCGGGTCGGCCGTGGGGTCCGCTGCGCGGCATGCACCTGGTCGACCACGACAACGAGGGCGGCGGCGTGCTCGCCACCGAGCACCTGATCTCGTTGGGGCGCAAGCGGATCGCGCACGTCACCGGGCCGTTGGACGAGCACTCGGCGATGGACCGCCTGGCCGGCTGGCGGTCGGCCACGGGCGCGTCGGACGCGGACGTGGAACTGCTGACCGAGGACGGCGGCTTCTCCCGCGAGGGCGGCAAGAACGCGATGGCCGCCCTGCTCCGGCGGGTCCCCGACCTGGACGCGGTGTTCATCGCCAGCGACCTGATGGCCGCCGGCGCGCTGGACGCGTTGCACGAGGCGGGCAAGCGCGTGCCGGAGGACGTGGCCGTGGTCGGCTTCGACGACCACCCGATGATCGCCCCGCACACCGTCCCGCCGCTGACCAGCGTGCAACAGGACACCACCAACCAGGTGCGCCACATGGTCACCCACCTGCTGCGCCTGCTGCGCGAGGAGCCCATCAAGGCCAAGCGCGAAGTCCTGCCGACGGTGCTGGTCCGCCGCGAGTCGGCCTAGCCGTGTGGGCGGGGCCGCCCCGGCGTGAACCGGGACGACCCCGCCGGCGGTCAGAAGCGGTGGCCGTGGGACGGGACCGCGTTGTTCCGCACGACTCGCGCGAAGGTGTGCCCGCTGTCCTTCACGGTGCGCCGCTGGGTGGTGTAGTCGACGTGCACGATGCCGAACCGCTGGCTGTACCCCGCCGCCCACTCGAAGTTGTCCAGCAGCGACCACGCGAAGTACCCGCGCACGTCCACGCCCCGCGCGATCGCGGTGTGCACGGAACGCAGGTGGTCCACCAGGTACCGGGTGCGCTCGACGTCCGCGACCCGGCCGTCGGTCACCTCGTCCGGGAACGCCGAGCCGTTCTCGGTGACCACCAGCGGCACCGACACGTCCCGGTCCAGGCGTTGCAGCAGGTCGGTGAACGCGTCCGCGTCGACCTCCCAGCCGAACCCGGTCAGCTCCCCGCGCGGCGGCACCAGGTCCACGCCCCGCAGGCCGGGGAACGGGCCCGGGGTCACCCGCGACGGGTCCGCCGACAGCGCGACCCGGGTGGGGCTGTAGTAGTTCACGCCCAGCCAGTCGATCGGCGCGGCGATGACGTCCAGGTCCCCGTCCCGCACGACGCGCCGCCAGTCGCCCAGCCACGCGGTGTCGGCGACGACGTCCGCCGGGTAGCCCTTGCCGTTCAACGGGTCCAGGAAGAACCGGTTCTGCAACCCGTCCACCTTGCGCACCGCCTCGCCGTGCGCCGGGTCGTCGGCGTAGACCGAGGAGAAGTTGAGCACGATCGACAACCGGTGGTCCGCCGGGGCCTGCGCCCGCAACGCCGCCACCGCCAGGCCGTGCGCCAACAGCAGGTGGTGCCCGGCCTCCAGCGCGGCCTTCGGGTCCACGACGCCCGGCGCGTGGATGCCGTTGCCGTAGCCCAGGAACGCCGAGCACCACGGCTCGTTCAACGTCGTCCACACCGACACGCGGTCGGCGAGCCGGGCGTGCACCAGGGCCGCGTACTCGGCGAACCGGTAGGCGGTGTCGCGGTCGCGCCAGCCGCCGCGGTCCTCCAGCGCCTGCGGCAGGTCCCAGTGGTACAGGGTCGCCACGGGCTGGATGTCGTGCGCCAGCAGGGAATCCACCAGCCGGTCGTAGAACGCCAACCCCCGCTCCTCGACCGCGCCCGCGCCGGTGGGCTGCACGCGCGGCCACGCCACGGAGAACCGGTACGCGCCCAGCCCCAGGTCGGCCATCAGGCCGACGTCGGAGGCGTAGCGCCGGTAGTGGTCGCACGCGGGTTCGCCGGTGTCGCCACCCTCGACCTTGCCGGGCGTGGCGGCGAAGGTGTCCCAGATCGACGGGCCCCGACCGTCCGCGGTGGTCGATCCCTCGATCTGGAAGGAGGCCGTCGCCGCTCCCCACAGGAAGTCCGGTGGGAAGCGCAGCAGCTCCTGCCCGACCTGGGTGTCCGGGTCGGTTGCGGTCATGTGTTCACCCCTTAACGGCGCCCTGCATGATCCCGCCGACGATCTGGCGGGCCAGCAGGAGGAAGATCCCGACGACCGGCAGCACCGCGAGCGACGCGCCGGAGAGCATGAGCGAGTAGTCCGTGTAGTAGCCGCTGGCCAACGTGGACAGCGCGACCTGCACGGTGGGGCTGTCGTTGGGGTCCAGCACGATCAGCGGCCAGAAGAAGTCGTTCCACGCCGTCATGAACGTGAACATCCCCATCACGGCCGCCTGCGGCCGGACCGCGGGGAACGCCACGTGCCAGAAGGTGCGCAACACCGAGCACCCGTCCACCCGCGCCGCCTCGACCAGCTCGAACGGCACGGACTCCTCGCACGCCTGGCGCATCCAGAACACCGAGAACGCGCCGATCAGCGCGGGCACGACGACGGCTTGCAGCGTGCCGTACCAGTCGAGGTCGGACATCAGCATGTAGAGCGGGATGACGCCGAGCTGGGTCGGCACCATGGACGTGCCCACGACGACCAGGAACAGCGAGTTGCCGCCCGGGAAGCGCAGCCGCGCGAACGCGAACCCGGCCAGCGTGCCCAGCACGACGTTGCTGATCGCCACCGTGCCGGCCACGATCAGCGAGTTCTGCATGGCCAGCCAGAAGTCGACGGTGTCGAACACCCGAGCCAGGTTCTCGAACAGGTTCCCGCCCGGGATCAACGACGGCACGGCGTCACCCAGGGCGGAGTTGTCCTTGCTGGCGATCAGGAACGAGTAGTACAGCGGGAAGATGGAGGCGACCAGCACGACGACGAGCACCGCGTACGCCACCGGTCCAGCCCGGCCCACACGGGAAGCCACGGCGCTCACCCCTTGGACGCGATGCGCCGCGTCAGCGTGAAGTTCAGCAGGGCCACGAGCAGGATCAGCATGAACAGCACCCAGGCGATCGCCGACGAGTAACCGGCGTCGAACAGCCGGAAACCCTTCTCGTACAGGTACATCACCAGCGTCTGGAACTGCCGGTCCGCGCCGCCGGTGCCGGTGGCCGTGCCGCCCGGGTCGAACAGCTGCGGCTCGACGAACAGCTGCATGCCGCCGATGGTGGAGACGATGACGGTGAACAGGATCGTGGGCCGGATGCTCGGCACGGTGATCGACCAGAACACCCGCCACCGGGACGCGCCGTCCAGCATCGCCGACTCGTACATGTCCTTGGGCACGGACTGCATGGCGGCCAGGTAGATCAGCGCGTTGTAGCCGGTCCAGCGCCACATGACCATCGAGCTGATGGCCAGGTGCGACGCCCACGTCTCGGCGCGCCAGTCGACCGGGTCGATCCCGAAGAACCCGAGCAGACCGTTCACGATGCCGAAGTCGCGGCCGAAGAGCTGCGCGAACACCAACGCCACCGCGGCGACCGAGATGACGTTGGGCAGCAGCACCCCCGCCCGCCAGAACGCCCGCCCGCGCAGGCCGCGGTCCAGCAGCGCCGCCAACCCCAGGGCCGCCAGCAGCTGCGGCACGGTGGACAGCACGAAGAGGCTGACCGTGTTGCCCAGGGCGTTCCAGAAGTGCGGGTCGCCGAACAGCTCGCGGAAGTTCTCCAGGCCCACGAACCCCTGCGCGCCGTCGACGAGCTGCCAGTCGTGCAGCGACACCCACGCCGTGTAGAGCAGCGGGTAGAGGCCGAAGATCCCGAAGACGACGAAGAACGGCGCGATCGCCAGGTACGGCGTGTACCGGGTGTCCCAGCGCCCCAGGCGGTGCCGCCACGACGGCGGATCGGTGCGCGGCGGCGGGACGGAGCGCCCGGACTCCGTCCCGCGTCGCGCCGGAGCGACCGTCACTTGGCGGCGTCCCGCGCTTCCCGCACGGCCTGGTCGAACGCCTCCGCGGTGGACTGCTTGCCGGTCTCCACGCGGGAGAGGGCGTTGTTGAACACCGGGGTGACCTTGGCGTCCTTGGTGCCGCGGTAGGTCGGCTTGAGGCTCTCGGCGGAGTCGCCGAAGATCCGGCCCACCGGCGCGGAGTTGAAGTACTCGTTGACCGTCGAGGTGACCTCGGGGTCCTTGTAGGCGACCGGCTCGCTGGGCAGGTTGCCGGTCTCCTTGAAGATCCGCTTCTGCTGCTCGGGCGCGGTCAGCCACTTGGCCAGCTCGTAGGCCTCCTTGGGGTGCTTGCCCTGCTTGGGCACGGCCAGGAACGAGCCGCCCCAGTTGCCGCCGCCGCCGGGCGCGGCGGCCACGTCCCACTTGCCCGCGGCCTCGTCACCCGCGCCGGCCTTGATCAGCGCGAGCGCCCACGCCGGGCAGGTGGTGGTGGCGAAGGAGGCCTGCTTGAGCGCGACGTTCCAGTCCTGGCTGAACGGCGACAGCGCGCCGGTCTGCTTCTTCTCGCCCAGGCCCGCGGCGAGCTTGAACGCCTCGGCGACCTTCGGGTTGGTGTCGGCGATGAAGGAGTCGTCGGCCTTGGCGAAGTAGCCCTCCTCGGTCTGGTCGAGGATCGCCTTGTAGACGTTCTGCGCGGTGTCCACGAACTTCACGTTCGGGGTGGCGGCGGTGAACTTGTCGGCGGTGGCGAGGAAGTCGTTCCAGGTCGGCCAGAGCTTGCCCACGGCCTCGCGGTCGGTGGGCAGGCCGGCGGCCTGGAACAGGTCGCGGCGGTAGCACAGGGCGAGGCTGCCCATGTCGGTGCCCAGGCCCAGCACGAAGTCGCCGTCGTCGGTCGTGCCCTGGTTCCACTTCCAGGCCGCCCACTGGGACTTCAGGTCCTTGGCGCCGTAGTCGGCGAGGTTGACGAACTTGTCCTTGGACTGGCGGAACAGGGCGACGTTGCCCTCCTCGATGGCCACGATGTCGGCCGCGCCGCGCCCACCCGCGAGCTGGGTGGCCAACTGCGTGTGGTGCTGCTCCATCTTGACCTTGCGCTGCTCGATCTCGACGTTCGAGTGCTGCGCCTGGTACTCCTTGATCAGGTTGTCGTACCCGAAGTCGGAGAAGATCCCGATCGACAGCTTGATCTTGTCGTCCCCGGCGTCACCACCGCCGCCGCACGCGGCCGTCATGGTGGCAGCCACGGCGATCGCGATGGCCGCCGACACCCGGCCGCCCAGACTCCTGCTCATCCGTCCTCCTAGCCGCTTCGACCCACCGCGCGGGCCGCTGTGAGAGCGCTCTCACGGTCGCGGTGGGCACGGTCGGTGTCAACCCGCCGACAATCGGTCGACACCGTTCCGTAACTTTCTGAAGCGCTCTCGTGCACCGGAAGTCACCTCGGTGCCACGAGCGGTGAAGGGCGGGGGTGGCCCGGCCCTCGCCCGGGCCACCCCGCACCTGGTTAGAGGGGACGGGGCGCGAGAAGTGACGCGCCATCGCCGAAAATCTTGTGACCCCTGCCACAAGCCACGTGCCGCCACACGGGAGAAGGCCCGCCCCGGTCTCCCGGAACGGGCCTTCCCACCCCCTGCCCCAGGCGCACCCCGATGCGCGCCCCGGGCTCGCTCAGGCGCACCCCGACGCGCGCCCGAGCCGTCTCACGCCTCGGCCATCCCCGCGACCACCGAGGTCCGGGCCGCCCGGCGGGCGGGCATCGCGGCGGCCACCACCGCGGCCACCACCGCCGCCGCCAGCATCGCCCCGATCTGCCCGAACGGGATGATGAAGGCCAGCTTCACCGCCTCGGACGACAGCGCCGTCGTGATGACCCACCCGAAGCCGACGCCGAGCACCAGCCCGATCGCCGCCCCCATCAGCGCCATCAGGATCGACTCCACGACCAGCATCAGCCGCAGCTGCCCCCGCGTCAGGCCCAGCGCCCGCAGCAGCGCCGACTCGCGCGTCCGCTCCAGCACCGACAACGTCAACGTGTTGGCGATGCCGAACAACGCGATCACCACGGCCAGGCCGATCAGCGCCCACACGAACGCCAGCACCTGGTCGAGCTGCTTGTTCAGCTGCGCCTTGGTCTCCGCCGCCGAGTCGATCAACGCCAGCGGCGACGCGTCGGTCACCTTCTCCACCGCCGCGCGGCCGTTGGCCACACCCGGCTTGAGCTTGACCATGATGCTGTCGTAGCCGTCCACGCCCGGCGACAGCTTCGCCACGGTCCCCAGGGTCAGCACACCGTCGGCCAGCCGCTGACCGGAAACGATCGCCACGACCTTGACGGTCTCCGAGGCGTCCTCGGTCTTCAGAGTCGTCGTGGAGCCGACCGAAAGGCCCTGTTCCTTCGCGTAGTCCGCCCGAAGGGCGACCGTGCCGTCCCGCAGATCGCCCAGCGAACCGCTTTCCACCTTCGGCCGGAACAGGTCACCCAGCGCGTCGGTGGAAACACCGGTGAAGTACGCGTCAACCGTGCTCACGCGGTTGGTCGGCGCGACCTTGGCGACCTCCGGCACGGCGGCCAGCCGGGTGGCCAACTCCGGCGGCAACGGCCGGTCGTAGACCGACGAGGTCACCGTGTAGTCCGCCGGAAGCCGCTGGTCGACCTGCTCGCTCGCGGTCTGCTTCGCGCTGTTGGCGACCACCGTCACCATCGCCACGATCGTCACGCCGATCATCAGCGCGGCCGTGGTGGCGGCGGTGCGCTTCGGGTTGCGGCCGGCGTTGGCCGACGCCAGCTTGGCGGGCACGCCGAAGATCGCCCTCGGCACCGCGCCCAGCACCCGGTTCACCGGCCCGACCAGCAGCGGCCCGAGCACCAGCACGGCCAACAGCAGCACCATCGTGCCCGCGCCGCTGATGAACATGGCCGGCTCTTCCTTCTCCTGCTTCATGCCCAGCACGACCGCCACCGCGCCGAGCACGGCCAGCAGACCGGCGGACAGGACCCGCAGCTTGCCGGTGCGCGACACCTCCTCGCCGCTGTCGGGCTGGCTGCGCAGCGCAGCCACCGGCGGCACCCGCGTCGCCTTGCGCGCCGGCAGCACCGCGGACAGCACGGTCACGACGACACCCACGCCGAACGCGGCGAGCACGGTCGTCACGGTGATCGGCAGGCGCACCACGACGTCCGCGCCGCGGTCGTCGAACGACCCGATCACCACCTGTAGCGCCGCCGACACCCCGAGCCCGCCCAGCAGGCCCAGCACGGACGCGGCGAAGCCCATCACCACGGCCTCCGCCAGCACGCCGCGGAAGACCTGCTTGCGGCTCGCGCCGACGCACCGCATCAACGCCAGCTCACGCGTGCGCTGCGCCACCAGGATGGTGAACGTGTTGTAGATGACCATCGCCGCGACGACGAGCGCGATCACCGCGAACGCCAGCAGGAACGCGGTGAACTCCGCGGCCTGCGAGCTGATCTGCTTCAACGTCCGCTCGGTGAGCTGCTCACCGGTCTGGATCTCGAAGCCGTTCTCCCCCAACGACTTCTTGAGGTTGTCGGCGACCTGTTGCTGGGTGAACCCGTTCGCCGCGACCGCGACCACCTGGTACGGCAGGCGTTCGGGGTCCAGCGCCTGGAACGCGTCCGGCGTCAGCACGAGGTGGTCACCGCTGGCCATCGACATCTCGCCGACGCCCTGCTTGTAGGTGCCGACCAGCGTGTACTCGCGGGTCTGGTCGTCCGTGCCGAGCAGCTTCACCGGCTGCCCGATCGACAGCTTGGCGGTGTCGGCGGTGCGGACGTCCACCGCGACCTCGTTCGCCCGGTCGGGGTAGCGCCCGCTCGCCAGGTCGAACTCGCGCAGCTTGTCGTTGCCCGCCAACGGGGTCGCGATGGCCGGCCGGGCCTTGCCCGAGCTGGTCATCAGCGGCACGGAGGCGTACCCGCGCGGGTCGGCGCCGGCGACGCCCGGGGTCTGGCGGATCTTCGCCAGGGTCTCCGGCGTGATGCCCTTGCTGTCGGTGGCGCCGTTCAACGTCACCGAGACGTCCACGCCCCGGGCGCTCTTGGCGAACTCGTCCCGCATGCTCGCGTTCATGGCGTCGCCGAGGACGAGCGTGCCGGTCACGAAGGCGACCCCGAGCGCGATCGCGACCGAGGACAGCACGAGCCGCGCGGTGCGGGCCTTGAGGCCCGCGATGATCGTGCGCAGCATCAGGTCACGCCCCCAGGTGCTTCAGCGCGGCCAGCACGGAGTCGGCGGTCGGGTTGTCGATCTCGCCGGCGAGCCGGCCGTCGGCCAGCAGCACCACGCGGTCGGCGTAGGACGCGGCCACCGGGTCGTGCGTCACCATGATCACGGTCTGGCCGAGCTGGCGCACCGACATCCGCAGGAAGTCCAGCACCTCCGCGCCGGAGCGGGAGTCGAGGTTGCCGGTCGGCTCGTCGGCGAACACGACGTCCGGCTTGGACACCAGCGCCCGCGCGCAGGCCACGCGCTGCTGCTGGCCGCCGGACAGCTCGGTCGGCTTGTGCTTGAGGCGGTCGCGCAGGCCGAGCACGTCGACGATCCGGTCGAACCACTGGCGGTCGGGCTTGCGGCCGGCCAGTTCCAGGCCGAGCAGGACGTTCGCCTCGGCGGTCAGCGTGGGCAGCAGGTTGAACGCCTGGAAGACGAACCCGATGCGGTCGCGGCGCAGCTTGGTGAGGTCCTTGTCGCCCAACGAGGTGATCTCGGTGCCGCCGATGTGCACCGCGCCGCCGTCCACGTTGTCCAGCCCGGCCAGGCAGTGCATGAGCGTCGACTTGCCGGACCCGGACGGGCCCATGATGGCGGTGAACTTCCCGGCCTGGAACGCGACGCTCACGCCGTCCAGCGCCCGGACAGCGGTGTCGCCCTTGCCGTAGACCTTCACCAGGTTCGCGGCGGCTACAGCGGTACGGGTCCCGACGTCGGACACCAGTGCGGACATGCTCCCTCATTCCCTAGGACTCCCGGACGAGGGAAAAGCTAGGGGCGCACGCCGTACCCGGTCGTCACCTCGCCGGCGGAACCGCCGGTCCACCCAGAGGATGACCCGGCTCCTCCCACGGCATCACCAGACCCCTTGGCGGGGCGGAGGAGGGTGAACGACTCAAGGACGATCCCCCGGCCCGCCCGTGCAAGACCGCGGTCAGCCCGGTTGGTCGAGCAGGCCGCGGTCGAAGGCGATGGCCACCGCCTCCGCCCGCCGGCTCGCGCCCAGCTTCGCCATGATCCGGGTCAGGTGCACGCTGACCGTCTTCTCCGAGATGAACAGCTCCTCGCCGACCTCCCGGTTGGTCCGCCCCAGCGCCACCAGCCCCAGCACCGACCGCTCGCGCGGCGTGAACGGGTCCACCCGCGACCGCGCCGCCTCGGCGTGCAGCGCCACCCGGGCCCGGCGCGCGACCAGGCCGACCGCGTCGCGCAGCGGCACGGCACCCAGCGCGGTCGCCACCTCGTCGGCCGACCGCAGCTCCGCCACGGCCAGGTCGCGCTGGTCGGAGGCCAGCAACGCCTCCGCCAGCCGCCACCGGCACACCGCCTGCTCGAACACCGACCCGTAGCCGAACGCGTCCACCGCCCGCCGCCACAGCGCGCAGTCGCCGACACCGGTCAGCCGGCTCTCCTCCGCCACGACCCGCGCCAGCCACGCCACGCCCTCGGGCCCCAGCGTCCCGGTCCGCGGCAGGCCCATCTCGGCGGTGGTGCGGGCGTACTCGGCCAGTTCGACGCCGGCCTTGACCGCCGCCTCCTCGCCCGCCGCGTCGCGCCGCCGCCGGGCGCGTTGGGCCAGTTCGGCGTACCCGGCGACGCCGTGCGCGGCCAGGCGGATGCCGGCCAGGATCCACTCGCCGCCCTCCCGCCGGGTCCACTCGATCGCGTCGCGCGCCCGTTCCACGGCCAGTTCCGGCTGGCCGCGCCACAGCGCCAGCTCCGCGCCGGTGCCGCCGGTGATCAGGGCGATCTGGAGGTCGCGGTGCCAGTCCGCGCGCAGCTCGCCGATCAGCCGCTCGGCCTGGCCGAACTCGCCCCGGCTGACCGCGACGTGCGTGCCGGCCGCCGCGAGCCGCGCCGAGACCGTGCTGGACACGCGCAGGCCCGGCGGTTCGGCGGCGACCGCCGCGTCGTCCCAGCGGCCCACGTGGTAGCGGGTCAGGACCTGGAGGATGCGCAGCTCCAGGCCGTAGGCGCTCCACGTCAGGCCGGTGGCCTTGGCGCGTTCCATGCCCTCGTCGAACGCCCGCGCGGCCTCGACCAGCGCGCCCCGGTCGTAGTAGTGCAGGCCCAGGAAGTAGCGGGCGCGCAGCTCGGTGCTGTACGCGTCCACCTCCATCGCGCACGCCACGGCCTCTTCGAGGTGCCGGCGGGCCGACTCGGTGTCGGTCACCTCGTCCAGCAGGCCCAGCGTGGCCAGGGCGTCGGCCACGGCGGACTCGGTGCCCGACGCGCGCCCGTCGCGCACGGCCTGCTCGGCGAACTCGCGCGCCTCCGCGTACTTGCGCTCGTGCCGCCAGCAGGCCGCCAGCACCGCGAGCACCCACGCGCGGGACGTGCTGGCGGGCCGGTCGCGGACCAGTTCCCACGCCTGTTCGATCGCGGCGAACTTCTCGTTCTCGGTGCCGTCGACCACCTGTAGCGCCTGGGCGAAGCGCCGCCACATCTCGGCGGCCTCCTCCGGGTCCGAGCCGTCGACCAGCTTCGTGCCGCTGCGCGCGAACGCGATGGCCCGCTCGGGCTGCCCGGCGGTCCCGGCGACCCAGGACGCGCGGCGCAGCAGACCGACCTCCGTCACGCCCTCGGGCCGCTGCTCGGCGGGCACCGCCTGCCACAGCTTCAACGCCTGCTCCAGGTGCCGCAACGCCTCCGCGGGCGCGCCGGCGCGCTTGGCCTCCTGCGCCGCCTCCACCGAGGCGCGCAGCGCGCGGGGCAGGTCGTGGCTCTCCAGGGCGTGGTGGGCCAGCGCGGCGGCGGCGCCCCGGTCCGACGACGCGGCGAACCGCGCGGCGTACGCGGAGTGCAGGCGCACCCGTTCGCCGGGCAGCAGGTCGCCGTAGACGGCCTCGCGCAGCAGCGCGTGCCGGAAGGTGTAGACCTCGTCGCGGTTCACGATCAGCACGTGGTGCTGGACGGCTTCGCGCAGCGCCTCGTCCAGGGCGCGGTCGTCGATGCCGGCGACCTCGCGCAGCGCGTCGTGCCGCACGGACCGGCCGCCGACCGACGCGACGCGGACGACGTGCTGGGTGTCGGGGGCGAGGCGCTCGATGCGGGCGAGCAGCACCTCGGCCAGCGTCCAGGGGATGCTGCCGGCGCCGCACGCGGCGACCGCGATCAGCTCCTCGGCGAAGAACGGGTTGCCGTCGGAGCGCTCCGCGACCTCCAGCACCACGTCGTCGGGCAGGTCGTCGGCCAGGGCGGCGACGAACGACCGCGCGTCGATCGCGCTGAGCGGGGTGAGGTCGAGGCGCTGCACGGCGGGCAGCCGGACCAGTTCGTTGAGCAGGGGGCGCAGCGGGTGGCTGCGGTGCAGGTCGTCGGAGCGGTAGGTGCCCACGACCAGCAGCCGCTGCGACCGCAGCCGCGAGAGCAGGAAGGACAGCAGGTACCGGGTCGAGGCATCGGCCCAGTGCAGGTCTTCGAGGATGAGCAGCACGGGCCGGTCGTCGGACAGCTCGCCGAGCAGGCCGTGGACCGCGTCGAACAGCTGGAGCTGGCCGACGTCCTGCTCGGGGCGGCGGCCGACCAGGTGCGAGGGCAGCCCGGACAGGCCGTTCTCGCCGGGCGCGGACACCGGCAGGGCCAGCTCGGGCAGCAGGCGCCCGAGCGCGGGACGTGCGGAGACGTCGAGCAGACCGGCCTCCCGCACCTGCCCCAGCGCTTCGGTGAAGGGCAGGTACGGGAGGCCGGTCTCGCCGACGTCCAGGCAGCGGCCGGTGAGCACGAGCACGTCACCGGCAGAGGCGGCCAGCTCGTCCACCAGCCGCGTCTTGCCGACGCCCGCGTCGCCGGCCAGCAGGACCGCGCCGGCCTGGCCGGCGGCGGCTTCGTCGAGGGCGGCGCGCAGCCTGGTCATCTCCCGGCTACGCGCCACCAAGGGGATTCCGGAACCGAGGCGTGCCACGGGGTGCATGTTCGCACACCTCAGGCAGCGTCGAGCCGGCCATTTCGCTGTACGGGGATCTCCGGGCGGGGCCGGTGGCCCAACCTGCGCCACCACGAGCGCTTCGGAGCGGAGTTCGACCTGGCGAGACGGGCGTGTGCCGCGTCCGCGCGCAGCGCCGCCTGCCGGTAGTCGACCTCCGCCTTGATGGCCTCCGGGGTCCATTCCACGATGACGTTCTCCTTGTCTCCCGGTCCGGCTTGTTCCGTCCCGGTGTGACTCGAAGATTCGTCCTGAGGTGGCGCCCCCGGCATCGGGTGTTCACGTGGGTTCCGACGTTGGTGCCCTTACCCGCCGCCGTAAGGGGGGTCAGACGGCGGGTAAGGGATGCCCTCAGCGGGCCTCAGGCGCCCCTCAGCAGGCCCCGAGGTCCTTCCAGACGCCCCACTCGCCGGTGGTCCCGGGCTCGTCGCCCTGGGTCCACCACTTCGCCTGCCAGCGCTTCCCGCGGTGGGAGACCTCGTTGCCGCCGTTGTAGACCTTCGTCCGCTCCCAGGCCGGCGCGGTGCACACCGGGTCCTGCGAGGTGGTCGTGGTGGTGGTGGTCGAGGTCGGCGGGGTGGTGGTGCCGCCGCGCGGGTGGTCGGAGGCGATGGCGTAGGACTTGCCGCCGAAGGTCAGCTTGAAGTTCGACGGCGAGGCGATCGGCAGCTGGTAGCTCAGCGCCACCTCCACGCTCGCGCCCGGCGCCAGCGACTGCCAGCTCGGCAGGGCCAGCTCGACGTGCTGGAAGTCGCCCTTGATGCCGCCGACGTTGCCGCCGGTGTGGCCCTTGGCGGTGACCCGCAGGCCGAACCCGGACTGGTCGGACATGCTGCCCGGGGCGCTGGTGCCGTAGTCGAACTCGATCTTCGTGCCGCCCGGGAGGGTGGTGGTCGAGTTGTTGGTGATCTTCAGCTTGGGCGTGATCGGGTAGTTGTTGTCGCCGAGCGCGAACCCGGAGACGGTGGCCGACACGTTGAGCACCTCGGTGGGCGGGGTGCCCGCGGCCTTCTGCGCGCCGTACGGGGCCGCGCCGCGCAGGCCGTTGTTGATCGTGGTGAGCAGGGTGTCGCCGATCGTGTACTGGCCCTTGGCGGAGTCGAACCGGTAGTCGCCGGCCAGCTCCCAGATCATGATGCCGCCGATGCCCTTGTCCGCCACGTACTTCGCCTTGGCCGCGAGGGACTGCTCGTCCTCGGTGGACAGGAACACCTTCTTGTCGGCGTTCCACAGCCAGGGCGCGGTGAGGGTGTTGTCGTAGTAGCGGACGTAGTTGCCGGAGACGCGGTCGGTCGGGTCGTTGGCCGGGTCCAGGCCGTAGGAGGCCAGGTAGTCCGGCGTGATCTCGTTCTCCAGGTTCTTGGCGTGCCACATCGGGTTCGCGCCCGCCGGGACCTCCGCGCCGGACGTCGACAGGTCGTGCCACAGGTTGTCGATGCCCAGCGCGCCGTTGCCGCACGGGGTGGTCGAGCCGACGCTGGACCCGGTGCCGGGCGGGCACTTGGTCTGGTCGGGCAGCGCCGCCTTGCCCCACAGGCCGTTGGTGCCGCCGGTGACGCCCTGCCAGCCGCGCGTGTAGAAGGGGACGCCGATGTTGATCCGGCCGGCCTGCATCGCGCCGCGGAAGTAGTGGTAGGCCCAGTCGGTGTTCAGGTAGCCCATGCCCTCGTACTGCGGGGCGGTGTAGACGCCGCCGGCCGCGAGCTCGCCGTCCTTGCCGTCGTCGTAGAGCGAGGCGTTGGGGCCGACGAAGTGGTTCCACGAGCCGTGCAGGTCGTAGGACATGATGTTGACGTAGTCCAGGTACCGGGTGACCTGGTAGGCCTCCTGGCCGCGCAGCAGCCAGCCCGACGCGGGGACGGCCGCGGTGAGCAGGTAGTGCTTGCCGTCGGCGGCGGAGGCCCGGTCGAGCTTCTCGCGCAACGTCTTCATGATCCGCTCGTAGCCGGCCCACAGCGTGCCGCGGTTGGCGTTGGAGATCCAGAAGTCGTCGGGGTTGCCCGCGTGGTTGTTCGAGGTGGCGTACTCGTAGTCGATGTCGACGCCGTTGAAGCCGTACTTGCGGATGAACTCGACCGCGCTGTCCGCGAACGTGTCGACGGCGGCCTGCGACTGGCCGAGCTTGTAGAAGCCGCCGGAGGCGACCCGGGACCCGTCGGCCGCGAAGTAACCGCCGGTCTCCGCCCAACCGCCCACGGAGACCATGGTCTTCACGTTGGGGTACTGCTTCTTGTACTTGTTGAGCAGGTTGAAGTGGCCCTTGTAGGGCAGGGAGGGGTCGAGTTCGACACCGGGCCACGTCATGCCGGTGGAGGCGTTGTCGGGGCCGTCGGGACCCACGGAGACCTTGTTGGACCCGTCGATGTGGGCGAAGGCGTAGTTGAGGTGCGTGACCTTCGTCCACGGGATGTCGGACGCGAGGTAGGCGGGCGCGCCGTTCTTGCCGGTGCGCCAACTCGTGAAGTACCCGATCACCCGCCGGGAGTGGGCGGACCCGAGGGACTCGCGGCCGTTGGTGTCGTAGACCGAGCAGTAGGGGACGGCGACGCCGGGGGTCTGGTAGAGGCCGTCAGGACGGCACTCGTCACCCGTGGCGGCATTGGACGCGGGGGACAGCCCGACAAGGGCGAGTCCGGCCGCCGTGGCGAGGGATGCCAACAGCGGCAACAGCTTTCTGGGCACTGACCGTACCTCCTGCACCAGGCGGCGGCCTCAACGCAGAGTGGAGCGAACGAAACGTAAATAGGTCTGGACCACTCTGTCAATAGGTCTGGACCACTCAACCGCTCCAGCCCCTCATGAGAGCGCGACCACAACGCGCGCAGCGCGCCGCGGGGCCTCGCGAGGTCACACCCCAACCCGGGCTTCTTGCTTGTGTCATCTCCGCATGGCCTGCCCGAAGGGCTACCACACTTTTGGTCGGGTGCGGCCGAATTTTTTGTGAGGAACGAGCAAAAAATTTAGCGGCACCCGACCAAAAGTGTGGTTGGCTCCGCCAGGCCATACGGAGATGGCACAAGCAAGAAGCCCCCGCCCTTTCTTTTGCTTTTGTGTCATCTTTGGCGGCCTGCCCGCCGGCGAGGCTCTTTTAAGCTTTTCAAGCTTTTCGAGCAGACGCGCTCCGCGCTCTCAAGCCGAGCGCGCTTCGCGCTTGAACGCGCGGAGCGCTCGAAAGATCAAAGCGAAAAGCGAAAAGCGGCGCTCGCCGCGCGGCAGGCCCCCGGGGGTGGAAGGGCGTCGGTTCGTTCCCCGTACGGCCTGCCGGAGGCAACCACCCTTGGGTCTTGTTCGCAACCGGTGAAGCGTGGTTGCAAACAAGACCCAAGCGCGGTTGGGCTGCGCCCAGGCCGTACGGGGAACGAACCGAGGCCCTTCCTTGGCTTGGCAGCCCTTCTAAAAGCGATTGTGGGGCGTTTTGGTCAGTTCGCTCAGGTCGCGGGAGCGGTTGACCGGGTTCGCGCCAGATGTGCCCGCACCCGGTCCGCCTCAGGCGCGTTCAACTCCGTGAACAGGGCCAGCGCCCGCTGCCAATGCGCCAACGCCCCGGCCATCCCCTGCCGGTCGAACACCGTCGCCAACCGGTCGTGCGCCAACGCCTGGTGGTACGGGCTCATCGCCGCCGAAGCGATCGACAACGCCGTCCTCGCCGACGACACCGCGTCCGACAACTCGCCAGACTCCATCAACACCGCCGCCAAGTCGACGTGGCACGTCGACTCACCGCACTGCTCCCCCACCTCGCGGTACATGTCGACCGCCGCCCGCAGCCACTTCTTCGCCTCGTCGTACCGGCGCTTCGACAGGTACAGCAACCCCAGGTTGTGGTGGGCCGTCGCCTCCGCCCAGCGCGCGCCGGCTGTCCGGGAAACCTCCAGCGCCTCCCGGTAGAACCGTTCCGACTCGTCCAGCCGCCCCAACCCGTGCAGCATGTCCGCGACCGTCGTCAACGCCCTCGCCTGGGCGCTGACGTCCCCGCTGCCCCGCGCGACCTCCAGCGCCTCGCGCAACCGCTCCAACGCCTCGTCGGTCCGGTGGAACTGGTTGAGCGCCACGCCCAGGTTGAACAGCGTCACGAACCGGGCCTCGGGGTCGCCCAGCGACGTCGCCGCCCGCATCGCCGCCTCGGTGGTCCGCAGCCACGTCGAACGGTCCGTCCGCAGCCAGAAGAACCGCGACAACGTGTACGGCAGCTGCCACGCGTGCACCAGCCACGCCCG
Organism: Saccharothrix mutabilis subsp. mutabilis; assembly: GCF_039521145.1. Classification (NCBI taxonomy): domain Bacteria; kingdom Bacillati; phylum Actinomycetota; class Actinomycetes; order Pseudonocardiales; family Pseudonocardiaceae; genus Saccharothrix; species Saccharothrix mutabilis. The sequence continues at coordinate 201,124 of NZ_BAAABU010000005.1, forward strand.
GTCCGTGCCCTCGCCCGCCAGTTCGGCCGCCGCGATGATGTTGCCCTGCTCGGCGTCCAGCCACGCGATGGCGTCGCCGGAACCGGTCAGGCGCGGCACCTCCAGCGGCACCAGTTTCGGCGCGACCCGCACCGAACCCCGGCCCACGGGCAGCAGGCCGTCGGCCAGGTCCGCGCAGTGCAGGTAGAAGTCCAGCATCCGGCTGGTCGCCTCGTGCCGCTCCTCGGGAGCCAGCTCGGCGGCCAGCGTCCGGGTGTAGACGCGGACCAGGTCGTGCGCGCCGTAGCGGCCGTTCTCGTTCACCGACAACAGGTTCGCGGCGGTCAACGCGTCCAGCGCGCGCTGCGCCTCGGACACCCGGACCCGCCCCATCGCGGCCACGACCTGGGCCGTCACGTCCGGACCCGGGTGCAGGCCCAGCAGCGCCAGCAACCGCGCCGGCAACGGGGACAGGGCGCGGCGGGAGGCGTCCAGGGCGGCCCGGACGGTCGAGTCCTCGTCTTCCAGGCCCAGCGCGGCCAGCCGGCCGTGTTCGTCGTCGAGTTCGGCGACCAGTTCGGCCGCGCGCAGCGACGGGGACACCGCCAGGCGGGCGGCGGCGATGCGCAGGGCCAGCGGCAGGCCGTCGCACAGCACCGCCAGGCGTCGCAGCGCGCCGACCTCCGCGCCGTCGCGGCCCGCGACCCGGCCCAGGACCTCGACGGCCGCGTCGGTGTCGAGCATGTCCAGTTCGACCAGCTTGGCCTCGGCGTGCGCGACCAGGCCGACCAGCCGCCGCCGGGACGTCACCACGACGCACGACGGCGAACCCGGCAGCAACGCCATCAGCTCGGTCGAACCGCGGGCGTTGTCCAGCATCACCACCATCCGCCGGTCGGCGACGAGCGTGCGGAACAGCGCCGACCGCTCCTCCACGGTGACCGGGATGTCCGCCGACGGGACGCCGAGCGTGCGCAGGAACCGGTTGAGCACCTCGCCCGCGCCCAGCGGCTCCTGGTTCGGGTCGTAGCCGTGCAGGTCGATGTAGAGCTGCCCGCCGGGGAACTCCTCGCGCACGCGGTGCGCCCAGTGCAGGGCCAGAGCGGTCTTGCCGACGCCCGCCGGGCCGGTCACCACCAGCACCAGCCCGCCGGACGGGTGCGCGGCCAGCAGGCCGTCGAGCTTGGCCAGCTCGGCGTCGCGGCCGATCAGGGAGACGGGAGCGCGCGGCAGCTGGGCCGGGGTGGTCGGCAGGGCCGGTTCGGCGGGCTGCGGCGGGATGACCATCGGCCGGGTGGGGCGTTCGGGCTCGGGGTTCTCCCCGGCGAGCACCGCTTGCTGGAGCCGGCGCAGCTCGGGGCCGGGTTCGACGCCCAGCTCCTCCACCAGCACCCGGCGCGCCTCGCGGTAGACGGCCAGCGCCTCGGCCTGCCGGCCCGCCTGGCACAGCGACCGCATCAGCAGGCCGTGCACGCGTTCGCGCAGCGGGTGCTCGGCGACCAGCGCGGTCAGCTCCTGCACCAGTTCCGAGCCGCGCCCGATGAGCAGCAGCAGCTCGGCCCGCTCCTCCAGCACGGCCAACCGGCGCTCGCCCAGCCGACCCCGTTCGACCTCGGCGAACAGGCCCGTGACGCCGCCGAGCGGTTCGCCGCGCCACAGCGCCAGCACCTCGTCCAGCACGCGGGCGGCGGCTTCGAGGTCGCCGGTGGACCGCAGTCGGCCGGCGGCGGCGACACCGCGTTCGAACGCGTCCAGGTCCACCGCCGACGGGTCGACGCGCAGCAGGTAGCCGTCACCGACGGAGGTCAGCGTCTCGGCGGGGGCGCGGCGGGCGCGGCTGGGTTCCAGGGCGCGCCGCAGGCCGGCCACGTAGGTCTGCACGAGGTTGACCGCGCTGCTCGGGGTGGCGTCACCCCACACGGCCTCGATGATGTGGTCCCGGCTGACCGGCGTGTTGCGGGCCAGCAGCAGCACCGCGAGCACCGCGCGCTGCTTGGCGGCGCCCAGGTCGACTTCCCGGCCGCCGCGCAAAACCCGGAGCAGGCCGAGCACCTCGAACCGCAAGGGCTCCCCGCCGTCGTACTCCACCGACCGATCCTTCGCCGAAGGGCTCTAGCTCACCAGCTCACGACGAGCCTAGGAGATCACTTCAGTACGACTCCAGTCGCGCTGTAGACCGCATTCTTACGCTATGCGTGTCCGACCAACCACACAGGGCGAACCCCGGTGGGGAAGGTTGGGCCAGACAGCGGAACACCCGCTGCTCTCCGAGAACGACGAGGGCCGGCCGGCGTGCAAGGGGCATCCAGCCCGCGGCGGCGGAACGCCGGCCCGCCCTCGTCCCTCGAACGTTCCCATGGGCGGTGCCATCCGGTAGGGGGTGGCTCTCGTCCTTGCCCTCCCCCAGTGGAAGGGGCCGCGCCCGGGACCCGAACCCCCGGCCGCGGCCCCTTCGACCATGTCGGCGCCCGGGTCAGGCGACCTCTTCCAGCTCCCTGGCCCCCGCGGCACCGGCGGCGGCCTTGCGGCGCTTGCGCAGGACCACGACCACGCCGACCACCACCGCCAACCCCATCAAGACCCACATCACGCCGTTGAACACCGACTCGATGTACTTCGCCGACGCCCCCGCCGCCGAGCCGATCCCGATGTGCAGCGCCGACCAGCACACCGCGCCCGCGATCGACGCCGGCAGGAACCGCCGGTACTCCAGCTTCGACGCCCCCGCCGACGCGGGCACCAGGGTCCGCACCACCGGCATGAACCGCGCGAAGAACACCGCCCACGCCCCGCGCCGCCGCAGCAGCTCACCGGCCTTGTCCCAGTGCTCCTGCCCGATCTTGCGGACCACGCCGCTCTCCCGCAGCCGGTCGCCGTACCGCCGGCCCAGGTAGTAGCCGATGCTGTCGCCCACCACCGCGCACACCGACACCACCAGCCACATCACCAGGAACCGCGGCACGCTGGTCACCGTCGTGGACGCCAGCAGCAACGCGCTCTCCCCGGGCGCGATGAACCCGACCCCCAGCGTGCACTCGGCCAACGTCAACGCGCCGGTCACCGCCAGCACCGCCGGCTGCGGCAGCCCCGCCAGCCCTTCCAACGCGTCGGTCAGCAACGCCATGTCTTCTCCCCCAAGGTGCTTCAACCCACAACCGCGCAGATCTTGCCCGATCGGGTGAACGCGGCCAACGCCGTGGAGGTGAACACCGGCGAGCGCAAGACCCGACCCGACTCCACCACCCTGTCGGGCGAACAGTTCACCGGATCGGTTGGAGCCGGCACATCGGACCCTGGTCTACCGCCCGTCAGACCACGGTCGTACGGGTCCCCTTGACCAAAGTCAGGGGCGGACCCCGAACGGGATCCGCCCCCGCGCGCCGCTCAGCGCTCGTCGTAACGGCCTCTCTTGGCCACCTCGACGAACCGCCACCACTGCGTCGAACCGAAGCTCAGCGCGCCGGCGCCGCGGTTCTTCGAATCGCGCACGGCGGCGCCCGCGCCGTTCAACGCGATTTCCACGCACTCCGGCCCGGAGGCGGACGAACGCTTGCTCTTGCGCCATTCCTGCTGCATGTGGTCACTCCCGGTCGGCGGAGAGTTCGCGGGCGACCCGCTCGATGAAGGCCGCCGACTCCGCCGTGCCCAGGGACGCCGAAGCCAGTCGCGCGAACATGTCGGAGTACCTCGCGACATCGGACGGCTGTTCCAGGTAGACGTCACTGCGCGGGCTTTCGATGTATACCACGTCGGGATCGGAGTCCCCGGGAAATGTCAGGATGACGAACGGCCCGTCGAGCGCAGCGTGACCGCCGCAACGGAATGGCGCCACCTGCAGGGTGACGTTTTCCAGCCGCCCGACTTCACCCAGTTTCCGCAATTGTGCGCCCATCACGTCCGCGCCGCCGACGAGCCGGCGCAACGCGGCCTCGTCGATCACGACGTGCAGGGTGAGCGGGTCCTCGCCGTGCAACAGCGCCTGGCGGGCCTTGCGCAGCGCGACGCGGCGGTCCACCTCGCCGGGCGGGGCGTCGGGCAGCACGTCGGCGATCAGCGCGCGGGTGTAGGCCTCGTGCTGGAGCAGGCCGGGGATCATCAGGCCCTGGTAGGTGCGGACCGTGTCGGCGTCGGCCTCGAACCCGATGTAGCGGCCGGGCACGATGTCGCCGAACTCGTCCCACCACGCCTTGCGCCGGGCCTCGCGCGCGAGCTGGACCAGCTCCTCCAGCGTGGCCGGGTCCGCGCCGTACGCGCCGAGCATGTCCCGGACGTCGCGCGGCGTCACGCCGACGCGGCCGGTCTCGATGCGGCTGATCTTGGACGCGGAGCACTCCAGGCGCTCGCCGACCTCCTCGATGGTGAGCGACGCGGCTTCCCGGAGCCTGCGCAGTTCGCTGACCAGTCGGCGCTTGCGCAGCGTCGGGCTGCCGCCGCGTGCCATCGGCACACCTCCTCGTGTGGTCCCCACGGAAGTGTGTGGCCGCCTGCGCACGGAGCAAAGAGACGTCATCCATTCGTGTAGTGCAACTTGCAGACCGCCGGTCGCCGCAAGCAGGCTGCTCCCCGGACACCCACCACGCGAGGCCCGGAAGGAGCGCTGAAGATGTCCACGACGGTCTTCAGCCAGCTCGACAAGTCGCTGCACGAGCACCTGGCCACCCTGGTGCGCCTGTCGGCGACCGCGGACGACGACACCGCCGTGGAACTGGCCCGCTCGGAACTGCCCCGCGTGGTGACCGCCTTGAAGGCGCTGCTGGACGAGCACACCCCCGACGAGCACGGCCGCTGCCCCACCTGCCGCACGCGCCGGTTCAGCCGGCGGCTGCCCTCGCCGTGCCGCGCCTACCTGGGCGCGCAACTGGCGTTGACGGTGTCGGCGGAGTCGCCGGGCCTGCACCGCCACGTCCGCAGCGCCGTCTGACACCCACGAGCCAGGTCGGGCGACGCGCCTCCCCCCGAAGATCGAGCCCCCTCAAGCGCCGCCCGACCGCACCTCGCGGCGGAACCGACCCCGCACCCCCGACCGGGGCCGGTTCCGCCGCGGGGCCCTACGCCTTGACCGGTTCCAACCCGTCGCGCTCCGGGTCGACCAGGTAGACCCGCGCCTGGGAGATGTCGAAGTACATCCCGACCAGCCGCAGCGCCCCCGCCCCCACCGCCTCCCGCACGCTCGGGTACGCCATGAGGTTGTCCAGCTGCTGCGCCACGTTCGCCACCGCGAGCCGTTCCACCGCCGGCAGGTCCGACGACCCCGTCGCGTGGAACCGGATCAGGCTCGGCTCGGCCGCCCGCAGCCACGACCGCAGCTGCGACCCCGGCCGCGCGGACCCGTTCACCAGGGCCTTCATCGCACCGCAGTCGGAGTGCCCGCACACCGCGATCGTCTCGACCGCCAGCACCTCCACCGCGTACTCGACGGCCGCGCCCACCGAGTCGTCGCCGTCGACGGGCACCAGGTTGCCGATGTTGCGCACGCAGAACAGGTCGCCGGGGCCGCTGGTGGTGATCAGGTTCGGCACCACCCGCGAGTCGGCGCAGGTGATGAACAGCTGCCGGGGCCGCTGCCCGCGCACGGCCAGCTCCGCCAGGAACGGCCGGACCAGGGGCGCGGCGGAGCGCTCGAACTCGTGCATCCCGCGGATCATCGGGTCGGCGTCCTCGCGCGGCCGGGGCAGGGTCACCGCCCGCCGGCGCTGCCAGTGCGACCACGGCGCGAACCACCGCGGCAGCGGCGACAGCGGGGTCTTGCGCAGGGCCGGGATGCCGCGCGTCGCCTTGGAGAACCACGTGTCGTGCACCTCGTCCACGTACACGTGCCCGCCCAGCCGCACGTAGCCGGCGCGCCAGTCGTCGATCGCCTCGAACGCGCCGTGGTCGAGGAAGTCGATGTGCAGCTCCAGCACCACCTTCTGCCCCAGTGGGATCGCGCGCAGGTCCCGCACCAGCCGACCGACGCCGAGGAACACCAGCGAGCCGCGGATGACCACGCGCCACCCGTCGGGCTCCTCGAACACCCGCACCGAGCTGTGCGTCAGCCGGTACAGCGACCGCAGCGCCGCCGCCGCGACGCCCAGCAGCACGCCCTCCACCAGGCCCAGCGCCACGACGCCCAGCCCGGTCACCGCGTACGCGCCGAACTCGCCGTGCCGCCACAACGTCCGCATCCGCCGCACGTCCACCAGCCGCACGCCGACGACGAGCAGCACACCGGCCAGCGCGGCCAACGGGATCAGCTCCAGCACCGACCCGAGGGCCAGCACGAACACCGCGATCCACACGCCGTGCAGCACCGCCGAGGCCCGCGTCCGCGCGCCGGCCGCCACGTTGGTCGAGCCGCGCGCGATGCCGCCGCTGACCGGCAGCCCGCCCAGCGACCCGGCGACCGCGTTGGCCACGCCCTGCGCCACCAGCTCCCGGTCCAGGTCGGCGCGCGGCCCGTCGTGCAGCTTGTCCACGGCCACCGCGGACAGCAGCGACTCGACCGCGGTCACCACGGCGACGGCCAGCACGGCGAAGGCGATGCCCCAGAACGTCCCGCTGGGCATCTGCGGCAGCACGACCTGGTCCAGCGCGCCGGAGGGCAGGTCCACCCGGGCCACGTCCATCCCGGCGCCCGCGAGGGTCGCCACCAGCACCGCGACCAGCGGCGCGGGCACGTAGGACGAGCGCGGCACCTTCGGCCACAGCACCAGCACCGCCACGGCGACCAGCCCGACGACCAGCGCGGAGGAGTCGAAGGCGTCGAACGTCCGCGCCAGGTTCACCCACACCGTGGACCCGGGCTGACCACCCAGCACCACGACCAGCTGGCCGATCGCGATGGTCACGCCGATGCCCGCGAGCAGCCCGTGCACGACGGCCGGCGACAGCGACAGCGCGACCCGGCCGACCCGCGTCAGCCCGCACACCACCTGCACCAGGCCCGCGCCGATGGTGATCATCGCGGTGGCGGCCCACCCGTACTCGGCGATGATCCCGCCGGTGATCAGCACCATGCCCGCGGCCGGCCCGCTGACCTGCATCGGCGCGCCGCCCAGGGCGCCCGCCACGATGCCGCCCACCGCGGCGGAGATGAGCCCGGCGATCAGCGGCGCGCCGGTCGCGGCGGCGAAGCCCAGCGACAGCGGCACGGCGATCAGGAACACCACGAGCGAGGCCGGCACGTCGTGGCGCAGGACGGCGGCGAGCCCTTCCGGAGGACCGGCGGTGGTGTGCTCGCCGGCGTGGGACTTGTTGGGGCGCGGTCGGTTCATTCGGCTTTCCTCTCGGGACAAGGGGGGACCGCCCCCGCGCCGGGGTGGCGCGGGGCGTGGTGGAAGCGGGGGCCTAGCCGCGAGGCGCGGCGGCGGAGCGGATCTGACGCGGCGCTAAGGGCGGCACGCGGTGCGGCCGGTAGGCGTCGAGCAGTGGCTCGGCCTCGGCGCGGTCGTGGGGAGTCGCCACGGTGGCACCTCCGTGTCGGCGCACAGGGGGTCGGCACAGGGGGGACCGCCAGCCCGCGTCACGCGGCTCGCGTCCCCTCCATGATGACGACGATGTGGCGCGCCTGACAGCGGTTCCACCCGGTCGTGTTGATCTTCGACCGGGCCGTTACAGCAGGTGACGGGCCTACCGCCCGACTGACGCGTAGACCCGGTGAACGGCGAACGCCCCACAACCCGATCCGATGAACGCGGCGGCTACGTGACCGACCGCGCCGAACTCGGGCACCAGCCCGTACCAGTCGGCGGTCAGCAGGGGGTACGCCACGACAAGGGCCATCCACGGCCCGCGCAGCACCATCGGCAGCAACACCGTCACCGCGCCCGCGGCGGCGAAGGCCACGTAACTGACGCCCAGGTCGGTCACGTGGGTCAGGTCGGCCGGGTACGCGCCGGCGGCGATGACCGCGGTGGTCACCAGCGTCGCGCCGACGTGCCCGACGAGCGCGACCGCGACCGCCCGCCACGGCCCGACCTCGCGCTCGAACGCGCCCAGGCACCCGGCCACGGCCGCCAGGACCAGCACGGTGAACACCAGCGGGTCGGCGGGGTCCAGCACGAACGCGCTGCCCAGCAGGGCGTTCACCGGGTGGTCGGCGAGGTTGGCCGGGTTGGTGCTCAGCGACTCGCGGACCTGCGCCGTCATCCCGTCGGCGAACACGAACCGCATGAGCAGGGCGAGCCCCGCCACGGCGAGCAGGTAGCCCGCCGTGACGGGGTGGCGCCGGAAGCGTTCACGCACCCGGCCATGGTCGAGCCGGTGGGGTCAGGCGTCCACCTGAGAACGGTCACCTGACCAGAGAGTGTGAAAACTGCCCGCCCGATCGGTGCGCCGGTAAGTGTGCGCGCCGAAGAAGTCGCGCAGCCCCTGCACGAGCGACGCGGGCAGCCGCTCCGAGCGCAGGCCGTCGTAGTAGGCCAGCGCGGACACGAACCCCGGCGCGGGCACCCCCGCCGTCACGGCCTTCACCACGACCCGCCGCCACGCCTCCTCGGCGCTGTTGACCGCGTCCCGGAAGTAGTCGTCCACCAGCAGCGAGGCCAGCTCGGGGTTCTTGTCGTAGGCCTCGCGGATCCGGTCGAGGAACCGCGCCCGGATGATGCAGCCGCCGCGCCAGATGGTCGCCATCGCCCCCAGGTCGAGGTCCCAGCCGTACTCGGCGCTCGCCGCGCGCATCTGGTCGAAACCCTGCGCGTAGGCGACCACCTTGGACGCGTACAGCGCCTGCCGGACGTCCTCCACAAGGGACTCGTCGGGCCGCGCGGCCACCTGGGACGCCCCGAACGCCTCCCGCACCGCTCGCCGCTGGTCCACCCGACCGGACAGGGAGCGCGCGAACACGGCCTCGGCGATCCCGGTCACCGGGACGCCCAGCTCCAGCGCCTCCTGCACGGTCCAGCGCCCGGTGCCCTTCTGCTCGGCCTCGTCGGCGATCACGTCAACCAGCGCCGCGCCGGTGTCCGGGTCGGTGTGCCCCAGCACCTCGGCGGTGATCTCGACCAGGTAGGACTCCAGGTCGCCGGTGTTCCAGCCGCGGAAGACGTCGGCGATCTGCGCGGGGGTCTGCCCGCCGACGCGGTGCAGCAGGTCGTAGGCCTCGGCGATGAGCTGCATGTCGGCGTACTCGATGCCGTTGTGCACCATCTTCACGAAGTGCCCGGCCCCGTCCGGTCCGACGTGGACGCAGCACGGCACACCGTCCACCTTGGCCGAGATCGCCTCCAACACCGGCCCGAGGTGCTCGTAGGACTCCTTGGACCCACCCGGCATGATCGACGGCCCGTTGAGCGCGCCTTCCTCACCGCCGGAGATCCCGGTGCCGACGAAGTGCAACCCGGCCTCGCGCAGCGCGGCCTCACGGCGGCGGGTGTCGGCGTAGTGCGCGTTGCCGCCGTCGATCACCATGTCGCCGGCTTCGAGCAACGGGACCAACTCGTCGATCACGGCGTCGGTGGGCGCGCCGGCCTTGACCATGATGATGATCTGCCGGGGTCGCTGGAGGCTGCCGACCAGTTCTTGCAACGTCTCGGCGGGCACGAAGTCACCTTCGTGGCCGTGGTCGGCGATCAGCGCTTTGGTGCGAGCGGTGCTGCGGTTGTGCACGGCGACGCGGAAGCCGTGCCGGGCGAGGTTGCGGGCGAGGTTGCTGCCCATGACGGCGAGCCCGGTGACGCCGATCCGCGCGGGAGCCTCGGAGTTGGTCATCTGCACAGCCTGCCCCAAGCCCACACCCACGCGCACGCCCCCACGACCCTTGTTCCGCAGATGACGCCGAGTCGCCACCCAGCCACCCCGACCCACCTCAACGGCCCCCAAGCCCACCCCCTCCCGCCCGCACTCCCGTCCCCCTCACATTCGTCGCGCTGCTTCCCGCGCCGCAGGCGCGCTTTTGAAGGGCTATTAGCCACAGGAAGGGCCTCGGTTCGTTCCCCGTACGGCCTGGGCGCAGCCCAACCACGCTTTGGTCTTCTGTGCAACCACGCTTCACCGGTTGCGCAGAAGGCCAAAGGGTGGTTGCCTCCGGCAGGCCGTACGGGGAACGAACCGACGCCCTTCCACCCCCGGGGGCCTGCCGCGCGGCGAGCGCCTCTTTTGATCTTTCGAGCGCTCCGCGCGTCCTCATGAGAGCGCGAAGCGCGTTCGGCTTGAGAGCGTGAGAGTTCAGTTCAAAGCGTAAAAGAGCCTCGCCGGCGGGCAGGCCCCCGGGGAGGAAGAGCAAAAGAAGGGCTTTTCCGTCCTCCCCGTACGGCCTGGCGGAGCCGACCACACTTTCCCGGGGTTGTTCGAAAAACTTTTGCTCGTTCCTCGCAAAACTTTTTGGCCCAACCCCGGGAAAGTGTGGTAGCCCTTCGGGCAGGCCGTACGGGGAGGACGGAAAAGCCCAAAAGCGAGGGCGCTGCGCGCCCCAAAAGCGAAGCGCACCCGCTGCGCGGGACGTGGTGGCTTAGACCTAATTGTCCATTGCGACCGTGTCGCGTGTCCTGAACGGCACCTGGCGGCGCGGGACGTCCTCGCCCTCGACCGACCGCCCTCCGCGCTGGTGGCGTTCAACGACAAGATGGCCGTGGCGCGTTGCGGGCGGCCCGGGAGCGCGGGTTGGGTGTGCCCGGGGACGTGTCGATCGCCGGGCTCGACGACCTGGACCTCAGCCGGGCCACGACACCGGAGCTGACCACCGTCCGGCAACCGGTGCGGTCCACCGGGCCCGCGCGCTGAGCGTTTCCCGGTATTTCCCGGTATTTCCCCCGCGCTTTTCCGCACCCTTGACAGCGGTGTTCGGCGAGCTGTTTCCTGGGCCGTGCGCTGCTGTTCCGATTTTGTTTCATTTGTTTCGTCTGGCAGTCCGCACTCCGCAGCTCGCAGTCCGCAGTTCGCAAATCGCCGAAAGGAGTCCGAGGTGCCCTCCCACCGTCGGGTCTTCACCACCACCGCCGCGATAGCGGCCGTCGTCGCCGCGTCCCTGGCCGTCCCTGCCGCCAGTGCCGCGGGCGAGCAGGTCGACGTCTGGCTCACCACCACCTCCGACAGCGGGGGGCGGACGGTGACCCGGGGCCTCCAGCAGCAGACGCCGGTCAACTTCAGCACCAGCGGCGGCAGCGCCACCCACACCATCACCGTCAACGAAGGCACCACCTACCAGCGGTTCGAGGGCGGCGGCGCGTCGATCACCGACACCACCGCCTACCTCCTGCGCGGCGGGCCGGTGTCGGCGGCCACGCGGGACGCCGTGATGCGCAAGCTGTTCCACCCCGTCGACGGCATCGGCCTGTCGTTCGTGCGCAACCCGATCGGGGCGTCCGACCTGTCCCGGCCGGGCATGGTGTCACTGGACGACACGTGCTGCGACCTCAACGACTTCGGGGCCAACGGCTACGACACCGACGTCCGCCTGCTCACCGCCCAGGCCAAGTCGCTCAACCCGGCGCTGCGGGTCAAGGGCGTGCCGTGGAGCGCGCCGGGGTGGATGAAGGACAACGGGCGCATGGACCAGATGGGCTGGCTCAAGTGGGAGCACTACCCCACCTATGCCCAGTACCTCGTGAAGTACGTCCAGAGCTACCAGAACGCCGGCATCCCGGTGGACTACCTGTCCGTGCAGAACGAGCCGAACTGCTGCCAGGCGTCCAACCCGACCGCCATGAACTACCCGGGCATGAGCTGGAACCCGTCCGGGCTGGTGGAGTTCACCAAGAACCACGTGTACCCGGCGCTGCGCGCGGCGGGGCTGTCCACCAAGGTCCTGGTGCACGACTGGAACTACGGCGACTACGCGAACTTCGGCTCGGGCGTGCTCAACGACGCGGGCGTCCGCAACGACCCGTTGTTCGGCGGCATCGCGTGGCACGGCTACTTCGGCGACCCCGCCGTGGGGACGCAGGTGCACGACCAGTACCCGAACGTGAAGCAGTTCAGCACCGAGCACTCGGGCGGCACCTGGATCGCCAACCAGCACAACGAGGACATGGCCGACATCGTCAACTACGCCCGCAACTGGAGCGGCAGCCTGGTGAAGTGGTCGTTGGCGCTCAACCAGTTCATGGGCCCGCACAACGGCGGCTGCGGCACGTGCACCGGGTTGATCACCGTGCAGGAGGGCGGGGCGCGGGCCGGCCAGGTGGACTACACGGTCGAGTACTACACGACCGGGCACCTGACGAAGTTCGTGAAGCCGGGCGCGTTCCGCATCGACTCGACCGCCAACAGCACCGTGCAGAACGTGGCGTGGCGCAACCCGGACGGTTCCAAGGCCCTGATCGCCCACAACGGCGGCGGCTCGGCGCAGTCGGTGCGGGTGAACTGGGGCAACCAGTCCTTCACCTACACGCTGCCCGCGCGGACGTCGGCGACGTTCACCTGGTCGGGCACGCCGGGCTCGGGCGGCGGCGGTGCGATCACCGGCCTGGCCGGCAAGTGTGTGGACGTGGCCGGCGCGGCGACCGCCAACGGCACCGCCGTGCAGCTCTACACGTGCAACGGCACGGCGGCCCAGACCTGGACCCGCGCGGCGGACGGGACCCTGCGCGCGCTGGGCAAGTGCCTGGACGTCAACGGCCCGAGCGCGGCGGACGGCACGGTGACCCACCTGTGGGACTGCCACCCGGGGTCCAGCCAGAAGTGGACGCACGACTCGTCGGGCCGGCTGGTGAACCAGTTCTCCGGGAAGTGCCTGGACGTGACGGGGAACAACCCGGCGGACGGAACCCGGCTGCAGATCTGGACGTGCACGACGGGCGCGAACCAGAAGTGGACCCTGTGACGTTTCGTCGCGTCGGGCTCGCGGTGTCGGCAGCACCACGAGCCGCGGACGGCGGCGCACCGGGCGGGTGAACCGCCGTCGTCCCCTCCGGCCCGCCCGGTGTGGAGAGCCACCGGGCGGGCCAAAGGCTTTCCAAGCGCGTGCCGACCCGGTAACGCTCTTCCACCGATCCGCGATCACCGGGCATGGCCGACACGGGCGGACAAGACCACAGAAGCCTCTACGACGGATTCGAGGGCTATCGGACCGTCGCGCGGGAGGAGGTGGCCGCGACGCTGTCCGAGGGACTCATAGTCCCGGATGCGAACGTCCTACTCAACCTGTACAGGTACACCCCTGACGCGCGCGAGAACCTCCTCAGCGTGCTCAGGAAACTGGCCGTCAACCTGTGGGTGCCGCACCAAGTCCTGGTCGAGTTCTGGCGCAACCGGGAGTCTGTCATCCGGGACCCAGGCGACTCCGACAAGACCGTCGACTCGATCGCCACCCACTGCGGGAATGCGATCAATGACCTGCGGTCGTGGGCCAACCGGGTCTCGCTTCCCCCGGAGACCACAAGCACTCTCGTCGGCCACATCCAATCGGGTTTTGACCAGGTCGCGTCCGAGGTCCGCGCGCTGTCGGCAGCGACCAACACCGACTTCAGCTACAACACCGCGCAGGACGCGGTGCTCAAAGAGCTCGAGGAAATCGTCGCCGGACGAGTCGGCGCCGAGATGAGCCCGCAAGCACACGCGAAGGCGGTCACCGAAGGACTGCGCCGAGTCGCCAACCAGGAGCCGCCGGGATACAAGGACAAGAGCAAGGGTGACTCCCGGGCAGCCGGCGACTACATCGTCTGGGAGCAGGTCCTCACCGAGGCCGAGGCGAGGAAGAAGCCCGTTGTCTTCGTCACCGGCGACAACAAGGAAGACTGGTGGCGGGTCGAAGCTGGGCAGCGGCGAGGTCCGCGGGTGGAGTTGGTGCAGGAGATGCTTCGCCGGACCGGGCAGCTCTTGCTTATGGTGCGACCGTCACAGCTTCTGGAATACGCGAAGACCTTCCTCGAAGTCGAGGTCAGCGCCGACTCCGTGAGGGATGTCGAGAACATCGACTCCGCGGTCTCCCGATCGGAGGAAGTACCGCCCGGGGGTGGGTGGACGGTGAAGGCGTTGACGATCTTCATGATCAGTCTCAGTGGCGAGGCGAAGGTCCAGGCAGAGGTGATCAAGGCAGCCGCGGCGCAGTCGGGGTTCGTGACGAGGGACCAGGTTTACGACATCGCGGAGTACTCACCGCAGCGGAGCCTGCGCGGCTTCACGAGACCGGTCAATCGGATCGCGCAGTTCGTGAAGGGCGTTGGACTCGCGGACGAGAAGGCTGTCGACATTCTCTTGGCCGTGTACAACGACGATTCGCCGGAAGTGGGTTGGGCAGCGGGGTTCCGCATCCACCCCGAAGTGCTTCCCATGATCCAGCAAGTCATCGCGGACGGACTGGAACTGCCCGACGATGGCGACTGACCCGACTCCGGCGCAGGATTTCGACCGGAACTCGCCCGACCACTACGGCGGCCGGGCGAGCTGACGAACGGTCAGCCGTGCGCTGGGGTGCAGAGGGCGTGTAGGCCAACACGACGCGGCCGCCCTGGCAGCCGTTTCCGCCGCCGAGGAGCACCTTGCCGTCCGGCGCGACCGCCGGGCTGGTGTTCGCCACCGTGTGGGTGCGCAGGTAGTCGAGCAGCGCGCCGATCTTCGCGTCGAACGCCTGCAACGCCCCGCTCGTCATGCCGCCGGACGCGTTCCCGCCGGTGTAGGCGACGCCGATCATGACCGCCGGGGTGGTCGGCTGGTTCGGGCTGGTGTCGGCGCTGGCGGTCCACGTGCCGGTGTCGCGGTCGAGGTAGAAGATGTGGGTCTTGGTCGGGGCGCACACGATGCCGTCCACCACCGCCGGGGCCTGCGCTCGGCCGCTGCAGGTGCACGCGTGGCCGGTGTCCTGTTTCCAGCGGGTCGTGCCGGTGGTCGTCAGCGACACCGCGCGGACAGTGCCCGTGGTTCCGGTGGTCGGCGGAGTGACAGACATGATCCGGCCGTCGTGGATGCCGACGTAGAGCTTGCCCTCAAGGACGGTCGGTGCCGCGAGCAGCGGGTGCTGCGCGTCGGAGCCGCCGACGTTGGCGGTCCAGCGGGGTGCGCCGGTGGACCGGTCGAGGGCGAGGATGTCACCGTTGTCGCCGATGGCGTAGAGCGTGTCATGGGCGAGGACCGGGCCGTTCGCCCAGCCCTTGCTCGGCATCCTCGCCCGCCACATGAGCTCGGGCCGGGGGATGCCGTCGGTGCCAGAGACGGGCGGGGTCCTGTCGAACGCGCACACAAAGCCGGCGATCGTGCTGACGAAGACCTTGCCGTGGCCCACGGCGGCTTGCTGTAAACGCCGTTGAAGCACTCGTTCGCGCTCCAGGTCGGGGTGAAGCCGGGAGCCCGCCGTGCTGGTGGTGAGCGGGAGCTTGGTGAGGTGGCTGTTCTCGTCGCCGACGTAAGCGTGGTCGCCGGCCACGAACGGGACGCGGGTACTTGCCCGCGCCGAAGTGGCTTGACCAGCGGGGCGCGAGACCCCGGTGGCCGGGTTCGCGGCGGCAAGGCCGGTGGCGGTCAGGTTCACGGCGGCGGTGGTTGGGTCACGGCGGCGGGGCTGGCGGGGTGCCGACGTTGTCCCGATGAGCGCGGAGCGCGGTTTGATGCGGTCAGGCGGCGAGGACCGAGGCCGCCATGCCGATGAGGGCCGTGCCGCAGAGGCGTTCGAAGACCGGGCGGACCTTCGGGCGGGACAGCAGGGTCGCCAGGCGGCCGGCCAGCGGGACGACCACCGACCAGAACGCGGCGAACACACCCACCGCCACCGCCGACAGCAGCGCGGCCTGGGGCAGGGGCGGCGCGGACGGGTCCATGGCCTGCGGGACGAGGCTGAGGAACGTGAGCATGACCTTCGGGTTGAGCAGGTCGCACATCAGGCCGCGCAGGAACACCGACCGGTCCGAGCGCGGCGGTGCGGTGGCGGCGCCCCGGGAGCGCAGGGTCATCACGCCCAGGTACAGCAGGTAGGCCGCGCCGATCGCCTTCACCACGAGCAGGGCCGTGGGCGCGGCGGCGACGAGGGCGGACAGGCCCAGCGTGGCCAGCGTCGCGTGCACGAGCAGGCCGGTGACCACGCCCAGCGCGGTGAGCGCGCCGAGGCGGACGCCGCGCACGGCGTTGCCGGTGACCAGCACGAAGTCCGGGCCGGGGACGATCGTGATGACCACGACGGCCAGCAGGAAGGAGGTCCAGGCGATGTGCACGGCGACAGTCCACGATGGAGGTTCGGTTCGACGCCACCGGTTCAGTAGAGTGTTCGGTTGTGACGGAAGTAGCCGAACTGGATTCGGTTGATTGGCGCATTCTGGAAGAGTTGCAGAACGACGCCACCCTGCCGAACCGGACCCTGGCCGACCTGGTCGGGCTCGCGCCCTCGACGTGCCTGCAACGGGTGCGGCGGCTGCGCGAGCTGGGCGTGATCACCGGCTTCCACGCGGTGGTGGACCCGCGCACGACGGGCCTGCCGCTGGAGGCGGTGGTGTCGGTCAACGTCCGCCCGCACACGCGGCCGGTGGTGGCGGCGTTCCGGGCGTTCGTGATGGCGCAGCCGGAGACCCGCTCGCTGTTCCACGTCAGCGGCACGGCGGACTTCCTGATCCACATCGCGGTGGCCGACAGCACCCACCTCCAGGCGTTCCTGATGGACAAGATCGCCTCGCGCACCGAGGTCCGGAACCTGACCAGCTCGGTCGTGCTGGAACGCGTCGAGACCCGCGCCCTGACCCCGCCCGCCGACCGCCGACCGACCCACCGCCGCCGGCGGGTGTGACCTCCGGGTTACCGTGCGGGTATGCAGCCTGACGAGTTCCGCCGGATCGGCCACGAGGTGATCGACTGGATCGCCGACTACCGCGAGCGCCTCGGCGACCTGCCCGTGCGGTCCCAGGTCGAGCCCGGCTGGGTGCGCTCGAAGCTGGCCCCGCTGCCCGAGCACGGGGAGGGGTTCGACGGCCTGCTCGCCGACCTGGACCGGGTCGTCGTGCCGGGCACGACCCACTGGCAGCACCCCGGGTTCTACGCGTACTTCCCGTCCAACGCGTCCCTGCCCTCGGTGCTCGGCGACCTGGTCTCGTCCGGGTTGGGCGTGCAGGGGATGCTGTGGTCCACCTCGCCCGCGGCCACCGAGGTCGAGCAGCACCTGATGGACGAGTTGGTCGGCGCGATGGGCCTGCCGCGGTCGTTCGTCGGGGGTGGCGTCATCCAGGACACCGCGTCCTCGGCGGCCCTGGTCGCCGTGCTGGCGGCGTTGCACCGGCGGTCGGGCAAGTGGCGGCAGTCCGGTGTGGACGGTGACGAGACGGTTTACGTCTCATCGCAGACGCATTCGTCCATCGAGCGTGCCGCCCGCATCGCGGGGCTGGGTGAGGAGGCCGTGCGGTCCATCGCGGTGGACGGGGTGCTGGCCATGGACGTGGCCGAGCTGGAGCGGCAGATCCAGTCCGATGTGGACAGCGGTCGGCGGCCGGTGCTGGTGTGCGCCACCATCGGCACCACCGGCACCGGCGCGGTCGATCCCGTCGCCGAGATCGCGGAGGTCTGCGCGCGGCACGGGATCTGGCTGCACGTCGACGCGGCGTGGGCGGGCCCGGCGGCGCTGTGCCCGGAGTTCCGCGGCCTGTTCGCGGGGGTGGAGAAGGCGGATTCGTTCTGCGCCAACGCCCACAAGTGGATGCTGACGGCGTTCGACCTGTCGCTGTTCTGGACCGCGCACCCGGACGTGCTGGTGGACGCGCTGACGATCCTGCCGGAGTACCTGCGCAACAGCGCGACGGAATCCGGGGCGGTCGTGGACTACCGCGACTGGCAGATCCCGCTGGGTCGCCGGTTCCGGTCGTTGAAGCTGTGGTCGGTGCTGCGCTGGTACGGCCTGGAGGGCATCCGGTCCCACCTGCGCGGCCACGTGGCCTTGGCTTCGGCCTTGGAGTCCTGGGTCGCGGCCGACGCCGACTGGGAACTGGTCGTGCCGCGCTCGCTGTCCCTGGTGACCATCGCCCACCGCGACGGCGACGAGGCCACACGACGGGCGATGGACGCGGTGAACGCCGAGGGCACAGCCTTCCTCACCCACACCACGGTGAACGGCCGGTTCGCGGTCCGCATCGCCATCGGCGCGGAAGCGACCCAAGAGGAGCACGTGCGGGCGATGTGGGAGGCGCTGCGGTCTAGCCGGTGATCAGCGCGGGCAGGTCGAGGACGACCGGGAAGGGACTCGGCACCTCGACCTTCCCGGTACCGCTCGCCACGACCTGGTAGCCGCCACCGACCAGGTCGAAAGCGGTCAACGTGACCTGGTCATCCAGTTCGAGCAGCCAGTAGTGCGGGATGCCCGCGTCGGCGTACTCGATCGGCTTGAAGATGCGGTCCGTTCGGCCGGTTCCGGGCGACACGATCTCCACGGCCAGCAAGACGTCGTCGGCGTCGAAGCGCTTCGGGTACTCCAGGAAACGCTTGTTGTGGACAACCACGACATCCGGTGCACGTACGGTGACGGGTGGGATCGCGTTGATCACGACATCGACATCGGGCACCGGTGTGACGTCCCCTGGCAACTGGTCGCGGAGCGTGGCCCAGAGCCCCGAGGTCGCGAACTGGTGCTTGGGGGCTGGCTTCGGTGCCCCTAGCAGGACTCCTTCAACCAGCTCAACGTGGTGCGACTCGTCTTCCGGCAGCGCGTCCCACTCTTCGAGTGTGAGCAGGTGGTCAGGCCACAGCATGGCGCTCAGCTCGAACCCACCTCTCATTGCGGCACTCCCTTGGTCACCGACTGTAGCGAAGTCAGCGCATGAGGCGGAGCAGGCCTTCCTGGACCACCGTGGCCACCAGGCGGCCGTCCTGGGCGTAGAAACGGCCCGTGGCCAGGCCGCGCGCGCCGGACGCCGACGGGGACTCGCAGTCGTACAGGAACCACTCGTCGGCGCGGAAGCGGCGGTGGAACCACATCGCGTGGTCCAGGGAGGCGCCCAGCAGCTTGTCCGTGCCCCAGTACACGCCGTGGCGCACCAGGACGGAGTCCAGCAGCGTCATGTCCGACGCGTACGCCAGCACGCACACGTGCAGCATGTCGTCGTCGGGCAGCTTGCCGTCCGCGCGCATCCACACCTGGCTGCGCGCCTCGCCCGGACCGTCCTCGCGGGCCCGCCACGGCGGTTCGGTCACGTAGCGGATGTCGATCGGGCGGGGCAGCCGCGCCATGCCGACCTTCTCCAGGTACCCGGCCGCCGACTCGGCGTAGGTGGGCAGCGAGTCCGGCGGCGGGACGGACGGCATGGGCTCGAAGTGGTCCATGCCCTCCTCGTCCAGCTGGAAGGACGCGGACAGCGCGAAGATCGCCTTGCCGTGCTGCACGGCGACGACCCGGCGGGTCGTGAACGACCGGCCGTCACGGATGCGATCGACTTCGTACACGATCGGGACGGTCGGATCACCGCCTCGAATGAAGTACGAGTGCAGCGAGTGCACCCGGCGCTCCGGCGGGACGGTCCGCCCGGCGGCCACCAGGGCCTGCCCGGCGACCTGCCCGCCGAACACCCGCACGGGCGACTCGGCGGGCGACACCCCGCGGAAGATGTTCTCCTCGATGCGCTCCAGGTCCAGCAGCGCCACGAGGCGGTCGAGCACGGGCTGCCCGTGCGGTACGCCATCGGTGTCCAGCGGAAGGTCCGCGAAGCCGGCGGCAGCGGCGGCGCGGGCAGCCTCGGTCACGTCATCCCCTAAGCGTGGTCTTCCTCCCCCAGGCGGTGCACCCGGATGAGGTTGGTCGAGCCGATGGTGCCAGGCGGGGAGCCTGCCACGACGACGACCAGGTCACCCGGCTGGTACCGGCCGATGTGCAGCATCGACTGGTCCACCTGGCGGACCATCTCGTCCGTCGAGTCCACCTTAGGCACCAGGAACGTCTCGGTGCCCCACGTGAGAGCAAGCTGACTGCGCACGCTCTGCTCCGGCGTGAACGCGAGCAGCGGCAGGTGGGTGTGCAGGCGGGCCAGCCGGCGCACCGTGTCACCCGACTGCGTGAACGCGACCAGGGCCTTGGCGTTGAGCCGCTCGCCGATGTCGCGGGCCGCGTAGGAGATGACGCCGCGCTTGGTCCGCGGGACGTGCGTCAGCGGCGGGACCTGCGTGGACTCGGTCTCGACGGCCTCGATGATGCGGCCCATCGTGCGCACGGTCTCGATCGCGTACCGGCCCACGGACGTCTCGCCGGACAGCATCAACGCGTCCGCGCCGTCGAGCACGGCGTTGGCGACGTCGGAGGTCTCGGCGCGGGTCGGGCGCGAGTTGGTGATCATCGAGTCGAGCATCTGCGTGGCGACGATCACCGGCTTGGCGTTCTCGCGGGCGATCTGGATCGCGCGCTTCTGCACCAGCGGCACGTGCTCCAGCGGCAGCTCGACGCCCAGGTCGCCGCGGGCGACCATCACGCCGTCGAACGCGAGCACGATGGCTTCGAGGTTGTCGACGGCCTCGGGCTTCTCGATCTTGGCGATGACCGGGCGGCGGCCGTGGCCGACGCGGTCCATGACCTGGTGCACGAGGTCGATGTCGGCGGGCGAGCGGACGAAGGACAGGGCGATGAAGTCGACGCCCAGGTTGAGGGCGAACTCCAGGTCCTCGATGTCCTTCTCCGACAGCGCCGGCACGGACACGTCCATGCCGGGCAGCGAGAGGCCCTTGTTGTTGCTGACCGGGCCGCCCTCGGTGACCTCGCAGACCACGTCCGCGCCCTCGACGTCGGTCACGACCAGGCCGACCTTGCCGTCGTCCACCAGCAGGCGGTCGCCGACCTTGGCGTCGTGCGCGAGCTGCTTGTACGTGGTGGAGACGCGGTCGTGCGTGCCCTCGACGTCCTCGACGGTCACCCGGACGACGTCACCGGTGCGCCACTCGACGGGGCCGTGCGCGAACCGGCCGAGCCGGATCTTGGGGCCCTGGAGGTCGGCGAGGATGCCCACCGCGCGCCCGGTGCGGTCCGATGCGGCGCGGACGAGGTCGTAGACCTGCTTGTGGTCGGCATGGCTGCCGTGGCTGAAGTTCATCCTGGCCACGTCCATACCGGCCGCTACCAGCTCGTTGACCTTCTCCTCGGTCGCGGTGGCAGGGCCCAGCGTACAGACGATCTTCGCGCGTCGACTCACGTCTGGAGAGACTAGTCCCCTTCACTGGACCGATCAGGATGTACCGGGGGGTAATCTCGCCGAAACAGGCACAATCTGGCCTGTGAGCCGCAGAATCCTCCCGTTCGTGACCGCGGTGTTGCTCAGCGTCATCGTGTTGTTCACCCCGCAGTCGGGCGTGCCGGACTCGCCGCCGGGCACCGACAAGGTCGTGCACGTGCTGCTGTTCGCGCTGCTGGCAGCGACCGGTCTGTGGGCGCGGCTGCCGGCCGTGCCGCTGCTGGGCGGGCTGGTGGCCTACGCGGCGGTGTCGGAGGTGTTGCAGGCGGTGATCACGGCCCTGGGGCGCGGCGGGGACGTCGTGGACGGCCTGGTGGACGTCGTGGGCGTCGGGCTGGGGTGGCTGGTGGCGCGGCGGGCGCTCAGCGGAACCCGACCTCGGTGACCCCGATGTGGTCGGCGCACCAGTCGACCAGGGGGTTCACCTCGCGCCACGCCTTGAGGACCCGGTCGTGGCACTCCGGCTCGTGCAGGGTGTCGTCCGGCGGCCAGACCTTCGCCACGTACAGCCGCTTGTGCTTGGCCAGCTCGACGCGGGGGTGCTCGGGGTCCACGCCCTTGGGCGCGCGCTTGAGCTTGTCGCCGCGCAGCTCCCAGCCCTGCTTGGCGAGCTTCCTGAGGATCTTCTCCAGGGCCTGGCCGCGCAGGTCGTCGACGACCGACTCGCGGTAGCGGGCGATCTGGTCGGAGGCCATCGCGAACGAGCCGCCCGCCACGAACAGGCCCGCGGTGCCGATCTGGACGTAGTGCGCGCCGCCGCCGCGGCCGAGTTCGACCACGCCGCCGCAGTGGTCCTTGTAGGGCGTCTTGTCCTTGCTGAACCGCACGTCCCGGTAGGGGCGGAAGACCTTGCCCTTGCCGAACTCGGGTTCCAGGGCGGCCAGCAGCGCCTCCATGGGCGCGCGCACGTCGGACTGGTAGACGTGCTTGTTGTCCTCCCAGAAGGCCTTCGAGTTGTCGACCGACAAGCCGTCGAAGAAGTCGATGGCGTGCTCTCCGAAGCCGGTGAATTCCACGGCGCTCAGCTTACGTTCGTCCATTCGTGGCACCATTCGAACGCTCTATAGCAGACAATCACCGGCCGGTGACTTTGTGTGCATAATCGGCTGAGTGGGTAGGGAATCGGCGTTGGCCGGTTGGCTGCGCGGGCTCGACGCGCCGGGGCTGAGGGACGTCCTCGCGCTGCGCCGGGACGCGGCGGACACCCGGCCGCGGTCGCTGCGGGCGCTGGCCGACGAGCTGTCGACGGCGGCGTCGCTGCGGTTGGCGGTGGACGGCCTGGACCGCGGGTGCCGGGACGTGCTCGACGCGGTGCTGGCGCTGGGCGGGACGGTGGCGCCGGTCGGCGTGGACGTGCTCGCGGAACGCTTGCGGTGCAACGGGAAAGCCGGGCGGGCCGAGCTGAAGCGGGCGTTGGCGGAGTTGCGGGCGCGCGCCCTGGTCTGGGACTCCGGCGAGGCCCTGCGCGCGGCCCCGAACCTGCGGCCGTGCGGGACCGAACCACCCCGGCGCATCACGCCCGCGCCGCGCGCGCCGCGGCGGGTGGCGCAGAACCGGGCGTTCGCCGACCGGGCGGCAGCCGCGTCCGCGACGTCCACTGTGGACGGTGTGACCCGGTTGGTGGACCTGTGCGACGGCGAGGTGGTGAGCGCGCGCGGCGGGGTCGGCGTGCGGGAGTTGCGGCGGGTCGCCGATTCGCTGCGGGCGGACGAGGCGCGGGCGCGGCTGTGGCTGGAACTGGCCGTGGAGGCGCGGTTGCTGGCGGTCGCGGACTGGCGGGTGGTGCCGACGACCCGGTCGGACCCGTGGCGCGGCGCGGAACCGGCGGACCGCCTGGCGGCGCTGGCCGGCGCGTGGCCCCGGCTGGTGTGGCAGCCGGGCAAGTCGCGCCCCGCGTTGGCGGACCCGTTGTCGTGCGGGGACGTCACGCGGCGCGGGGTGCTGGAGCGGTTCGCCCGGTTGGGCGAGGACGAGGCGTTCGAGCACCGGCACGAGGTGGTGGCGGAGCTGTCGTGGCGGCGGCCGGCGTTCCAAGGCGCCGTGGTGACGGAGGCGGCGCTGGCCGAGGCGGAGGCGGTCGGGCTGGTCGCGCTGGGGACGGCGACGGCGTTGGGCCGGGCCGTCCTGGCGGGCCGGGAGTCGGAGGTGGCGGACCGGTTCGTGCCGCCGGCGGTGCGCACGGCGTTGCTGCGGCCGGACCTGACGGCGGTGGTCGGTGGTCTGCCGGACGACGAGCTGTCGTCGGTGCTGGGCCTGGCCGCGGACGCCGCCGAGGGCGGGTGGCGGTTCACCGGAGCGAGCGTGCGCCGGGCGTTGGACGCGGGGCACAGCCCGGAGCGGCTGCTGGCCCGGTTGGCGTCGATCGCGGAGCACGGCGTGCCGCAGCCGGTGGAGCGCCTGGTGCGGGAGGTGGCGCGGCGGCAGGGGCGGGTCAGCGTGACGGCGGTGGCGAGCTGCGTGCGGGCGGACGACCCGGAGCTGCTGACGGAGATCGCGGGCCACCGGTCGTTGACACCGCTGTCGTTGCAGCCGTTGGGGCCCACCGTGCTGGCGTCGGCGAGACCGGCGGACGAGACGCTGGCCCTGCTCCGGGCGGCCGGCTACGCCCCCACGGCCGACGGCGTCCTGGACCGCATGCCACGCCGCCGCGTCGAACCGCCGCCGCGGAAGATCCCGACGTGGCGGCGGTGGCGGGCGTCGTTGACGGATCAGGAGTTGGCCAAGTTGGCGGTGGCGCTGGTGGAGCGCGAACGCCCCCGGCCGCGGATCGTGCCGCCGAAGGTGGAATCGCGGCGGTTGACGACGGTGCGGTTGTTGCGCGACCAGTCGTTGGTGTTGCGCGATTCGGAGGTGGTGTTGCTGGCGGAGGCGTTGGTGACGCGGACGTCGGTGGAGATAGCGGTGGCGGACGGGCCGCGGAGCACCATTCGGCATGTGATCACGCCGGTGGAGCACGCGGCCGGGAACCTGACGGTGAACGGGCCGCACGGGGAGCAGCGTGAGTTCCTGGTGGGGCACATACGGTCGGTGAAGCCGGTCGAGTCTCACCCGATCGTGTGACATGCAGGATCCGCGACCTTTTGGCGACTCGCGCGTCCCGTAGAGAGGGTGGCGGCGCGAGGGTGGCGGCGCGAGGGTGGCGCGGGTGTTCGCGGGTGTGGGTGGGTTAGATGTCCAGGGCCCAGCCCGGGTGGTCGATGAAGGGGTTGCGGTTGCCTTGGATTTCGGCGATCGCCGCGTTCCGGTGCAGCTCGTGGTCGGTCACCGGGTCGCGCTCGTGCCACATGATCAGGTCCGGCACCAGGTCGTCGTCCACCACGCCCGGGTAGCGGACCAGGAAGTACAGGGTCGCCCTCGCCAGCGGGCCACTGCGGTCCCAGGGGCCGCTGCGGTCCCACGGGCCGCTGGGATTCCCAACGCCACTGCGGTCCCGAGGGTCGCTGCCGTCCCAGAGGGTCGCCGGGGGCGGGTCGCCCACCTCCCTCGTGAACTGGTGGTGCAGGTCGCCTCGCATGGGTTCTCTGCGGTCGAACAAGGCCGGTGGCACGGCGTGTTCGCAGTTGAACGGGTGGGTTTCCTCCAACACCTCGAATTCCGCCAGCAGCGTGCCCGGGTCGGGTAGGCCGGCCGCGGCCAGGTCGCGGAAGCGGCGCGCTCGGGCCGCCTCGGCCTCGACGTCGGCTCGGATCACGTCGGCGGGATCGACCGCGGCACCGGAGTGGAGGCTTCGGAGCTTCAGGTCCGGGTGCAGGTCCACCCACGGGTACAGCATGCGGCACGGCCGGTACGCCGGGCAGCGGACGTGGGTGCGGGCCAGCAGGTCGTGCAGGTTCGACCGGGTCGGGTGGATGCCTTCGTAGTAACGGTCGCGGGCGGCTCGGTCGGCCGACGGGTCGTAGTAGACGCGGCTCCGGCCGATGTCCAGGTTCACCAGCGCGCCGCGCAGTTCCGAGTCCGCCTCGTGCACCGCCGGCGCGGTGTCGAAGACCTGGGCCCGCAGGTGCGCCGCCTCGCCGCTCAACGGCCGCTCCCGCAACGCCCGCAGCACCCGGCTGATCCGCACCCCCTCCCCCGCGCGCCACGCCGACCCCTCCGCCACGCCCGAGTGGTGCAGCGCCACGACCTCCCACTGGTCGTTGAAGATCGGCCCGCCCGACCCGTCCAACCCCGGCTCGTAGTGCACGAAGTCGTCCAGCACGTCCACCATCACGTGCTCGCGCAACCCGAACAGCTTCGGCCCGCCCTCCGGCACGCGCACGGACGTCAGGCGCTCACCGAGGATCGCCTTGCCCTCGTGCTCCACCAGGTGCAGGTGCGGCGGCAACGCCCCCTCGCGCACCGCCACCACCGTGAAGTCCAGCACCAGGTCCGTCACGAAGAACCGCTCCGGGCTCAACCCCGTCGTGACCGAGTCGAACTCGACCGCCGCACGTGACGCGTCGGTCACGCTCGGCAACGCGGTGTTGGTGGTCAGCAACAACACCGGCGAGATGAGCACCCCGGTCGCCGACCGCCCGGCGACGTCCACCCGCCCGACCGCCCGCGCCGCCGCCAACCCGCAGTCCAGGAAACCCGTGTCCACCACGGTGTTGCGGCCGATGAGGCGTTCCAGGGCCAGCTCCCGCCGACCCGACCGCACGGCCGACGCGCCGCTCTCGACGGCCGCCGCCAGCTGCCAGTCGACACCCAACCGGTTGAGCCGGCGGGTCACCCGGTGCGGGGTGTCGGTGTGCAGGACGCCGCGGCGCTCGACCGTGGCGTGTACGTGTTCGCGTTGCGCCGCACGGCCTTCGTAGCGGGCGCGGGTGGCGGCCAGGCGGGGCAGCAGCGCGTCGGACGTCATCGCCCACCTCCCTCATGGAGGTAGCGTCGAGCGGAGCGGCCCCGCCGTTACGCCGGGGTCCGGAGAGGACCGCTCCCCGACGACGTCACACGACGGCGAGCGGCAGCTGGTTCGGGATCACCGGCGAGGGCAGGTCCGACGAGCCGGTCAGGAACCTGTCGACCGCGTTGGCCACCGAGCGGCCCTCGGCGATCGCCCACACCACCAGCGACGCGCCGCGGTGGGCGTCGCCGCACACGAACACGCCCGGCGCCTGCGTCTGCCAGTCCGAGCCGCACGAGATGGTGCCGCGCGTGGTCAGCTTGATGCCCAGGCCGTCGAGCAGCGGCATGTGCTCGACGCCCTCGAAGCCGATCGCCAGCAGCACCAGGTCCGCGGGCAGCACCTCGACCTCCTCCGACGTCGGCACGACCTGCCGCCGCCCGGAGGCGTCCTTCTCGACCCGCACCTTGCGCAGCTGGATCTGGCGGACGTGGCCCTCGTCGTCGCCGATGAACTTCTCCACGGCGACCGCGAACTTGCGCTCCCCCGCCTCCTCGTGGGCGGGGTAGGTGCGCAGGATCCACGGCCACACCGGCCACGGCGAGCGGGCGTCGTCGCGCTGCGACGGGGGCTGCGGGTACTGGTCGAGCTGGAGCACCGACGCCGCGCCCTGGCGGGAGGCGGTGCCGTAGCAGTCGGCGCCGGTGTCGCCGCCGCCGATGATCACGACGTGCTTGCCGGCGGCGTCGATGGCCGACGGCCCGTCGCCCTCGCACGCCCGGTTCGCCGGGACCAGGTGCTCCATCGCGAGGTGGATGCCCTTGAGCTCCCGCCCCGGCGTGGTGGTGTCGTCCCGGCCGCGCAGCGCGCCGACCGCGAGCACGACGGCGTCGAACTGCTCGCGCAGCTGCTCGACGGTCAGGTCCACGCCGACCTCGCAGCCGGTGACGAACTTCGTGCCCTCGCGGCGCAGCTGGGCCAGCCGCCGGTCGAGGACCTTCTTCTCCATCTTGAACTCGGGGATGCCGTAGCGCAGCAACCCGCCGAGCCGGTCGTCGCGCTCGTAGACGGTGACCTCGTGGCCGGCGCGGGTCAGCTGCTGCGCCGCCGCGAGCCCGGCCGGGCCGGAGCCGACGACCGCCACGCGCTTCCCGCTGGAGACGTGGGACTGCCACGGCTGCACGAGCCCCTGCTCCCACGAGACGTCGGCGATGGTCTCCTCGACCCGCTTGATCGTCACCGCGCCGCCGGCGTCGTGGCTGATGGCCAGCACGCACGCCGCCTCGCACGGCGCGGGGCACAGCTTCCCGGTGAACTCGGGGAAGTTGTTGGTGGCGTGCAGCCGGTCGGAGGCCAGCGCCCAGTCGCCGCGGCGGACCAGGTCGTTCCACTCGGGGATCAGGTTGCCCAGCGGGCAGCCGGCGGAGCCGGAGTGGCAGAACGGGATGCCGCAGTCCATGCACCGCGTCGCCTGGGTGCGCACCTCGCGGTCGCGCACCTCCGGGTCGACGCGCGCGTAGACCTCGTGCCAGTCGTCGAGCCGCTCGGCGGCGGGCCGCTTCTTGGCGTCCTTGCGGGGGTGCTTGAGGAAACCGTACGGGTCAGCCACGGGAGGCCTCCATGATCGCCTGGTCGACGTCCCTGCCTTCCGCGCGGGCGAGCCTCATCGCTTCGAGCACGCGCTGGTAGTCACCGGGCATGACCTTGGTGAACGATGCGGACCGGCGGGGCCAGTCGCCCAGCAGCGACGCGGCCACGGCCGATCCGGTGAGCTTGTGGTGCTTCTCCACCACTTCGCGCAGCCAGCGCAGGTCCTCCGCGCCGGGCCGCTGGAGTTCGACCATCGCCTTGTTGACGTTGACCGGGTCGAGGTCGAGGACGTAGGCGATGCCGCCGGACATGCCGGCCGCGAGGTTGCGGCCGGTGGGGCCGAGCACCACGGCCCGGCCGCCGGTCATGTACTCGAAGGCGTGGTCGCCCACGCCCTCGGCCACGGCGAGCGCGCCGGAGTTGCGCACGCAGAACCGCTCGCCGACGCGTCCGCGCAGGAAGATCTCGCCGGACGTGGCGCCGTAGCCGATCACGTTGCCCGCGATGACCTGCTGTTCGGCGGCGAACGGCGCGTCGGGGTGCGGGCGCACGACGATCCGGCCGCCGGACAGGCCCTTGCCGACGTAGTCGTTGGCGTCGCCGATCATCTCCAGCGTGATGCCGCGCGGCAGGAACGCGCCCAGCGACTGGCCCGCGGACCCGGTGAAGGTCACGTGGATGGTGTCGTCGGGCAGGCCGTCGCCGCCGAACCGGCGGGTGACCTCCGCGCCGAGCAGGGTGCCGACGGTGCGGTTGACGTTGCGCAGCGGCAGTTCCAGGCGGACGGGGTGCGCGTCCTCCAGCGCCGCCTCGGCGAGCTGGATGAGGGTGCGGTCCAGCGCCTGCGCCAGGCCGTGGTCCTGCTCGCGGACGCGGCGCTTGGCCGTGCGGTACGGGGTGTCGGGCACGTCGAACACCGGCGTCAGGTCCAGGCCCGCCGCCTTCCAGTGCTCGATGGCGTCGTCGGTGCGCAGCAGCTCGGCGTGGCCGACGGCCTCGTCGATCGTGCGGAAGCCCAGTGCCGCCAGGTGCTCGCGGACCTCCTGCGCGACGAACTCGAAGAAGTTCACCACGTGCTCGGCCTGGCCGGTGTAGCGCTTGCGCAGCTCCGGGTTCTGCGTCGCGACGCCCACGGGGCAGGTGTCCAGGTGGCAGACGCGCATCATCACGCAGCCCGCGACGATCAGCGGCGCGGTCGCGAAGCCGAACTCCTCCGCGCCGAGCAGGGCCGCGACGACCACGTCCCGCCCGGTGCGCAGCGCGCCGTCCACCTGGACGGTGATGCGGTCGCGCAGGCCGTTGAGCAGCAACGTCTGCTGGGTCTCGGCGAGGCCGATCTCCCACGGCGTGCCCGCGTGCTTGAGCGAGTTCAGCGGGGACGCGCCGGTGCCGCCGTCGTGGCCGGAGACCAGCACGACGTCCGCGTGCGCCTTGGCCACGCCCGCCGCGACCGTGCCGACGCCGACCTCGCTGACCAGCTTCACGTGGACGCGGGCCCGCTCGTTGGCGTTCTTCAGGTCGTGGATGAGCTGCGCCAGGTCCTCGATGGAGTAGATGTCGTGGTGCGGCGGCGGGGAGATCAGGCCGACGCCCGGCGTGGAGTGCCGGGTCCGCGCGATCCACGGGTAGACCTTGTAGCCGGGCAGCTGCCCGCCCTCGCCGGGCTTCGCGCCCTGCGCCATCTTGATCTGGATGTCGGTGGCGTTGACCAGGTACTCGCTGGTCACGCCGAACCGGCCGGACGCGACCTGCTTGACCGCGCTGCGCCGCTCGGGGTCGTAGAGGCGCTCGGGGTCCTCGCCGCCCTCGCCGCTGTTGGACCGGCCGCCCAGCCGGTTCATGGCGATGGCCAGCGTCTCGTGCGCCTCGGCGGAGATCGAGCCGTAGGACATCGCGCCGGTGTTGAACCGCTTGACGATCGAGGAGACCGGTTCGACCTCGTCGATCGGGACCGGCGTGCGGCCCTCGGTGCGCAGCGAGAACAGGCCGCGCAGCGTGCCGCCCTGGCGGGACAGCCGCTCGACCTCCTCGGTGTAGCGGCGGTAGACGTCCTGCTTGCCGGTCTTGGTGGCGTGCTGGAGCAGGAACACCGTCTCCGGCGTGAACAGGTGCAGCTCGCCCTCGCGGCGGTAGGCGTACTCGCCGCCCACCTCCAGCCGGCGGTGCACGCGCTCGGTGGGGTTGTCCGGGTAGGCGCGGCGGTGGCGCAGCGCGACCTCCTCGGCCAGCACGTCCAGGCCCGCGCCGCCCAGCTTGGAGACGGTGCCGGTGAAGTACTCGTCGAGCAGCTCGTTGGCCAGGCCGACCGCTTCGAAGACCTGGGCCGCGGTGTACGCGCCGACCGTCGAGATGCCCATCTTGGACATGATCTTCAGCGTGCCCTTGACCAGGGCCTGCACGTAGTTGCGGATCGCCTTGCGGGCCTCGATGCCGGTGATCGCGCCCTGCGAGATCAGGTCCTCGATGGTCTCGAAGGCCAGGTACGGGTTGACCGCCGCCGCGCCGTAGCTCAGCAGCGCCGCGATGTGGTGCACCTCGCGGGCGTCCCCGGTCTCCACGACCAGCGCGACGCGCAGGCGCTCCTTGGTGCGCACCAGGTGGTGGTGCACGGCGGAGACCAGCAGCAGCGACGGGATCGGGGCCATGCGGTGGTCGGAGTCGCGGTCCGACAGCACCAGGATGCGCGCGCCGGCGGCGATCGCCTCGGACGCCTCGCGCCGGACCCGCTCGATCGCGGCGTGCAGCGCCGGGCCGCCACCGTCCACTTCGTACAGTCCGTTGAGGACGGTGCACGCGAAGCCCGGCAGGTCGCCGTCGTCGTTGATGTGGATGAGCTTGGCCAGCTCGTCGTTGTCGATGACCGGGTAGGCGAGCTTGATGTGCCGGCAGCTGACCGGGCCCGGCTCCAGCAGGTTCTGCTCCGGGCCCATCACGCGCGACACGGACGTGACGATCTCCTCGCGGATCGCGTCCAGCGGCGGGTTGGTGACCTGGGCGAAGTTCTGCACGAAGTAGTCGTAGAGCAGCCGGGAGCGCTGGGAGAGCGCGGCGACCGGGGTGTCGGTGCCCATCGAGCCCAGCGGCTCCATGCCGCCGACCGCCATCGGGGCCAGCAGGACGCGCAGCTCCTCCTCGGTGTAGCCGAAGGTGAGCTGGCGGCGCACCACGGACTCGTGGCTCTGCACCACGTGCTCGCGGTCGGCGAGGTCGGCCAGGTCCAGCAGGCCCGCGTGCAGCCACTCGTCGTAGGGCAGCTCGGCGGCCAGGCGGGTCTTGACCTCGTCGTCGTCGACCAGGCGGCCCTCGACGGTGTCGACCAGGAACATCTTGCCCGGCTGGAGGCGGCCCTTGGCGACGACCCGGTCCGCGGGCACGTCGAGCACGCCGGTCTCGGAGGCGAGCACCACGCGGCCGTCGGCGGTCTGCCACCAGCGGGCCGGGCGCAGGCCGTTGCGGTCCAGGACCGCGCCGACCAGCGCGCCGTCGGTGAAGGTGACGCACGCCGGGCCGTCCCACGGCTCCATCAGGCTCGCGTGGAACTCGTAGAACGCGCGGCGCTTGGGGTCCATCGAGGCGTGGTTCTCCCAGGCCTCGGGGATCATCATCAGCACCGCGTGCGGCAGGCTGCGGCCACCCAGGTGCAGCAGCTCCAGCACCTCGTCGAAGGACGCCGAGTCCGAGCCGTCGGGGTCGCAGATCGGGAACAGGCGCGCCAGGTCGCCCGGGATGAGGTCGCTCGCGAGCAGCGCCTCGCGGGCCCGCATGCGGTTGCGGTTGCCGCGCACGGTGTTGATCTCGCCGTTGTGGGCGACGTACCGGAAGGGGTGCGCCAGCGGCCACGACGGGAAGGTGTTGGTGGAGAACCGCGAGTGCACCAGGGCGATGGCGGTGGCCAGCCGGTCGTCGCGCAGATCCGGGAAGAACGCCGGGAGCTGGCCGGTGGTCA
This sequence comes from Saccharothrix mutabilis subsp. mutabilis, assembly GCF_039521145.1. Classification (NCBI taxonomy): domain Bacteria; kingdom Bacillati; phylum Actinomycetota; class Actinomycetes; order Pseudonocardiales; family Pseudonocardiaceae; genus Saccharothrix; species Saccharothrix mutabilis. Next base: position 232,493 of record NZ_BAAABU010000005.1, read on the forward strand.
GCATGCCCTTGTAGACGATCGTGCGGGCGGACAGCGACGGGAAGTACGTGCCGGCGTCCGCCGCGCGGGTCTCGTGCTCGACCCGCTTGCGCAGGGCGAAGGTGAGCCGGTCCAGGGCGACGCCCTCGGCGTCGTCCTCGGCGGCGACGAACAGCATGGCGAAGTGGGGCATGACCGACCGCGCCGTCGGTCCCACGTCCGCCAGGTCCGGGTCCACCGGGACGTCGCGCCAGCCCAGGACGGCGAGCCCCTCCTCCCGCGCGATCCGCTGCGCAAGCGCTTGCGCCTTGGCGCGGCGCTCGTCGTCGGCGGGCAGGAAGGCGATGCCGGCGGCGTAGTGGCCGGCCTCGGGCAGGTCGAAGTCGACGACCTCGCGGAGGAAGGCGTCGGGGAGTTGCAGCAGGATGCCCGCGCCGTCGCCGCTGGTCGGCTCGGCGCCGGCCGCGCCGCGGTGCTCCAGGTTCGCCAGCGCGGTCAGGGCGTCCACCACGATGGCGTGCGACCGCCGCCCCTGGATGTCGGCGACCATCGCCACACCACAGGCGTCACGTTCCGCGGTCGGGTCGTACAACCCCTGCGGGGACGGGATGGCGGAGAAGATCACTGCGCAGACCTCCTTCGTCGTCCTACGAAAGAACGAGTCCTCGTGTCCAGTTCCTAGGAATCCGGTTGCTGGGCACGGGACGACGATGGCCCGCGTGTTGACGCGACTTTAACAGTCGCGAAACCGAGACACACCATCCAACGGGTGATCCCGGTCATTGACGCGTAACGATTCGAGCGGGCAGAGCGACATTGGGCCTGACCTTGTTACGCGTTGTTAAGCATAACGGACTGGCGGCCGTGGCGCGCGCCTGGTGAGAGCTTGCCGACAGCGGCGCGTTCTCGGCAAGTTCACCCAGGTGGGTGGCCTTTTGCGGCGTGCCGGCCGGCGGTCACGGTCCGCGCACAGGCCGGCGCTCGCGGCGGAGCCCCGCAGCGACGCCGGCGCGGGTCGCTGCGGGGCTCGGGTCCGTGTGGTCAGGTGCGGCGGCCGGCGCCCACGGGCACCCGGTCCTCCGCGTGGTCGTCGGCGTGCCGGCGGTCCAGCAGGTCGTCCACGTCGACCTGGGACGGGTTGTCCAGGACCTCCTTCAGGCGGGCCCGGTCGAGCTGGCCCTGCCAGCGAGCGACGACGAGGGTCCCCACGCCGTTGCCGATGACGTTGGTGATCGCGCGGGCCTCGGACATGAACCGGTCGATGCCCACGATCAGGGCGATGCCCACGGCCGGGATCGCGCTGTTGGCCTCGAACGCGGTCAGCGAGGCGGCCAGCGTGACCAGGCCCGCGCCCGTCACGCCCGCCGCGCCCTTGGACGCCAGCAGCATGAACAGCAGCAGGCCGACCTGCGTGCCCAGGCCCACGTCGTGGCCGGTCGCCTGGGCGATGAAGATCGCGCCCATGGTCAGGTAGATGCAGGTGCCGTCGAGGTTGAACGAGTAGCCGGTCGGGATGGTCAGGCCGACCACGGACTTGTCCGCGCCCGCCGCCTCCAGCTTGACCAGCATGCGCGGCAGCACCGACTCCGAGGACGACGTGCCCAGCACGATCAGCAGCTCGTCCTTGATGTACCGCAGGAACTTGAAGATCGAGAACCCGGCGTAGAGCGCCACGCCGCCCAGCACCACCAGGATGAACAGCAGGCAGGTGGCGTAGAACGAGCCCATCAGCCACGCGAGCTTGCCCAGGATCGTGCCGCCGAACTTGCCGATCGTGTAGGCGATGCCGCCGAACGCGCCGATCGGGGCCGCGTACATGACGATCTTGATGACGCCGAACATGACCTTGGCGAAGGTGTCCAGCGCGGCCACGACCTTCTCGCCGCGCTTGCCCATCCCGGCGACCGCGACGGCCACCAGGATCGCGACCACGAGCACCTGGATCAGCTGGCCGTCGGTGAACGCGCCCACGAACGACTTCGGCACCAGGCTGAGGATGAAGCCGGTCACCCCGGTCTCGGCGGTCTTGGCGTCGGCCAGCGTCTTGGCCGCCGCGTCGTCGTTGATCGGGATCGACGGGCCGTGGTGGCCGGGCTGCACGATGTTGACCACGATCAGGCCGATCGCCAGCGCGGCGGTGGTCATCGCGGTGAAGTACAGGATCGTCCGCAGCGCCAGCCCACCCGCCTTGGCGAGGTTGCCCAGGCCCGCGATGCCGACGACGACCGTGCAGAAGATCGTGGGGGCGATGACGACCTTCACCAGCGCGACGAAGAAATCGGCCATCCACTTCAGACCGGAGGCCTGGGCGGGGAAGGCGTAGCCGACGATCACGCCCAGGACGATCGACACCAGCACCCAGAAGTAGAGGTGCCGGTAGATCGGTTTGCGTTCTCGGATTTGGGCGGTGACCACGTCGTCCTCCAGGGAGCCGCTCCGGCGGGGGTTGGTCAGTGATCCTCAGCACAGCCCCGACCTGCGACAAGACGCTCGGCGGAAACTTCAGATCCCTCTGACGTAACGCGCCGTTCACCGGCGTTCCAGGGGGTGGCGAAGACCGGTGCCGCGCCGCGGGCGTCCCGCGCGGGGACGACGAAGCCGGCGCCGGCGGACCGGGTCTCGGCGCCGACCGCGTCGACCGTCCGACGGGCGTGGGCGAGGTCGTCGACCAGGACGGTGACCGGGCTTACCCTTCGGGGGTGCGGATGTCCCGGCGGTCCCTGCTGCTCGCCGCGGTGACGGCGGGCGTTCCGGCGTGCACCGGCGGCGGGCCGCCCGCGCCGGGGGAACTCGTGTTGGCCACCGGGCCGGACGGGGCCGTGTTCCGCGAGGTCGGCGGGGCGTTGGCGCGGGCGTTGGCGGACGAGTTGCCGGACACCCGGGTCGTGGCGCGGCCGACCGGGGCGTCGGTGGAGAACGTCCGGCTGCTCGGCGGCGGCGAAGTCCACCTCGGACTGTCCTCTTTGGACCCGATCATGGGTGGCGCGCTGCTCAGCGCCGAGGACCCCAACGGGATCAGCGCCGTCGGCCGGCTCTACGACAGCTTCCTGCAGATCGTGGTGCCCGCCGACGCGCCCGTCTACCGGGTCGCGGACCTGGTCGGGAAGCGGGTGTCGTTCGGGCCGCGCGAGTCCGGCACGGAGTTCACCGCGACCCGGCTGTTCCAGCTGCTCGGGGTGGGGGTCGAGGCGGTGCGGATGGCGCACGCCGAGGCCGCGCGGCAGTTGGCGGCCGGGACGATCGACGCGCTGCTCGCGCTGACCGGCATCCCGACGCCCGCGATCACCGGGCTGCTCGGCTCGTTCCCGGTCCGCCTGCTCGACCTGCCCGGCGAGGCCACCGAACTGGCCCGCGCGTACCCGGGGCCGTACGTGCCGGTCACGATCCCCGCGACCACCTACGGCGCGCTGGGCCCGTGCCAGACCTTCGCCGTGCCCAACCTGCTGCTCGCGCGCACCGCGCTGGACCCGGCCGTGGTGGAGGTGGTGACGCGGACGGTCTACACGCAGGCCGAGCGGATCGCCGCCGGGCACCCCGAGGCGTCGCGGATCAACGTGCGGACCGGGATCGCGACCGGGCAGGTGCCGCTGCACAAGGGCGCCGAGCGGTGGTTCCGGTCGGTCAAGCGCTGAGGGTCACGACGGCGTCGAGGCCGTGCGGCGTGACGGGGTGCAGGTCGAGGCGTCCGCCGGCGCCCGCGATCAGTTCGGCGCAGATCGCGAGGCCCAGGCCGGTGCCGGCGGTGTTCTGGTGGCGGGACGCGCGCCAGAACCGCTCGAACGCCAGCGCCCGGTCCTCGTCGGACAGGCCCTCGCCGTCGTCGGTGACGTGCAGCTCGACCCGGTCGCCGGTCCGGTGGCCCCAGACGCGGATCGTGGTCGCGCCGGACAGGCGGATGGCGTTGCCGACCAGTTCGTCCAGCACGCTGCCCAGGCCGCCGGGCGGTTCGAGGACGTGCAGGCCGGGCGGGACGTCCACGCGCAGCTCGATGTCGCCGGCGAGGGCGCGCCAGCCCGGGGTGTGGGTGGCGAGCAGGGAGTCGACGTCGACCGGTTCGGCGGCGGAGGCGCTGTCCAGGCGGGTCGCGGCGAGCAGGGTGTCCAGGACGCGGCCCATCTCCTCCGCCTCGTCCACGGCGATGCGCTGCGCCTCGCGGCCGGCGTCGTCGGTGACGTGCGGGGCGAGGTTGTCCACGGCCAGGCGCAGGCTGGCCAGCGGGTTGCGCAGCTGGTGGGAGGCGTCGGACACGAACGCGCGCTGCCGGCGCAGGGCGCGGCCGACGACGTCGACCATCGCGTTGAAGGACGCGGCCAGGCGGCGCAGCTCGGGCGGCCCGTCGACCTCGTCGGCGCGGGCGTCCAGCTCCCCGCCGGCGACGGCGGCGGTGGCCTCGTCCAGGGTCCGGATCGGCCGCAGCACCCACCGCGACATCGGCCAGGCGACGGCGATGACCGCGAGCATCGGGACCAGGCCGACGAGCGTCAGCAGCCCCCACTGGCGCAGGATCGCGGCGCGCAGGCCGCCGGTGGGCGAGATCGTGACGACGGCGGCGACGACCTCGCTGTCCCGGCCGACCGGTTCGACGACGACCAGGTCCTCGTCCTCCCACGGCCAGATCGTCTGGTCGGCCTCGCCCCGGTAGCCGCTGAACGCCGCCCTGAGGCCGGTGTCGACGTCCGGGTCGGTGAGCGGGAAGGGCTGGCGGGAGCTTTCGACGATGGTGCGGTCGGTGCTGACCAGGGCGGCGGCGATGCCGTAGAGCTGGTCGTAGCGGACCATCTCCTCGCGCAGGGCGGTGCGGCGGTTGGAGGCGAGGGCGTTCTCGGCGAGGGAAGCGAACCGGCTGGCGTCCCCGAGCCGGTCGAGGTAGGTCTCCTGGCCCTCGCTCTGCACGACGGCGAAGGCGAGCGGCACCCCGAGGGCGGCGACGAGCGCCACCAGCAACGGCACGATCAGGACGAGCAGTCGACGCAGCATCACACCTCGTCAGGGTTCCGCCGCCATCCTGCCCCACGGCGACCGGCGCTTCACGACGGACGCGCGGGCGGCGGGGGCGGGCAGCTCGGCCGAGCGGCGGGCGGCTCGGCCTGGCGGGGGCGGCGAGCGGCTCGTTCGGGCAGTGGGGCGGCGAGCGGCTCGGCCGGGCGGCGGGGCGGCGAGCGACTCGGCCGGGCAGTGGGGCGGCGGGCGGCTGGGCCGGGCAGTGGGGCGGCGGGCGGCTGGGCCGGGCAGTGGGGCGGCGGGCGGCTGGGCCGGGCAGTGGGGCGGGCGGGCGGCGTGGCGGTGGGCGGCTCTTGCTGGGTGGCTCGGGCGGCGGGGGTCGCGCTGGGTCGTCGTGGGCGTCGCCCACTCCTGGTGACGCGTCAGGTGTGGGCTGCCACCCGGTAGCCCACACCGCGGATCGTCTCGATCCTCAGCGCGTCGCCGAGCTTGCCGCGCAGCGCCGCGATGTGCGTGTCCAGCGTGCGGGACGGCGCTTCCCAGTGGGCCTGCCACACCTGGTCCACGATGAGGTCCCGGCTGACCACCGCGCCGGCCCGCCGCACGAGCAGCGCCAGCAGGTCGAACTCCTTGCGGGTCAAGGTGATCGGGACGCCGTCGATCGTCGCCTCCCGCGTGGCCGGGTCCAGCACGACCGCGCCCAGCGCCAACCGGTCGGCCTGGTCCTCGGCCGCGCGGGCGGCGCGCGTGCGCCGCAGGACGGCTTCGATGCGCGCCAGCAGCTCGGCCGTGCCAAACGGCTTCACCACGTAGTCGTCCGCGCCCGCGCGCAGGCCCAGTACGCGTTCCCGCTCCTCGCCGCGCGCGGTCACCGTGATGACCGCCGTGCCCGGCCGGTGGCGCAGCTCGCGCAGCACCTCCAGGCCGTCGCGGTCGGGCAGGCCCAGGTCGAGCAGCACCACGTCCGCGGGCGGCGCGGCCAGCGCGGCGGCGGCCGTGGCCGCCCGGTGGACCTCGTAACCCGCGTGCTTCAAGGCGGTCAGCAGGCCCCGAGCCACCCGGTCGTCATCTTCGACGACGAGGATGCGCATCGGCCCTACCGCCTCACTCCGCCGACTTCCCGCCCGGCTTGGTGTCCGGCACCTTGGTCTCGGCGTCCGACGCCCCGGCGGCGGTCTTGTCGCTGCCGGGTTCGTCGCTGCCGGGTTTGTCGCTGCCGGGTTTGTCGCTTTCGGGTTTGTCGCTTTCGGATTTGTCGCTGCCGGATTCGTCGGTGCGCGGCTCGGTGTCGCCGTCGGTTGTGGCGTAGGGCGACTCGGGGGTCTCCTCGTCGGCCGGCTCCTTGCGGACGATCACCTCGCGGTCACCGCGCTTGGCGGCGAGCACGAAGTAGACCACCGCGCCGAGGAACACCACGACCGACGTGATGACGTTGATGCGCAGCCCGAACACCTGCGTGGCCGGGTCCACCCGCATGATCTCGATCCAGAACCGGCCCGCCGTGTAGCCCGCGACGTACAGCGCGAACACCCGGCCGTGGCCGAGCCGGAACTTCCGGTCCGCCCACACGATCAGCAGCGCCACGCCGAGGTTCCACAGCAGCTCGTACAGGAACGTCGGGTGCACGATCTCCAGCGGCGTGTGGTCCAGCGCCACACCGCCCAGCTCGTCCTCGAACCCGGTCGCCGGGTCGACCCGCTCGTAGATCTCCAGACCCCACGGCAGCGTGGTGGGACCGCCGTAGAGCTCCTGGTTGAAGTAGTTGCCGAGCCGGCCGATGGCCTGCGCGGTCACGATGCCCGGCGCGAGCGCGTCGGCCATCGCCGGCAGCGGGATGCCCCGGCGGCGGCACGCGATCCACGCGCCGACACCGCCCAGCGCGATGGCGCCCCAGATGCCCAGGCCGCCGTTCCAGATCGCGAAGGCCTCCCACGGGTTCTTGCCCTCGCCGAAGTACTTCTGCCAGTCCGTCGCGACGTGGTAGAGCCGCCCGCCGACCAGCCCGAACGGCACGGCGAACACGGCGATGTCGGTGACCTCGCCCTTCAGCCCGCCGCGGGCCACCCACCGGCGCTCACCCCACCAGATGGCCACGATGATGCCGAGGATGATGCACAGCGCGTAAGCCCTGATGGGGATGGGCCCGAGCTGCCACACGCCCCGGTCCGGACTGGGGATCGTCGCGAGGAAAGTCGTCACCACGGCCACCACCGTAGTGGGTGGGCCGATCCGTCCTACGGGGACAGCTCGATTGTTACCGGGAAGGGTCGTTGTCGGCGGTCCACCGGGCCCCGGGTGGTCGGCGACCGGGTGGGCACGGTCGCGGCGGGTGCGGTCGTGGTGGGTGCGGTCGTGGTGAGCGCGGTTGTGGTGAGCGCCGTTGTGGTGGGTGTCCGTCGGGATCGCGGTCGGCTTGTTCATGGGAGCCAGCATGCGGACGGGCACCGACAATTCCGGGGGCCTCGCGACCCCCGGAATCGTCAGTTCACTCGAACGTGTGTTCTAGGCCGGAGCGGGAACCTGGCGGACGCCCTCGGCCAACTCCGCCGTCAGCTCCGCCACCCGGTTCTCCGCCACCGCCGACACGAAGGCCGACCCGACGATGACCCCGTCGGCGAACGAGGCCAACTCCGCCGCCTGAGCGCCCGAACGGACCCCCAGACCCACCGCCACCGGCATGGACGTGTGCTCCCGCACCCGCTTGACCAGCGCCGGAGCCGCCGACGACACGACGTCACGGGCGCCGGTCACGCCCATCACCGACGTCGCGTACAGGAACCCGCTGGACGACCGCGCCGTCAGGTCGATGCGCTCCTCCGTGGACGACGGCGCGACCAGGAAGATCCGGTCCAATCCGTGCGCCTCGGAGGCGGCCAGCCACTCCGACGCCTCGTCCGGCACCAGGTCCGGCGTGATCAGGCCCAGCCCGCCGGCCGCCGCCAGGTCGCGCGCGAACGCGTCGACCCCGTAGCGCAGCACCGGGTTCCAGTACGTCATCACGACCGCGCGCCCACCGAGCGACGCCACCGACTCGACCACGCCGAACAGGTCCCGCACCCGGAACCCGCCCCGCAGGGCCTCCTCCGCCGCCCGCTGGATGGTCGGGCCGTCCATCACCGGGTCGGAGTACGGCAGGCCGACCTCCACGATGTCGCAGCCCGACGAGACCATCGTCCGCAGCACGTCCTTCGACCCCTCCACCGACGGGAACCCCGCCGGCAGGTAGCCGATCAGCGCCGCCCGGCGCTCGTCGCGGCAGGTCGCGAAAACCGAAGAAAGACCGCTCACGACCGCGCCCCCAGTCCGAACCACTTGATCGCGGTGTCCATGTCCTTGTCGCCGCGGCCGGACAGGTTCACCACGATCAGACCGTCCGGGCCGAGTTCGCGGCCCAGCACCATGGCGCCGGCCAGCGCGTGCGACGACTCGATGGCCGGGATGATGCCCTCCGTGCGCGACAGCAGCGCGAACGCCTCCATCGCCTCCGCGTCGGTCACCGGCCGGTACTCCGCCCGCCCGATGTCCTTCAGGTGCGCGTGCTCCGGGCCGACGCCCGGGTAGTCCAGACCGGCCGAGATGGAGTGCGCCTCGGTGATCTGGCCATCCTCGTCCTGCATCACGTAGGACATCGCGCCGTGCAGCGACCCCGGCGTGCCCACGGTCAGCGTCGCCCCGTGGCGGTCGGTGTCGATGCCGTCGCCGCCGGGCTCCAGGCCCACCAGGCGCACCGACGGGTCGTCGATGAACCCGTGGAAGATGCCGATCGCGTTGGACCCGCCGCCCACGCACGCCGCCACCACGTCCGGCAGCCGCCCGGCCTGCTCCAGCACCTGCGCCCGCGCCTCGATGCCGATGACCCGGTGGAAGTCGCGGACCAGCACCGGGAACGGGTGCGGCCCGGCCGCGGTGCCCAGCAGGTAGTGCGTGTCGTCCACGTTGGCGACCCAGTCGCGCAACGCCTCGTTGATCGCGTCCTTCAGGGTGCGCGAACCCGTCTTCACGGGGATGACCTCGGCGCCCAACAGCCGCATGCGCGCCACGTTCAGCGCCTGCCGCTCGGTGTCCACCTCACCCATGTAGACGACGCAGTCCAGGCCCATGAGGGCGCACGCGGTCGCCGTGGCCACGCCGTGCTGCCCGGCGCCGGTCTCGGCGATGACGCGCTTCTTGCCCATGCGCTTGGTCAGCAACGCCTGGCCCAGCACGTTGTTGATCTTGTGCGAGCCGGTGTGGTTCAGGTCCTCCCGCTTGAGGAAGACCCGCGCCCCGCCGGCGTGCTCGGCGAACTTCTTCGCCTCGGTGAGCAGCGACGGCCGCCCGGCGTAGTCGCGCAGCAGCCGGGCGAACTCGTCCAGGAAGTCCGGGTCGACCCGCGCCTTCTCGTAGAAGGCGGCGAGTTCGTCCACGGCCGCGATGAGCGCCTCGGGCATGTAGCGGCCACCCCATCGTCCCCAGTGGCCGTGCTCGTCGGGGTCGTGGGGGGTGGGGGCCAGCTGCCCAGGCGACATGCGCTCTCCTCCGATTTACCTGCTCGGCCGGGGACACGCGGGGTGCGACCCCGCCGTCACCAGCTTGTTCACGGCGACCTTGGGGTCGCCGCTGGTCACCAGCGACTCGCCGACGAGCACCGCGTCCGCGCCGGCGCCCGCGTACGCCATCAGGTCACCCGGACCGGTGACGCCCGACTCGGCGATCTTGATCGTCTCGAACGGCAGTCCGGGCGCGATCCGCCCGAACACGTCCTTGTCCACTTCCAGGGTGTGCAGGTTGCGCGCGTTGACGCCGATCACGCTCGCGCCCGCCTCCAGCGCCCGGTCGGCCTCCTCGGCCGTGTGCACCTCGACCAGCGCCGTCATGCCCAGCGACTCGACCCGGTCCAGCAGCGACACCAGGGCGTTCTGCTCCAGCGCGGCCACGATCAGCAGCACCAGGTCCGCGCCGTGCAGGCGCGCCTCGTGCACCTGGTACGGGCTGACGATGAAGTCCTTGCGCAGCAACGGCACGTTCACCGCGGCCCGCACCGCGTCGAAGTCCGCCAGCGACCCGCCGAAGCGCCGCTGCTCGGTCAGCACGCTGATCGCCCGCGCGCCGCCCGCCGCGTACTGCGCCGCCAGCTCCGCCGGCTCCGGGATCTCCGCGAGCGCGCCCTTGGACGGGCTGCGCCGCTTGACCTCGGCGATCACGCCCACGCCGGGCGAGCGCAGGATCGACATCACGTCCAGCGCCGGCGGCACCTTGGCCGCACGCTCCCTCAGCACGTCGAAGGGCAGTTCCGCCTCGCGCGCGGCGAGGTCTTCGCGGACGCCTTCGATGATCGACTCAAGAACGGTCATCCGAGCACCTCGCCCGTGTCCGTCGTCGTCCTGCCGCCGCCGGCGGCGGTCAACCCGTCCTTCGCGCTCGCAAGCTCCCGCACGTCATGCTCCCCTTCCCGCCAGAAGGATGCTAACCCCGGCACGAACCGCTTCCCGCCACCGGGGTGGCCGGGTTCGCGCAGATGACCGGGGCTGTCACGGGTCCACGTGCGCTCACGTGCGCGGCTTCACCGGTCAGTCCCGCTCCGTGGGATCGTCGCCGCGTTCCAGGGCGTTCCACATCTCGCGCTCGGGGTCGGCGGACTTCCTGGCCGCGCCGGGGGTCTGGTACCCGCCGCCCAGGCGCGGCATCGCCCCGCCGCGCAGCACCAGCACGACCCCGGCGCCGGCCACGCACGCCGTGCCCGCCAACGCCACCAGCAGCGCCGTCACGGGCGGTCCGGCGGTCACGGCCGTGACCGCCACCGCGACGCCGGCGAGCACCAGCACGACGCCCACCAGCCGCCGCACCCAGCCGCCCAGGGCCACCACCGCGGCGACCGCCGCCGCGCTCAACAGCGCGGTCGGCACCAGCGCGGGCGACACCTCGGCCCCGGTGGCCTCCGGCGTAAGCCTGGTCGAACCCCAGGTCATGGCCGAGGAGCCCCACAGCGCCACCGCGCCCAGCACCAGCAGGGCGACCACGATCCACAGTGGACGCCGGTCGGGCCGGCCGGGGTCAGACACGCGCGGAGTCCACCGCCGGGGCCACCGTCCGCGACATGGTCCCCGCGGTGGCGATCGCCGACAGCACCGCGCCCGCCTTGTTCAGGCACTCGTTGTCCTCGGCCACCGGGTCCGAGTCGGCCACGATCCCGCCCCCGGCCTGCACGTACGCCACGCCGTCGCGGACCAGCGCGGTGCGGATGGCGATGGCGGTGTCGGCGTCGCCGGCGAAGTCCAGGTAGCCCACGACGCCGCCGTACAGGCCGCGCCGGGTCGGCTCCAGCTCCTCGATCAGCTCCATCGCGCGCGGCTTGGGCGCGCCGGACAGGGTCCCGGCCGGGAAGCACGCGGCCACCGCGTCGAACGCCGTCTTGCCCTCGGCCAGCTCGCCGCTGACCGTGGACACGATGTGCATGACGTGGCTGTACCGCTCGACCTTGAAGAAGTCGACCACGGTGACCGAGCCCGGCTTGCACACCCGGCCCAGGTCGTTGCGGCCCAGGTCGACCAGCATGAGGTGCTCGGCGCGCTCCTTCTGGTCGGCCAGCAGGTCCTTCTCCAGCAGGGCGTCCTCCTCCACGTCCACGCCCCGCCAGCGGGTGCCCGCGATGGGGTGCGTCGTGGCCTTGCCGTCCCGCACGGTGACCAGGGATTCGGGGCTGCACCCGACGATGTCGAAGTCGTCCAGCCGCAGCAGGTACATGTACGGGCTGGGGTTGGACGTGCGCAGGACGCGGTAGATGTCCAGCGGGTCGGCGGTGGTGCGCATCTCGAACCGCTGCGACAGCACGACCTGGAACGCCTCGCCCGCGCGGATGGCCTCCTTGGCCTTCTCCACGACCGCGTAGTGCTCCTGCTGGGACCGGCGGCGCACGAACTCCGGCTTGGGCCGGGAGAACACGGCCACGGTGGGCGGCGCGGCGCTCTGCAGGTCCAGCGTCATGCGGTCCAGGCGGGCCACGGCGTCGTCGTAGGCCGCGTCCACGCGCTCGGCGCTGTCGTCCCAGTTGATCGCGTTGGCGATGAGCGTGACCGTGCCCTCGTGGTGGTCCAGGGCGGCCAGGTCGGTGGCGAGCATCATGACCAGCTCGGGGACCCCGAGGTCGTCCTCGGCCAGCGACGGCAGCCGCTCCAGGCGGCGCACGGCGTCGTAGCCGATGTAGCCGACCATGCCGCCGGTCAACGGGGGCAGGCCGGGCAGCGGGTCGGTGCGCAGCACCTCGATGGTCTCGCGCAGCGCCTCCAGCGGGCAGCCGCCCTCGGGCAGGCCCACGGGGTGCTGGCCGGTCCAGAACGCCTCGCCGCCGGTCGCGGTGAGCGCGCCCGCGCAGCGCGCGCCGACGAACGACCAGCGCGACCACGAGCGGCCGTTCTCGGCGGACTCGAACAGGAACGTGCCGGGCCGGTCCGCCGCGAGCTTGCGGTACAGGCCGACGGGGGTCTCCGCGTCCGCGAGCAGCCGCCGCACGACGGGGATGACCCTCCGCTGCGCGGCGAGTTCGCGGAACTCCTCGCGCGTCGGGCTGACCTCGCCCAGCCCCGCGCCGGCACCGATGACGCTCACCATGCGCGCCATTCTGCCGTGTGCATCCACACGGGTTGCCGGCGGCACAAATTCATCGCACGTTGAAAAACTTGCGCGCGCCACTCATGATGGACGGGTGAACGAAGGCACGCAACAGGCCGAACCCCGCCGCCGGGGCCGCCGCGCCGGCGGCGAGGACACCAAGGCCGCCCTGCTCGCGGCGGCCCGCGAGGTCTTCATGCAGCGCGGCTACGAGGGCGCGACGGTGCGGTCCATCGCGGCGCGCGCGGGCGTGGACGCGGCGATGGTCAACCACTGGTTCGGCGGCAAGGAGGGCCTTTTCGCCAAGGCCGTCCTCCAACTCCCGGTCGACCCGAACACGCTGGTGGACCACCTCCTGTCGGGTCCGCGCGAGCACATCGGCGAACGGATCGTCCGCACGTTCCTGGGCGTGTGGGACCCCATCGGCGGCGGCCAGTTCGCGGCGCTGATGCGCAGCGTCACCGCCCACGACCAGGTCGCGGACGTGCTGCGGGACTTCTTCGTGGGCACCCTGCTCAAGAAGGTCGTCGCGGGCATCGGCACCGAGGACCGGCCCGAGCTGCGCGCCACGCTGGCCGCCAGCCAGATCTTCGGCATGGGCATGGTCCGGTACGTGGTCAAGTTCGAGCCGCTGGCCTCGACCGACGTGGAGACGATGGTCCAGGCGGTCGCGCCCAACCTCCAGCGCTACCTGACCGGCGACATCGGCTGACCCGCGCTCAGCCGCCCGACTCGGGCGCGAGCAGCACGGTGGCGTCGAAGCAGGTCTTGTCGCCGGTGTGGCACGCCCCGCCGACCTGGTCCACGACCAGCAGCACGGTGTCGCCGTCGCAGTCCAGCCGCACTTCGTGCACGTACTGCGTGTGGCCGGACGTCTCGCCCTTGACCCACAGCTGTTGGCGGCTGCGCGAGTAGTAGGTGGCCCGGCGGGTCGTGAGGGTGCGGTGCAGGGCCTCGTCGTCCATCCACGCCACCATCAGCACCTCACCGGTGCCCTTGCGCTGCGCCACCGCGCACACGAGACCGTCCGCGGTGCGCTTGAGGCGTGCGGCGATCGTGGGGTCCAGCGCGCTGGTCATCGGGCTGCTCCGAAGTGCTCGCGGGCGGGCTTCATGTTCAGCAGCACCACGCCGAAGATGTGGCCCGCGGACAGCACGCCGGACAGGACGCGCACCCACAGCGGACCCTCGTTCAACGTGGCCAGCAGGTGCACCAGGCCGACCAGTCCGTAGATGAACGCGGCGGTCAGCCGCGCGGGCCGGAACCGGGCGATCAGCCCGGCCACCGCGATCAGCTCCAGCACCAGGATGATCAGGGGGAACTTGACCCACGCGCCGTCGCCGCTGCTCTGCCAGCGGATGAGGCCTTCGAGCAGGAACAGCGCGCCGCCGGCCGCGCCGACGACCATCGCGAGGAAGACCTCGACCGGACCGTTGCGCACGTCAGCGCACCTCCACACCGGCGTCGCGCAGGGACTTCTTGACCTCGCCGATGCGCAGCGTCCCGAAGTGGAAGACGCTCGCGGCCAGCACCGCGTCCGCGCCGGCCTCGACGGCGGGCGGGAAGTGCTCGACGGCGCCCGCGCCGCCGCTGGCGATCAGCGGGACGTCCACGACCTTGCGCACGAGCCTGATCAGCTCCAGGTCGAAGCCCGCCTTGGTGCCGTCGGCGTCCATCGAGTTGAGCAGGATCTCGCCGACGCCCAGCTCCTGGCCGCGGGCGGCCCACTCGACGGCGTCGATGCCGGTGCCCTTGCGCCCGCCGTGCGTGGTGACCTCGAACCCGGACGGCGTCGGCCGCTCGCCCCCGGGGACGCGGCGGGCGTCCACCGACAGCACGATGCACTGGGCCCCGAACCGCTCGGACAGCTCCTTGAGCAGCTCCGGCCGGGCGATGGCGGCAGTGTTGACGCCGACCTTGTCCGCGCCGGCGCGCAGCAGCTTGTCCACGTCCTCCGTGGTGCGCACGCCGCCGCCGACGGTGAGCGGGATGAACACCTGCTCGGCGGTGCGGCGGACCACGTCGAAGGTGGTCTCGCGGTCGGAGGAGGAGGCGGTGACGTCGAGGAAGGTCAGCTCGTCGGCGCCCTCGGCGTCGTAGGCGCGGGCCAGCTCGACCGGGTCGCCCGCGTCGACGAGGTTGGTGAAGTTCACGCCCTTCACCACCCGTCCCCGGTCGACGTCCAGGCAGGGGATCACGCGCACCGCGACTGACATGGCACAAAGCCTACGGGCAGGTCACCGGGCGTTTGCCGGCGGTGCCGGTCCGCGGCGCGACGGCGTCCTGGGTCACATCCGGCGATCGGAGGAGGCGCGATCGCGCCGGGTGTGGTTGACTGTAAGAGGTCGTAGGTTTTGTGTCCGTGTCTTCCACGCTCGCGAAACGCTGTTCGAGCGTGTGGTTTTGCCGGATTTTCCCGGGATCTCCTCATCTTGAAGCGGCCTCGGAGGCGCAAGGGCGTCGCCGGCACTTTGCACGAGGAGAGAAAAAGTATGGCCAACGGCACCGTGAAGTGGTTCAACTCCGAAAAGGGCTTCGGCTTCATCGCCCCCGAGGACGGCGGCGCTGACGTGTTCGTCCACTACTCGGAGATCCAGGGCGGCGGCTACCGCAGCCTGGAGGAGAACCAGCGCGTGTCCTTCGACGTGGGCCAGGGCGCCAAGGGCCCGCAGGCGACCAACGTCGTGGCGATCTGAGCGAGTCCCCGAACTCGAACGGCCCCGCTCCCCTCGTGGGAGCGGGGCCGTTGCCGTTCCCGGGGACTAGGTTGGCCGCATGAGCCTCGGCGACGAGAAGTACGTGCTGCTGACGACGTTCCGCAAGGACGGCACGGCCGTGCCCACGCCCCTGTGGGCGGTGCGCGAGGGCGACGCGGTCCTGGTGTGGACGCCCGTGGACTCCGGCAAGGTCAAGCGGATCCGGCGCAGCGGGGACGTCGAGGTCGCGCCGTGCGACTTCAAGGGCAACCCGACCGGTCCGGCGGTGAAGGCGAAGGCTCGGCTGCTGGACGAGCCCGGCAGCGACCGCGTCCGGCGCCTGATCGGGCGCAAGTACGGGGTGATGGGCAAGGTCACCGTGTTCGGCAGCAAGCTGCGGCGCGGGAAGAACGGGACCGTCGGCATCGAGATCGTGCCGTCAACCTGAAGTTGACTCCGCTTCCAGCGTCAACCTAGAGTTGACGGGGTGGTCACCGCACCCGTCCAGTTGACGGACCTCATCGTCTCCGTCGCGCAGGAGCACCCGGACGTCCTCGGCCGGCTGGCCGCCGCGGTCGAGCTGAGCGGTCAGCTCGACGAGCTGGGCGATCACCTGATCGGGCACTTCGTGGACGAGGCCCGGCGCGCGGGCGCGAGCTGGACCGAGATCGGGGAGAGCATCGGCGTCACCAAGCAGGCCGCGCAGAAGCGGTTCGTGCCCCGCGAGTCGCCGGACCTCAAGCCGAACTTCGACCGCTACACCGACCGGGCGCGCCGCGTGGTCGTGCTGGCCCGACACCACGCGCGGTTCAGCGAGCGGATCGGCACCGAGCACCTGCTGCTGGGCCTGATGGACGAGTCCGGCGGGCTGGGCGCGCGGACCATCGCCCGGCTGGAGGCCGCCGAGGGCACGACCCGGCTGGCCACGCTGAACGCGCTGGACCGGACCAGCCGGGAGCGCCCGGACCCGCAGCCGTTCAGCGCGGACTGCAAGAAGGCGCTGGAGCTGTCGGTGCGCGAGGCGCTGCGGCTGGGTCACACGTTCGTGGGAACCGAGCACGTCCTGCTCGGGCTGCTGTCCGAGCAGGACTGCACCGCGGCCAAGGTGATGGCGACGACCGGCATCACCAAGGCCGCGGCGGAGGCCTACGTCGTCGCGGAGTTCGACCGGGCGGTCAACGCACCGCGTTGAGGGCCTCGGGCAGCGTGAACGCGCCCGCGTACAGGGCCTTGCCGACGATCGCGCCCTCCACGCCGTCGCGCGCCAGCGCCGCCAGCGCCACCAGGTCGTCCACACTGGACACGCCGCCGGACGCGATCACCGGCGCGTCGGTCCGCGCGCACACCTCGCGCAGCAGCTCGACGTTCGGGCCGGTGAGCGTGCCGTCCTTGCCCACGTCGGTGACGACGTAGCGGGCGCAGCCGTCGCGGTCGAGCCGGTCGAGCACCTCCCACAGGTCGCCGCCGTCCTTGGTCCAGCCGCGCGCGGCGACCCGGTGGCCCTCGGCGGTGATCCGCACGTCCAGGCCGACGGCGATCCGGTCGCCGTGCTCGGCGATGGCCTTCGCGCACCACACCGGGTCCTCCAGCGCGGCGGTGCCCAGGTTGACCCGGGCGCACCCGGTGGACAGGGCGGCGGCCAGCGACGCGTCGTCCCGGATGCCGCCGGACAGCTCCACCTTGACGTCCAGCTCGCCCACGACCCGGGCCAGCAGCTCGCGGTTGCTGCCCCGCCCGAAAGCGGCGTCGAGGTCCACCAGGTGCACCCACTCGGCGCCGTCGCGCTGCCAGGCGAGCGCGGCGTCCAGCGGGGAGCCGTAATGCGTCTCGGTACCGGCTTCGCCCTGCACGAGTCGGACGGCCTGGCCGTCGGCCACGTCGACGGCCGGAAGCAGCGTGAAAGTCACGCGAACAGCCTAGTTGCCACTGGTCCACCGGCCACTGCCGGTCCCACTCCGCGAAACCGGCGGCCCGGGTCGGGATCCCGGCCCGGGTCGCCGGGTCCTCAGAAGCTCTTGAGCCAGTTCTCCAGCAGGTGAGCGCCCGCGTCGCCGGACTTCTCCGGGTGGAACTGGGTGGCCCACAGCGGGCCGTTCTCCACCGCCGCGACGAAGTCGTCACCGCCGTGCGTGGCCCACGTCACCAGCGGCGGCCGGATGACCTCCGAGGCCTCCAGCTCCCACTTGCGCACGGCGTAGGAGTGCACGAAGTAGAAGCGGGTGTCCGGGTCGAGGCCGGCGAACAGCTTCGTGCCCTCGGGCGCCTTGACCGTGTTCCAGCCCATGTGCGGCACGATCGGCGCTTCCAGGCGCTCCACCGTGCCCGGCCACTCGCCGCAGCCCTCGGTCAGCACGCCGTGCTCGATGCCGCGCTCGAACAGGATCTGCATGCCCACGCAGATGCCCAGCACCGGCCGCCCGCCGGCCAGGCGCTCGCCGATGATCCGGCCGCCCTTGACGGCGTCGAGCCCGGCCATGCACGCGGCGTACGCGCCGACGCCGGGCACCAGCAGGCCGTCCGCGTCGAGCGCCGCGCGATGGTCGGACGTGACCTCGACGGTCGCGCCCACGCGCTGGAGGGCGCGTTCGGCGGAGCGGAGGTTGCCTGATCCGTAGTCCAGTACGACGACTCGTGCCACGCCACCAGGCTAGGCCAACGGGGACCCGCCCTGCGTCACCGGTACCACGGGCAGCACCGTGCCGATGGGCAGGCCGGCCCGGTCGGGCAGGGCGGTGACCCAGGTGTCGGCGCGTCCCTGGTCCACCAGCGCCTTGACCTCGGCGACGTCCTTGGGCAGGTCCAGGGACCCCGCCTCGGCCTTCAGGCGCCACCACGTGAGCACCCCGACCAGGCGCCGCGCGCCGCCACTGAACCCGGCGGACACCCCGTCCGACCAGAGCACGGCGTCACCGGACCACCGCACGAGCAGCGCCTGGTCGTCGACGGCGCGCACCTGCCCGGCGAGCTTGGCCGCGTCGGCGAACCCGATCTGCCGACGCGGCAGCACCACCGTCCCGGAGGCCACCGGCACGAGGGCGGCCGGACCCGCCACTGCCCGGTGCAGGGCGAGTTGCAGCTCCGCGGTCGGCGTGGGTGTCCAGATCAGGGTTCTCGGCACGCTCACGGACGGAGATCATGCCGCAGTCGCCCGGACCCCCCGATCCCGACACACGTTCGGCCGCCCGCCGGCGGCTGCTTTCAGGCGGCCACCGGGTGGGTGAACAGGCGGCGGGCCGCGGCGGCGATGCCCAGGGCGTCCAGGTCGTGCGCCGCGTCGTGGTCCTCGGCCGTGCCGTAGGCCCGCAGTTCCGCGTCCCGGCGCACGCCCAGCGAGCGCAGGCGGTGCGGGACGTCGGACAGGGCCTCCGACGCCAGGTGCGCCGACGTGCCCTCCAGGTACGGCTCCACCAGCAGGACGTCCGGCCGGGCCGCGGCCACCGCCGCGCGCAGGCCCGCGCCGTCGAACGGCCGGACCGTGGTCGCGTAGAGCACCGTCACGTCCAGGTCCGCGGTCGCCGCCAGCACCGGGTCCAGCATCGGCCCGACGGCCACCACGACCCCGCCCGACCCCCGGCGCACCGCGGTGAACCCCTCGACCACCGGGAAGGACGCCGTGTTCCGCCGCAGCGACAACCGCAGGTACCGCCGGTCGTCGGCCGCCAGCGCCGCCCGCACCAGCGGCTCGACCTCGTCCGGGTGACCGGGCACCTGCACCCGCCACCCGGGCATGCTGTCGAACAGCGCCACGTCGCCGGGCGACTGGTGCGTCCTCCCCCACGCCGGGTCGTCGTAGGAACCGCCGATGCCGACCAGCACACCGCCGACGTCCTGGTGCCCGAAGTCCAGCTTGATCTGCTCGTACGGCCGCTCCACCAGGAACGGCGCGTAGGAGTGCACGACGGGCCGCATGCCGGTCAGCGCCAGGCCGCTGCCCACGCCCACCATCAACTGCTCCCGGATGCCGACGTTGACCACGCGCGGCGACGGGCGGAAGGCGTCGCGGGAGATCTCCGCGATCACCACCGCCACCCGCGGGTCGTCGGCCATGACCTCCTGCACGGTGTCCGCAAACACCTCGCGCATCGTCTTCACGACTCCACCACCTTCGCCACCACGACCAGCGGACGACCCGGGTGGGCCGCCGTGAAGGCCTCGTGCAACGCGCCCTGGTCACGTCCGTCCACAGTGGACGTCTCCCACCCCTCGACGGCGAACCGCGCCGCCACGCCGCCCGGCCACCCGTGCGTGCCGGACTCGTTGTCCACCACCACGACGGTCAGGTTGTCCAGCCCCAGCCGCCCGGCCAGGGCGATCGCCTCGTGGTTGCTGCCCTCGTCCAGCTCGGCGTCCCCCACCAGCACGAACACCCGCGCCGACCGACCCTGCACGCGCAGGCCCACGGCCTGCCCGACCGCGATCGGCAGCCCGTGCCCGAGCGACCCGCTGCTGATCTCCACGCCCGGCACCAGCACCCGGTCGGGGTGTTGGCCCAGCGGCGAGTCCCACGACGTCCAATCGTCCAAAAGGGACGGTTCGAGGTAGCCCTTCGCGGCCAGCACGGCGTAGTACGCCATCGGCCCGTGCCCCTTCGACAACAGGAACCGGTCGCGGTCCGGGTCGTCCACCCGGTCGGGCGACACGTCCAGCACCCGGTCGTAGAGCACCCACAGCACGTGCAAGGTGGACGCGGCGGCCCACTCGTGCTTCTCGTCCCCGGTCATCCGGTCGAACAACGCGGGGATGTCCGCGAAGCCCGTCTTCTCCCCTACTGCCATGGAACACAGCCAACAACTTCGACTTAGGTCGAGGTCAAGCACTAGGCTGGGCACGTGAGCAAGTTGCCGGAGATGTTGACCATCGGCCAGGTGGCCGAGCGCAGCGGGGTGCCGCACACGGCGCTGCGGTTCTACGAGGAGCGCGGCCTGATCCACTCCGAGCGCACGGCGGGCAACCAGCGCCGCTACCCGCGTTCGGTGCTGCGCCGGCTCGCGTTCATCCGCACCGCCCAGCGGGTGGGCCTGAGCCTGGAGGACGTGCACGACGCGCTGGCGGCCCTGCCGGACAACCGCACGCCCACCAAGTCCGACTGGAGCAGGCTGTCCACGAACTGGCAGGCCGAGCTGGACGCCCGCATCGACGCCCTGATCCGGCTGCGCGACCGGCTGACGTCGTGCATCGGCTGCGGGTGCCTGTCGCTGCGCAGCTGCACCCTGCACAACTTCGACGACGAGCAGGCCTCCGACGGGCCGGGCGCGCCGAAGCTGAAGCCGGCGAGCGAGGGCGGGACGTGAAAGCGCTGGCCTGACCGGGATCGGGCGTGCTGCACTGTGCGCGACATGGATGAGAAAGACGTGGTCCGCTTGTCGAAGCGGATGTCCAAGCACCTGCGCCACCAGCCCGAACGGCTCGGGCTGACGCTCGACGCGGCGGGCTGGGTGGACCTGGACGAGTTCGTGCGCGAGCTGGGGACGACCCACGAGGACGTGCGCGAGGTCGTGGCGCGCAACGACAAGCAGCGCTTCACCATCGCCGGCGGGCGGATCCGGGCCAACCAGGGGCACACCGTGGCCGTGGACCTGGACCTGCCCTCGGCGGAGCCGCCGGCCGTGCTCTACCACGGCACGGTGGCGCGGTACCTGCCCGACATCATGCGTGACGGGCTGCTGCCCATGACCCGGCACGACGTGCACCTGTCCGCGACCGTCGACACGGCGGTGCGGGTGGGTGCGCGGCGCGGCAAGCCGGTGGTGCTGGAGGTGGACGCGGCGGCGATGCACGCGGCCGGCCACGAGTTCCGGGTGAGCGCGAACGGGGTGTGGCTGACGGCTACCGTTCCGCCGGGTTACCTGCGAGAACGCGCCGGCTGAGGAAGTCGAGGCCGGCGGCGACCTGCTCGGGCGTGAGCCCGCGCACCTGCCGCTGGTACCGGTAGACCTCGGGGGCGAGCGGGGCCATGAGCGTGTCGGCCAGCTCGGTGGGCGCGTGGGCCTGTTCGAGCAGGACCTCGACGTGCCGCCGCCACAACGCGTAGACACCGGTCCGGTAGCGGGCCTGCCCGGTCTCGGCGCCGAGCACCAGGTGCAGGTGCCGTTCGAGCAGCCCGACCAACGCGCGGTAGAACGCGGCCAACCGCTCGTGCGGCGGCGCACCCGCACCCAACGGCGGCGGTCCGCTCAGGATGCCGGCCTGGATCTCGGACTCGTGCTCGTCCAGCAGGGCCTGCGCGATCGAGGCGGTGTCGGGGTAACGCCGGTACAGCGTGGCCCGCCCGACGCCGGCGACCCGGGCGATCTCCTCCATGGTGACCCCGTCCGCCCCACCGGCCTCGGCGAACACCTTCTCGGCGGCGGCCAGCACCCGAGCCCGGTTCCGCGCGGCATCGGCCCGCTCGCGAGGGCGCTCGACGCCTCCGCGGGGACGGGTGGCCTCGCCGGACATGGGTCCACCATAACGCTCAGCGCGAAACGGGCACGGTGCCCGCTTCGCGCTTCCGGCGGCTGCGCGCGGGTGCGTGTCGGTGTCCCGTGAGACGATCGAAACGGGGGCCGGAGGCCGCGCCTGCCGCTCGAAACACCTGTTCACACGGCTGCTGGGCCGGCCAAGCCGCGCCGCTCGACCACGCCGGGGCCCCGCGAGTCAGACCAGCCAGGCGATCGCGCCGCCCACCGCCAGCACCGCAAGCACGCCCAGCACGACCGCGAACCCCTTGGCCGTCTTCCACGTGCTGTAAACGCCGCCGATCAGGAAGCCCGCCAGCGCGAGGAGCCCGATGACGACGTACTCCTCCGGCATCAGAGCACGCCCTTGGTGGACGGCACCCCGCCCACCCGCGGGTCCGGCTCGACCGCCGCCCGCAGTGCCCGCGCGATGGCCTTGAACTGCGCCTCCGCGATGTGGTGCGGGTCGCGGCCGTACTCCACCCGCACGTGCAGGGCGATGCCCGCGTGGAAGGCCAGCGAGTCGAACACGTGCCGGTTCAGCACGAACGGGTAGTTGCCGCCGATCGTGAACGTGTTGAACTCCGCCGGCTCGCCCACGTGCACGCAGTACGGCCGGCCGGACACGTCCACCGCCGCGTGCGCCAGGGTCTCGTCCATCGGGATCCACGCGTCACCGAACCGCCGGATGCCCGCCTTGTCGCCCAACGCCTCGCGCAGCGCCTGCCCGAGCACGATCGCCACGTCCTCGACCGTGTGGTGCGCGTCGATGTCCACGTCGCCCGTCGCGCGCACGACCAGGTCCAGCGACCCGTGCACGCCCAGCGCCGTCAGCATGTGGTCGTAGAACGGCACCCCGGTGCCGATCTCGACCTGACCGGTGCCGTCGAGGTCCACCTCGACGTACACCGACGACTCCCTGGTGGTCCGCTCCACCTTGCCGACCCGGCTCACCGGCCAACCTCCTTGCTCGCCGCGAGGAACGCGTCGTTCTCCTCCGGAGTCCCGACCGTCACCCGCAGATGACCCGCGACACCGACGTCCCTGATCAGCACACCGCGCTCCAGGTAGGACCGCCACGTGGCGCGCGCGTCCTCGAACCACCCGAACAGCACGAAGTTCGCGTCGCTGGGCACGACGTCGAAACCCATGCCGCCCAACGCCTCCGCCACCCGGTCGCGCTCGGCGGCCAGCTTGGCCACCGAACCCAGCGTCTCCGCCGCGTGCCGCAGCGACGCCCGCGCGGCGGCCTGGGTCAGCGCCGACAGGTGGTAGGGCAGGCGCACCAGCTGCAACGCGTCCACCACGGCGGGCGCGGCGGCCAGGTAGCCCAGGCGGCCACCGGCGAACGCGAACGCCTTGCTCATGGTGCGGCTGACGATCAGCTTGTCCGGGTAGTCCGCCAGCAGGTGCACGGCCGACGGGCGCGAGGAGAACTCCGCGTACGCCTCGTCCACCACGACCATCCCCGGCGCGGCCTCGACCAGCCCGCGCAGGTCCTCGGTCGGCACGCTCTGCCCGGTCGGGTTGTTCGGGCTGGTCACGAACACCACGTCCGGCCGCCGGTCGGCGACGATCTCCGCCGCCTTGTCGGTGTCCAGCGAGAAGTCCGCGCGCCGGGGCGTGGGCGCCCACTCGGTGCGGGTGCCGGCGGCGATGATCGGGTGCATCGAGTACGACGGCTCGAAGCCCAGCGCGGTGCGGCCGGGGCCGCCGAAGGCCTGCAGGATCTGTTGCAGGATCTCGTTGGACCCGTTGGCGGCCCACAGGTTCGCGCCGGTCAGCGGCACGCCCGTCGAGTCGCTGAGGTACGCCGCCAGGTCCTCGCGCAGCGCCACGGCGTCGCGGTCGGGGTAGCGGTGCAGCTCGGCGGCCACCTCCGCGACCTCCGCGACGACGTCGGCGACCAGCTCGTCCGACGGCGGGTACGGGTTCTCGTTGGTGTTGAGCCGGACCGGGACCTCCAGCTGCGGCGCGCCGTAGGGCGTGCGTCCGCGCAGGTCCTCGCGCAGGGGCAGGTCGGCCAGCTCCACCCGGTCTCCGACGGGCCTCACCGCGGGAACCTCGCCGTCACGGCCTGGCCGTGCGCGGGCAGGTCCTCGGCGTTGGCCAGCGCGACGACCTTGTCCGCCACCTCGCGCAACGCGTCCTCGCTGTAGTCCACGACGTGGATGCCGCGCAGGAACGTCTGCACCGACAGGCCCGACGAGTGCCGCGCGCAGCCGCCGGTGGGCAGCACGTGGTTGGAGCCCGCGCAGTAGTCGCCCAGCGACACCGGCGAGTGCGCGCCGACGAAGATCGCGCCGGCCGCGCGGACCCGGGCGGCCACCTCGCGCGCCCGGTCGGTCTGGATCTCCAGGTGTTCGGCGGCGTAGGCGTTCACCACGGTCAGCCCGTCGTCCACAGTGGACACCAGAACCGTGCCGGACTGCTTGCCGCGCAACGCCGTGCGGATGCGCTCGGCGTGCTTGGTCGCGCCGACCTGGCGCTCCAGCTCGACGTCCACGGCGTCGGCCAGCGCCTCCGACGTGGTGACCAGGACGCTCGCCGCGAGCGTGTCGTGCTCGGCCTGGCTGATCAGGTCGGCGGCCACGTGCACCGGGTCGGCCGTCTCGTCGGCCAGGATCGCGATCTCGGTGGGGCCGGCCTCGGAGTCGATGCCGATCAGGCCGCGCAGCAGGCGCTTCGCGGCGGTGAGGTAGATGTTGCCCGGACCGGTCACCAGGTCCACCGGCGCCAGTTCGCCGCCGTCGGTGTCCACACCGCCGTACGCGAGCAGCGCCACGGCCTGCGCGCCGCCGACCGCCCACACCTCGGTGACGCCCAGCAGCGCGGCGGCGGCCAGGATCGTCGGGTGCGGCAGGCCGCCGAACTCCGCCTGCGGCGGGGAGCACACCACGAGCGACTCGACGCCCGCGGTCTGCGCGGGGACGACGTTCATGACCACGCTGGACGGGTAGACGGCCAAGCCGCCGGGCGCGTAGAGGCCGACGCGGGCGACCGGCACCCAGCGCTCGGTCACCGTCCCGCCAGGCACGACCTGGGTCGTGGTGTCGGCGCGCCGCTGGTCGGCGTGCACCTTGCGGGCCCGCGCGACGGACTCCTCCAGCGCCTCCCGCACGGCCGGGTCCAGTTCGGCCAGCGCGCGGTCCAGTTCGGCCGCCGGCACCCGCACGGCCGCGGGCCGCACCTTGTCGAACCGCTCGGTGACCTCCAGCACTGCCTCGACGCCGCGTTCGCGCACCGAGTCCACGATGGGCCGCACATGGTGCAGAACCGCGTCCACGTCCACCTCGGCGCGCGGCAGCGCGGCGCGCAGTTCGGCAGGCGACGGGACCCGACCACGCAGGTCGATGCGGTTCAGCATGCTCCTAGGGTAAGCGGTCGCGAATTCCGTCAACTGTCAGCCCGCCCTCGGAGTGGGGAACCCGACAAACGGCGGCTATGCCGATCTGTGACACCCGCGCCACGCTGCGTAGGCACCACTCCGTCGCAAACCCTGCTGATGATGGAGGCGCAATGTCACCCAAGCGGCGCGGCCTGATGGCCGCCGCGCTCGGCGCGTGCGTGGCCCTGGTACTCCCGCTGCACACCGGGTCGGCACAGCCGAGCACCGCGAAAACCCCCGAGCGGACCGTCTTCGAGGTCACCGCGAGCACCCCCGAGGCCCGGACCCGGGTCGCCCGGACCGGGGTGGACGTCCTCGGCCAGGACGGCGACAAGCTCACCGTCGTCGCCGAGCCCCGCCAGCAGTGGGCGCTGCGCGCCACCGGGCTGCGGGTGGAGAACCTCGGCGACTACGACGCCCAGCTCCAAGCGCTGGGCAAGGTCGACTTCACCGACCCGCAGGTGGGCACGCAGGACTTCCCGTCCGGCTACACCGGCTACCACAACTTCCAGGAGACGGTGACCGAGCTCAACCAGACCGTCACCGACCACCCGAACCTGGTGCGGCTGTCCAGCGTGGGCAAGTCCTACCAGGGCCGCGACCTGTGGATGCTCAAGCTCAGCGACAACCCGGCCGTGGACGAGAACGAGCCCGAGGTGCTGTTCACCTGCAACATGCACGCGCGGGAGCACCTGACCGTCGAGATGTGCCTGCGGATCATCAAGCAGTACACCGACGGCTACGCCACCAACCCGACGATCAAGAACCTCGTGGACTCGCGCGAGATCTGGATCATCCCGATGGTGAACCCGGACGGCGTCGAGTACGACATCGCGACCGGCTCGTTCCGGTCATGGCGCAAGAACCGCCAGCCGAACTCGACGGCCGTGGGCACCGACCCCAACCGGAACTGGGGCTACCAGTGGGGTTGCTGCGGCGGGTCGAGCAGCAGCGGGTCCAGCGAGACCTACCGCGGCCCGTCGGCGTTCTCCGCCCCGGAGGTCGCCCGCATCCGCGACTTCGTCAACACCCGCGTGGTCGGCGGTGTGCAGCAGATCAAGACGCACATCGACTGGCACACCTACTCGGAGCTGATCCTGTGGCCGTACGGCTACACCTACAACGACACCGCTCCGGGCTTGGACGCCACGCAGGCCAGCGCGTTCAGCACGCTGGGGCGGCGGATGGCGTCGCTCAACGGGTACACGCCGCAGCAGTCCAGCGACCTGTACATCACCGACGGCACCATCAACGACTGGCTGTGGGGCGTGCACAAGATCTGGAGCTACACGTTCGAGATGTACCCCCGCTCCAGCAGCCCCGGGTTCTACCCGCGTGACACGGTGATCGCGACGGAGACCCAGCGCAACGACAGCGCGGTGGAGCTGTTCCTGTCCTACTCGGACTGCGTGCCGCGCATCATCGGCCGCACCTGCTGACAGTTCCCCGAAAGAGTGGGGCGCGGGCTAAATGAGAAGTCCCGCGCCCCACTCTTCTGCCAATCTCACCCCGTGGACTTCGTAGTAACCCCGCTCACCACTTCCCACGCGACCGACATCACCACCTGGCGCTACTCCGGCCGCTGGTCGGTCTACGACTCCCGCCCGGAAGACGGCCTGTACGAGCCCGAAGAGGGCTATTCAGCCGTCGTGGACGCCCGGGACGGCTCGTTGGCGGGCTTCCTGTGCGTCGGCGAGGAGGCCCGCGTCCCGGGCCTGGCGGAGGAACCGGACGCGGTGGACCTGGGCGTGGGCATGCACCCGGCCATGGTCGGCCGGGGCCACGGCCCCGCCTTCGCCGGCGCGGTGCTCGACCACCTCCGGTCCTCGGGCGTGGACCGCGTCCGCATCGTCGTGCAGTCCTGGAACGAACGCAGCCTGCGCCTGGCCGGCCGCCTCGGCTTCACCGAGACCGGCCGCCACCAGGCCGACGTCGAGTACGTCGTCCTCCACACCACCCTGCGCTAGCCGAGAGCCGCCACGACCTCGACCGCGCGGTCCACCTGCTCCGGCGAGACGAAGTAGTGCGGGGACATCCGCACCACCCCTTCGACGCCCCGCCGGGTCATGTCGATGCGGGTCGAGGTCAGGTGGCTGGTGGTCGCGACCACGTCGTGGCGCGCCAGCTCGTCGCGCACGGCCACCGGGTCGCGGCCCTCGACGGTGAACGTCACGATGCCCGACAGCCGCGCGCCGATGTCCCGCACCTCCACGCCGGGCACCTCGCGCAGACCCGCCCGCAGCCGCTCGGCGCGCGACCGCACCTCGGCGGCGATCGCGTCGATGCCCAGGTCCAGGGCGTAGCGGGCAGCGGCGATCAGGCCCAGCCGGTCGGCGACGCTGGTCTCCCACAGCTCGTACACGCGGGCGTCCTCGCGCAGCTCGACCTCGTCGGGGCCGACCCACTCGCCGCTGTGCAGGTCCACCAGCCTCGGCCGCAGCCGGTCGGCCGCCGAGCGGCGCACCACGAGGACGCCGGTGCCGCGCGGGCCGCGCAGCCACTTGCGGCCGGTCGCCGAGATGATGTCCACGCCCAGCTCGTCGGCGCGCACGGGCAGCTGGCCGAGCGACTGGCAGGCGTCCAGCAGCACCAGGGCGCCCACCTCGTGGGCCGCCGACGCCACCTCGCGCGCCGGGTTCACCAGGCCGCCGTTGGTGGGCGCGTGCACCAGCGAGACGAGCTTGACCCGTTCGTCCAGCAGCTCCCGCAGGGCCTCGACGTCGACCTGGCCGACCGCGTCCGACGGGACGGTCACCACCTCGAACCCCACCTCGCGGGCGCGGTGCAGGATCGGGATCGCGTTGCCCCCGTACTCGACCTCCGTCACCAGCACCCGGTCCCCCGGGCCCAGCGGGACGGCGTCGAAGGCCGCCAGCCAGGACCGGGTGGCGCTGTCGGTGAACGCGACCTCGTCGGGGTGCGCGCCCATCAGCGACGCGAAGACCCCGTACCCGGCCTCCAGGTCGTCCGCCCGCTCCCGGGCGGCCACGTACCCGCCGATCTCGGCTTCCCGGCGCAGGTGCCCGACCACCTCGTCCAGCACCGGCCGCGGCGGCAGGGACGAGCCCGCCGAGTCCAGGAAGACCTTGGCGCTCGCGCCGGGCGTGTCGGCGCGGACGACGGCTGGGTCGATCACTGTGGCCCCCAAGGGTGTGTTCGGCTCACAGTCCCGTCTACACGACGGCTAGCGGGGCGTCCACAGCTCCAGGTTCCACCACGGCCCCCACGACAGCGGGCCGTGCGTGTACGGGTCCACGACCTCCTGGTAGCCGGTCCAGTTCTCACGGACCACGTACGTGTGCTGCACCGCCGCCACGACCACCATCGCGGGCGCGGCCAGGTAGGCCCGTTGCAGCTGCCGGTACGCCGCCGCCCGCTGCGCCGGGTCCAGCAGCGTCCGCCCGGTGTCCAGCAGGGCGTCGACCTGCGGGTTCGCGTAGCCCCACGGGTTGGGGCCGCGCAGGGTCGGGTAGGCGGTCAGGTCCGGGTCGAACGGGCTGCCGCCGCCGTGGACCAGCGCGTCCGCGCCCAGCCGGGGCGTGATGGCCTCCCAGCTCAGGCCCGCCAGCTGCACGTCCACGCCGACCGCCTTGGCCTCCGCCGCGAACGCCGTCGCCAGGTCGGCCCGCACCACGTCGCCGATCGGGAACATGAGCGTGAACCGGGCCGGGACGCCGTCGCGCGCCCGCAGGCCGTCCGCGCCGCGCACCCAGCCCGCCTGGTCCAGCAGCAGCTCCGCCTGCGCCTTGTCGTGGGTGAACACCGCCGTCGGGTCGTGGAACTCCGGCAGCGTGTCCGGGATCGGGGTGCTCGCCGGCGTCCCCTTGCCGCCCAACAGGTTGTCCACCATCCCCTTGCGGTTCACCGCGTGGTTCAACGCCAACCGCAGCGCCGGGTCGCCGGTGACCGGGCCGGCCGGGAGCGTGATGCCGCGCAGGTCGGTGGACCGGTGGGTGACCACGCGCATGCCGCCGGCGCCGGTGAACCCGGCCGCGAGGCGGGGCGGCAGCTCCGCGCCGTCGAACTCGCCCGCCTGGAGGCGCTGGGCGCGCGTGTTGTCGTCGGGCACGAAGACGACGGTCAGCTTGCGGATCTTGGGTTCGCCGCCGAAGTGGGCCGGGTTGGACTCCAGCACCATCCGGTCGCCCCTGCGCCAGTCGGCGAGCTTGTACGGGCCCGTGCCGACCGGTTTGACGTCCTTGAGGGCCACGCCGTCCAGCGCCTCGCTGGGCAGGACGCCGAGCACGAGCTGGTGCGGGAACGCCGCCCACGGCTTGGCCAGCGCGAACCGCACGGTGTGCACGTCGAGCTGCTCGACCCCGGTGAGCGCGGCGAACGCGGTCCGCTCGGTCGAGCCGCGCGCCGGGTCCAGCAGGGCGCGGTAGGTCGCGACGACGTCCTCGGGGCCGAAGGTCGTGCCGTCGGTGAACTTCACGTCGTCGCGCAGCCGCACGGTCCAGGTCAGGCCGTCGGCGGAGGGTTGCGGCGGGTCGGCGGCCAGGCGGGGGCGCAGGGTGCGGTCCGCGCGGTGCTCGACCAGGCCGTCGTAGAGCTTGGAGACGCCGTCGCGGCCGTAGCCCAGCAACGGGTTGAGCGTGGTCGGCTCGGCGTTGTCGGCCAGGACGATCGAGCTGCCGTCCGCGGTGCCCTCGGCGCTCGGTGTCGTCGTCCCAGTGCACCCGGAGGCGGCGAGGACTGCGACTAGTACGAGCGGGGGCAACAGGGAGCGCACGAGACCCGACACTACCTAGAGTGGGCGGCATGCGTGTCGCGCTCTGCCAGATCAACTCCTCCACCGACCCGGTGGCCAACCTCGACCTGGTGCGCACCGGTGTGGCGCGGGCCGCCGGCGCCCGCGTCGTGGTGTTCCCGGAGGCGACGATGTGCCGGTTCGGCGTGCCGCTCGGACCGGTGGCGCAGCCGCTGGACGGGCCGTGGGCCACGGCCGTGCGGGAGATCGCCGACGAGGCCGGGGTCATCGTCGTGGCGGGCATGTTCACGCCCGCGCCCGACGGGCGGGTGGCCAACACGCTGCTGGTCACCGGCGGCGGGCTGCACGTGGGCTACGACAAGATCCACCTGTACGACGCGTTCGGGTTCGAGGAGTCGCGGACGGTCGCGCCGGGCGCGAAGCCGGTCGTGGTCGAGGTGGACGGCCTGACGCTGGGCCTGGCCACCTGCTACGACGTGCGGTTCCCCGAACTGTTCCGGGCGCTGGCCGACCAGGGCGCCGCGGCGGTGCTGCTGTGCGCGTCCTGGGGCGCGGGACCGGGCAAGCGGGAGCAGTGGGAGCTGCTGGTGCGGGCCAGGGCGCTGGACTGCACGTCGTGGGTGCTGGCGTGCGGGCAGGCCGACCCGGGCGTGGACCACGGCGGCGCCCCCACGGGCGTGGGGTTCAGCACGGTGGCGTCGCCGCTGGGCGCGGTGGTCGGGCAGCTGGGCGGCGAGCCTGGCCTGTTGGTGGCCGAGGTCGAGGTCGAGGCGGTCGACCAGGCCCGGCGCGCACTCCCGGTGTTGGCCAACCGGAGGCTCTGACCGCTCCCCGAGGGACCCGAATCCCTTTCGAGGGACGTTGCGCCACGTCCGAGTGACGGATCGTGGACTCGCCCAGGTCACGGGTAACCCCGTCCTCGCAGCACAGGACCATGCGAAGGGTGAACCCATGATCAACCAGGCGGAAGTGGACCGGCTGTACGACTGCGACGTCCTCGACGCCCACGGTGAGCGGATCGGGTCGGTCAAGCAGGTGTGGCTGGACGACCGGGACGGCCGCCCGATGTGGGCGTCCGTGCACACCGGCCTGTTCGGCATGAAGGAGTCTTTCGTCCCGATCCAGGACGCGGAGGTCAGCAAGGGCCACATCGTCGTCCCGGTGGACAAGCAGCAGGTCAAGGACGCGCCCCGGATCGACACCGACGACCAGCACATGTCCGACGCGCAGCAGGAGGAGCTGTACCGGCACTACGGGATGATCCCCGGCGTGCGGTCCGGCGAGCACGACAGGCTGCCCGGCAAGCACGGGACGCGCGGGCCGGAGACCGGGACGCGCGGCCGGGAGTCGATGGCGGGCAAGCTGACCGACGAGCGCGCGGCGCGGGACCGGGGCGACTCGGTGACCCGGTACGAGGAGCAGCTCGACGTCGGCACCCGGGACGTCGAGGCCGGGCGCGTGCGGCTGGTCAAGCACACCGTGACCGAGCACCGCGACGTCACCGTCCCGGTGACCCACGAAGAAGTGCGCGTGGTGCGCGAACCCGCCGACGGGCCCGACGGCAGCCGCCCGTTCGCGGACGAGGAGGCCGAGGTCTCGCTGCGCCGGCAGGAGCCGGTGGTGGACAAGCACGCCGAGGCGGTGGAGCGGGTCCGGCTGGAGAAGGAGGCCGTGACCGAGCAGCAGAAGGTCGGCGGCGAGGTGCGCAAGGAACGGGTGGACGTCGAACACCCGGAGGGCCGCATCCCCCGCGACCCGCGCGACCCGCGCAACCGCTGACAAGCTCTCGGCGCCCGGTCCCGCACCGACCGCGCGCCGAGGCGGCCGACCGCGCGGCGGCGCTTTTGTCGGTACCCGGTGGGAGAATGGAACCGGGGGCCGGAGGCCACGCCCCGCGACCGGCCGAGCCGGCGGGTGGCGGCCCCGCACCGGGCCGGGCCGCCACCCGCCGTCACACACCCGCCGTCACACTCCCGCCGTCCCGGCCCGGGCCGAGCCGCCGGCCGCCGACATGTGCCGGGCCGAGCCAAGCCCGCCCGAAACGTGCCGGGTCGCGTCACACGTCGGGTCGGGTCAGCGCAGGTCCATGCCCAGGTCGAGGGCCGGGGCCGAGTGGGTCAGGCCGCCCACCGCCAGGTAGTCCACGCCCGTCTCGGCGTACGCCCGCGCCACGTCCAACGTCAGCCCGCCGGAGGCCTCCAGTGCCACGCCCCCTGCCCGCCGCACCGCCTCCGCGCACTCGGCGACGCTGAAGTTGTCCAGCAGCACCAGTTCCGCGCCCTCGGCCACGGCCTCGGCCAGCTGCTCCAGCGAGTCCACCTCGACCTCGCACGGCAGGTGCGGGGCGTGCGCCCGGACGGCGGCCATCGCCGCGCGCACCGAACCGGCGGCCTGGACGTGGTTGTCCTTGATCAGCACCGCGTCCCCGAGGCCCAGCCGGTGGTTCACGCCGCCGCCGCACCGGACCGCGTACTTCTCCAACAGCCGCAGGCCGGGCAGGGTCTTGCGCGAGTCGCGGATCTTCGCCTTCGTCCCCTCGACCTCGTCCACCCACGCGGCGGTGAGCGTGGCGATGCCGGACAGGTGGCACAGCAGGTTCAACGCGGTGCGCTCGGCGGTCAGCAGGCCGCGCACCGGCCCGCGCACCACCAGCGCCGGCTCGCCGGGCACGGCCTTGTCGCCGTCGTGCTTGCGCTCCAGCACCTCGACGTCGAGGACGTGCCGGAACACCTCCTCCGCCACCGGGATGCCGGCCAGCACACCCGCCTTGCGCGGGGTCAGCTCGGCGACGGCCACGGCGTCGGCGGGCACGGTGGCCTCCGTCGTCGCGTCCGGCCCGTAGCGCAGGTCCTCGGCGAGCGCCGTCTCGATGACGCGGCGCACGTCGTCCGGGTCGAGCGTCATGCCACTCCCCTCGCGGTCGTGACGGGGTCCGCCAGCACGGGCTGGCCGGACGGGGTGAGCCGGACGACCTGGCTGCGCAGCCAGTTCACGTCGTCGCGCCGCGGGAAGTCGGTGCGGACGTGGCAACCGCGCGACTCGGTGCGCGCGGCAGCCGCCGCGATGAGCGCCCGCGCGGCCACGGTGAGCGCCGCGTCCTCCACCAGCTCCCGGGTGTCCAGGCGTCGGTCCACAGTGGACAGGTCGAGCACCGAGCCGACGACGGCCAGGCCCTCGGCGTCGCGCCCGATCGCCGCGTACCGGCTCATGACGCGCTGCAACGCGTCCCGGTCGGCGACCGGCGCGACGGGCAGCTCGGCGGTGCCGGTGCACTTGGCCAGCAGGCCCAGCGCGAGGTCGCTCGCGACCGCCTCGGCGGCACGGGTGCCGACCACCAGGCCTTCCAGCAGGCTGTTGGACGCCAACCGGTTCGCGCCGTGCAGGCCGGTCCGCGCGACCTCACCGGCCGCGTAGAGACCGGTCACGCCGGTGCGTCCGTCCACATCGGACACCACGCCGCCGCACGCGAAGTGCGCCGCCGGGGCCACCGGGATCGGATCGGTGGCCGGGTCGATGCCCGCCGCGACGCACGCCGCGTGCACCGTCGGGAACCGCCGCGCGAAGTCGGAAATGCTCGTGGCGTCGAGGAAGACGTGGTCGTCGATGCCGCCGGGCGCGCTCGCCATGTGCCGGGTGATGGCCGCCGCCACCACGTCGCGCGGGGCCAGGTCCTCCAGCGGGTGCACGCCGCGCATCACGCGCGCGCCGGTCGCGTCGACCAGCACCGCGCCCTCGCCGCGCACCGCCTCGGTGACCAGCGGGCACCGGCCGCGCGCGCCGCGCCCGGTGTAGAGGACGGTCGGGTGGAACTGCACGAACTCCACGTCCGCC
Source organism: Saccharothrix mutabilis subsp. mutabilis (assembly GCF_039521145.1). NCBI lineage: Bacteria > Bacillati > Actinomycetota > Actinomycetes > Pseudonocardiales > Pseudonocardiaceae > Saccharothrix > Saccharothrix mutabilis. The sequence continues at coordinate 266,063 of NZ_BAAABU010000005.1, forward strand.
GCCGCCGCGCCGGCCCGCAGGGCGAGCGCGAGCCCGTCGCCGGTGGCCACCTCCGGGTTGGAGGTCGCCTGGTAGAGCTGCCCGAGGCCGCCGCTGGCCAGCAGCACGGCGGGCGCGGTCAGCACGCCCGGGACGCCGCCGCCGTCGAGCACGAGCAGCCCGCACACCTGCCCCAGCGGGGTGCGCACCGCGTCCACCGCGATGTGGTTCTCCAGCACGGGGACCCGGCCGTCGCCGGCCGCCGCGAGCAGCGCCCGCTCGACCTCCGCGCCGGTCGCGTCGCCGCCGGCGTGCACGACGCGGAACGCGCTGTGCCCGCCCTCGCGGGTCCGCGCGAGCCGACCGTCCACACCGGAGTCGAACACCGCGCCGCGTTCGCGCAGCCGCGCCACGGCCGCCGGCCCGTCCGCGATGATCGCCCGGACGGCGTCCTCGTCGCACAGCCCCGCGCCGGCCACCAGGGTGTCCCGGACGTGCGCCTCGACGGTGTCGCCCTCGTCGTGCTCGCCGGGCAGCACGACGGCCACGCCGCCCTGCGCCCACCGGGTGTTGCCGTCACCCTGCTCGGCCTTGGTGACCACCAGGACCCGCAGTCCCAGCTCCCGCGCGCGCAGCGCGGCCGTCAGACCCGCGACCCCCGTGCCGACGACCACGAGGTCGGCCCGGGCCTCCCACACGGGGGTGTTCACTCGCCGCCGCCGGGCTGCCCGATCTCGATCATCCGCTGCACGGCGCCCTGCGCGCGCCGCGCGGTGTCGAGGTCGACGAAGACCTCGTCCTTGCCCTCGCGCAGGCAGCGCAGCAGGGCGGCCGGGGTGATCATCTTCATGTACCGGCACGAGGCCCGGTCGTTGACGGCGCGGAAGTCGATCTCCGGCGCGGCGCGGCGCAGCTGGTGCAGCATGCCGACCTCGGTCGCCACGAGCACCGACTTCGCGCTGGTGCGGCGGGCGGCGGTGATCATGTCGCCGGTCGAGAGGATCTTGACCTTCTCCGCCGGGACGGTGCCCTCGCCCGCCAGGTACAGCGCCGAGGTGGCGCAGCCGCACTCGGGGTGGATGAACAGGTCGGCGTCCGGGTTCGCCGCCGCGCGCTCGGCCAGCTCGGGGCCGTTGATGCCGGCGTGGACGTGGCACTCGCCGGCCCAGATGCGCAGGTTGTCCCGACCGGTCTCGCGCTTGACGTGCGCGCCGAGGAACTGGTCGGGCAGGAACAGGACCTCGCGGTCGGCCGGGATGGACCGCACGACGTCCACCGCGTTCGACGAGGTGCAGCAGATGTCGGTCTCGGCCTTCACCTCGGCGGTCGTGTTCACGTAGGACACGACGACCGCGCCCGGGTGCTCGGCCTTCCAGGCGCGCAGCTGCTCACCGGTGATCGAGTCGGCCAGCGAGCAGCCGGCGCGCTCGTCGGGGATGAGGACGGTCTTGTGCGGGGCCAGGATCTTCGCGGTCTCGGCCATGAAGTGCACGCCGCAGAACACGATGGTCGACGCGTCGCTGGCCGCCGCGATGCGGCTGAGCGCCAGCGAGTCGCCGGTGTGGTGGGCGATGTCCTGGATCTCGGGGAGCTGGTAGTTGTGCGCGAGGATCACGGCGTCCTGCTTGCGCGCCAGTTCCAGCACCTCGTCCCGCCACGCGGCGTCCGGCGCGATGCCGTCGTACGCACCGTCGGCGGTTCGCTCCACGTAGGCGGTAGCGACCATCGTGTCCTCCTTGAGCCAGGTTTTCGCCTTCCGGGCGAAAACGTGGCCGATAGTATCAGCCAAGTGGGTCTCGCGGGACATGAGGTACTGGCCGCAGTGCTCCAGGTGAGAGACGGATCACTCCAGGTCATGCTGTGGGAGCGCGCGCGGGAACCGCACGCTCACCGCTGGTCACTGCCCGGCGGCGGACTCGGGGCGGACGAGGACGTGGAGGCGTCGATCCGCCGCCAGCTCGCGGAGAAGGTGGACGTGAGACAGCTCTCGCACGTGGAGCAGCTCGCGGTCTTCAGCGCGCCCACGCGGGTACCCGGGCCGCGGGTGGTGGCGACGGCGTTCCTCGGCCTGGTGCCGTCCGACACGGACCCGGTGGTGCCCTCGGACACCGCGTGGCACCCGGTGGACGCGTTGCCGCCGACGGCGTTCGACCACGAGGCGATCATCAAGCGGGCGCGGCACCGGTTGGCGGCCAAGCTGTCGTACACGAACCTGGGCTTCGCGCTGGCGCCGCCGTCGTTCACGATCTCCGCGCTGCGGTCGCTGTACTCGGCGGCGCTGGGGTACAAGGTGTCGGCGACGAACCTGCAACGGGTGCTGTCGCGGCGGGGGTTGCTGGAGCCGACGGGCGGGGTCGCGCCGGTGGGACCCTCGGGTGGGCGGCCGGCGGCGTTGTTCCGGTTCGTGTCGGGGGAAATGCGGGTGACCGACCCGTTCGCCGTGCTGCGGCCACCGGCCGGCCGTAGTTTGGGCATGTGACGACGACGCTCCCGCTGTTCCCGTTGGGCACCGTGCTGCTGCCGGGGACGTCGCTGCCACTGCACGTGTTCGAGCCCAGGTACCGGCAGCTGACGGTGGACCTGGTGACGGGCCGGCTGCCCGACCAGAGCTTCGGCGTCGTCGCGATCCGCCAGGGCTGGGAGGTGGGCCCCGGCAACGCGACCGCGCTGCACACGGTGGGGTGCGAGGCGCTGCTGCACGACGCGAAGCCGTTGCCGGACGGGCGGTTCGACCTGTCGTGCCGGGGTGGGCGGCGGTTCAGGCTGGTGTCGGTGGACACGGAGAGCGCGCCGTACCTCATGGGGACGGTGGAGTGGGTGGAGGACGTCGCGTCGCCGCCGGAGGTGGCGGAAATGCTGCCGTTGCTGGAGGAGCGGGCGCGGGCGGCGTTCAGCCGGTACCGGCGGGCGGCGTTCGAGGACGATCCGGAGGTCGGGGCTTCGGACGTGCTGGCCTACGTGTTGGCGAATGACTGCTTGCTGACGTTGGAGGATCGGCAGCGGTTGCTGGAAGAGCGGTCGGAGGCGCGGCGGCTGCGGATGGTGCGGCGGGCGATGCACCGAGAGGCCGGCATCATCACGGCGCTGCACGCGGTCCCGGCTCCCCTGGCAGAACTGGGCCACCTCCCCCACCGCAACTGACACGGCACGGGTCGGACTCCGGTCGACCACGCGGCGGACTACGGGCTGCCGCGGAGGCTGATCGAGGCACGGCAGGCCGAGCGCCGCCAGCCGCCGCCGGCGAGCCGCGCAGCCGCCGACCCGCGCAGCCGCCGACCCGCGCAGCCGCCGACCCGCGGAGCCGCGAGCGCGCCAACCCGACCGGTCGGCCCGCCAGCCCTTTCAGCCTGCGTCGGGCCGGCTGGGTGGCCGCCGGCTGTTCTCGTGTTGATTAATCCTATTGCCCCCTAGTCGGATTGTTCAACAATCCCCTACCGTGTGGTGCAGCGCACAGTCAGCACCGAACCCCGGCACCGCACACCCACGAGCTGCGAGGTGAGAGTCGACATGAGCAGCCACGACGCGGACACCACCGCCGACACCACCGCGAACACGACCACCGCGAAAACCACCGCCGCCACAGCGAAAGCCACCGCGGAGACCGCCCCGAGCCACGCCACCGGCACCAGCCACGCCACCGGCCCCGGCACCGGCCACGCCACCGGCACCAGCCGCGACACTGCCACCGGCACCGGCCACGACACCGGGGCCTTCGCCTGGTACCGGACCCTCGGCAAGAAGGGCAAGCGGGCCTTCGTCGGGGCTGCCGGCGGCTGGGGTCTGGACTCCTACGACTTCCAGGTCCTCCCCCTCAGCCTGGTCGCCATCACCGCCTACTTCGGCATCTCCACCGGCCAAGCCGGCCTCCTGACCACCGTCACCCTCCTGGTCAGCGCCCTCGGCGGCGTGATCGCGGGCATCATGGCCGACCGCATCGGCCGCGTCCGCACCCTCATGATCACCGTCATCACCTACGCCGTCTTCACCGTCCTCTGCGGCTTCGCGACCAGCTACGAAACCCTGCTGATCTTCCGCGCCCTCCAAGGACTCGGCTTCGGCGGCGAGTGGGCGGCCGGCGCGATCCTCGTCGCCGAGTACTGCAAACCGCGCTACCGCGGCCGGGCGGTCGCGTTCGTCCAGTCGAGTTGGGCGGTCGGGTGGGCGCTCGCCGTCCTCGTCTACACGCTCGTGTTCAACCTGTTCCCGCAGGACGTCGCCTGGCGCGTGCTGTTCTGGACCGGCGCACTCCCGGCCGTCCTGATCATCTACCTGCGCCGCAACGTCGAAGACGCCCCGCACGTCACCGAGCGCCGCGAAACCACCAAGAACAAGGGCTCCTTCGCCGCCATCTTCAAAGCCGGCACCTTCCGCACGACCTTCTTCGCCGCCCTCCTCGCGACCGGCGTCCAGGGCGGCTACTACACCCTCGCCACCTGGCTCCCCACCTACCTGAAGAAGGAACGCGACCTCACCGTCATCGGCACCGGCGGCTACCTCGCCTTCCTGATCTCCGGCGCGTTCATCGGCTACGTCACCGGCGGCTACCTGACCGACCGCCTCGGCCGCAAGAAGACCTTCGCCCTCTTCGCCTTCCTGTCGGCCATCCTGATCGTGCTCTACACCCAGGTCCCCGAGGGCGCGAACACGGTCATCCTCTTCCTCGGCTTCCCGCTGGGGTTCTGCACGTCGGCGATCTTCAGCGGCTTCGGCTCGTTCCTCGCCGAGCTGTACCCGACGGCGCTGCGCGGCACCGGCCAGGGCTTCACCTACAACTTCGGCCGCGCGGTCGGCGCGTTGTTCCCGGCGCTGGTCGGGTTCATGGCGAGCACGATGGGCGTGGGCGGCGCGATGATCTTCGGTGCGGTCGCGTACGGGATCGCCGTGCTCGCGCTGCTCGGCCTGCCCGAGACGCTCGGGAGGGAACTGGCATGAGCCCCGCGGACCTCCGCCGGAGAACCGACGGCCCCACCGGCTAACCGAGGCGGCGACCCAGGTCGTCCAACCCGTTCCACGCCGCCAGGCAGCCGTACGCCAAGGCCGTGCCCAAGGGCCACGCCAACACGCCCCACCAGGTCTCCAGCACCGGGGCCAAGGCGATCGAGTCCCCCACCTTGGGCGCGGCCTCCAGGGCGTACCGGCCGGCCGCCGACCCGATCCCGGTCCGCTGCCCCAGGTACGCCGCCAGCGCGCCGCCACCGGTGGCCGCCAGCATCACCACCGGGCCGCGCCGCTCGCGCAGCAGCCACACCGCGATCCCGGTCAGCAGCCCCGCGCCCAACCCGATCAGGACGAACAGCATCAGCCCGTCCAGCCGGTGGTAGCTCTCGCCGGTCACCGGCACCAGCGCGCCGTCGTCGGCCACCACCACGTTCTGCGGCGGCGCGAGCCGGGCCCACAGCCACCCGACGGGCAGGCCGAGCAGGGCGATCGTGGACAGCACCGCGAACCCGGGCAGCAGGTCGCGCTTCACCACGACCCGGGGCCGCGGCGGCAGGTAGCGGTAGACGAAGACGGGCGGCACGCGCACGGGCGCGGCGCGCTCGTCCACCGGTTGTTCCGCCACCACGCACGACCTCCCCTGCCCGAACGACCCGACGCAGGGCAGGTTACCGCGCGTGCCCACAACACCAGCGACGGCGGACCGGGTCAGGTCGAGGCGATCTCCCCGTGCCGGCTGCACGTCGCGGTCCAGCCGGCCGGCGTCACCTGCACGACCATCCGCCGGGCGCACGCCGAGCAGAACCGCGGCGGGTCGATCACCCGCAGCCGCTTGGCGCACGGGGCGTGGTCGGCGCCCGCCAGCTCCTTGCCGCAGTAGCCGCAGTACACAGCCGTCATCACCGCGTCCCGCCCGGTCACAGGGTCTTGCTCAGTTCCTTGATCGGCATGGACAGCTCTTCCAGCATGTCCAGGTCCTCCTGCGCCGGGCGGCCCAGGTTGGTCAGGTAGTTGCCGACGATGATCGCGTTGACGCCGCCCAACATGCCCTGCTTCGCGCCCAGGTCGCCGAAGGTCAGCTCCCGGCCGCCCGCGAAGCGCAGGATCGTGCGGGGCAGGGCCAGGCGGAACGCGCCGACGGTCTTGAGCGCCTCGGTGCCCTCGACCACCGGGTAGTTCTCGTACGGCGTGCCCGGGTTGGGGATGAGGAAGTTCAGCGGCACCTCGTCCGGCTCCAGGGCGGCGAGCTGCACGGCGAACTCCGCGCGCTGCTCCAGCGTCTCGCCCATGCCGATGATGCCGCCGCAGCACACCTCCATGCCCGCCTCGCGCACCATCTTCAGCGTGTCCCACCGCTCCTCCCAGGAGTGGGTGGTGACGACGTTCGGGAAGTGCGAGCGCGCGGTTTCGAGGTTGTGGTTGTAGCGGTGGACGCCCATCGCGACCAGCTCGTCCACCTGCTCCTGGGTCAGCATGCCCAGCGAGCAGGCGATCTGGATGTCGTTGCCGTCCTCGCGGATCGCCTTGATGCCGTCGCGGACCTGCGAGAGCAGCCGCTTGTCCGGGCCGCGCACGGCGGCCACGATGCAGAACTCGGTGGCGCCGGTGTCGCGGGTCTGGCGGGCGGCGCGCACCAGGCCGGGGATGTCCAGCCACGCCGAGCGCACCGGGGACGGGAACTGCCCGGACTGCGAGCAGAAGTGGCAGTCCTCGGGGCAGCCGCCGGTCTTGAGCGACACGATGCCCTCGACCTCGACCTCGGGCCCGCACCAGCGCATCCGGACCTGGTGGGCCAGCTCCAGCAGCTCGGGGATGCGGTCGTCGCCCAGGGTCAGCACGGCGAGCACCTGCTCCTCGGACAGGCCGACACCGCGCTGAAGCACCTGCTCACGGGCAACGCCGAGGACATCGACCTGTTCGGGGGCTGCGGTCACGGTGGTTCTCCCAGGGGGTCGTCCGGCGGTGGTCCGGCGGTCAGTCTGCCGCAGACCCGCGCCCCCCACCCAGCGACGTACGTCACTGACACGGTCAACAAACGTGTGGCGCGGCGAACTTCTCCGGGTCGAACGTGCCCCCGAACCACGGCGACAGCCCCTCGCGCGCGACGGCCAGGAACTCGTCGCGCCCCAGCCCGGCCGCGCCGTCGGGCAGCACGCCCAGCAGCGGCGCGCCGGCGGCTTCGGGCAGGTCGAGCAGGTTGCACCGGGCCGCGAGGTCGGGCTCGGCGGGCCAGCGGCCGACGACCACGCCCACCGACTCCAGGCCCCGCCGCAGCAGGGCCTCGGCGGTCAGGGCGGTCGCGTTCAACGTGCCCAGGCCGGCCTGCGCGACGACGAGCACGGACGCGTTGAGCGCCCACGCGGCGTCGGCGATGGTCGTGCCCTCGTCGTCGAAGCGCACCAGCAGCCCGCCCGCGCCCTCCACCAGGACCAGGTCGTGCGCCTGGTCCAGCTCGACGGCCGCCGCGGCGACCTCGCTCGGGTGCACGCTGGGCTGCCCGGCCCGCCGCGCGGCCGTCGCCGGCGCCAGGGGCTCGGGGTAACGCCGCAGCTCACGGGTGGTGACGGGACCCGCGAGACGGGTCACCTCAGCCAGGTCGCCGGGCTCGCCGTCCGCGACCCCGGTCTGCGCGGGCTTGAGCACGGCTACCCGGCGACCGTCGGCGACCGCGAGGGCGGCCAGGGCGGCTACGGTCACCGTCTTGCCGACCTCGGTGCCCGTTCCGGTGATCACGAGGACGCTCACGGGTGCTCACCCTACGACTGCACGCACCGTGACGACCGGCAGCGCTCTACGCTCACTCACATGGCTGAGATCGTTCTCTATGGTGCGGACTGGTGCGGCGACTGCCGCCGGGCGAAGGCCTGGCTGCGGGAGCACGGGGTGGCGTTCACCGAGGTCGACGTCGAACACGACGACGCCGCGCGGGACAAGGCGATCGAGATCGCGGGCGGCCGGAAGAACATCCCGGTGGTCGTGCTGCCCGACGGGAAGGTCCTCGTGGAGCCGACGAACACCCAGTTGGCCGAGGCCATCGAGGTCTGATGGCCGGGAGCAGCTTCAACCGGGGCTCGACCCCGCCGCGCGCGTGACGCTCGGCCGCGACAGCCCGACCTCCAAGCGGCCGAGCCGACCTGTCGTAAGGCAGGTCAATTCGAGGCAGCCTCGGCGGCTGCGACCACAGCCGCCGAGATCGTCGCCACGTCGTCGGGGGTGCTGATGAACGGCGGCATGGTGTAGATCAGGTCCCGGAACGGCCGCAGCCACACCCCGTGGTCCACGGCCGCCGCGGTCGCCGCCGCCATGTCCACGGGGTGGTCCAACTGCACAACGCCGATCGCGCCCAAGACCCGCACGTCACCCGGCGCGTTCGCCAGGCCTTCCCGCAACCCGGCCTCGATCCCGGCCACCTCCGCGCGCCAGTCGCGCGACAGCAACAGGTCGATCGACGCCGAAGCGACCGCCGACGCCAGCGGGTTGCCCATGAACGTCGGCCCGTGCGCCAGCACCGGCACCTCGCCACGGGAGATCCCGTCGGCCACCCGCGCCGTGCACAGCGTCGCCGCCATCGACAGGTAACCGCCGGTCAACGCCTTGCCGACGCACATCACGTCCGGGCTGATCCCCGCGTGGTCGGCGGCGAACAGCTCGCCGGTGCGGCCGAACCCGGTGGCGATCTCGTCGAAGACCAGCAGCACGTCGTGCGCCAGGGTCAGCTCGCGCAGCACGTGCAGGTAGCGCGGGTCGTGGAAGCGCATGCCGCCCGCGCCCTGGACCACCGGTTCCACGATCACGGCGGCCAGCTCGTCGGCGTGCTGCTCGACCAGCCGCGCCAGCTCCTCGACGTAGTCGGTCTCCAGGTCGCGCGGCGGCGGGCCGGCGAAGACCTGGTCGGGCAGCACGCCCCGCCACAGCGCGTGCATGCCGCCCTCGGGGTCGCACACCGACATCGGCTGGAACGTGTCCCCGTGGTACCCGCCGCGCCAGGTCAGCAGCCGCCGCTTCTCCGGACGGCCCCGCGACCGCCAGTACTGGAGGCACATCTTGACCGCGACCTCGACCGACACCGAGCCCGAGTCGCACAGGAACACGTGCTCCAGCGGCTCGGGCGTGATGTCGACCAGCTTCTTCGCCAGCGCCACGGCGGGCTCGTGGGTGAGCCCGCCGAACATCACGTGGCTCATCCGGTCGAGCTGGTCGCGGACGGCGGCGTCGAGCACCGGGTGGCGGTAGCCGTGGATGGCCGCCCACCACGACGACATGCCGTCGACCAGCTCGCGCCCGTCGTCCAGCCGCAGCCGGACACCCTCCGCCGACGCGACGACCAACGGCTGGTGGGTGCCCGGCATCGGGGCGTACGGGTGCCAGACGTGCGCCTGGTCCAGCTTCAGCAGCTCAGTGCGCTCCACGGTCCGAAAGGCTAACCGGCAGCGAGTACAGGCCGCGCATGAGCGTGCTCTCCCGCCACCGCAGGGTCTCCGGCTCGGCGGCCAGGGCGACGTCGAACCGGTCCAGCAGCGAGCCCACGGCGATCTCGCCCTCCAGCCGGGCCAGCGGCGCGCCCAGGCAGTAGTGCACGCCGTGCCCGAACGCGAGGTGCCCGCCCGCCGGCCGGGTGATGTCGAAGGAGTCCGCGTCGGGGAACCGCGCCCCGTCCCGGTTCGCCGCGACCAGCGACACCAGCACGAAGTGGCCCTCGGGGATCAGCACGTCGCCGACCTGGACGTCCTCGGTGGTGTAGCGGAAGGTCGCCTGGTTGACCGGCCCCTCGTAGCGCAGGAACTCCTCGATCGCGCCGGGCAGCAGCGACCGGTCCGCGCGCAGCTTCTCCAGCTGGTCGGGGTGGCGCAGCAGGTTGAACACGCCGTTGGCGATCAGGTTGACGGTCGTCTCGTGGCCCGCGACCAGCAGCAGGAACGCCATCGAGATCAGCTCGACCTCGTCCAGCCGGTCGTCGTCCTCGGTGGCGTGCACCAGGGCGGAGAAGAAGTCGTCGCCCGGGTTGGCCCGCTTGTCGGCGACCAGGCCCGCGAGGAAGCCCGCCATCGCCGCGCCGGCCTCGTGCATCAGCTCCGGCTGGTTGCCCGCGACCAGGATGTTCGACCAGCGGCGGAAGTCGTCGCGCTGGTCCAGCGGGACGTTGAGCAGCTCGCAGATGACCGTGATGGGCAGCGGGAACGCGAGCGCCTCGACCAGGTCCACCTCGCCCCGGCCGGCGGCGGCGTCGAGCAGCTCGTCGGTGATCTCCTGGATGCGTGGGCGCAGCGCCTCGACCCGCTTGGGCGTGAACGCCTTGGTGACCAGCTTGCGCAGCCGGGTGTGGTTGGGCGGGTCGGTGTTGAGCATGTGCCGGACCAGGGACTGGTCGAACATCACCGGGTCGCCCTCACCCGTCCAGTGCCGCACGGCCAGCTCGTTGGTCTTCGCGTGGTCCTTGGCGAAGCGCGGGTCGGCCAGCGCGAAGCGGGCCTCCTCGTACCGGGTGACCAGCCAGACCCGCAACCCGCGCGGCAGCACGATCCGCGTCGCGGCGGACTCCTCCCGGAGGCGCGCGTGCACGCTGTGCGGGTCCTCGAAGTACTCCTGGTCGATCACGAGCGGACCCCTCGCGGTCTCCCCCATGGTGCAACCCTCCTGTTGAGTTAACTCTGTTTACTCAACGCTCGTGGGAATCGGAGAGTGCCCACTTCGTCACAACGTCACTCGATCGGCCTAGCGGGGTCCGTCGCGGGACGCGTGGTCCACGCCCGCGAGACCGGCGCCGTCAGCCCAGGCAGCCCGGACCCAGCAGGGCCTTCAGGTCACCCATCAGCGACGGCGTCGGGCTGACCCGCAACGCGTCGTCCAGCTTCAGCACCGTGTTCCGGCTGGCGTTGATGATCAGGTTCAGGTGCACCTCGGTCGTCCCGGGGTGCGCCCGCAGCACTTCCTTCAACGACGTCACCAGCTTCGGGTCGCACCGCGCCGCCTGCACCTTCAGCTTCAACGCCTGCGCGCCCAGCTCCGACAGGTCCGGCACGACCAGGTCGTTGGCGATCAGCGAGATCCGGTCCTCCCGCTTGGCCACCCGCGCCTTGACCAGCACGATCGCGTCCTCCGCGACCGACATGCCGTGGACCATGTAGCTCTTGGGGAAGAACAACACCTCGATGCCACCGGCGAGGTCCTCCAGCTGCGCCGACGCCCACGGCTCGCCGTTCTTGTTCACCCGCCGCGTCACCGACGCGAGGATGCCGCCCAGCGTGACCTGCGTGCCGTCCGGGACGTCGCCTTCCAGGATGCGCGCGATGGAAGCGTCCGAATAGGACTCCAGCACCTGCTCGACCCCGTTGAGCGGGTGGCCGGACACGTACAGGCCCAGCATCTCCCGCTCCAGCGTCAACTGGTGCTTGGGCTCCCACTGCTCGTCGGGGATCTTCACGTCGAAGGCGCTGCCCGCGCCGTCGTCGCCGCCGCCGTCGCCGAACAGGTCGAACTGGCCGCGGGCCTCCTCCTTCTTGGTGACCATGATCGCGTCGACCGCCTCGACGTGGATCATGTGCAGGCCCTTGCGCGGGTGGCCCAGCGAGTCGAACGCGCCCGCCTTGATCAGCGATTCCACGACCTTCTTGTTGCAGACCGTGGCGTCGACCTTGCGCAGGAAGTCGGAGAAGTCGACGAACTTCCCCTTCTCCTTGCGCGCCTTGATGATCGCCTCGACCACGTTCGCGCCGACGTTGCGGATCGCGCCCAGGCCGAAGCGGATGTCGTCGCCGACCGCGACGAACTCGCGCTCGGACTCGTTGACGTCCGGCGGCAGCACGGTGATGCCCATGCGCCGGCACTCGGCGAGGTAGATCGCCGACTTGTCCTTGTTGTCGGAGTTCGTGGTGAGCAGGGCGGCCATGTACTCGCCGGGGAAGTTCGCCTTCAGGTAGGCGGTCCAGTACGCGATCAGGCCGTAGGCGGCGGAGTGCGCCTTGTTGAACGCGTAGTCGGCGAACGGGACCAGGATGTCCCACAGCGTCTTGATGGACTCGGGCGAGTAGCCGTTGTCCAGCATGCCCTTCTCGAAGCCCTCGAACTCCTTGTCGAGGATCTCCTTCTTCTTCTTGCCCATCGCGCGGCGGAGCAGGTCCGCTTGGGCCAGCGAGTAGCCCGCGACCTTCCGCGCGATCGCCATGACCTGCTCCTGGTAGACGATCAGGCCGTAGGTCGTGTCCAGGATCTCGGCCAGCGGCTCTTCGAGCTCCTTGTGGATGGGCACGATCTCCTGCTGCTTGTTCTTGCGCAGCGCGTAGTTCGTGTGCGAGTTCGCGCCCATCGGGCCCGGCCGGTACAGGGCGATGACGGCGGAGACGTCCTCGAAGTTGTCCGGGCGCATCAGGCGCAGGAGGTCGCGCAGCGCGCCACCGTCGAGCTGGAACACGCCCAGGGTGTCACCGCGGCCCAGCAGCTCGTAGGTCTTCCTGTCGTCCAGCGGGACCTGGGTGATGTCGACGTCGCCCTTGCCGTTGAGCTTGATGTTCTTCAGGGCGTCGTCGATGGTGGTGAGGTTGCTCAGGCCCAGGAAGTCCATCTTGAGCAGGCCGAGCGTCTCGCACGTCGGGTAGTCGAACTGCGTGATGATCGACCCGTCCTGGGGCCGCATCCACACCGGGATGTGGTCCATCAGCGGTTCGGCGGACATGATCACCGCGCAGGCGTGGACGCCCGCGTTGCGGATCAGGCCCTCCAGGCCGCGGCCGGTGTCGATGATCTCCTTGACCTGCGGGTCGGTCTCGTAGAGCGCGCGGACCTCGGCGGCCTCGGAGTACCGCTTGTGCGCCGGGTCGAACACGCCGGACAGCGGGATGTCCTTGCCCATCACGGCGGGCGGCATCGCCTTGGAGATGCGGTCGGCCACCGCGTAGCCGGGCTGGCCGTACAGGACGCGGGCGGAGTCCTTGATGGCCGCCTTCGCCTTGATGGTGCCGAACGTGATCACCTGGGCGACCTTGTCCTGGCCCCACTTCTCGGTGACGTAGCGGATCACGTCACCGCGCCGGCGCTCGTCGAAGTCGATGTCGATGTCGGGCGGCGACACGCGGTCGGGGTTGAGGAACCGCTCGAAGATCAGGCCGTGCGCGAGCGGGTCCAGGTCGGTGATGCCCATCGCGTAGGCGATCAGCGCGCCCGCGGCGGACCCGCGGCCCGGACCGACGCGGATGCCGTTCTCCTTGGCCCAGTTGATGAAGTCCGCGACCACCAGGAAGTAGGAGGGGAACCCCATCTGGAGGATGACGCCGATCTCGAACTCGACCTGCTTCTCGTGGACCTCGTCCACGCCCTCCGGGAACCGGCGGCGCATGCCCTCCCAGACCTGCTCGCGGAAGTACTCGGCCTCGGTCTTGCCGTCCGGGATCGGGTAGCGCGGCATGAGGTTCTGGAAGGCGAACATGCCGGTGGTGTCCACCTTCTCGGCCACCAGCAGGGTGTTGCGGCACCCCTCCTGCCAGGCGTCGGAGGAGTCGATCGCGCGCATCTCGGCGGGGGACTTCAGGTAGTAGCCCGAGCCGTCGAACTTGAACCGGGTCGGGTCCTGGAGGGTCTTGCCGGTCTGCACGCACAGCAGCGCGTCGTGGGCCTCGCGGTCCTCGGCGTAGGTGTAGTGGCTGTCGTTGGTGACGACGAACGGGATGGCCAGCTTCTTCGAGATCTCCAGCAGGCCGCCGCGGACCCGGCTCTCGATCTCGATGCCGTGGTCCATCAGCTCGACGAAGAAGTTCTCGGCGCCGTAGATGTCGCGCCACTTGGCGGCGGCCTCCAGCGCTTCCTTCTCGTGGCCCAGCCGCAGCCGGGTCTGCACCTCGCCGGACGGGCAGCCGGTGGTCGCCATCAGGCCGGCCGAGTGCTCGGCGACCAGCTCGGCGTCCATGCGCGGCCACTTGCCCAGCTGGCCCTCGGTGGAGGCGCGGCTGGACAGCTTCATCAGGTTGTGCAGGCCCTCGTTGTTCCGGGCCCAGATCGTCTGGTGCGTGTAAGCGCCGCTGGCGGAGACGTCGTCGGCCTTCTGCCCGGGGTCGCCCCACAGGACGCGCTTCTTGTTGAACCGGGAGTCGGGCGCCATGTAGGCCTCGATCCCGACCACGGGCTTGATGCCGGCCGCCGTCGCCTGCTTGAAGAAGTCGTAGGCGCCGTACATGTTGCCGTGGTCGGTGATGGCGGCGGCGGTCATGCCGAGGCGCTCGCACTCGGCGAACATGTCCTTCAGCTTCGCCGCGCCGTCGAGCATCGAGTACTCGGTGTGCACGTGGAGGTGCACAAACGAGTCCGCCACCATGCCTCCTCGAAGATCGAAACTGCCCGGTGGGAAGGCACGGGCAAGACTGCCTCCGACCCTACATCTCGCGCGCCGGCCGGACACGGCCCGGGACCCTCCGCGAACCCGATTCTCCACCCGCCGGATCGCCGGACCGCGGACCGCGCCGGGCATGTCGCGACTTCCGGCGACCGACCCGCGCGGATGGGTCGATCCGGTGATCGGCGGCGGGGCGATGGGGCGCGGATCTTGTCGGACGGGTAGCGTTCCCCGTGTGGTAGCGCCGGATCCCGTCGACGCCCGTCTCCTGGCCATGCTCGCCGAGATGGGGCGCGCCGCCGTGCACGAGATCGCGGCCCGGCTGGGGATGGACCCCCGGGAAGCCGCGACCAGGCTGATCACCCTGTCCGGCAGCGGCCTGCCCCTGCTCGTCGGCGTCGAGTGCGACCCCAACGGCATCCGCAAGGCCCTGGCCAACAGCGTCGCCTGGGGCAACTACAACGGCCCCGCCGGCGCGACCCGCGGCACCCCCAGCGGCCCCTACCCGCAGCCGCCCGGCACGGTCTCCGGCCCCTACCGCCAGGGCCCGCCCAGCGGCCCGTTCCCCGCCCAGTCCGGCCCGGTCCCGGTGCACTCGGGACCCGTGCCCGTGCCGGAACCCCAGAACACCTGGGGCGTGCCCGGCACGTCCGGCTGGGCCCGCGGCGAGCAGGCCCCCGCGCCCCGGTCCCGCACCGGCAAGGTCGGCAGCACCCTCGAAACCGAGGGCCTGGAAGGCGCGCGCTTCACCATCCAGCTGGTCGAGGTCGTGGACCCGGCGGACTTCCTGTTCACCGCGGCCGGCTACAAGCTCGCCGACGGCGAGCGCGCGGTCGTCGTGCACACCGAGCTGAACAACATCGGCACCGTGCCCTTCAACGCGCTGCCGGACATGTACCTGGTCCTGATGACCAACACCGGCGAGACGGTCGGCAAGGCCCCGGTCTCCCTCTCCTCCCGCCCGCCGCACAAGATCGGCGTCCAGCCCGGCGAGACCGCCGGCGGCCACACGGTCTACATCCTCCCGGAGAACACCCGCGTCACGTCGATCCGCTGGAGCTCCCGCCCGGAGACCGACCTGAACACCCTGGTCTGGGTGGTCGAGGACTAGGCGACCGCCGCCTCCCGGGTGATGCCCGCGTCACCCTTGGTGAGCACCACCCCGACGACCAGCGCCAACGTGGTGGAGCACGCCATCACGGCGATCATCGGCCCGGTGCTCGCGGACCCGCTCACCCCCACCAGCGGGGCCATCAGCCCCGCCACCACGAACCGCGTCACGCCCAGCACCGCCGACGCGCTGCCCGCCGCCTCCGCGTGCCGGGCCATGGCCAGCGTCGCCGCGTTCGGCGTCAGCACCCCCACGCTGGTCGTCACCACGAACAACGGCACCAGGAACGCCACCAGCCCACCGCCGAACAGGCCGGTCGCCACCAGCCCCAGCCCGCCGACCGCGCCCATCGCCAACCCCAGCCGCAGCAGCGCCTTCGGCACCACCCGCCCGGTCAACGCCGTGTTCAGCAGCCCGGCCACGAAGATCGCCACCGCGTTGGCCGCGAACACCAGGCTGAACCCCTGCGGCGACAACCCGAACACGCCCTGGAGCACGAACGACGCCCCGGCCACGTACCCGAACAGCGCACCCAGCGCCAACGCCGAGGCCAGGGCGTACCCGAGGAACGCCCGGTCGGCCAGCAGCGCCCCGAACACCCGCACGGTCGGCCGCCACTGGGTGGGCCGCCGCTTCTCCGGCGGCAGCGTCTCGGGCAGCGCGAAGGCCAGCACCGCGAACAGCACCACCGCGACCAGCGCCAGCACCACGAACGTCCCGCGCCACGTCATAACCCGCAGCAGCTGACCGCCCAGCACCGGGGCCAGCACCGGCCCCAACCCGTTGGTCAGCATGAGCAGCGACATGAACCGCGCCATCGCCAGACCCTCGAACCGGTCCCGCGCGATCGCCAGCGCCACCACGAACCCCGACGCCACGCTGAACCCCTGGACCAGCCGCAACGCCGCCAGCGCGCCCGCCGACGGGGCCGCCGCGCACACCAGGGACACCACCGCGTAGAGCGCGACGCCGAACAGCAGCGGCCGGCGGCGGCCCCACGAGTCCGACAGGGTGCCCACGACCAGTTGGCCGATCGACATGCCGATGATGAACGTCGCCAGCGACCACTGGACCTCCGACTGCCCCGCGCCGAACTCCTCCGCGATGGCGGGGAACGCCGGCAGGTGGGTGTCGATGGACAACGGGCCGAGCAGGCACAACGCGCCCAACAGCAGAACGAGCCTCGTCCTCATGGATCCCCCCGGTTCCACTCGGAGCTACGCAGGAGTGGAGGGACCACGCGCCGCCGAGATGCGCGTGGTCACCCGTTCCGGCGAAGCAACTTGCCGAAGAACGACCGTTTGGGTGCCTCCTCGGCCTTCTCCCGACCGCGGACGCCAGGGCCGTGGGCCTCCCGGCCGCGGACCCCAGGTCCGTGGACACCGGGGCCGTGGACACCGGGGCCGTGGACACCGGGGCCGTGAACGTCGGGGCCGGGCGGGCGGGCGTGCGGCTGGTGGCCGGCGGTCGGGGGCGGTGCGGGAGCCGGTGGGGCTCCCGGCAGGTCGCCGCCGATCACCGCCGGCGCCACGGTGAACCCGTCCGGGTCCTCCGCGCGCGGGAAACCCTGCGGCGGCGTGAGATCCGCATCGCCGTGGTGCGTGGACACCACACGTACCTCCCCCTGGTCGACGTGCCGTTGATCAGAACGTTACGCGAACGCGACCTGGTCGGGGAGGCGGTGATCGGGGGAGGTCAGCCCTCCGCGCGCAGGATCTCCAGCGCTCCGGCGAGGTCCGCCGGGTACTCGCTGGTGAACTCGACCCACTGGCCGTCCGCCGGGTGGTGGAACCCGAGCGTCCGGGCGTGCAGCCACTGCCGGGTCACGCCCAGCCGCTTGGCCAGCACCGGGTCCGCGCCGTAGGTCAGGTCGCCGACGCACGGGTGGCGCAGCGCCGAGAAGTGCACGCGGATCTGGTGGGTGCGCCCGGTCTCCAGGTGCACGTCCAGCAGCGACGCGGCCCGGAACGCCTCCACCACCTCGTAGTGGGTGATGCTGGGCTTGCCGTTGGCCATCACGGCGAACTTGTAGTCGTGCTTGGGGTGCCGGTCGATCGGCGCGTCGATGGTGCCCCGGATCGGGTCGGGGTGGCCCTGCACCAGCGCGTGGTAGAGCTTCTCGACGGTCCGCTCCTTGAACGCCGCCTTGAGCGCCGAGTACGCGTGCTCGCTCTTGGCGACGACCATCACGCCGGTGGTGCCGACGTCGAGCCGGTGCACCACGCCCTGCCGCTCGGCCGCGCCGGACGTGGCGATCCGCACACCGGCCGCCGCCAGGCCGCCGACCACGGTCGGCCCGGTCCAGCCGGGGCTGGGGTGCACGGCCACGCCCACCGGCTTGTCCACCACGATCACGTCGTCGTCCTCGTGCAGGACGATCAAGCCCTCCACGGGCACGGCCTGCACCTGCACCGGCCGCTCCGGCTCGGGCAGGGTGACCTCCAGCCACGCGCCCGCGACCAGCCGGTCGGACTTGCCCGCCGGACGCCCGTCCAGCACGACGTCCCCGGACTCGGTCAGCGCCGCGACGGCGGTCCGGGACAGGCCCAGCAGCTTCGCCAGGCCCGCGTCGACGCGCATCCCGTCCAGCCCGTCGGGGACGGGCAGCGTGCGGTAGCCGCTCATGCCTTCTTCTCCGGCGACGCGGCCGACTTCTTCTCCACGCGGGTCCCGTCGTAGTCGCGTTGCAGGATCGCCATCAGCACGATCACGGCCCCGCCGACGCAGATGGCGGAGTCGGCGACGTTGAACACCGGGAAGAACGCGCCGTAGGGCTCGACCACGGAGACGAAGTCCACGACGTGCCCGCGCAGCGGTCCCGGGCCGCGGAAGATCCGGTCGGCGAGGTTGCCCACCGCGCCGCCCAGCACCAGGCCCAGGCCGATCGCCCAGCCGACGGACCGCAGCTTGCGCGCGATCCACAGGATGAACCCGACCACGCCGCACGCGATCAGCGCGAGGATCACCGTGTAGCCCTCGGCCATGCCGAACGCCGCGCCGGAGTTGCGCAGGAAGGACAGGTAGACCAGCCCGCCGAACAGCTCGACCGGCGGCTGCCCCTCCAACTGCTGCACCGCGATGACCTTGGTCACCAGGTCCAGCGCGAAGACGACGGGGGCGATGGCGGCCAGCAACCACACCCGCTTCGGGGGCAGCGGCTTCTCGACCGGCGTCGCCGCCGCGGGCTCGGCGGGCTCGGCGTTGGACTCGGTGCTCACCGGCCCATTGTCCAGCATCGCCTCAGCGCAGGAACGGCGGGAGCGGACGCCGGTCGTCGGCCGGGGTCCAGCGGCCGTCCACGACCTCGTACTCCCAGCGCGGTCCCTCGACCACCAGCGACCGCAGGGCCGCCACCAGCCGGTCCACGTGCTCGACCGTCGTGCCCAGGCCCAGCGACGCGCGCAGCGCCCGCTGCCCCTCGGCGAGCCGGTGCACGGCGACGTGCGCGCAGAACGCCCCGTCCCGCACGCCGATCCCGTGCTCGGCGGACAGCGCGGCGGCCAGGAAACCGGCGTCCTGCCCGCGCACCACGAAGCTGACGACGCCGACCCGGTCGTGCTCGGGCCCGAACAGCGCCAGCTCGCAGGTCCCCGGCACGGTCGCGAGGCCCGCCCGCAGCCGGGCCAGCAGCTCCCGCTCGTGCGCCGCGGTCTGCTCCCAGTGCCGGCCCAGCACGTCGCAGGCCACGGCCAGGGCGTGCACGCCGACCACGTTGGGCGACCCGGCCTCGTGCCGCTCGGGCACCGCCGTCCAGGCCACGCCCAGCCGGTCGCCGCGGTCGCTGACCCGGGCCGTCGCGCCGCCGCCGACCAGGTACGGCTCGGCCGCCTGCAACCAGTCCGCGCGCCCGACCAGGACGCCCGCGCCGAAGGGCGCGTAGACCTTGTGCCCGGACAGCACGGCGTAGTCGACGTCCAGGGCCCTGAGGTCCACCGGCCGGTGCGGGGCGAGCTGGGCGGCGTCCAGGGCGATGCGGGCGCCGTGCCGCCGGGCCACGGCGGCCAGCTCGGCCACCGGCCACACCTCGCCGGTCACGTTGGACGCACCGGTCACGACGACCAGCCGAGGTCCGACCGGGGCCGCGCGCAGCGCGCGGTCCAGCTCCAGCACGGCCTCGCCCGCGCTGCCCGGCGTCCGCAGCCGCCGCACGTGCGGCCCGCGCCACGGCAGCAGGGCCGCGTGGTGCTCGGTGTCGAACAGGACCACGGCGGTCTTCCGCGGCAGGCTGCGGGCCAGCAGGTTCAGCGCGTCGGTGGTGTTGCGGGTGAACACGACGGTGTCGCCGGTCCGCGCCCCGAGGAACCGACGCACCGAGTCCCGGGCCTGCTCGTAGACCTTCGTGGAGACCTGAGAAGCGAAGCCCGCGCCCCGGTGCACGCTCGCGTACCAGGGCAGCAGCTCGTCCACCGCGTCGCGCACCTGCTCCAGGCAGGGCGCGCTGGCCGCGTGGTCGAGGTTGGCGTACTCCACGCGCTCACCGGTCACCAGCGGCACGCGCAGCGACGCGCCGACGACGCGGGGCAAAGCGGCGATCGATCCGGGGACTGCGACGGTCACGACACCCTCCGGCGGGGTCCAGGCGGACTCCGCTACCGGGAGAGGAGGCCCGCGCTTGCCCGACGCCCTCCGCGCCAGGCCAGGTCCTCATCGGGGGCACCCCACCGCGGTAGGAGGGTTGCCGGCCGGCTAGCCCGAGCTTCGCGCCGGCACTCATGACCTTGGACCCGACGTTAACCCACCGCCGACGACGCGTCGAGCCGCGTTCACATCATGGGAGACCGGTGTCGCCCTTCCACCGCGCGTACCGGCCGGCCCGGTCCACGGCGCGGATGCGCTGCTCGGTGGCGGTGCGGACGGTGTCGGTGCAGACGACCAGGAGCTGGTCGAACTCCTGGAGCCGGGTCGTGGGCAGCGGCGTGAACCCTTCGTCACCCCGCACCACCAGGCTCACCACCGCGCCCGGCGGCAGCCGCAGCTCGCTCAGGTACACGCCGTGCAGCTTGGAGCCGCGCTGGATGCGGACCTGGAGCAGCTCCGCGCCCAGCTCGTCCAGCGCGGACGAGTCGACCTGGACCTCCCGGGCCTCCCCGGACCTCTCCAGCTCCAGCCACCGCGCGAGCCACGGCAGCGTGCTGCCCTGCACCACCGTCAGCAGGACGACCAGCACGAACACCGCGTCCACCAGGTCCTGCGCGCCCGGCACGTTCTGGATCAACGGGATCAGCGCGAACACGATCGGCACCGCGCCGCGCAGCCCCGACCACGAGATGAACACCTGCTCGCGCCACGGCACCCGGAACGGCAGCGCCGCGCACAGCACCGACAGCGGCCGGGCCAGCAGCACCAGCACCCCGCCCGCCACCAGCGCGGGCACCAGCGCCTCCAGCAGCCGGCCGGGCGAGGCGTACAGGCCGAGCAGCACGAACAGCCCGATCTGGGCGATCCAGCCCAGGCCCTCGGCGAAGGACAGAGTGTCCGCGCGGTGCGGCAGGCGGGCGTTGCCCAGCACCAGCGCGGCGGTGTAGACGGCGAGGAACCCCGACGCGTGCGCGAGGTCGCCCGCGGTGTAGGCGAGCAGGCACACCGCGACCGTGGCCAGCGGGTACAGGCCGGTCGCGGGCAGCGCCGCCCGGCGCAGGCCCTCCGCGCCCAGCCAGCCCAGCGCGACGCCGATCGCCGCGCCCGCCACCAGCTCGTAGCCCATGAGCAGCGGGGCGGTCCAGGTGATCGGGTCGGGCGAGGCGAGCAGGACGACCGCGATGTAGACCGGGGCGTCGTTGATGCCCGACTCCAGCTCCAGCGCGCCGGTCAGCCGCTTGCCCACCCCGACGCCGCGCAGCACGCTGAACACCGCCGCCGCGTCGGTCGAGCTGAGCACCGCGCCCCACAGCAGGGCCGTGCGCCAGTCCAGGCCGAGCAGTTCGTGCAGGGCCAGGCCGGTGATCCCGACGCTGACGCCGACGGACACTGTGGACAGTGCGATCCCCAGGCCCAGCGCGGGTTTCACCGCCGTCCAGCGGGTGGTCAGGCCGCCCTCGGTGAGGATCAGCACGAGCGCCGCCGTGCCCAGCGAGCGGGTCAGGTCGGCGTCCTCGAACTGGATGCCGAGCACCGCCTCGCCCAGCAGCACGCCGATGCCCAGGTACAGCAGGAGCGAGGGCAGACCGAGCCGGATCGACACCCGCACCGCGATGACCGAGAGCAGCAGGACCGCGGCGCCGATGCCGAGGAAGGCCGTCACACCACCCACTCGACCTCCCTGTTCACCCGGAGGGGTCATTCTCCCCCGGCGACACCGATCTGGACTAATCGGGCGGGCGCGCAGCGTCACCAGCCGAACGCAGGTATCGCGAACCATGCGGGTGCGTGCATGTTGATGTGCGGGTCCGCCGCCCCGGTTCACACCCCCATCCCTGCGGGAGAAACCGTGAAAGCACTCCTCACCGCGCTGGTCACCGCCGGCGCGCTCGTCGGATCCGGCCTCGCGGACGCCCAGCCCGTCCGCCTCGCGGCGGCCCCGGACATCCCGGTGTCCGCCGTGCGGGCCGACCTCGACCAACTGCAGTCCATCGCCTCGGCCAACGGCGGCAACCGGGCGCACGGCCGTCCGGGCTACCTGGCCTCGGTGAACTGGGTGAAGTCCAAGTTGGACGCCGCCGGCTTCACCACCCGCGTCCAGTCGTTCAGCCGCAACGGCGCGACCGGCTACAACCTGATCGCCGACTGGCCCGGCGGCGACACCGACGACGTGCTGATGCTCGGCGGGCACCTGGACAGCGTGTCGGCCGGTCCGGGGATCAACGACAACGGCACCGGCTCGGCGTCGATCCTGGAGGTCGCGCTGGCGGTGCGCAGCAGCGGGTTCCAGCCGCGCCGGCACCTGCGGTTCGCCTGGTGGGGCGCCGAGGAGCTGGGCCTGGTCGGGTCCACCCACTACGTGAACTCACTGTCCACAACGGACCGTTCGCGGATCAAGACGTACCTGAACTTCGACATGACCGGCTCGCCCAACCCGGGGTACTTCGTCTACAGCGCGTCCGGGCAGCCGTCCGGTTCGCTGCGGGTGCAGCAGGTGTTGCAGCAGTACTTCAGCTCGATCGGCGTGCAGTCGGAGCTGACCTCGGTGGGCGGCCGGTCCGACCACGCGGCGTTCGCGCGGGCGGGCATCCCGGTGGGCGGCACGTTCACCGGCGCGGAGGGCATCAAGACCTCGGCGCAGGCGCAAAAGTGGGGCGGCCAGGCGGGCGTCGCCTACGACCGCTGCTACCACCGCTCGTGCGACACGACGGCGAACGTCAACGCCACGGCCCTGGACCGCAACGCCGACGCGATCGCCTCGGCGCTCTGGACGCTAGCCGGCTAGCAGGCGGTCCAGCACGTCCCGGGCGTCGGCCGGGGCGGGGTCGAGTTCCACGACCTTGTCCCGGCCGCGCTCGCCGTGCACCAGGTGGACGTCCTGGCGGCGGACGCCGAACGCGGCGGCCAGGGCGCGCCGGACCGCGTCGTTGGCCTTGCCCTCGACGGCCGGCGCGGCGACGGCCACGACCAGCGCCCGGTCGTCCCACCGGCCGCCCACGGCGGCGCGCTTGGCGCCCGGCTTGACCCGGACGGCGAACCGGAACGCCTCAGCCACGGCCGGTCACCGCCGCGATGGTGTCCTCCAGCAGCGCCCGGCCGCCGGTGACCACGTGCGGGGTGGCGATCAGCAGCTGGGCCTGGCCCAGGTAGATCGAGTAGGCGAGGACGGCCCGGTGGTGCGCGGTGTCGGCGGGGAAGCCCAGGGCGGCGAACAGCTCTTCCAGGTAGGCGATCCGGCGTTCGGTGACCCGGGCCAGCACGGGCGCCACGGCCGGGTCGTCCTTGGCGGCGAGCATGGCCAGTTCGATCGTGCTGGACTCCGGGTCCTCCAGCACGTAGGCGAACAGCGTGCGCAGCTTGTCCAGCGGGGTGTCGCGCGCCTCGACCAGCGCGATCACGGCCTCGGTGTGCTCGGCCTCCCAGCGTTCCAGGGTGGCTTTGAGCAGCGCCTCCCGGTTCGGGAAGTGCCAGTACGCGCTGCCCTTGGTGGCCCCGATCCGCGCGGCCAGCGGCTCCACCGCCACCGCCGCCACGCCGCCCTCGGCGAGGGCTTGGAGGGCCACCGCGGTCCAGTCGTCCTTGGTCCGGCGCTTCTTCACACCGCCGTACGCTACCGTACGGTCCTGTTCCATACGGGACCGTACGGAGGTTGTGGTGGTCGAGAACGTGCACGTCCGGATGCTGCCGCCGAAGGGCGACTGGGTGGAGCGGGCGGTGGCCGCGTGGCCGGCGGAGGACTGGCCGCCCCTGGTGCTGGACCGCCCGCTGGGCGTCGGCGCGGACGGCGGCCACGGCTTCGTCCGCTACCGCTGCACCGCCTACGAGCCGGGCCGGCGGGTCGAGTTCACGTTCGACCCGAGGATCGGCCTGGTGGGCACCCACGCGTTCGAGGTCGTGCCCGGCGGGGTGCGGCACGTGATCCGCGGTCACCTGACCGGGTGGATGCGCCTGTGGTGGCCCCTGGCCGTCCGCTGGCTGCACGACGCTCTGATCGAAGACCTGCTGGACAACCTCAGCACCGAGGCCGGCGTGGCGTTCCGGAGGTCGCGCTACTCGTGGTGGGTCCGGGTGCTGCGGGCGGTGGCGCGCCGGTTCGGCTGAACCCGGGGCATCCACAACCCGCCCCGGCGTCCGTCCTCTGGTTACCGGGCGCTGACCAGAGGGAGGGTTCGTGACACCGGGCGACTCCGATGACCACGCGGCTTCCTTCAGCGACTTCTACCACCGCGAGCGCACCAGGCTGTTCCGGTTCGCCGCCGTCATGTCCCCGCACCTGGACCACGAGTCCGCCGTGCAGGAGGCGTTCGTCAGCGCCTGGCGCAACTGGCCCTCGATCAGCCCGCCCGCGCGGCGGTCGTGGCTGGTCAAGACCACCCGCAACCTCCTGGTCGACCAGTCCCGCCGGCTGGAACGGCCCAGCGAGGTGACCGACGAGGTGATCGCCCGGTCCCACCTGCTGGTCCAACGGCACCGGGAGGCCGAGACGTGGCACGAGCTCAACGCCACCCTCGCCGCGATCGCCCGACTGCCCGACCAGCTGCGCACGGCCCTGGTCCTGCGGTTCTGGGACTTCGCCGACGAGGAGATCGCGGACGTGCTGGGATGCCGGAGGGACTCGGTGCGGCGGTACGTGTCGGAGGCACGCGCCCGGGTCAGCGCGGTGGTCGGCAACGTCGAGCGCAGGGCCCGCGGCCCGAGGCGCGGAAAGGGGACCGAATGACCGAGGACGACCCCGACCGGACCGCCGACCTGGACCCGCGCCTGGACGACCTGCGCGCGGAACTGTCCGAGTCCATCCCCGACGACCCGGCCGAGGACGACCTGGGCGTGGCGGCGATCATGGCCCAGGCCACGCCCAAGCAGTCCACCCCCGAACGCCACGCCGCCCTCCTCACCGCGGCGAGGAACGGCGACCGGGGCGCCCTGGACACCCTGATCACCGAGCTGACCCCGCTGGTCTGGCACGTGGCCAGGGGCAACGGCCTGGACCAGCCCACGGCGGAGGACGTGGTCCAAACGGTCTGGCTGAGCCTCCTGCGCCACCTCGACCGCATCGCCCAACCCAGGGCCCTGGCGGGCTGGCTGATCGTCACCACGAGACGCGAGTCCCAACGCGCGTGGCGAGAACTCAACGGCCGCCCGGCCCTCTCCTCCGACTCCGCCCTGGACGTGGCCGACACCAGGTGGCTCCCGGAAACGGAGGCCCTGCGAGACGACCGCGACCGCCGCCTGTGGCGAGCGTTCTCGGAACTGCCGAGGCGCTGCCAGGAAATCCTGCGCCTGACGGTGTTGGCGGGCCGGGCGGAGTACAAGGCGGTAGCCGAAGCCCTGTCGATGCCGAGGGGCAGCATCGGCCCGACAAGGGGCCGATGCCTGGGGACGCTGCGCAACCTGCTGGACCGGGAGGGAGGTGTCTGACATGGACGACGAGACGACATGGCTGGAAGAACTGGTGGACTGCATCGACCCGCCTCCACCCCACCTGGTGGAGTCGGTCCGCTTGCTGATCACCATCTCCAGAGCCCTGACTTGACCGCGCGCAGCGCCCCCCGCTTCTGGGGCGCGCAGCGCCCTGCTTTTGGGCTTTTCCGTCCTCCCCGTATGGCCTGCCCGAAGGGCTACCACGCTTTTGGTCGGGTGCAGCCGAAAATTTTGTGAGGGACGAGCAAAATTTTTAGCGGCACCCGACCAAAAGTGTGGTTGGCTCCGCCAGGCCATACGGGGAGGACGGAAAAGCCCCCTCTTTTTCTTTCCTCCCCGGAGGCCTGCCCGCCGGCGAGGCTCTTTTACGCTTTGAACTGAACGCTGACGCTCTCAAGCCCACGCTTCGCGGGTCCTCACGCAACGCGCTCCGCTGTCTTGACCTCGAACGCGCTTCGCGCTTGGGAGCGCTTCGCGCGTTGAAGGACGCGCTGACGCGCTCTCAAGATCAAAAGCTAAAAGCGGCTGGGGAGGCCGCCAGTGGGGGGAAGGGCCTGCGTGTTCCCCACCGCATGACCTGGCGGAGCCGACCACAGATTTCCCCGGGTGCCGCTAAAACTTTTGCTCGTTCCTCGCAAAACTTTCGGCGTCACCCGGGGAAATCTGTGGTAGCCCTTCGGGCAGGTCATACGGTGGGGAACACGGAGGCCCCTTGTGGCTGGGAGCCCAGCCGCCGCTGCGCGGCGGAGCCGCGCGGAGCGCGGCGAAGAGCCGCGCTCCGCGCGAAAAGCGTCATGCGTCGGGCGTCGGGTGTCAGGAGCGGGTGACCGCTACCCGGACCTTCGCGCCGTCCCCCACCGCGCCATCCGACCCTTCGGCCACCTCGCCGTAAACCACCGACGTGCTCAACGTCTCCGAGGCCACGAATTCCTCGAACCGCCGCACCGCCTCGGCCACCTCGTCCGGCACCTGCAAGGTCAACGCGATCCGGTCGGACACGTCCAACCCGGCGTCCTTCCGGGCCTGCTGCACCACGCGCACCAGGTCGCGCGCCACGCCCTCGGCCGCCAGTTCGTCCGTCACCACGGTGTCCAGCACCACCAGGCCGCTGTTGCCCGGCAACGCCGCCGTCGCACCCTGGTCCGTCGCCACCAGGCGCTGTTCGTACTCCTCCGGGAACAGCTCCAGACCGGCGGCCACGACGCGGCCCTCGACCTCCGACCAGTCCCCGGCCTTGACCGCCTTGATGACCTTCTGCACGTCCGGACCCAACCGGGGACCCGCCACGCGCGCGTTCACCGCCAGTTGGAAGTGCCCGTGCGCGTCCACGTCCGTGGTCAGCTCCACGTCCTTGACGTTCACCTCGTCGCGCAGCACCTCGACGAACGGCTCCAGCTGCGCCACGTCCGCCGCCGCGATGACCAGCTTGGCCAGCGGCAGGCGCACGCGCAGCTTGTTGGCCTTGCGCAGCGACAACGCGGTGGACGCGACCTGGCGGACCTGGTCCATCGCCGCCACCAGGGCGTCGTCCGCCGGCAGGTCGGCCACCGACGGGAAGTCGGTCAGGTGCACCGAGCGCCCGCCGGTCAGGCCCCGCCACACCACCTCCGTCGTGAACGGCAGCAGCGGCGCTGCCACCCGGGACACGACCTCCAGCACGGTGTGCAGGGTGTCCACGGCGTCCTGCTCGCCCGCCCAGAACCGGTCCCTCGACCGCCGGACGTACCAGTTCGTCAGGACCTCCAGGAAATCCCGGATGGACGCGCACGCGCCGGAGATGTCGTAGGTCTCCAGCTGCTCGGTCACGACCTTCACCAGGTCGTGCGTCTTCGCCAGCACGTACCGGTCCAGGACGTGCCGGGAATCCGTCCGCCACGTGCCCTCGACGCCCTCGGCGTTGGCGTACAGCGCCAGGAAGTACCACGAGTTCCACAGCGGCAGCACGGCCTGCCGCACGGCGTCGCGGATGCCGCGCTCGGTGACGATCAGGTCGCCGCCGCGCAGGATCGGGGACGCCATGAGGAACCAGCGCATGGCGTCGGAGCCGTCGCGGTCGAAGACCTCGTTGACGTCCGGGTAGTTCTTGCGCGACTTTGACATCTTCTGGCCGTCGTCGCCCAGCACGATCCCGTGCGCCACGCAGTTGCTGAACGCCGGCCGGTCGAACAGGGCCGTCGCCAGCACGTGCATGGTGTAGAACCAGCCGCGCGTCTGGCCGTTGTACTCGACGATGAAGTCGCCCGGATAGTGGTTGTCGAACCACTCCGCGTTCTCGAACGGGTAGTGCACCTGGGCGAACGACATCGACCCGGACTCGAACCAGCAGTCCAGGACCTCCGGGACGCGGCGCATCACCGACCGCCCGGTCGGGTCGTCCGGGTTGGGTCGGGTCAGCTGGTCGATCCCCGGCCGGTGCAGGTCGGTCGGGCGCACGCCGAAATCGCGCTCCAGCTCGTCCAGCGAGCCGTAGACGTCCACGCGCGGGTACTCGGGGTCGTCGGACACCCACACCGGGATCGGCGAGCCCCAGAACCGGTTGCGCGAGATGTTCCAGTCGCGGGCGTTCTCCAGCCACTTGCCGAACTGGCCGTCGCGGATGTGCTCGGGCACCCAGTTGATCTGCTTGTTCAGCTCGACCATCCGGTCCTTGAACTGCGACACGGCGACGAACCACGACGAGACCGCGCGCTGGATGAGCGCGTTGTCGCACCGCCAGCAGTGCGGGTACGGGTGGTCGTAGGTCTCGTGGCGCAGCAGCAGGCCCGCGTCCTTCAGGTCGCGGATGATCGCCTTGTTCGCCTCGAAGACCTGCTGACCCTCATACGGCGGGACCTCGGCGGTGAACCGGCCGTGCGGGTCGACCGGGACGACGACCTCGATGCCGGCCGCGTCGGTGACGACCTTGTCCTCCTCACCGAAGGCGGGGGCGATGTGGACGATGCCCGTGCCGTCCTCGGTGGTGACGTAGTCCGCCGCGAGCACCTGGTGGGCGTTCTCGCGGCCCACGAAGAAGTCGAACGGCGGCGCGTACTTCTTGCCGACCAGGTCCGCGCCCTTGTGCCGGGCCACGACCGTCGGCTCCTCGCCCAGCTCGCGGGCGTAGGCGGGCACGCGGGCCTCGGCCAGCAGGTAGCGGTTGCCGTCCTGGCCCTCGACGGTCACGTAGTCCACGTCGGGGTGCACGGCGGCGGCGAGGTTGGACGGCAGGGTCCACGGGGTCGTCGTCCACACCAGGGCCAGTTCGCCGGTCTCCAGGCGCAGGCCGACCGTGACCGCCGGGTCCTGCCGGTCCCGGTAGGTGTCGTCCATCTTGGTCTCGGTGTTGGACAGCGGCGTCTCGCAGCGCCAGCAGTACCACAGCACGCGGAAGCCCTCGTAGACCAAGCCCTTGTCCCACAAGGTCTTGAAGGCCCACATGACCGATTCCATGTAGTCCAGGTCGAGGGTCTTGTAGTCGTTGTCGAAGTCGACCCAGCGGGCCTGGCGGGTCACGTAGTCGCGCCACTGGTCGGTGTAGCGCAGCACGGACGTGCGGCAGGCCTCGTTGAACTTCTCGATGCCGAACGCCTCGATCTCGGACTTCGACGAGAAGCCCAACTGCTTCTCCGCCTCGACCTCGGCGGGCAGGCCGTGGGTGTCCCAGCCGAACCGGCGCTCGACGTGCTTGCCGCGCATGGTCTGGAAGCGCGGGACGACGTCCTTGACGTAACCGGTCAGCAGGTGGCCGTAGTGCGGCAGGCCGTTGGCGAAGGGCGGGCCGTCGTAGAAGACGAACTCGTTGGCGCCCTTGTCCCCCGCCGGTCGCGCGTCGATCGAGGCCTGGAAGGTCGCGTCGGACTTCCAGAAGTCGAGGACGTCCCGCTCTAGGGCGGGGAAGGACGGCTGGGAGGGCACCGGACCCTCGCCTGCCTTGGGGTAGGCCATCGTGTTGCTCCTCGCGTGCTGTTCTCGCCCGGCACGCGGGGACGACGCGCCCTGTCGGCGGGCACACCGCGGTACCACCCCGCTTGCCGACGCGCACGCGCGACGGCCTCTCGTTGACGGCTGTGACGGGCCGTTCCCGTCCGGTTCTACTGGGGCGCGCGCCTCGGTGAGGTGGTCGCGCCCGTTCTTCCGGAGGCTCCCCGGTGATGGCCGGATCGGTGCCTGTGCGTCAAGGGTAACCGGTCGCCGCAAACCGGTTGCCGCGCCCGCGGCTAGTCGCCCGAGGCCCGCTTCTTCGCCACCAGGACCGCGTCGGGCGTGCACACCGCGCACGGCGTGAAGCCCAACTGCCTGGCCTCGGCGATCGGCAGGCCCAGCGTGGCCCGCGAGCCCAGCCACCCGCAGGCGGCCAGGTGGTAGCGGGGGTGCTCGTCCAGAACGCGGACCTCGTCGGTCAGGTCCGCCACGACCAGCAGGTCGGCGGCGTCCGTGTCCTCCTCGCCCGGCTCGCTGTCCTGATCGGGTGAAACGGGCGTGTCCGCGGCCTCGGCCGCGGGTTCCGCCTGGTCAGCGGGGTTAGCCTGGTGATCACCTCGTTCCGCCGCGGTACTGGCAGCCGCCGGGACGGGTCCCGACCGGCGGCGCAGCCACCAGTCCCAGACCAGGACCAGGGCCGCTGCCGCGCTCGCGCCCACCGAGAGCCACGCCCAGTGGGTCTGGGCGGTGGTCAGGGCGGGCACGAGCAGCCCCAGGGCTGCCAGCACCAGCAGCAGAACGATGTAGAGCACGTTGCGCAGACTAGATCAACGCGACCGCTCAGCCGGCCTCGGCACGCGCCCCGAACGAGTAGCCCTGCTGGCGGCCGTCGGACGGTGCGGCCGGGCCGCGGTCCTGCAGGTCGCGCAGCGAGGACTCCAGCATGGTCTTGAGCCGGGTCCGGTACTCGCGCTCGAACGTCTGGAGCTTGTCGATCTGCTTTTCGAGCGTGTTCTTCTCCTGGGTGATGTTGCCCATCACCTCGGCGTGCTTGCGCTGCGCGTCGCGGTCGAGCGCGCTGGCCTTCTCACGGGCCTGCCGCTCCAGCGTCTCGGCGCGCGTCCGCGCGTCGTTCAGCATGGTCTCGGCGCGGGTGCGCGCCTCGTTGACCATCGTGTCGGCCTTGGCACGGGCCTCGGAGAGCAGCTGCTCGGACTTGGTCCGGGCCTCCGACAGCATCCCGTCCGCCTCGGCCTTGGCCTCGCCGGTGAGCCGGTCGGCCATCTCCTGGGCCAACCCGAGCACCTTGGCGGCCTGCACGTGGTGGTCACCGCCACCACCGGGCGAGGTCTGCTCCAGCGCCGAGGGGGGTGGCACCGGCGCCAGCCTGCGCGGCTCGTCGACGACTCGGCTGGGACCACCCACTCCAGCGGCGATCTTGGCTCGGGCGTCTTCGAGGTCGGCACGCGCGGTCTCGACCTGCTGGTCGAGCTGCTCGACCTGCTGGCGCAGGTCGTTGTTCTCCTCGATCAGGCGGGCGAGCTCGCCCTCAACCAGGTCGAGGAACGCGTCCACCTCGTCCTCGTTGTAGCCCCGCTTGCCAATCGGCGGCTTGCTGAACGCGACGTTGTGCACGTCCGCGGGGGTCAACGGCATCAGATCACCTCACGCACTCCTGGGCTGTGGACATCCCTGGTCCCCTCACCTGGGATCGGCTACTCGCATCAGAATGATAACGACCAGCAACAGCACAATAATGGACAAGTCCAGACCGATGCCCCCGATCCGCACGGTCGGGATGAGCCGACGCAGCAGTCGGACCGGGGGGTCGGTCACGGTGTAGACGGTCTCCAGGGCCACCGCGACGCCGCCCGCCGGCCGCCACTCCCTGGCGAAAGTCCGGACGAGCTCGACCACGACGCGGGCCGTGAGCAGCAGCCAGAACGAGAACAGCACGTAGTAGACGACGAGCGCGAGGGCATACACACCGTCAACTGTGCCATCACTCACCCGTGGTTGAGGAACCCGCCCTCCGCGAGTCGCCTCCGGTCCTCCGCCGTCACGTCGATGTTGGGGGGTGAGAGGAGGAACACCTTGTTCGTCACCTTGTCGATCGAGCCGCGCAGCGCGAAGGCGAGCCCCGCGGCGAAGTCGACCAGGCGCTTGGCGTCCGCGTCGTCCATGTCGGTGAGGTTCATGATCACCGGCGTGCCGTCGCGGTAGTGCTCGCCGATGGTCCGCGCCTCGTTGTAGCTGCGCGGGTTCAGCGTCGTGATGCGCCCCAGCGACTGGCGGGAGGGCTCGGGCGCCGGGCGGACCCGGCTGACCGGCTCGCGCGCCGGCTCGACGGCCAGCGACCCGTGCGTCGGCTCGGCCGCCCACGACCGGCGGGACCGGGTGCGGGCGTCGGGCTGCTCGTAGTCGTCGGCGTCGTCCAGCTCGGCGCGGTAGCCGCCGTGCGGGCGTCGGCGGCCGTTGCGCTCCGGGTACTCGGGGTAGGCGTCGTAGTCCTCGGCCTCGGCCCGGTAGTCGTACCGGCCGCGCTCACCGTCGTAGTCGGGGTCGTCGGCGTACTCGGCGGGAACCATCCCGAAGTAGGCCTTCAGCTTGTGAAACCCGCTCATGGTCGAGCCCTTCCTCCGCCGATCCCTACCCGCTAGGACGTCGCGGCCGTCCCGAGGTTCCTGCCAGTTACGGCGAGGCTAGCCCTCGGCTGCCCAGCAGCGCTGTTCCGACACGCACGCACGTGGATCCGTGCGCGATGGCATCTTCCAGGTCACCGGACATCCCCGCCGAGATCACGGTGGCAGTGGGATGATCGTCACGCAAGCGGGTTACCGCACCTTGTAGAGCACGAAACGCGACCTCTGGAGACATCCCGAGGGGTGCGACGGTCATCACACCGCGCAGACGAAGTTCACCCTTCTCAGCGACATGGTGGGCAAGATCGGGAAGGTCCGGGATCGGGCAGCCGCCGCGAGCCGGGTCGCCGTCGATGCTGACCTGGAGCAGCACGTCCAGCGGGTCGCGGCCGGCGTTGGCCTTGGCCAGGGCGTCCGCGAGCCGGGTGGAGTCGACCGCGTCCACCTGGTCGGCCCAGGTGACGACGGAGCGGGCCTTGTTGCGCTGGACCGAGCCGACCATGTGCCAGCGGGCGGTGGCGGCCGGGCGGAGCCGGGCGAACTCGGCGGTCTTGCGGCCGGCCTCCTGGTCGCGGTTCTCGGCGAACTCGGTCAGGCCCAGGTCGCTGAGGATCGCGACGTCCTCGGCGGGGAAGGTCTTGGTCACGGCGAGGAGGGTCACGTCGGCTACGTCGCGGCCGGCGGCGTCGCAGGCCCGTGCGATGCGCTCGCGGACCTCGGCGAGGTTGGCGGCCAGCTCGTCGCGGCGGTTCACGCGTCGATCCAGACGACGCCGGCGATCCGCCCCGTTCCGGGGTCCCGCCGATGGCTGAACAGGGCCTTCTCCTCGACCGTGCAGCGCGGGTCCACGCCGATCCGGCCGACGCCGGCGTCCGCGAGCTGCTGCCAGATCCCGGCGCGCAGGTCGAGCGCGGGCGTGCCGCGGCGGGACTTGGCGGCGCTGCCGGGGAGGTGCTTCTCGACGTCGGCGCGCATCTCGGCCGGCACCTCGTAGCACTGGCCGCAGACGGCGGGGCCGAGCAGCACCTCGACGCGGTCCTTCCGAGCGCCGAGCTCGACCATCTTGTCCAGCGCGGCGGGGACGACCCCGACGCGGGCGCCGACGCGCCCGGCGTGGACGGCGGCGACGACCCCGGCCTCGGGGTCGCCGAGCAGGACGGGGACGCAGTCGGCGGTGAGGACGACCAGGGCGAGGCCGGGCGTGGCGGTGACGACGGCGTCGGTGGCTTCGAGCGGGGAGGCCTGCGGGCCGTCGACGGCCTGGACGGTCCGGCCGTGCACCTGCTCCATCCAGACGAGCCGGTCGACGTCGAGCCCGATGCCCTCGGCGAGCCGACGGCGGTTGGCGGCGACGGCGGCGGGGTCGTCACCGACGTGGTCGCCGAGGTTGAAGGAGTCGAACGGGGGCTTCGACACCCCGCCTTCGCGGGTGGTCACGACACGACGGATGCGCACGCGCCAAGCCTGCCATGACCGGTGCGGCGGCGACCGCGGCCTCCGGCCCCCGCGGCGACGGCGGCCTCCGGCCCCCGATGCCATTGTCCCAGCACCCACCGACAATCCGGGCAGGCCGACCTGAGGCCCGCCACCCCGGCCACCCACTTGCCGAGACGCCTTGCCCAGCCTTGCCCAGCCTTGCCCAGCCTTGCCCAGCCTTGCCCAGCCCCGCCCTACCTCGCCCAGCCCGGCCTGAGCCAGCCAAGCCCAACCCGGCTCGTCGCGGTCCCTTGGAGCAGGTCCGGCTGGTCCTCCAGGCGCGAAGAGCCCGCCTCCCCGAGCGGGAAGCGGGCTCTCGATGGCGGCCTGTCTACCTCAGCGGCGCATGAACGGGGGCACGTCGACCTCGTCGTCCGGGTCGTCGGTCACCGGCACCGCGCGCGACGGCAGCGACCCGCTCTGCGAGAGCGAGCGCGGCACCGCCGGCTGGGACGTCGGGTACGCGGGCTGCGGGGTCGTCCCGTTCGGCTGCGTCGGCTGCGTCGGCACGGTCGGGCGGGGCGCGGCCACCGGGGCCTGCTCCACCACCTGCGGCTGGACCGGCGGCTGGACCTGGTGCTGCACCGGCTGCGGCTGGACCGGCTGCGCCACCGGAGCCGGCTGCACCGTGCCCGACTGGCCCGGCGCCACCGTCGTGCGCGGTGGTGAGGACAGGGCCTGCGGTTCCAGCTTCTTGTGGGTCGGGCCGCCGCTGTCGAAGCCGGCCGCGATCACCGTGACCCGGACCTCGTCGCCCAGCGAGTCGTCGATGACCGTGCCGAAGATGATGTTCGCGTCCGGGTGCGCGGCCTCCTGGACCAGCGACGCCGACTCGTTGATCTCGAACAGGCCCAGGTCCGACCCGCCCGCGATCGACAGCAGCACGCCGTGCGCGCCCTCCATGGACGCCTCCAGCAGCGGCGAGTTGATGGCCTTCTGCGCCGCCTGCACGGCACGGCCCTCGCCGCGCGCCGAACCGATGCCCATCAACGCCGAGCCCGCACCCGACATGACCGACTTGACGTCGGCGAAGTCCAGGTTGATCAGACCGGGGGTGGTGATCAGGTCGGTGATGCCCTGGACACCGGACAGCAGCACCTCGTCCGCCGAGCGGAACGCGTCCATCAGCGAGACGCCGATGTCGCCGAGCTGAAGCAGCCGGTCGTTGGGGATCACGATGAGCGTGTCGCACTCGTTGCGCAGCGCCTGGATGCCCTCTTCGGCCTGCTTGGCGCGCCGCTTGCCCTCGAAGGAGAACGGGCGCGTCACGACGCCGATGGTCAGCGCGCCGAGCTTGCGGGCGATGGACGCGACGACCGGCGCGCCGCCGGTGCCCGTCCCGCCGCCCTCGCCGGCGGTCACGAAGACCATGTCGGCGCCCTTGAGGACTTCCTCGATCTCCTCGCGGTGGTCCTCGGCGGCCTTGTGGCCGACCTCGGGGTTGGCGCCCGCGCCGAGGCCGCGGGTCAGTTCACGGCCGATGTCGAGCTTCACGTCGGCGTCGGACATCAGCAGAGCCTGGGCGTCGGTGTTCACCGCGATGAACTCGACGCCCTTGAGCCCGACCTCGATCATCCGGTTGACGGCGTTGACACCGCCGCCGCCGATGCCGACGACCTTTATCACCGCGAGGTAGTTGTGCGGGGGCGTCATCGGATCCGCCTTCCTGATCGTGTCCGTGCTCATGTGCTGGAGTGGATGACCACCGGTGTCACACCCGGACGGAAGTCCACCCGGATTGAAACCCTCAACCAGAGGTCGAGAGTTATGTCAACCCCGTATGTTCCCACCGGACGTTATGCACCAGAAATGCCTCGGTCCAGTTGCCACGCCGTGTTGTGTCCCGACCGGGTGAGGCCGACTACTCGCCGGTCACCCCGTCGAGCAGTTCGCGCACCACGTCCAGGTGCCCCGCGTGCCGACCCGTCTCCTCGATCATGTGGATCAGCACCCAGCGCGCGGAAAGCCGCTTGTCCCCCCGGAACACCACCTCGTGGTCGAGGTCGAGCCCCGCGGCGATGTCGCGACTCACCCCGCACTGCTCAGCGTAGTCGGCCAGCAGACCCGAGATCGTCTCCCCCGGCTCGATCCGCCAATCGGCGTCCGGGTCCTGCCTCGTGTAGGGGGCGGCGCTGGGCCGTCCGAGCAGCGCGACCTCGAACCAGTGGTGCTCGACCCACCGCAGGTGCTTGACGATGCCCGCGGCCGTGTTCAGCGGCGACGGGAGCGTGGAGCGGGTCGCGTCCTCTTCGGACAGTCCGGCGCACTTCAGCTCGATGGTCCCGCGCAGGTAGTCCAGGAACCCGTTGAGCAGGGTCCGCTCGTCGCCGGTGAAGGCGATGTCCACCCGCTCCTCGGGCTTGGTCACGATCTTCGTCACAGTCATG
Source organism: Saccharothrix mutabilis subsp. mutabilis (assembly GCF_039521145.1). Taxonomy (NCBI): domain Bacteria; kingdom Bacillati; phylum Actinomycetota; class Actinomycetes; order Pseudonocardiales; family Pseudonocardiaceae; genus Saccharothrix; species Saccharothrix mutabilis. The sequence continues at coordinate 301,814 of NZ_BAAABU010000005.1, forward strand.
CCGCGCAGTATCACCTGCGCGAACGCGGCGAACGACCGAGTTTCGCCCGACCGCCGTGGTGAAGATCACGAGACGGTCGGCAGCTCCGGGCTGGAGACGTCGAACACCGAGCCGTCGCGGGTCATCAGCACCTCGACGACCGCGGCCTTGCGCGGCGTGTCGTCCGGCGAGCCCCACCGCACCTCGCGCCCGGCGGTCAGGGTCAGCCGCACGTCGGCTCCCGACGTCGCCGACACCGCCAGGACTTCCCGGCGCAACGGCTCGGGCAGCGCGACCAGCACCGCGACGGCCGCCGGCCGCCCCTTGCCCTCGGCCTTGAGCTCCGGCAGCCCGGCCGGCGGCTGGGCGACGGTCGCGTAGTCCCGGCCGGTGGCGTCCACCAGGTGCGCGCCGTCGCCTGCGTTCACCACGGCGACCGGGGTGCGCTCGTCCACGGTGAGCAGCACGGTGCCCGGCAGGGAGCGCTCCACCCGCACGGCCGCCACCCGGGACAGCCCGCGCACGCGCTCGGCGATCCCGTCGACGTCCAGCCGGACCAGCGGCGAGCCCGGCTCGACCGCGGCGGCGGCGCGGACCTGGTCGGCGGTCAGCTCGACGGTGCCGGCGACGTCCACCCGCCGCACGCCCAGCAGCGGCGTGAACCAGACGGCGACGACCAGGCCGACCACGGACAGCACGGACAGCAGCGCCACCGCCCGGCGGCGCAGCACCACGCGCCGGGAGGGCCCTCCGCGCCGGGACGGGCGCCGCCGCGACGCGGAGGCGGTGCGGCGGCGCGCCGTCTGGGTCGTCATGCCCGGTCCAGCTCCCCGACGATCTCCGGGCCGAGCATGGTCACGTCGCCCGCGCCCATGGTCACCACCACGTCGCCCTCGCCGACCAGGCCCGCAACCAGCGCGGGCACCCGGTCGAACGACGGCTCGTAGTGCACCCGGTCCTGCTCCAGCGGCACGGTCCCGGCCACCAGCGCGCCGGTCACGCCCGGTTCCGGGTCCTCCCGCGCGCCGTAGACGTCCAGGACCACGACCTCGTCCGCCAGGCCCAGCGCGGCGCCGAACTCGTCGGCGAACAGCCGGGTCCGCGAGTACAGGTGCGGCTGGAACACCACGACCAGCTTGCCCTCCCCCGCGACCGGCCGGGCGGCGGTGAGCTGCGCGGCGACCTCGGTGGGGTGGTGGGCGTAGTCGTCGTAGACGCGGACCCCGGCGGCGCGGCCCTTGAACTCGAACCGCCGCCGCACGCCGCCGAACGCGCCCAGGCCCTCCAGCACGCAGTCGCGGTCCGCGCCCAGCTCCAGCGCGGCCAGCAGGGCGGCGATCGCGTTGCCCGCCATGTGCTCGCCGGGCACGGCCACCCGCACGTCGAGCTTCTCGCCGTCGAGGTCCAGCACGGCGATGCCGCCGCCGTCCTCGGGCCGGTAGTCCACCAGGGTCGCCGCGCCCTCGCCGGTCGCGGTGCGGCCGTAGGGGCGGACCCGCAGGCCGAGGCCCCTGGCGCGGTCGGCCAGCGCCTTCGCGCCCGGGTCGTCCACGCACGCGATCAGCACGCCGCCGGGCTCGATCCGCTCCAGGAACGAGCCGAACACGGCCGTGTAGGCCTCGACCGTGCCGTGGTGGTCGAGGTGGTCGGCCTCGACGTTGGTCACCACCGCCACCGACGGCGCGAAGTACAGGAACGACCCGTCGCTCTCGTCGGCCTCGGCCACGAAGACCCCGCCGGTGCCCTGGTGGGCGTTGGCGCCGGACTCGTTGAGGTCGCCGCCGATGGCGAAGGACGGGTCCATGCGGCAGTGCTGCAACGCCACGGTGAGCATGGACGTGGTGGACGTCTTGCCGTGGGTGCCGGCCACGCACGCGACCCGGTGGTCGAGCATCAGCGCGGCCAGGGCCTCGGCGCGGCGCAGCACGACCACGCCGCGCTCGCGGGCCGCCGCCAGCTCGGGGTTGTCCTCGCGGATGGCCGTGGACACCACGACGGAGGTGGGACCGCCGTCGAGCAGGTCGAGGTGCTCGGCCGCGTGGCCGACGGCGATGTGCGCGCCCTGCGCCCGCAGCGCCAGGACGGTGCGGGAGTCCTTGGCGTCGGAGCCGGACACGTGCGCGCCGCGCGCGAGCAGGATCCGGGCGATGCCGCTCATGCCCGCCCCGCCGATGCCGACCAGGTGGACCCGTTCCAGCACGTTCACTTCTTGATCACATCCAGGACGATCCGGGCGAGCACCTCGTCGGCCTCGCGGTGGCCGGTGCTCAGGGTGGCGGTGGTCATCGCGGCCAGCCGGTCGCGGTCGGCGACCAGCGGGACGACGTGCCGCGCGACCCAGTCCGGGGTCAGCTGCTCGTCGGGGACCAGGATGCCGCCGCCCGCGCCGACCACGGGGCCCGCGTTGAGGGCCTGCTCGCCGTTGCCGTGCGGCAGCGGCACGAACACCGCGGGCAGGCCCACGGCGGACACCTCGGCGACGGTCATCGCGCCGGACCGGCACAGCACCGCGTCGGCGGCGGCGTAGGCGAGGTCCATCCGCTCCAGGTAGGGCACCGGCACGTACGCGGGCGCGCCGGGCACCGCCTGCACGGCGACGGAGTTCTTCGGGCCGTGGGCGTGCAGCACGCCGATCCCGGCCCGCGCGAACGCCTGCGCCGCGCCGGACACCGCGTTGTTGATCGACCGCGCGCCCTGCGAGCCGCCGAACACCAGCAGCGTCGGGGCGTTGGGGTCGAGGCCGAAGTGGGCGCGGGCCTGGCCGCGCAGGGCGGCCCGGTCCAGAGTGGTGATCGAGTGCCGCAGCGGGATGCCGATGATCTCGGCGTCGGTCAGGCCCGAGTCGGGCACGGCGGCGGCGACGCGCTCGGCGAACTTCGCGCCGACCTTGTTCGCGAGCCCCGCCTTGGCGTTGGCCTCGTGCACGACGATCGGCACCCGGCCGCGCGCGGCGAGGTAGGCGGGCAGCGAGACGTAGCCGCCGAAGCCGACGACGACGTCGGCGTGGTGGCGCTCCAGCACCTCGCGGGTGCGCTTCACCGACTCCCGCACGCGCAGCGGCAGCTTCAACAGGTCGGGCGACGGCTTGCGCGGCATCGGCACCGGCGGGATCAGCTCAAGCGGGTAGCCGCGGGCGGGCACGAGCTTGTTCTCCAGCCCGCGCTCGGTGCCCAGCGCGATCACTCGCGCGTCGGGCCGCAGCCGCTTGACCGCGTCGGCCAGGGCCAGGGCTGGCTCGATGTGCCCGGCGGTGCCGCCTCCGGCGACCACCACGCACGGTCCGGCCTGCTGGGGAACCCCGGTCACGCACTTCCTCCTTGTGTCGTGGGGCGGGCTAGCGCCCGTCGCGGCGCCGGGACCGGTCCTGGGTCGCCCGGCGCGAGTCGCGCCGACGGTACTCCGACGGCGGAGCGTGACGGCCGGCCATCCTCCGTTCGTCCACCGGCGGCGGCGCGGCCTTGCGCCCGCGCGGCGGGGTGGACGGTCGGACGGGCCGGCGCTTGGGCGGCGGCTTGTAGGCCTCCGGGGCGGGCAGCTTCAGCACGCCGCCGACGCGGCCGGGACCCAGCGAGCGCAGCGCGGACACCGCTTCCGGCTCGTGGCGCGCGCAGTTGGCCAGGATGCCGAACACGACCATCGTGGTGACGATCGACGTGCCGCCGGAGGAGATCATGGGCAGCGTGATGCCGGTGACCGGGAGCAGCCGCACGACGTAGCCGATGTTGATCGCGGCCTGCGCCACCAGCCAGACGGTGAGCGTCGCGGACACCAGCCGGATCCACGGGTCGGTGTTGCGCGCGGCGATCCGCAGGCCCACCACGGCGAGCAACCCGAACAGGCCCAGCACCAGCAGGCAGCCGATGAACCCGAGTTCCTCGCCGATCACGGCGAAGATGAAGTCGCTGTGCACGTTCGGCAGGTAACGCCACTTGGAACTGCCGTTGGTCAGGCCCTTGCCGAAGAACCCGCCCTCCGCCAAGGCGAACATCGCCTGCCGCGCCTGGAGCCCCGCGCCGGTCGGGTCCTTGTCGGGGTCGAGGTAGGTCAGCACGCGCTGGAGCCGGTAGGTCGCGCCGACCGCGAGCACCGCCGCCCCCGCCGCAGCGCCGACCGCGATCACGCCGAACAACCGCATCGGCGCGCCCACGAACCACATCAGGCTGACCAGGACGACGCCGAGCGTGATCGTGCCGCCGAGGTCGGGCTGGAGCATCACCAGCGCGAACACCAACAACGCCACCGGGACCACGGGCACGAGCAGGTGCCGGTACTGGTCCAGCAGCGCACGCTTGGTGACGAGCACGTGCGCGCCCCACAGGGCCATCGCGAGCTTCGCCGCCTCGATCGGCTGGAACGACACGGGCCCCACGGTGAACCAGGACTGCGCGCCGCCCGCGACCGTCCCGAGTGGAGTGAGGACCAGGCCGAGCATGATCACGCACGCGAGCATCGCCATCATGCTGCTCTGCCGGACGGTCCGCAGCGGGATGCGCAGCACGATCAGGAACAGCACCGCCCCGACCACCACGTACAGCAACTGCTTCTGGAAGACGCTGTAGGCCGAGGCCCCGTCCGCGACCTCGCCGGGCGCGGACGCGGACAGCACCATCACCAGGCCCAGCACGGTCAGCAGGCCGAAGATCGCGAGCAGCAGGTGGAAGTCGGCGAGCGGCCGGCCCAACCAGGCGGTGAGGGCACTGCGCACGGCGACCACCTTGACCGTGCGCTTGGGCCGCGCCCCCCGCTCCACCGCTCTGTCCACCGCTGTCATGCGCCCATCGTCTCCCGCATCGCACGGCGAAAGCCGAAAATCCACCGCGTGTCGCCCAGACGCGACCGCAGTCACGCGGGTTACCTACCCGTGGGACGCCCGAAACCCACCCCCGGTTGCGCCCCCGACCGAATCCCCCGCCAGCCGCCCCTCAGCTCCGCCACCCGATCCTGTCGGTCCCCGATGGGACAATGGAACCGGGGGCCGGAGGCCACGCCGGCTCGCTCAGCCCTGGCCCGTCAGCTCCCGCACCGCCTCCGCGAACGCCTGCCCCCGGTGCGCGTAGTCGCTGAACATGTCCATCGACGCCGCCGCCGGAGCCAACACCACCGCGTCCCCGGCCCGCGCCATCGACCGGGCGGCCCGCACGGCGTCGCGCATGGTCGCCGCCTCCAGCACCGCCACCGGCACGGAAGGCGCGTACTTCGCCAAAGCCGCCGCGATCACCTCGCGGTCCGCCCCGATCAGCACCGCCCCGCGCATCCGGAACGCCTCGGCCCGCACCAACTCGTCGACCGACGCGCCCTTCAACAACCCGCCCGCGACCCACACGACGCTCTCGTAGGACCGCAACGACGCCGCAGCCGCATGCGGGTTGGTCGCCTTCGAGTCGTTGACGTACGTGACGCCCTCGACCACCGCCACGACTTCCGCCCGGTGCGCCCCGGGCCGGAAATCGCGCAACCCCTGCCGCACGGCCTCCGCCGACACACCGTGCGCCCGGGCCAACGCCGCGGCGGCCAACGCGTCGGACAGCCCCGGCGGCCCCGCCGGCCGCACGTCCGACACCGCCGCCAGCACCGCGTCCGGACCGAACGCCCGGTCCACCAGGTTCCCGTCCACCACGCCGAGCTGCCCCTCCTCGGGCGCGCCCAGCGTGAAACCGACGTGCGCCGGCGACGGCGAAGCCGACAGCAGCCCGGCCACGTGGGGGTCGTCCACGCCGGCCACGGCGACGTCGCCGGTGAGCACCTGGGCCTTCGCCTCCGCGTAAGCGGCGAACGAGCCGTGCCAGTCCAGGTGGTCCTCGGCCAGGTTCAGCAGCACCCCGGCGGCCGGCCGCACCGACGGCGACCAGTGCAGCTGGAAGCTCGACAGCTCCACCGCGAGCACCCGGTGCCCGGCCAGCAGGGCGTCCACCACCGGCAGGCCGACGTTGCCGCACGCCACCGCGTCGATGCCGGCCGCCCGCAGGATCGACTCCAGCATCCCCACCGTCGTGGTCTTGCCGTTCGTGCCGGTCACCGCGAGCCACGCGGGCGGGTCGGCCAGTTCCAGGCCCATCCGCCACGCCAGCTCGACCTCGCCGACGACCTCCAGCCCCGCCGCCCGCGACGCCACCAGCAACGGGCTGTCCGGACGCCACCCGGGCGAGGTCACGACCAGCTCCGCCGACGGCGGCGGCGCGACCAGGCCCGGCACCAGCGCGACCCCGGGCAGCAGCGGCTCCAGGGCGCTCAGCCGGTCGGCGGAGGAGTCGGTCACGGTCACCGACGCCCCCGCCGCCAGCAACGCCTCGGCGGCGGACCGGCCGGTCACGCCCGCGCCGGCGACCAGGACGTCACGGCCGGCCAGGAACCCCACGTCAGCTCCCCGCCGCGGTGAGCCACTCGCTGTAGAACAGGCCCAGGCCGAGCATGCAGCACATGCCCGCCATCAGCCAGAACCGGATGATGACCGTGGTCTCCGCCCACCCGGCCAGCTCGAAGTGGTGGTGGAACGGCGCCATGCGGAACAACCGCCGCCGCGACGTCCGGAACACCGCCACCTGCAGCACCACCGACAGCGCCTCGACCACGAAGATGCCGCCGATCACGACCATCAGCAGCTCGGTGCGCGTCGCGATGGACAGGCCCGCGACCAGGCCGCCCAGCGCCAGCGACCCCGTGTCGCCCATGAAGATCTTGGCCGGCGCGGCGTTCCACCACAGGAAGCCGATGCAGCCCGCCATCGCGGCGGCGGCCACCAGCGCCAGGTCCAGCGGGTCGCGCACGTCGTAGCAGCCGGCCACCAGCAGGTTCGAGCAGTTGTAGCGGAACTGCCAGAAGCTGATCACCACGTACGTGCCGAGCACCATCGCGGACGTGCCGCCCGCGAGGCCGTCCAGGCCGTCGGTGAGGTTGACCGCGTTGGACCACGCGGAGATCGCCGCGTAGCAGAACACCACGAACCCGACCACGCCGAACGACACCACCGCGATGTCGCGCACGAACGACAGGTTCACCGACGCGGGCGTGAGGCCGTCCTTGTTCGGGAACTGCATGACCAGGACGGCGAAGATGATCGTGGCGACGAACTGGCCGACCAGCTTGGCCGTCTTGTTCAGACCGAGGTTGCGCTGCTTGCGGATCTTGATGAAGTCGTCGAGGAAGCCGACGACACCCAGCGACGTGGTGAGCATGAGCACGAGCAGGCCGGACGCGCTGGGCGTCTGCTCGGCCGCCGACGCGGACATCGAGTTCACCAGGTGCGCGCCGAGGTAGCCCGCCCACATCGCGACCAGGATGGCCACACCGCCCATGGTGGGCGTGCCGCGCTTGGTCTTGTGGTGCTGCGGGCCCTCTTCGCGGATCTCCTGGCCGAAGCCCTGCCGCGAGAAGATCTTGATCAGGTACGGCGTCAGCATGATCGACGCGATCAGCGCGATGGCCGCCGCGATGAGGATGCTCTTCACTTGCTGACCGCCTCCAGGAGGGCCTCGGCAACCCGCCACAGGCCGTATGAGTTGGATGCCTTCACCAGCACGACGTCACCCGGACGCACCTGGTCGCGCAGCAGCTCCACGGCCGCCGCCACATCGGGCACCAATACCGCTTCTTCGCCCCATGATCCTTCCAGGTGCGCGCCCTGGTGCATCGGGCGGGCTTGGTCCCCGACGACGACCAGCTTGTTGATGTCCAGGCGCACGGCGAGCCTGCCGATCTCGTCGTGCGCGCGGACGTGGTCTTCGCCCAGCTCGGCCATGGGGCCGAGGACGGCCCAACTGCGCCGGGCGGGGGTGGTGGCCCGCGAGATGGTGGCGAGCGACTTGAGCGCCGCGCGCACCGACTCCGGGTTGGCGTTGTAGGCGTCGTTGACGATCGTCACACCGTCAGGACGTTCGGAGACCGCCATGCGATGCGCGGAAACCCGTTCGGCTTGGCCGAGCGCGTCGGCGACCTGCTCGGGGGTCGCGCCCAGGCGCAGGGCGATCGCGGCGGCGGTGAGGGCGTTGCCGACCTGGTGCGGGCCGTGCACGGCGAGCCGCACGCGCGCCTGCCCCTGCGGCGCGACCAGCGTGAACGCGGCGCGGGCGGTGGCGTCCAGCTCGACGTCCACGGCGCGGACCTCGGCGTTGGGGTGCTCGCCGACCAGGACGACGTTGGCCGCCGTGCGGGGCGCCATGCCGGCGACCAGCGGGTCGTCGGCGTTGAGCACCGCGATCCCGTCGGCCGGGAGCGCCTCGACCAGTTCGCCCTTGGCCTGGGCGATGCCCTCCCGGGAGCCGAACTCGCCGAGGTGGGCGCTGCCGACGTTGAGCACCGCGCCGACCTTGGGCGGGGCGACCGTGCACAGCGCGGCGATGTGCCCGCGACCGCGCGCGGACAGTTCGAGCACCAGGAACCGGGTGGACTCGTCGGCGCGCAGGACCGTCCAGGGGTGGCCGAGTTCGTTGTTGAACGACCCGGGCGGCGCGATGGTCGGGCCCAGCGGGGCCAGCACCTGGGCGATGAGGTCCTTGGTGGAGGTCTTGCCGGACGAGCCCGTGACGCCGATCACGGTGAGGTCGGGGAGCCGGTCCACGACGTGCCGGGCGAGCTTGGCCAGCGCCGCCAGCACCGCCGCGCCCGCGCCGTCCTTGTCCCCGGACAGCACGTAGGCGTTGCCGTGCCCCTTCTCGGCGGGGGGTGCGACGACGGTCGGAACGCCGTCCACCGGGCGACCGGCGAGGACGCCCGCCGCGCCCTGGGCGACGGCCTGGGCGGCGAAGTCGTGGCCGTCGACGCGTTCGCCGGGCAGGGCTAGGAACAGGCCGCCGGGCGTGATCTTCCGGGTGTCGAACTCGACGGTGCCGGTGACCACCGGCGTCCCGTCGGTGCCGTGCAGGGCGCCGCCGACGGCGTCGGCGATCTCGGCCAGGCTGAGCGGGATCACCGGCGGACCTCTCTGATCGCGTGCGCGAGGGTGTCGGCGTCGGAGAACGGGTGCACGACGCCCGCCACCTCCTGACCGGTCTCGTGGCCCTTGCCCGCCACCACGACCACGTCACCGGGCCGGGCGAGGTTCACGGCGTGCTCGATCGCCGCGCGGCGGTCGCCGATCTCCAGCACCTCGCCGCGGTCGCCGTCGGGCACGTTCAGGGCGCCCGCCAGCATCGCGGCCCGGATCGCGGCCGGGTCCTCGCTGCGCGGGTTGTCGTCGGTGACGATCAGCACGTCACTGCGCCGAGCCGCCTCCTCGCCCATCAGCGGGCGCTTCGCGGTGTCCCGGTCGCCGCCGCAGCCGAGCACCGTGATGATCCGGCCGGTGGCACGGGCCCGGACGGCGTCCAGCGCGAGCGCCACGGCCTGCGGCTTGTGCGAGTAGTCGACGACGGCGGTGAAGTCCTGCCCCTCGTCGACCCGCTGCATCCGGCCCGGCACCTGGACGTCCGCCAGCCCGCGCACGATGGACTCGACGTCAACCCCTTGGAGGTGCAGCAGGGCGGTGGCCAGCAGCGCGTTGGCGACGTTGAACTCACCCGGCAGCCGCAGTTCGACGTCGAACACCAGACCGTCCGGCCCGTGCGCGGTGAACCGCTGCTCACCGGTCGCGGACACGCTGATGCCCGAGGCCGTCCAGTCGGCCTCGCCGGTGGTGGACACGGTGACGGTGCCCGGCTTGACCAGGCGACGCCCCCACTCCCCGTCCACGCACACGACCTCGCGCCGCGCGCGGCCGTCGAACAGCAGCGCCTTGGTCTGGAAGTAGTCCTCCATGTCCGGGTGGAAGTCGAGGTGGTCCTGCGACAGGTTGGTGAACCCGGCGACCGCGAACCCGACCCCGCCGACCCGCCCCAGGCGCAGGGCGTGGCTGGAGACCTCCATGGTCACGTCGGTGACCCCGCGCTCGGCCATGACGGCGAGCAGCGCGTGCAGGTCGGGCGCTTCGGGCGTGGTGAGCGCGCTGTCCAGCCGCTCCCCGGCGATGCGCGTCTCGACCGTGCCGATCAACCCGGTCGTGCGCCCGGCGGCGCGCAACGCGGACTCGACCATGTAGCTGGTGGTGGTCTTGCCGGACGTGCCGGTGACCCCCCACACCGCGACCTTCGTGGCGGGCTCACCGTAGACGCGGGCGGCCAACGCCCCCAACACCTCACGCGGGTCCGGGTGCACCAGCACGGGCACCCCCCGCACCTTCGCCGCGCCGACCTCGTCGGTCAACACCGCCACCGCTCCGCGAGCGACGGCTTGGTCGGCGAAGTCCGCACCGTGCGCCCGAGCCCCGGGCAGCGCGGCGAACAGGTCCCCGGCCTGGACGTGCTGGGCGCGCAACGTCACTCCGGAAACGGGGGTGTGCGCCCGATCGGGCGCGGTGAGGTGCGCGTCCACGGTCGAGGCGAGTTCGGACACGGCGACGGGCTGGACGCGGGAGGGGCGAGGCGGGGCGGTCGCGACCTTGCCCTCAAGCTTGGCAGGCACGCGCGGAAGGCTACCGGCGCACGGAGAGTGTTCACCCACCACGTCCACTGCGGACACGAAAACCATTCATTGCCAGCAGAAACCGTCGTACCGCCGTGCGACCATGGCATCGGGGGCCGGAGGCCACGCCACCCACACCCGCCGCACGCCACCCGCACCCGCCATTCACAACCGCCACCCGCCGGCAACAAGCCACACCCATCCCACGACCGCCGCCGCTTTTCGCCGCGCAGCGGCGGGCTGGGCTCCCAGCCACAAGGGGCCTCCGTGTTCCCCACCGTATGACCTGCCCGAAGGGCTACCACAGATTTCCGGGGTCGGGCCAAAAAGTTTTGCGAGGAACGAGCAAAAGTTTTTCGACCGACCCCGGCAATCTGTGGTCGGCTCCGCCAGGTCATGCGGTGGGGAACACGCAGGCCCTTCCCCCCACTGGAGGCCTCCCCAGCCGCTTTTAGCTTTTGATCTTGAGAGCGCGCCAGCGCGTCGCTCTACAGCGCGAAGCGCGTTCGAGGTCAAGAGAGCGGAGCGCGTCCGGCGAGGACCCGCGAAGCGTGGGCTTGAGCAGCGAAGCGTGAGTTCAAAGCATAAAAGAGCCTCGCCGGCGGGCAGGCCGCCGGGGGAGGAAAAGAAAAAGAGGGGGCTTTTCCGTCCTCCCCGTATGGCCTGGCGGAGCCAACCACAGATTCGCCTGGGTGCCGCTAAAATTTTTGCTCGTTCCTCACAAAAATTTCGGCTGCACCCAGGCGAATCTGTGGTAGCCCTTCGGGCAGGCCATACGGGGAGGACGGAAAAGCCCAAAAGCGGGCGCGCTGCGCGTGCCGAGGGCGAGGCCCGCTGCGCGGGGCGCCGAGGCGGGTCAGAGGACCAGTTGCATGACGGGAGCCTCTTCCGCCGACATCGGCACCTGGAACCGCTGGGCCAAGTACGAAGCGATGTCGTGGAACAACGGCGCGGCCGACGCGCTGTACTGCCCGCCGCCGCTCGGCGCGTCCAGCATGATGCCCACGACGTACCTCGGGTTGTCCGCCGGGAAGATCCCCGCGAACGTGATCCAGTACGAAGTCTGGCTGTAGCACCCGCACTTCGGGTCCACCTGCTGAGCCGTCCCCGTCTTGCCCGACACCTGGTAGCCGGCCAGGGCCGCCGACGGGCCGGTGCCCGTCTGGCCCGGCTCGTTCTGGACCACCGCGCGGAACATGTCGCGGACCGTCTTCGCCGTTTGCGGGGACACCACGCGGACTTCTTCCGGGCGCTCGGCTTCCTTGCGGGCGCCGTTCTGGTCGACCTCCGCTCGGATGATGCGCGGCGGGACGCGGACGCCGTCGTTCGCGATCGCCTGGTACATGCCGGTCATCTGCAACAGGGTCATGTTCAGGCCCTGGCCGATGGGGAGGTTGCCGAACGTCGAGCCGGACCACTGGTTGCGCGGCGGGACCGAGCCGGACTCCTCGCCGGGCAGGCCGGACTGGGTTCGCTTGCCCAGGCCGAACTTGCGCAGCATGTCCGCGTAGCGGTCCTCGCCGATCTTCTGCGCCGCCATCAGCGTGCCGACGTTGGAGGACTTCGCGAACACGCCGGTGAACGTCATGTCCTGGGTCGGGTGGAACACCGAGTCCTTGATGGTCCGATCGGCCACCTTGATCGTGTAGTCGACGGTCAGCACGCTGTCCGGCTGGTAGATGCCGTCCTCGATGGCCGTCGCCGCCGTCACGATCTTGTTCACCGACCCCGGCTCGAACACCGACGACACCGCCGCGTTGCGCAGCTGGTCCTCGGAGGCCTTGCCGAAGTCGTTGGGGTCGAACGTCTTGTCGTTGGCCATCGCCAGGATCTCGCCGGTGCGCGAGTCGAGCACCACCGCCGAACCGGTCTTCGCGCCGGACTTGGCCGTGTAGTCGGTGACCATGCGCTGCAACGCGTACTGCGTGTCCACGTCGAGGGTCAGCTCCAGGCTGCGGCCCGGCACGGCGGCGGCCAGCTCGCGGGACCGGCCCGGCCCGGGGATCACCACGTCGTTGTTGCCCTGCATGGTGTCCACGACCCGGCGGCCCATGCGGCCGGCGAGCAGGTTGTCCTGCGAGTTCTCCAGGCCCAGCACGCCGTGCGTGGCGGGCGGCTCCTGGTCCTCGCGCCAGTTCGCCGCGCCGATGATGTTCGACGCCAGCTCGCCGTTGGGGTACACGCGGACCGCACGGTACTCCTGGCCGATGTCGGCGTACTTCTCGGTGATCGCCGCCGCCTTCGCCGGGTCGATGTTGTCGACCAGCTCGACGTAGGTGATGTCCTTGGTGATCAGCGAGTACATCGTCTGCTCGTCGGTCTTCTGGCCGTTGACCTCGGTGCCGAGCGTGTCCTGGATGAACTTCGCGACGCCGCGCGCCCAGTCCTCGTAGGAGCCGATCTTCGGGTCGGCCTCCTGCGCCTTGGCCCACTTCGTGCGGGTCAGCTGCGGAACGGCGTAGAGCTGGCGGGCCTCCACGCTGAACGCCAGCTGGTTGCCGTTGCGGTCGGTGATGGAGCCGCGCGCCGCCGGGACGTCGATCTGCGTGGCGCGCTGCTCCTCCGCCTGCTTGGACAGGGCTTCGGCCTGGAAGCCCTGCACCTGGACGAGCTTGAGCCCGGCCAGCACCAGCGCGCCGACCAGCAGCAGCCGGCCGACGGCGATGCGGACCCTGCTGTTGCCGCCCCGGCGCCGCTTGGGCGCGCGGACCGACAACGGCCGCCTGGTGGGCCTCCCCCTGGTGGGCCCTGGCATCACTGACCTCCGGGCACCTGCTGTGCGGGTGGTTGTTGTGCGTTCGGGTCGGCGGGTGGTCGCTGCGCGTTGGGGTCGGCCGGCGGCTGCTGGGCGTTCGGGTCGGCCGGGGGTTGCTGCGCGTTCGGGTCCGGCGGGGGCGTGGACGTGGCCGGCGGCGCGGGCGGGGTCGGGGTCTGGGCGGCCGACGGCTTGCCGTGGACCTCGATCGTCCCGTCGGGCAGCTGGCGCAGGCGCGCCGGGTCCTCGACCGGGACCAGGCCCAGCCGCGCCGCGGCCTCCGCGAGTTGGCGCGGCGACTCGGCCAGCGCCACCTCCTGGCGCAGCTGCTCGACCTGGCGGGCCAGGCGCTTCTCCTCCGCCCGCGCGTCCTGGAGGCGGTAGGAGTCGGCGGTCGCCTGGGTGGACAGCCACATGATCGCGGCGATCCCGACGCCCAGCACGACCATCACCATCACCACGAACGGCGCGCGGGGCGCGGGCACCGGCCGGCGGGTCACGGCGGTGCCGCGGGTGCGCTGCTCGCGGCGGGCGTAGGCGCGCTCGGCCGCCGCCGAGCGGGAGCGGGTGGGCACCGAGCGCAGGGCGCGCTCGCGCGGCTTGCCGGGGGTGGACGGCACGCCGCCGGTCCGGGCCGGTGCGGTCATGTCGCCTCCCTGATCCGTTCCGCCGCCCGGAGTCGTACCGGCGCGGCCCTGGGGTTGTCCTCGATCTCCTGCTCGGTCGCCACCTCGGCGCCCCGGGTCACGAGCTTCAGCTCGGGGCCGTGGCCGGGCAGCTCGACCGGCAGGCCCGGCGGGGTCTTGGAGACGGCCAGGTCGGCGAACGCCCGCTTGACCATCCGGTCTTCCAGCGACTGGTAGGACTCCACGACGATCCGCCCGCCCACCGCGAGCACCGACAGCGCCGCGGGCAGGGCCTGGCGCAGCGACTCCAGCTCGCCGTTGACCTCGATCCGCAGCGCCTGGAACGTGCGCTTCGCGGGGTGGCCGCCGGTGCGCCGGGTCGCCGCGGGCACCACGTCGTAGAGCAGCTCGACCAGCCGCCCGGAGTTGGTGAACGGCTCGCGGGCGCGTTCGCGCGCCACGGCCTGGGCGATCTTGCGGGCGAACCGCTCCTCGCCGTAGTCGCGCAGGATGCGGGTCAGGTCGTCCACGGAGTACTCGTTGAGCACGTCCGCGGCCGTCATCCCGGTGCCGGCGCTCATCCGCATGTCCAGCGGCGCGTCCCGCGAGTACGCGAAACCGCGCTCCTCGGCGTCCAGTTGCAGCGAGGAGACGCCGAGGTCCATCAGGATGCCGTCGACCGGGCCGTCCACGGCCTCGGCGATGTGGTCGTAGGTGGTCTGCACGAACGTCGTCCGGTCGGCGAAGGGCTCAAGGCGCTCGCGCGCCAGCTCGATCGCCTGCGGGTCGCGGTCCAGGCCGATCAGGTGGACCCGCGGGTGGGCCCGCAGCACGGCCTCGGAGTGCCCGCCCAGGCCGAGCGTGCAGTCCACGAACACCGCGTCCCGGTCGGCCAGCGCGGGGGCCAGCAGGCCCAGGACGCGGTCGAGCAGCACCGGCACGTGCCGCGCCCGCTCGCCCATGTCCCCTCCCACATCCCCCCACCGACAAAAATTCGGGTGTCGTCAGGTCCCCGCCCGCCCGTCGGACCTGGCGCCGGGGAAGGTGCGCCAGGGCCGAAAGCCGAGCGGACCGAGGCCTCACGGCACCCGAAACCTCAAGCGTCCAAGCCCATCAGAAAACGCCCGGCAGCACCTCCTCGCGAGCCTCGGCGTAGCTGTCCTCGTGCTCGTCCATGTAGCGCTGCCACGCCTGCGCGTCCCAGATCTCCAGCCGGTTCACCGCGCCGATGACCACGCACTCCTTGGTCAGCCCGGCGTAGCGGCGCAGTTCCGGTGCGATCGACACCCGGCCCTGGCCGTCCGGCCGCTGCTCATCGGTCCCCGCGAACAGGTAGCGCTGGTAGGCGCGGACCGCCTCGTTGGTGAACGGCGCCTCCGCGACCTTGCGCGCCATCTGCTCGAACTCGGCCCGAGGGAACACGTAGAGGCAGTGGTCCTGGCCCTTGGTGACCATGAGACCCCCCGCTAGCGCGTCCCGGAACTTCGCAGGCAGCGTCAGCCGGCCCTTGTCGTCCAGCCTGGGGTGGTGCGTGCCCAGGAACACGGCAACCCACCTCCCGCCGCCGGACGGCGAACCGGCAGTGGGGCCCCCGTCTGCCCCACCGGCCGCCACAGTACCCCACTTTTCACCACAGTCAACGCTGAAACGGGTGGTCAGCCACCCGGATGGGGAACGTTTACGCAGGTAGAGCGGAGATGACGACCGTGGGGGGTGGTGGGGGAAGCCGAGCGCCCCGGCCGCCGCGAGGGCGGTGATCGACTCGAAATCCCACCCGAACGGCCCAGCGAAATCGGGCAAATCGGGTTCAGCGCGGCGGGTGGTGGGGAATCGTGGTGGGAGCGGGTGAACCGGCAGCCGGGGACGGCCGTGGAAACCAGCGGCACGAGAATGTTCAATCGGTGTGGGGCGCTTCGCCCCGGTTTGACACACTGCGTGAAACGCTCACCGCCTCCGCGAACCGGTCGCGGTGGTCTTCGGGAGGTCGAGTGACTCCGAGTACCCAGCCAGCCGCGCTGCCCGAACACTCTTTCGGGGGCGGTGGGCTCAATCACGTGAACAACACGGCCCACGTGCACAGCCGGCCCGACGAGGTGCTCGCCGAACTGCACGCCGTGGTGGGACGCATCGCGGCGAACGTCGAGAAGGTCATCGTCGGCAAGCCGGACGTGGTCCGCATCGCCATCGTGACGCTGCTCGCCGAGGGCCACCTGCTGGTGGAGGACGTGCCCGGCGTCGGCAAGACGTCGCTGGCCAAGGCCCTGGCGCGGTCCATCGACTGTTCGGTGAGCCGCATCCAGTTCACCCCGGACCTGCTGCCCAGCGACATCACCGGTGTGTCGATCTACAACCGGCAGGACAACGACTTCGAGTTCCGCCCCGGCCCGGTGTTCGCCAACATCGTGGTCGGCGACGAGATCAACCGGGCGTCGCCGAAGACCCAGTCGGCGCTGCTGGAGTGCATGGAAGAGCACCAGGTGACGGTGGACGGGAACACCTACCCGCTCAGCGCGCCGTTCATGGTGATCGCCACCCAGAACCCGATCGAGATGGAGGGCACCTACGCCCTCCCCGAGGCGCAGCGGGACCGGTTCACCGCGCGCGTCTCCATCGGCTACCCCGACCCGCAGGCCGAGCTGGCGATGGTGGACGAGCACGCGGGCAACGACCCGTTGGCCGACCTGCGCCCGGTCTCGGACGCGGACACGGTGCTCAAGCTGGTGCACGCGGTGCGCCGGGTGCACCTGTCGCCCGAGGTGCGCCGGTACGCGGTGGAGCTGGTCGGGGCCACCCGGCGGCTGCCGGAGCTGAGACTGGGCGCGTCGCCGCGCTCGACGTTGCAGCTGGTCCGGGCGGCGCGGGCGCAGGCGGCGCTGGCCGGGCGCGACTTCGTGGTGCCCGACGACATCCACGCCGTGGCCGTGCCCGTGCTGGCGCACCGGCTGGTGCTGACGGCCGAGGCCCAGGCGGCTCGCCGGTCGGCGGCGGACCTGGTCCGCAACCTGTTGCAGCGGGTGCCGGTGCCGCAGGCGGCGATGGACCCGTCCGGCCAGTTCCTCGCGAACGTGCAGCGCCACCCCGGCGGCCACCCGGCCCCGGGCCACGGCGACGGCCACCACCGCTGACATGCGCGGAGCCCTGTCCGGGCTGACCACCCGGGGCCGCTGCCTCCTCGCCGCCGGGTTCGCGGCGGGCCTGTGCGCGGTCGTGCTCAACGAGCGGGACCTGCTGCGGGTCGCGGCGTTCGTGGTGGCCCTGCCGGTGCTGGCCGCGTGGCTGGCGCAGCGGGCCCGCGTGGGCCTGCACGCGTCCCGGTTCCTGTTCCCCAGCCGCGTCCAGGTGGGCGCGGCGACCGAGGTGAAGGTCGAGCTGCGCTCCGCGGGCCGGCTGCCCACCGGCGGTCTGCTGCTGGAGGACGCCGTGCCGTACGCGCTGGGCGCCCGGCCGCGGTTCGTCGTCGAGCGGCTGCCGCGCAACACGGTGACCGCGCTGCGCTACCCGTTGAAGCCGGTCATGCGCGGCATCCAGCAGGTCGGGCCGCTGATGGCGCGGATCACCGACCCGTTCGGGCTGGCCGAGTTCGACCGCGAGCTGGCCGGCCGCTCGAAGCTGGTCGTGGTGCCGCGCGTGGTGGGCCTGGCCGGGCTGCCCAGCGGGTCCGGCATGGGCGCGGGCGACGACGGCTCGATCCGGCTGCGCGCCGGGCAGGGCGAGGACGACGCCGTGGTGCGGCCGTACCGGCACGGCGACGACCTGCGCAAAGTGCACTGGCGGTCCACCGCGCGGCGCGACGAGCTGATGGTGCGCGTCGAGGAACGGCCGTGGCGCGGCGGCACGACGGTGCTGCTGGACCACCGGCTGACCGCGCACCGCGGCACCGGGCCGAACTCGTCGCTGGAGTGGGCGGTGTCGTTCGCGGCGTCGGTGTGCCTGCACCTGCACCGGTTCGGGCACCAGGTGCGGCTGGTCGGCGACGACGGGCGGGTGCTGGCGGGCGGGTCGGGCGACGGCGGGCACAGCGACGCCGTGGTGCTCGACGCCTTGGCCGCGCTCCAGCCGTCGCACCGGCGGGAACCGGCGGTCGGGCTGGACCCGGGCGCGGGCCAGGAGGTCATCGCGGTGCTCGGCGGCAGCACGCCGGCCGTGGTGGACGCGCTGGTGCGCAACCGGCCGCGCGGCATGCGCAGCCTGGCCGTGGTGATGGACGTGCGGGCGTGGGCGGCGGGTGGCGAGGACCCCGCGCCCGACCCGGAGGAGGCGCGTGGCCTGCTGGCGGCGGCCGGCTGGGGCGCGGTGGTCGCCCGGCCGTCGACGCCGATGGGCCAGGTCTGGCAGGAGCTGTGCCACAGCGCGGGCAACCGCGGCCCGGTGGTGCGCACGGAGGTGGGGTAGTGACCGGCAGTACCGCCGCTCGGGGCAACTGGGTCGTGAGCGCGACACCGGCCGTCGCGGGCCTCGCCACGCTGTGCGCCGCGACGGCGTTGTCCAGCGTCGTGGCGGGCGTGTTGTGGCTGGTGAACCTGGCCGTGGCGATCACCGTCGTGGTCGGCGTGGGCGTGCTGCTGCGGCAGACGCGGCTGCCCAACCCGCTGATCGCGCTGGTGCAGGTGTTCGCGCTGATGTCGCTGCTGGTGACGATCTTCACCCGGACCGGCGTGCTGGTCGTGCTGCCCGGACCGCAGTCGCTGGGCGACCTGATGACCGTGCTCGGCGACGCGTTCGCCGAGGTGCAGACCGGGGTGCCGCCGGTGGCCGACAGCGAGGCCATCCGGTGCCTGGTGATGCTGGCGATCGGTCTCGTGGCCGTGCTGGTGGACCTGCTGGCGGTCGGGGCCGCCGCGCCCGCCGCGTCCGGCCTGGTGCTGCTGTGCGTGTTCGCGGTGCCGGCGTCGCTGGCCGACGAGATGCTGCCGGTGTGGACGTTCGTGTTCGGCGCGGGAGCGTTCGCGCTGCTCCTGGCGGTGGACGGGCAGCACCGGCACGACGCGTGGCGCGGGCGGCGACCCGGGCCGGGCGGGAGCAGTTCCGGGCCGGCGGCGACGGCGGTCGCGGGTGCGGCCGTGGTGGTCGCGATGCTGGCCGGGGCGAGCTTCACGCTGGTCGGGACGGTCGGCCGGCTGCCCGGCGGCGACGAGGTCGGCGGCGGCGCGGACGGTCTGGGCCTGGACCCGATGACCGAGCTGCGCGGCATGCTCAACCAGGGCGCGACGCGGGAGATGTTCCGGGTGCGCGGGCTGCCGGAGGCGGCGTACCTGCGGGCGATGACGTTGCGCGAGTACGTGCCGGACAAGGGCTGGCAGCTGGGCGGCGACCTGTCCACGGGCGTGCCCGCGAACGGCGACCTGCCGCAGCAGCCGGGCGACCCGGGCGACGGCGAGGTCACCACGGTGACCATCGAGCCGGTGAACTGGCTGGACAACTGGCTGCCGGTGTACGGGCGACCGCGGCGCATCCAGGACGTCGAGGACAACTGGCGGTACGACCCGGTGCGCGGGATGGTCTACAGCGTCCGGCAGCGCAAGGCCGCGCCGTACAAGCTGGAGACGGTGCTCAAGACGCCCCCGGCGGACGCGTTGCGGCGGGCGAACGGCGCGGCGGACGTCGAGGACGTGTACCTGGACGCGCGGGGGGTGAGCCCCGAGGTCGCGGACCTCGCGCGCGAGATCACCCGGAGCCAGCCGAACGGCTTCGACAAGGCCACCGCGCTCTACAACTACTTCACCGACGGCACCCAGGGGTTCACCTACACCACGGACACCGGCGGGGCGGCGACGTCCGACGCGCTGCGCGACTTCGTGATGACCGGCAAGCGCGGGTTCTGCCAGCAGTACGCGTCGGCGATGGCGATCATGGCGCGGTCGATCGGCCTGCCGTCGCGGGTGGCGATGGGTTTCACGGCGGGCTTCCCGACGGGTGACGCGCAGACGATCACGACGCAGGACGCGCACGCGTGGGTGGAGATCTACTTCCCGGACTACGGCTGGACCGTCTTCGACCCGACCCCGCTGTCGGACGGCCGCGGCGTGGTGCCGCCGTACATCGCCGGCCGCCAGGTCGACGGCGACGAATCCGACACCTCGACGGCCCCCACCACGACCACCGCCCCCACGACCTCGGCGTCCGCCGCGACCACCACCGCGACGACGGGTGACCAGGCGGGCGACGACCCGAACGCGAGGGAGACGCCGATCCCGACGTGGCACATGGTCACGTTGCTGGTCGCCGCCACCGTCGGAGTCCTGCTCACCGCGCTCCTGTTGCTGCTGTCGCGCCAGGCCACCCGCATCCCGCTCAACCTTCGCAGGGCACGTTGGTTGCGGCCCCTCCTCACCACCGTGGCCGCGGTGGCGTGGATAGTCATGGCGACGCTGCTGGTGGCCCTGATGTCGTGGTGGATAGCCATCCCGCTGTTGGTGGCCGTGCTGATCGCGATCCCGGCCGGCATACGCGAATGGCGCCGCCGCGAACGCTTGCGCGCCGTCGCCGGCCTGGGCCCGGACGCCGCCGGGGCCGCGTGGCAGGAGTTGCTGGCGGAGTCGGTGGACCGGGGCACCCGAGTGCCGACGACGGAAACGGTCCGAGTAGCCGCCCGCCGCATGGCGAAGGCCCACAACCTGGACGAACAGGGCCGCGACGGCCTGCGCGCGGTGGTGGGGGCGGTGGAACGCTCCTGGTACAGCACCAACTCGGCCGCCGACCCGACCCTGCCCGGCGCGGTGGACGAAGTCCGCAAGAGCATGACGAGAAACGCCCCACTGGCCCTACGAGCCAAAGTCCTCCCCCGCTCAGTCCTACAACCCACCACCCCGCCGGATACGGACGACTGACGGCTGACGACTGACGGCCGACGACTGACGGCTGACCGCGGCAGGCGGTGCCGGCGGACCGCGACGGCGCAGGGCGGGGCGGGGGGCACCGGCACGCGGGTCAGGCGCGGCGCGGGGCACCGGCACGCGGGTCAGGCGCGGCGCGGGGCACCGGCACGCGGGGCAAGCGGCGGAGCGGGCACGCGGTAGCGCGGGGGCGACGAGTAAGCGGGCCGGCTTCGCGCGGGCTCGCTGCGGCGCGGCTCGGCGGGATTGCGGGCGAACTCGCGTGGCTCGACGGCCGGTGCGCTGCGGGGGCTCGCGGCGACACCTCAGGAGCAAATGGCGGCGGGCCGAGTCGGTGGCGCAAGTCGGCGAGTGGGCGCGGCGAGCGGCGGCGTGGCGCGGGTGGCGGCGTGGCGCGGGTGGCGGCGTGGCGCGGGTCGCGGTGAGGGGCAGCTGGGAGGCTGGCGGCGGGTGGTCGTTGGGGTGTTCGCGGGTGGGTGGGGGTGTGGCTGGGGTGGTGGCCTTGGTGGGGGGTGCCGTTGTGCCGCGCTCCTTGTTTACGGGACGCGTGAGATGGGGTTTGGTCGCGGATCCTGTATGTCGCTCGATTGGGTGATGTGTTGAGCGCGCCGCCGGTAGGGGTGGTTAGGGGTGGTGGCGGTGGGTGGGCATGCCGCACGGCCCGCCCTCGGGTGAGGGCGGGCCGTGGGGGCAATGGCTTCCTACTCGTCCTCTAGGCGACGACGGAAACGCTCTTCCATCTTCTGGGAGAACGAGCTGCGGCTGGGGCGGCTTCCCTCTTCGCTGGGCTCGTCGGCACCCTGGTCACCACGACGCAGCGTCGTCACGGTGAGCAGCACGCCGAAGAACATCAACAAGAAGCCGACCACGCTCACCACCGGGATACCAGCGAGCTTCGGCAACATCACACCCGTCACCAGCAGAGCCACACCCACGGCGAACAGCGCGATGCCCTGGATGCGACGCCGTCGGGACGGCTTGCGCAGCTTGGCGCCGCGCACAGTGGATGCGAACTTCGGGTCCTCGGCGTAGAGCGCGCGCTCGATCTGGTCGAGCAGTCGCTGCTCGTGCTCGGAGAGTGGCATGGCTCCTCCTCCGGCACAGCGGTCGCGGGCGCCGGGTGTTCACGGTTGCCGCCGGTCCCGGCGGACGCCCCACCCTGGGGGCGTCACAACCAGGATACGATTCGCGAGGCTTGGCGACTACCCAGTCCGCGCCCCTAAGCGGTTCGTTCGGTCACCATCATCCTCACGGGTCAACGGTAGGACCTTCGTGAGGTCACGAAACGGACCGGCCCGGAGTCGCCGGCGGCACCCAAGGTCAACTGTCAACCCCCTGCCCGACCGTCCGCGCCCGCCGACATTATTCGGAACTCCGAAGTACCGGAGGGTGGGAGGGGCGGCGGCACCGGCGACGGTGGCGATGGCACCGGCGGCGATGGCACCGGCGGCGATGGCACCGGTGGCGGTGGCGGTGGCGGTGAGGGTGTTGGGGCGGCGGGGCTGGTTGGAGGGGTTGGCTTGGTCGGTGGGGTGGGCGTTGGTGGGGAGGGTGCCTTTCCCGGGTGGGTGGACGTGCGGGGGTGGGGTGCCGTGCGCGGGTGGGTGGACGTGCGGGTGGGGGGTGGTGGGGGTGGGGTGAGGGTGGTTAGGAAGTGTTTGATTTCTTCCCCTCGTTTTGACAGCAGGCGGGCCAGGTCTGACGGTGGGATGCCGCCTCGGTGAACCGCGTCCCTCAGGACTGCTCGGCGCGCGTGCGGGCACGTCAGGTGCCTTGTGGTGTCGGCCACCGCCCTCAGCAGGGGGGCCGTGGGGAAGCCCGCCCGTAGGCACGGCTCAACCGTCGTTCGGGGGCGCAGGGCCTTGACCTCGGCTGTTGGTTCCATCGGGCGGGGCGTCAGGAGCAGGACCTGGCCGGTTGCCGGGACTGTGCGCAGGCCGTGCAGGTGCAGGGCGTCCAGACCCGTGAGCAACGCGCCCGGGCCGGCGTAGCGGAGGGCTGCTTGTACCCATTGGCGGCGGGTCGCCGGTTTTCGGGTCAGGAGGAGGACCCCGGGGAGCAGGAGTTGCCACTCGCCGGACTGGCGTCTGGTCACCAACTCCTCGTGGTCCAGGCCCAGGGTGATCAGGTCGCCTGCGGTCGCCACCTGGTGCGGGAACAGGGTGGCCAGGGCTTCTACGGTGATCGTGGTTCGGGTTTTGGTGTGCATGGGTCCACGATCGGGCCCGACGACGGACTCGGCGAGCAGCGAAAGCCGAATTGTGGACAACTCCGGGCCTGTGGACAAACGAGCGAAGAGGCCTTCTGCGGACCCGACCGCCCGCAGAAGGCCTCTGGGAGACGACGGCCGCCCCTCGTCGGCCGCCGTGTGGCCCGCTAGAGCCGGACCAGGTCCTCGCGGATCTTCTCGTCCAGCGCTCGCCGCCCCGCCCGCACGGTCTGCCACGCGTCGTGGACGGCGACCAGCGCACCCGACAGCACCAGGGCCACGGCCATCGCGACCAGGCCGTTCGTGTCCAACTGGGTGACGATCACGGCGGCGGCCCACAGCTGGACGGCGGTGAAGACCAGGGTGCAGGCAAGGCGTTCGGTGAAGCGGCGGCGCGACCGGGCGGGTTCCTCGTTTCGGTTCATCTCTCCCCCTTCAGCTCGTCATGGCTCATTTGTAAGGGGAATGACGGACGCCTTCTGCGTCAGATGACGCACAACGGGAGAATTCAGGTGGTCAGGTCGTACAGCCGGCTCACCTGGAGGATGTCGATCTTCTTTCGACCCGTCCTGATGATGCCCTGTTCGCGCAGTGATCGCAGCACCCGGACCAGCGATTCCCGGGACGTCCCGGCGATGCCCGCCAACTCCTCCTGGCTGAGCGACACGGCCCCCTGGTCGGCGATCCCGCGTTGCAGCGCCACGTCGATGAGCACGGCCGCGACGCGCTGGGTGGCGGTGCCGCTGAACTGGATGCGCTGCCGGTCGGTGTCCCGCTGCCGCGCCACGACCACCGTCAGCACGGCCCACGCGATGCGCGGCCGGCGTTGGCACAGGTCGGCGAACGCCGTGTCGGTCAGCACCAGCGCCCGCACGTCCACCAGGGCGCGCACGGTCGCCGACCGGGGTCGCCCGTCGATCGCGGACCGCTCCCCCACGATGTCGCCCGCGCCGCGCACGGCCAGCACCTTCTCGCCGCCGTTGGCGGTGGCGGCGGTGACCCGGAGCAACCCGCGCAGGACGACCAGGACGTGCCGGCTGACCTCGCCCTCGTGGCACACCACGGCTCCGCTGGCGTAGTCGCGCTCGGTGCCGGTCGCGGCCAGCACCGCGTGTTCGGCGGGCGTGAGGAGACCCCAGAAACGGTCCACGCCCGACAGGGTGGCCCATGATCGCCCCCGCTGTCCGGCACGACCACCCGAACGGCGCGCCTAGCGGTCCGGTTTGGGTTCGGGCAGGTTCGGCTGGGCCGGGGCGGAGGACAGCAGGGACGCGGGTTTCACGGCCGCCCGGCCGAAGCGTGTTCGCGCCTGGTCGGCGGCCTGCTCGGCCTCGCGCCAGCCGCGTTCGGGCGCGTCGAACATGAGCTGCTCGCCGTCGTCGCCCTCGACCAGCTGCTCGATGCGCACGCCGATGAGCCGCACCGCGCCCGGCGGCACCTGCTCGTCGAGCAGGGTCGACGCCGTCTGGTAGACCTCGCGCGTCACGTCCGTGGCCACGCGCAGCGTCTTGGACCGCGTGATGGTGGTGAAGTCGGCGAACCGCACCTTGATCGACACCGTGCGCCCGCGCAGCCCGCGCTGCCGCAGCGTGGCCGCCGACCGCTCGGACAGCCTCAGCAGCTCCCGCCGCAGCACCTCGCGGTCGTAGTGGTCGACCTCGAACGTCTCCTCCGCGCCGATCGACTTCTCCCTGGTGGACGGCACCACGGGCCGGTCGTCCAGCCCTTGGGCCAAGGCGTGGAGGTGCTCGGCCAGCGCCACGCCCAGGACGCGGCGCAGCCGGGGCAACGGGGTGGCCGCCACGTCCGCCACCGTCTCCAGCCCGACGCGGTCGAGCTGCTCGGCGGTGCGCTTGCCGACGCCCCACAGCGCCGACACGGGCAGCGGGTGCAGGAACTCCAGCACGTCGGAGCGCGGCACCACCATCATCCCGTCCGGCTTGCACATGCCCGACGCCAGCTTGGCCAGGAACTTCGTGGGCGCCACGCCGACCGAGCAGGTGACCCCCTGGGCCTCCTCGACCTGCCGGCGGATCAGCGCCCCGATCTGGGCCGGTGTCGCCTTCAGCCGCCGCAGCGCGCCGCTGACGTCGAGGAACGCCTCGTCCAGGCTCAGCGGTTCGACCAGGGGGGTGATGTCGCGGAAGATCGCCATCACGCCCCGGGACACCTCCTGGTAGCGCGCGAAGTTCGGCATCACGAACACCGCGTGCGGCGCGAGCCGCCGGGCGTGGGAGGTGGGCATGGCGGAGCGCACGCCGTACTCGCGCGCCAGGTAGTTCGCCGACGACACGACACCGCGGTTGGCCGTGCCGCCGACCACCACGGGCTTGCCGGCCAGCTCCGGGTTGTCGCGGATCTCCACGGACGCGTAGAAGGCGTCCATGTCGACGTGCAGCATCGAGCAGCCGGTGTCGTCCGGCCAGACGTCGCCCCGCGCCCGGAACCGGTCGACCAGGCCGCGTGGCAGGTTCGCGCTGCGGCCCATGACCCCCCCCCCCCCGGTCCGAACGCTTGTTCGACAGTCTAGTCCAAACGGTAGGCCCGACGCGCGTTCTCCCACCCGATCAGGTGAGCGATGCGCACGGCGTCGGCCTCCGCGAAAGCATGCCTGCGCAGGGCGGAGAGCAGGAAGTCCGACAGCGCGCGCCGGAAGAACAGCGCGCCCAGGTGGTACAGCTCGGCCAGCGCGAACGCGTCCGTGGAGAACAGGAACTTGCCGTAGGGCACGATCTCCAGCGCCTCGGCGAGCACCCGTCCGGCCTGGTGGCCGGCGTTGTGGGTGGCCAGCCCGACGTCCACGAACACGTGCGGGAACACCTGCGCCAGGTACCCGGCGGTGCGGTGGAACGGGTAGTTGTGCAGGAGCATGATCGGCACGCCGAGCGGTCCGGTGGCCCGCAGCAGCGGCGTGAGCAGGGACGGGTCCGCGCGGTGCAGGGTGACGTCCCGGTCGCCGTAGCCGACGTGGAACTGCACCGGCAGGCCCCGCTCCAGCGCCTCCCACACCAGGAACCGCGACAGCACCTCGTCCGCGCACCGCCCGTTCCCGGCCCAGCGCTCGCACGCGGCCACGACCTCGGCGTCGGACGGCCGTTCGGGGGCCAGGTCGAGGCCCACCCGGTAGGCGGCGATCGACTTGGCGGCCACGGCCGGCGCGCGTTCCAGCGCGGCGCGGACCGCGTCCGGGAACGCCTTCGGCCCGTCCCCCACGAGTTCCTCGGCCAACCGCTCCAGCCGCAGCACCGGGAACTCACGTGATCCGGTGAAAACCGACGGCCCGGACAACCGTTCCGGCCACAGGCCGCCGTCCACCAGGAACACCGAGATGCCCGACGCGACCAGGAACGCCCGGTTCACCTCGGAGGCTCCCAAGGACAGCCGCCGCGCCATGTACTCGTCGGCGGGCGCGTTGGGCGCCAGGTCGAGCAACGGGGCGCACCAACGGCGCACCGCGAGGCCCACGGCCGAGTCGAACAGCGATGTGCCCCACGGGCTCACCACGTCCGCTTCGGTCAGCAACTCCTCGAACCCGGTGCGGTCCACGTCGTCCCGCAGCACCCCGTGGCAGTGGTGGTCCACGAGGTTCAACTCGGCCACATAAGGCAGCAGCGGCTCCACTTGTTGAAGAGTAGTGACCTGGTGTAACCACGCACCTCATGGACACGGACGAACGGCAACGCCGGTACGACCGGGCCGCCGACCTCGTGGACGACCTCGCCGACCGGGACGTGATCCTCGTCGCGATCACGTGGGTCGACCACAGCGGCATCACGCGCGTGAAGTCCGTGCCGCTGCGCAGACTCCCGGACGCCGCCGCGCACGGCGTGGGCGCGTCCCCCGTGTTCGACGCCTTCCTGCTGGACGACTCGATCGTGGCCGGTCGGCACGCCGGCGGCCCGGTGGGCGACCTGCGGCTGCACCCGGACCTGGACCGGATCACCGTGCTGGCGGGCCAGCCGGGCTGGGCGTGGGCGCCGGCGGACCGCCACGACCGGGACGGCGTGCCGCACCCGCAGGACGAACGCGGTTTCGCGCGGGCGATGGCCGACCGGATGGCCGTGCACGGCTACGACGTGCGCGCCGGGTTCGAGGTGGAGTGGGCGGTCGGGCAGCCCGGCACCGACGACTTCGTGCCCGCCGCGACCGGTCCCGCCTACGGCCACACCCGGCAGGTCGAGCTGTCGGACTACTGCGCCGACCTGGTGGCGGCGCTGGGCGAGCAGGGCGTGGAGGTGCTCCAGTTCCACCCGGAGTACGCGCCGGGCCAGTTCGAGGTGTCCACCGCGCCGGAGGACCCGGTGCACGCGGCCGACACGGCGGTGCTGGTGCGCGAGACCGTCCGGGCGATCACCGCGCGGCACGGGCTGCGGGCGTCGTTCTCGCCGAAGGTCGTGGCGGACGGGGTGGGCAACGGCGGTCACCTGCACGTCAGCCTGTGGCGGGACGGGCGGAACCTGGCCGGGGCGCCGGACGCGGAGTCGTTCGCGGCCGGGGTGCTGCGGCACCTGCCGGGACTGTGCGCGGTCGGCTGCCCGTCGGTGGCCAGCTACCTGCGGCTGGTGCCGTCGCACTGGGCGGGGGCGTTCGCGGCGTGGGGCGTGGAGAACCGGGAGGCGGCGCTGCGCGTGGTCGAGGGCCGTGACCTGGAGGTCAAGTGCTACGACCTCGCGGGCAACCCGTACCTGGTGGTCGGGGCGACGCTGGCGGCCGGGCTGGCGGGGATCGTGGACGGGTTGCGGCTGCCCGAACCGGTGGACGTGGACCCGGTGCACGTGGCGGGCGTGCCCCGGTTGCCGCGGTCGCTGGAGGAGGCGGTGCGGGCGTTCGAGGCGGATGACGTGCTGGTGGAGGCGTTCGGCCCGGAGTTCGCGGCGACCATCGTGGACGTGCGGCGCGGGGAGGTAGCCCGGTTCGCCGGCGCGTCGCCCGAGGAGGTCGCGCGCGTCACCCGGTGGCGGCACTGAAGCGGGACATCTCCTTGCGCAGCCGCGACAGCGCTCGGTGCTGAGCGACCCGGACCGCGCCCGGCGAGGAGTCCACGACGGCCGCCGTCTGTTCGGCGGACAGGCCCACGACGACGCGGAGCAGCAGGATCTCCTGCTGCTTCTCGGGGAGGACTTTCAGCAGTTCAGCGACGTGGCGGGCGAGTTCGTCGCGCAGGGCGGCCTGCTCGGGGCCGTCCTCGTCGGTAGGGGCGTCGGGCAGTTCGGGGACGGGGTCGGCGCGGTTGCGCAGGGAGGCGCGGTGGGCGTCGGCGACCTTGTGGGCGGCGATGCCGTAGACGAAGGCCAGGAACGGGCGGCCGTGGTCCTTGTACGTCGGGAGCGCCGTGAGGACGGCCACGCAGACCTCTTGCGCGACGTCGTCGGCGGAGGCGAAGGACCGTTCCTGGCGGCCGACGCGGGCGCGGCAGTAGCGCACGACCAGCGGGCGGACGGCGCCGAGCAGCCACGCGGTGGCGGTGCGGTCGCCCGCGACGGCCCTGCGGACCCCGTCGTCGAGGTCGGGGGTGTCGGCCATCAGGCGGCCTCGGCTAAGTGCGGGTCTCCCACTGCGGGCTCCTCGCGGGTAGGCGGCGGTTGCCTCCCGCGTTTCTACCGCAAGTTCGACGCCCCGGGTGGGCGGATGGCCGCCGTCAGGCCGGCTTGCGGGCCAGGACGTGGAGGCGGGCGGCCACGTCGCGCAGCGGTGGGCGGGTGGCCGCGGCCAGTTCCAGCTCGGCCAGGGCGTCCGCCGCGCCCGGGTTCGCCTCCAGTACCGCGCCCGGGACCAGGTCCGCCACCACGCCGTGCCCCTGAAGCAGCTCGATCTTCAGGCCCGCGTCGAGGACCAGCGCCTCCAGGCCCGCCACGTCGAAGCGGCGCTGGACCGGCTCCCGCGAACCGGCCAGCTGGCCGGCCTCGTCGTCCAGCAGCCTGCGGGCGTCCACCAGGCGGCCGGCGATGGCCCGGTGCAGGACGGCCGCGTAGCGGTTCGCCACCAGGATGGACACCGCCGCGCCGGGGGCCGCCGCCGCCGCGAGGGCCGCCAGGGCCGCCGGGGCGTCGTCCACGACCTCCAGCAGGCCGTGCCCCAGGACCAGGTCGGCCGAGGCGTCCGCGTCCAACGCGTCGGTGTCGCCCTGGATGGCCGTGATGCGGTCCAGGACGCCCGCCTCGGACGCCCGCCGGTCCAGGGTGGCCAGGGCGTTCGGGCTGGGCTCGACGACGGTCACCGTGCAGCCCGCCACGGCCAGCGGCACGGCCCACACGCCGCTGCCGCCGCCCACGTCGAGCACCCTGGGGGGTTCGCCGCCGCGGCGGTCGCGTGCGGCGGCCAGCTCGGTGTCGAGCACCCTGTGTACGGCGTCCGGTCGCATGGACGTAGAGCCTAGAGACCGTAGGCTGCACCCCGTGCATACGGTGGCGGTGCTCAGCCTCAAGGGTGGCGTGGGCAAGACGACGGTCGCGTTGGGTCTCGCGTCGGCCGCGCTCCGGCGCGGCGTCCGGACGCTGGTCATCGACCTGGACCCGCAGTGCAACGCCACCTCGACGCTGGAGCCCGAAGAGACCGACGCCAGCATCTACGACGTCCTCCGGGAGCCCACGGTGGACAAGCTGCGCGCGGCCGTCTCGACCAGCGCCTGGGGTGACGGCGTGGACGTGCTCTCGGGGTCCGAGGACGCCGAGCTGCTCAACCACCCCGATCCGGGCGAGTCCCGGCTGGGGCGGCTGCGCGAGGCGCTGCGGGTGCTGGCCGAGGAGGACGAGGAGCCCTACCAGCTGGTCCTGCTGGACTGCCCGCCGTCGCTGGGCCAGCTCACCCGCTCGGCGCTGGTCGCGGCGGACCGGGCGCTGCTGGTGACCGAGCCCACTATGTTCGCCGTGGCGGGCGTGCAGCGGGCGTTCGAGGCGGTCCAGTCCGAGCGCGCGCACAACGCCGACCTCCAGCCGCTGGGCGTCGTGGTCAACCGGGTCCGGCCCCGCTCGCACGAGCACCAGTTCCGCATCGACGAGTTGCGCGACATCTTCGGCCCGCTGGTGATGCCGGTGGCGCTGCCGGACCGGCTCGCGGTGCAGCAGGCGCAGGGCGCGTGCATGCCGATCCACGAATGGGGCACCCCGGGGGCGCGGGAGGTGGCGTTGGCGTTCAACCTGCTGCTGGCGCGGATACTGCGGATCAGCCGCAGCCGCCGCCGGCCGGTGCACGCCGACTTCGACGACGAGGAGATCCAGGAGGCGGTGGAGGCGTGAGCACGACCGCCCTGCTGGCGTTCACGGTCGCCGCGCTGCTGCTGACCATCACGCCGGGCCTGGACACCATGATGCTGTTGCGCATGGTGCTGGGCGGCGGGCGCAAGGCCGGGATCGTCGGTGGGTTCGGCACCACCCTGGGCTGCCTGGTGTGGGGTGCGGCGAGCATCGCGGGTCTCACGGCGCTGCTCGTGGCGTCCCGCTTCGCCTACGACGTCGTGCGGTACGCGGGCGCGGCCTACCTGCTGTGGCTGGGCGGGTCGGCGCTGTGGAGGTCGTGGCGGGGGCGGAGGGTCGAGCGGCCCGCGGACGTCCCGGAGATCACGCCGGGGCAGGCGTTGCGGGTCGGGTTCACCACGAACCTGCTCAACCCGAAGATCGGCGTGTTCTACCTGTCGCTGCTGCCGCAGTTCCTGCCGACCGCCGGGGACCCGACCGGGTGGGCGGCGCTGCTGGTCGGCGTGCACGTCGGGCTCGGGCAGGTGTGGCAGATCGGCGTGGTGTGGCTCGCCGGGCGGGCGGCCGTGGCGCTGACCAGGCCCCGCGTCCGGCGGTGGACGGAACGGCTGACCGCGTCCGTGCTGGTCGGCTTCGGCCTGAAGGTGGCGTTCGACACCGGTGCCCGAGGGTGACACGGTCTTCCTGACCGGCCGGCGGCTCGACGAGGCGCTGGCCGGGAAGACGCTCGTGCGGGCGGAACTGCGCCACCCGCGCCTGTCCACTGTGGACCTCGCGGGGCGGGAGGTCCGCGAGGTGGCGACGGTCGGCAAGCACATCCTCACCCGGTTCTCCGGCGACCTGACGCTGCGCAGCCACCTGCGCATGGACGGCTCGTGGCACCTGTACCGGCCGGGCGAGCGCTGGAAGCGGCCCGGTCACCAGGTGCGCGTGCTGCTGGAGGTCCCGGAGCGGTTCGCGGTCGGGTTCAACCTGCACGACCTGGAACTGGTGCCGACCGACCGCGAGGACACCCTGGTGGGTCACCTCGGGCCCGACCTGCTCGGCGACTGGACCCCCGAGGCCGAGGCGGAGGCCGTGAGGCGTCTCACGGCGCAGCCCGACCAGGAGATCGGCCAGGCGCTGCTGGACCAGCGGATCATGGCCGGCGTCGGCAACGTCTACAAGTGCGAGGTGTGCTTCCTGATGGGCGCCTCGCCGTGGACCAAAGTGTCCGACGTGGACGCCGCGAAGGCGGTCAAGTTGAGCCGGAAGCTGTTGCTGGCCAACGCGAACACCGTCTTCCGCAACACCACCGGGTTCATGGGTCGCGGCAAGGAGTCCTGGGTGTACGAACGGACCGGCCGGCCGTGCTTCCGCTGCGGCACCAAGATCCGCGTGGCCGGTCAGGGACCGGGCGTGCAGGAGCGGCCGACGTTCTGGTGCCCGCGCTGCCAACCGGGCCCGATCGCTTAGAGTTGCCGCCGTGGTCTACAAGAGCGTGGTGCGCAACGTCCTGTTCCGGATGCACGGCGGGGACGCGGAGCGCATCCACGAGACCACCCTGCGGGCGCTGAGCGCCGTCAGCCCGCTGGCGAAGGCGGTGCGCCGCAAGCCCGCCGCCGAGCGCACGGTGTTCGGCGTGCGGTTCCCCAACCCGGTCGGCCTGGCCGCCGGCCTGGACAAGAACGGCCGCGCGCTGCCCGCGTGGGGCGCGCTGGGGTTCGGGTTCGTCGAGGTCGGCACGGTGACGCGGCACCCGCAGCCGGGCAACCCCAAGCCGCGCCTGTTCCGCCTGCGCGACAGCGAGGCGATCATCAACCGGATGGGCTTCAACAACGACGGCGCGCTGGAACTGGCCAACCGCCTGGACCGGCTCGGGCCGCTGTCGGTGCCGCTGGGCATCAGCCTGGGCAAGTCGAAGGTGACGCCGGTCGAGGAGGCCGTCGAGGACTACCGCGCCTCGCTGCGCGCCCTGTACCGGCACGGCGACTACTTCGCGGTCAACATCAGCTCCCCCAACACGCCGGGCCTGCGCAGCCTCCAGGACCGCGGCGCGCTGACCGAGCTGCTGTCCGCGCTGGACGAGACGTCCGGCGAGCTGGCCGGGTCGGGCCGGCGCAAGCCGCTGCTGGTCAAGATCGCGCCCGACCTGACCGACCAGGCCATCGGCGAGGTGCTGGAGGTGTGCGCGGCGCACGGGGTGGCCGGGTTGATCGCCACCAACACCACCCTGTCGAGGGACGGCCTCGCGCCGGCCGACCAGCCCAGGGCGGGCGAGGCGGGCGGGTTGAGCGGCCGTCCGCTGGCCGCGCGGGCGCGCGAGGTCGTGCGGTTCGTGAGCCGGGAGACCGACGGGAAGCTGCCGGTCGTCGGCGTGGGCGGGATCTTCGGGGCGGACGACGCCAAGGCCATGTTCGACGCCGGGGCGAGCCTGGTGCAGGTCTACACCGGGTTCATCTACGAGGGCCCGGGGCTGGTGCGCCGGATCGTGAAGGCGCTCTAGGGCTGGGCGGGGCGCGCGGCGCGCAGCCAGCGCATGATCGGGTGCAGGATCACCACGAGCAGCGAGCCCCACACCAGGCCGCCCAGTTCCAGGTCGCCCAGCTTCAACGTCAGGTCGCCCACGCCCGCCACCAGGGCCGCGCCGCCGACCAGGGCGTTGCCGGGGTTCGTCAGGTCCACCCGGTTGTCCATCCAGATGCGCACGCCGACCAGGCTGATCAGGCCGAGCAGGACCAGCGTCGCGCCGCCGACCACGCCCGCCGGGACGGTGGCCAGGGCCGCGGTCGCCTTCGGGGAGAACGCCAGGAGCACGGCGAACACGCCGGTCACCGCGTAGGCGGCCGTGGAGTACACCTTCGTCACGCCCATGACGCCGATGTTCTCCGAGTACGTCGTGGTGCCGGTGCCGCCGCCGAAACCCGCCAACGTGGTGGACAGGCCGTTGGCGATGATCGAGTCGCCGACGCTGCCGTCGAGGTTGCGCCCGGTCAGGCCGCCGACCGCCTTGACGTGGCCGACGCTCTCCGCGACCAGGACGATCACCACCGGCAAGACCAGCAGCGTCACCGACGGGCGCAGCTCCGGCGCGTGGAAGTCGGGCAGGCCGACCCAGGCGGCGTTGCCGACGGCGTCGGTGTTCACCACGCCCAGCACGAAACCGAGGACCCAGCCGACGACCACGCCGAGCAGCACCGAGAACCGGAAGAACAGGCGCCGGCCCAGCACGCCGCACAGCAGGATGATGCCCATCGTCACCACGGCGGGCAGCGGCTGCTCGGAGAACGAGTCCGTGGCCCGGTGGGACAGGTTGAGGCCGATCAGGATCACCACGGCCCCGGTCACGACCGGCGGCATCACCGACTCCAGGAGCCGGACGCCCAGGGCCTTGACCGCCACGCCGAGGATGATCACCAGCAGGCCGGCCGCGACGACCCCGCCGAGCTGGGCGGCGACGCCCTCGCTGCGCGCGGCTTCCAGCGGGGCGATGAACGCGAAGGACGCGCCGAGGTAGCTGGGGACCCGGTTGCGGGTGATGAGCAGGAACAGCAGCGTGCCCACGCCGGAGAAGAGCAGGGTGGTGCTGACGGGCAGACCGGTGGTGGCGGGGACGAGGATCGTGGCGCCGGCCATGGCGGCCAGGTGCTGGGCACCGAAGCCGATGGTGAGCGGCCAGCTCAGCCGCTCCTCGGGCGCGATGGCGTCACCGTCGGTGGTGCGCCCATCGCCGTGCACGGTCCACAACGCCACTCAATGCCCTCCCCGGCGACCAGGCCGAACGCCGTTGTCCGACCAACGGATCCTGCCACGCCATGTAGTGGGCGAGGCCAGATAACGGTCTGATAATCACACGATTGCAGCAAGGGATACCAGGCCCAGTGCCACTTCAGCCCAACTCGACTACGCAACGTGATCCAACACCCGTTCGTGCGGATGGCCCCATCATGGCGCGACCGGGAACTTGACCTTCCACCAGGGGGAGCACCCAGGGTGGGCGCCATGAGCGGTGACACTTCCCTCACCATCGGTGACCTCGCGCGACGCAGCGGCCTGTCGGTCAAGGCGGTCCGGTTCTACGCCGATCGGGGGATGGTGCCGCCGACGCACCGCGGACCGACCGGCCACCGCCGCTTCGACCACGCCGCCGCGGCCCGCCTGGACCTCGTGCGGACGTTGCGCGACCTGGGCGTGGACCTGGCGACCATCCAACGCGTGCTGGACCGGGAGACGACCGTCGCCGAGGTCGCCGCCGCGCACGCCGACGCGCTCGACGCCCACCTCCGGGTGCTGGTGGGGCGACGGGCGGTGCTGCGCCGGTTGGCGACGAACCCGGAGGAGATCGACGTGGTGCACGACCTGGCCCTGCTGTCCGCCGACGCCCGCCGGGAGTTGGTGGCGGGTTTCCTGGCGGAGGTGTTCGCCGGCCGGTCGGGCGTGGAGGGCATCGCGCGGACCCTGACGCCCGAGCTGCCCGACGACCCGGAGCCCGCGCAGGTGGCGGCGTGGGTGGAGTTGGCGGCCCTGGCCCGGGACCCGGGCTTCCGGACGCTCCTGGCCCGTCTGACGGCCCGCTACGGGCGGCTTGGCGAGTCCGGCGGCGACGGGTCCGGTCGGTCGGGCGGGTCCAGCGGGTCCGGCGGCGACGGGTGCGGTTGGTCGGGCGGCGGCGGGTCCGGTTGGTCGGGCGGCGGCGGGTCCGGTGGGGTGCGGCCCGACGCGGTGGCGGTGGTCCGCGACCGGGTGCGCCCGCTGCTCGCACTCGACCCGACGGCACCGGAGGCGGGCGAGGTGGTCGCGGAGCTCACCGACCGCTTCGGCGACGGCCTGGCCGAGCACCTGGAGGCCGTGAACGACCCGCGCCGCGAGCGCTACCTGACCCTGTTGGCCTTGATCAACGGCTGGGCCGCGCCGGAGAGCACGCGCGCCGAGGTCGACTGGTTCCTGCGCGCCTCCCACCACCACACGCGGTGAACTGTCGGTGCCGCGTGCGATGATCGAACCGGGGGCCGGAGGCCGCGCCCAAGCACGACAAACCCGCCAAGCCGCCCGCGCCGCGCTCGACAGCCGCACTCAACGCCGACCGCCCAGCCAGCCGCGCCGCACTCAGCGCCAGCCGCGGCACAACGCCGGCCGCCCGGCAGTCAGCGCCGGCCGCCCAGCCAGCCGCGGCACAACGCCGGCCGCCCAGCCGGCCACGCGGCACAACGCCAGCCGCCCAGCCCGCCGCGCGGCACAACGCCAGCCGCCAGCCGGCCGCGCGGCACAACGCCGGCCGTGTCGGGCTCAGTTCCAGCGGGGTAGGTCGCGCATGGCCGAGGCCAGGCCGGCCAGGTGGTCGGTCGCCTCACCCAGCACCTGCCGCGGGTTGGACGCCGTGCTCTCCGCCAGCACCCGCCCCGCCGCCGCCACCAGCCCGCAGTAGCCGTCCACGCCCTCGTCCAGCTGCTCCCGCAACCGCCGCACGCCCTCCACCAGCGCAGCGCGGTCCAGGGGCGGGGCCGTGTCGCGGGCGCGTTCCACCGCCTGCAACTGCTGGGACACCGCGCGCAGGGCCGACGCCGCCTCCGCGCCGGTCGCCCGCGCCTGCACGACCGAGTCGGTCGGCACGGACGTCAGCGCCGCCGAGTCGATCTGGTGCAGCAACTCGCGCAGCGTGTCCTCGGCCTCTTCCAGGCGCTCCATCGGGCCGCGGGCCGCCGACGACCGCGCCGGCAGGGGCGTGCGCACCGGGGCGATCGCCAACTGCTGCCGGGCCGCGTCGATCTCGCGCATCTTGCCGCGCGTGCGCAGCGCCAGCACGCCCGTGCCCGCCGCGCCGCCGAAGGCCACCACGGCGAAGGCCGTGTGGATGCCCACCGCCAGCGCCAGGCCGCCGACGACGGTCAGGATCGACAGCACGATCAGCCAGAACGTGAGCGCGCGGCTCGACCGGCGGTAGCGCCGGTCGAGCTTCGCGCGCGGGTCGTTCCACGCGGCGAACCGCCTCTTGACCTGGTCCGCGAGTTGACCTTGCAGCTGGGCGCCGACGATCTGGGCGATCTCGCCCGCCGCCTTGCGCGCGGGGTGCTCCATCGCGGACCCCACGCTCAGCTCTGGCTCGCGGGCGGGTTCTGCTGGGCCTGCTGCGCACCCTGCGGCGCGCTCTGGGCCTGCTGCACGCGCTGCGCGATCTCCTGCTGGATGCTCGCCGCCGCGCTCTGCGACTGGCCGCTGGTCACCTCACCGGCGACCTGCCCGCCGCGCATCGACGCCCGGATCTGCTCCAGCCGCGACGAGCCCGCCATCTGCGTGGTCGACTGCTGGACCTCCAGCATCCGGCCCTGCACCGAGTTCTGCGCCAGCTCCGCCGACCCGAGCGCCGTGGTGTAGCGCTTCTCGATCTTGTCGCGGATCTCGTCCAGCGACGGCGTGTTGCTCGGCGCGGCCAGCTCGGTCATCTGGCGCAGCGAGTTGGACACCTGCTCCTGCATCTTCGCCTGCTCCAGCTGCGAGAGCAGCTTGGTGCGCTCGGCGAGCTTCTGCTGCAGCACCATCGCGTTGCGCTCGACCGCCGACTTGGCCTGCTGCGCGGCCTGCAACGACTGGTCGTGCAGCGTCTTGAGGTCCTCGATGCTCTGCTCGGCCGTCACGAGCTGGGTCGCGAACGACTGGGCCGCGTTCTCGAACTCCTGCGCCCGCTGCTCGTCGCCCTTGGTCCGCGCCTCGTCGGCGAGGACGAGCGCCTGGCGCGCGGACGCCTGGAGCTTCTCGACCTCACCGAGCTGCCGGTTGAGCTTCATCTCCAGCTGGCGCTGGTTGCCGATCACGGCGGCAGCCTGCTGCGACAGGGCCTGGTGCTGCCGCTGCGCCTCCTCGATGGCCTGCTGGATCTGCACCTTCGGGTCGGCGTGCTCGTCGATCTTGGACGAGAACGCCGCCATGAAGTACTTCCACGCCTTCACGAAAGGGTTGGCCATCTCCTACGCCTGCCTTCTCCGCACTTCCCTGGCTCGCGCTCGTGACTGGCAACGACCCGGTGCCGGTGTTGGTTCCATCGTGTCAGTTGTCCCGTGCCGCTTCCACCGACCTGGGGAGATATCCGGGTTCACCCTGAGTCACCCCTGAAACTTCGGCGTCGACATGGTCATCCTGCCGCTCCTGTGCCGGGGTGGACGCGGCGACCCCGCCCCCGGTTGCCAACTCGTTGCAGTGTGACGAAACCCATGCTCGGACGCAGCGCCCGCGCGCATGCGACGAAGCCGAGCCGGTGTGCCCCGGCTCGGCTTCGTCGTGAGCAGTGCTCGGCTTACGCCGCCACCACGGCGCCGCGCGGCTCGATCGACGTGGACAGCCGGTGCGTGAGCATCGGCTGGATGCGCAGATCGGACAGGTCGTTGCCGATGACGGTGGGCACCAGGGTGCCGCCTTCGAGGCTCGGCGCGGTCGGACGCTCGGTCCGCTCGGCCAGCTCCGCGGGCGTGGGCACCGGCTGCGTCACCGCGCCGATGTCCGACGCGACGAGGTGCAGCAGCTCCGACAGGGGCAGGTCCAACGCCTCGCAGATGGCGGCCAGCAGCTCGCTGGACGCCTCCTTGCGGCCACGCTCCACCTCGGACAGGTACCCCAGGCTCACGCGGGCGGTCCTGGAGACCTCGCGCAGCGTGCGGCGTTGGGTGGTGCGGGCATGGCGGAGCCGATCACCGATCGCCTCGCGTAGCAGCACGGTCATCGCGCGCCTCCTTCCGGCCGGCCGTGCCACCACGTTACCGACCCGTCCCGTCGACGGGCAGTGACTTCGGTGCACGTCCGCCACAAGCGAACGACTGAACCGGCCCCGTTGTTCCCGCGGGGCCGTCCCGGTGTGACCGGGATTGCGCTGCTCAAGTCACGCTCGGGCGATCTTCAGGTGGTCCTCCAGAAGATCGAGTGCGGCGATCACGGAAGCGTGGCGGACTTCGTGACGATCACCACCGACAGTGATGGTTTCGACCGCCGAACCGGACGGACCGGACAAACCGATGTGGACCGTACCCGCTTCGACCCCGTCCTGCGGGTCGGGCCCGGCCACCCCGGTCAGCCCGAGGCCCCACGTCGCCCCGCAGCGCGTCCGCGCGCCCTCGGCGAGCTGCCGGGCCACCTCCGGGTGCACCGCGCCGTGCTCGGCCAGCAGCGCCGCGTCCACGCCCGCCAGGGACGCCTTCAGGTCGGTCGCGTAGACCACGAGCCCGCCGCGCAGCACCGCGCTGGCCCCCGGCACGGTGGTGATCTCGGCGGCCACCAGCCCGGCCGTCAGCGACTCGGCGGTGGCCACGGTCTCCCCCCGCGCCTTGAGCGCGGCGACGACGTCCACGGCGCTCACGCCCCGGCCACCGCCCTCTTCCCGCGGGCACGCAGCCGGAACGCGCGCACCACGTAGTCCACGCCGGTCACAACGGTGAGCACGACCGCCGCGTACATGGCCACCACCGCGATCAGCTCCAGGTTCGCGGGCAGCGGCAGCAGGTAGAGGCCGATCGCGACGATCTGCACCAGGGTCTTGGCCTTGCCGCCCCGGCTGGCCGGGATCACGCCGTGGCGGATCACCCAGAACCGCAGCAGGGTGATGAACAGCTCGCGCACCGCGATCACCACGGTGATCCACCAGGGCAGCTCGCCCAGCAGGCTCAGCCCGACCAGGGCGGCCCCGGTGAGCGCCTTGTCCGCGATCGGGTCGGCGATCTTGCCGAAGTCGGTGATCAGGCCGTGCTTGCGGGCGAGGTTGCCGTCCACGTGGTCGGTGACCGACGCGACGGCGAAGACGCCGAACGCCGCCAGCCGCCACCAGTAGGAGCCGCCGTCCTCGGCGAACAGCAGGTAGAGGAACACCGGCACGAGCACCAGCCGGGACATCGTCAGCACGTTGGCGATGTTCAGCACCGGCACGCGCGCGGGTTCTGTCACCTCGGGAGCACCTCGATCGCGGTGACCACCAGGTCCACGCCCTCGGCGGCGTCGACGCGGCAGCGCACCAGGTCACCGACCCGCAGGCCGTCGGCGTTGGTGATCACGCACTCGCCGTCGACCTCGGGCGCCTGGTGGGCGGCCCGGCCGACGCAGTCGTTCTCGTCGTCCTCCTCGGTCTCGACCAGGACGACGACCTCCTCGCCGACGCGGTCCTCCGCGCGCTGGGCGGTCAGCTCCTCGACCAGGTTCGAGATCCGCGCGACCCGCTCGGCGATGGTGTCGGCGTCGAGCTTGCCGTCGAGGGTCTCGGCCTCGGTGCCGTCCTCGTCGGAGTAGCCGAACACGCCGACGGCGTCCAGGCGGGCCTCGGTCAGGAACCGCTCCAGCTCGGCAACGTCCTCCTCGGTCTCGCCGGGGAAGCCGACGATGACGTTGGACCGGATGCCAGCCCGCGGCGCCAGCGCCCGGATCTGCTCGACCAGGCCCAGGAACGACTCGGTGGACCCGAACCGGCGCATCCGGCGCAGCACGGCCTCGCTGGAGTGCTGGAAGGACATGTCGAAGTACTGGGCGACGTTCGGGGTCGTCGCGATGGCCTTGACCAGCGACGGCTTGGTCTCGGCGGGCTGGAGGTAGGAGACGCGGACGCGGTCCGCGACCTGCGCCAGGCGTTCCAGCAGGTTCTCCAGGCCGCCCAGCTCGCGCGGCAGGTCCTTGGCGTAGGAGGTGGAGTTCTCCGAGACCAGGAACACCTCGCGCACGCCCTGCTCGGCCAGCCACCGGGCCTCGGCCACGATCTCGTCGGGGTGGCGGGACACGAACGCGCCCCGGAAGCTCGGGATGGCGCAGAACGAGCAGCGGCGGTCGCAGCCGGAGGCGATCTTCAGCGGGGCGACCGGGGTGTCCTCCAGGCGGGTGCGCAGCACGCGCGGGCCCCACCCGTGGCCCGGGACCTGCACGTCCTCGGCCGCCTTGGGCCGCTGCACGGGCGTGAGCGGCAGCAGCGTGCGGCGGTCCACCGGCTTGTGCGACTCGATGGTCTTGCCGTCCAGGACGTCGTCCAGGCGCTCGGCGAGCTTGTCGTAGTGGTCGAAGCCCAGCACGGCCTGCGCCTCGGGCAGGCTGTCGGCCAGCTCCGCCCCGTACCGCTCGGCCATGCACCCGACGGCGACCACCTTCGCGCCGCTGTCGGCGGCGGCGAGCAGGGTGTCGACGGAGTCCTTCTTGGCCGACTCCACGAAGCCGCACGTGTTGACCACGACCACGTCGGCGTCGTCACCGTCGACCAGCTCCCAGCCGCCGGCGGTGAGCCGGCCGGCGAGCTCCTCGGAGTCGACTTCGTTGCGGGCGCACCCGAGGGTCAGCATGGCGACGCGCTTGGCCGTGGTGGGGGAAGACACGGTGCTCAGGGTAGCCGCCCTGGGTGTGAACGCCGGACGTCAGCGCCCAACTGCCGCTCACCCGATCACCGCCATCGGCGACCCGGATGCCCACGAGCGGCACGACGGGACCGCCGGGAGCTACGTTTGCACCGTGAACGACCCGATCAACGTGCGCCGGGCGCGCACCGGTGACGTGCGGGCCATGAAGGCGCTCATCGACCTGTACGCGGGCAAGGTGCTGCTGTCCAAGCCGCTGGTCACGCTGTTCGAGGACATCCAGGAGTTCTGGGTGGCCGAGGAGGGCGGCGAGCTGCTCGGGTGCGGCGCGCTGCACGTGCTGTGGGAGGACCTCGCGGAGATCCGCACGGTGGCCGTGGCGCCGCAGGCGCTGGGGCGCGGGATCGGGCACCGGCTCGTCGGGCGGCTGATCGACACCGCGCGCGAGCTCCAGCTGTCCCGGGTGTTCGTGCTGACGTTCGAGACCGAGTTCTTCAGCCGGCACGGGTTCGTGGAGATCGACGGCACACCGGTGTCGCCGGAGGTCTACGAGGAGATCATGCGGTCGGCCGACGAGGGCGTGGCGGAGTTCCTCGACCTCTCTTACGTGAAGCCGAACACCCTGGGCAACTCGCGGATGCTGCTCCACCTCTGATTGTTCGAGTGTTCACTCGAACAGTGTTGACTCGTTGAGCCACGCGCCGGAAGGATGGGCGCGTGCAGCTCACCGTGGACGAGCTGGCGGTCCGGGTCGGGCTGCCGGGCAGCACCATCCGCATGTACCAGACCAAGGGCGTCCTGCACCCGCCGCGCCGGCAGGGGCGGGTCGCCTACTACGACGAGTCCCACATCGAGCGGTTGACGCTGGTCCAGCGGTTGCAGTCGCGCGGGTTCTCGCTGCCCGCGATCGCCGAGCTGGTCAAGGCCCGGGAACAGGGCGCGAGCGTCGCCGCGGTGCTCGGCGTCGGCGACACCGAGGGTCCCGACGACTGGGTGCGCGTGCGGGTCCGGGACCTCAAGCGGCTGGTGCCCACCGGGGACATGCGGCCGGCCGTGCTGCGCCGCGCCATCCAGCTCGGGCTCGTGCGGTGGCGGCGGGGGTGGCCGCACACCCGGCGGTGGGCGCTGGAGGCCGGGAACCGGCTGGCGGGGCTGGCCGTGCCCGCCGAGGACGTGCTGGACCAGTTCGCGGGGCTGCGCCGGGCCACCGACGGCATCGCCGCCGACTTCGTGGAGGTGTTCGAGCGGCGGCTGTGGCCCCAGCTGGACGGCAAGTCCGCCGAGGAGGACCAGCTCGACCGGGTCCGGGCGCTGCTGGTCGAGCTGACCTACACCGCCGAGACGGTGGTCGTCGGCACGCTGCGCGAGTCGATCCGCGAGGCCGCCGAGGAGTTCGCGCGGCGGCACGGGCTGCTGCCCGGCGGCGACTTCCGACCCGCCTGGGCAGAGGAACCCGTGCCCATCGCCGAACGTCTCATCGACACGGAGAACGAGATACCGGACGAGACCACCATCCGCCGGTTCCTCGACCAGGGCGACGAGCCCTCCTGAGCGTGCCAGGGGCGCACGAGCCGGTTCGGAGGGGTTCGGCTCGCACGTCCGACGACGGGGCACGACGGTGCCCGGCGGACCGCGAGAGGCCCGCCGGGCACCGCGAACGTTCACCCGGTGTTGCTCTCGCGTGAGCCGATCGGGGCTGTCGGATGTCGATCAGCCACCGGTAGGAACGTTTTCACGGCCATTCCTCACGAGGGGGAACACCTGTGAAAACCCTGCGCTCCGCCGCCACCGCCGTCCTCGCCACCGCCGCCTTCCTGCTCGGCGCGGGCGACGCCCGAGCCGCCATCGACGCGCCGGCCGTGACCGACGACTACCTGTTCGGTCGCACGCTGGCCCAGTTCGGCTCGATCCGGGCGCAGACCCCGCACGCCGACCAGCTCGACTGGTCCTCCGACGGCTGCTCCTGGTCGCCGGACAACCCGTTCGGCTTCAAGTTCCTGCCCGCCTGCCACCGGCACGACTTCGGCTACCGCAACTACAAGCGCCAGTCCCGGTTCAACGAGACCACGCGCCTGCGCATCGACGACAAGTTCAAGGCGGACCTGTACCACCAGTGCGCCGGGAACTGGACGTGCGACCGGACCGCGGACCTGTACTACCAGGCGGTCCGCGAGTTCGGCGCGAGCTGAGACCGGGGCGGGTCAGTCCTCGTCCGGGGCCGGCCCGCCCTTGATCAGGTACACCACCGAGTCCAGCTCG
This sequence comes from Saccharothrix mutabilis subsp. mutabilis, assembly GCF_039521145.1. Classification (NCBI taxonomy): domain Bacteria; kingdom Bacillati; phylum Actinomycetota; class Actinomycetes; order Pseudonocardiales; family Pseudonocardiaceae; genus Saccharothrix; species Saccharothrix mutabilis. The sequence goes on from NZ_BAAABU010000005.1 coordinate 344,382, forward strand.
TCCGGCTTGATCAGCACCTCGCGCGCCTTCGACCCCTCCGAGGGACCGACGACGCCGCGCGTCTCCAGCAGGTCCATCAACCGGCCCGCCTTGGCGAAGCCCACGCGCAGCTTGCGCTGGAGCATCGACGTCGAGCCGAACTGGGACGTCACGATCAGCTCCGCCGCCTGCAACAGCAGCTCCAGGTCGTCGCCGATGTCGGCGTCGATCTCCTTCTTCTCGCCCGCCTTCGCCGCGGTGACGCCGTCGGTGTACTCCGGCTGCGCCTGGAGCTTGGTGAAGTTGACGATCTCGGCGATCTCCTCGTCGCCGACGAACGCGCCCTGGACGCGCACCGGCTTGGACGCGCCCATCGGCAGGTACAGGCCGTCGCCCATGCCGATCAGCTTCTCCGCGCCGGGCTGGTCGAGGATGACCCGCGAGTCGGTCAGCGACGACGTGGCGAACGCCAGCCGCGACGGCACGTTGGTCTTGATCAGGCCGGTCACGACGTCCACCGACGGCCGCTGGGTCGCCAGCACCAGGTGGATGCCCGCCGCGCGCGCCTTCTGCGTGATGCGGACGATGGCGTCCTCGACGTCGCGGGGCGCGGTCATCATCAGGTCGGCCAGCTCGTCCACGATCGCCATGATGTACGGGTAGGGCCGGTACACGCGCTCGCTGCCCGGCGGCGCGGCGATCTCGCCGGAGCGGACCTTGCGGTTGAAGTCGTCGATGTGGCGCACCCGGTTGACCTGCATGTCCTGGTAGCGCTGCTCCATCTCCTCCACCAGCCAGGCCAGCGCGGCGGCGGCCTTCTTCGGCTGGGTGATGATGGGCGTGATCAGGTGCGGGATGCCCTCGTACGGCGTCAGCTCGACCATCTTCGGGTCGATGAGGATCATCCGGACCTCGTCCGGCGTCGCGCGGGCGAGCAGCGACACCAGCATCGAGTTCACGAAGCTCGACTTGCCCGAACCGGTGGAGCCGGCGACCAGCAGGTGCGGCATCTTGGTCAGGTTCGCGGTGACGAAGTGGCCCTCGATGTCCTTGCCCAGCCCGATGACCATCGGGTGGTTGTCCTTGACCGTGCTCGGCGAGCGCAGCACGTCGCCCAGCCGCACCATCTCGCGGTCGCTGTTGGGCACCTCGATGCCGACCGCGGACTTGCCCGGGATGGGCGCGAGCAGGCGGACGTTGTCGGTGGCGACGGCGTAGGCGATGTTCTTGGTCAGCGCGGTGATCTTCTCGACCTTCACGCCGGGGCCGAGCTCGACCTCGTAGCGGGTCACCGTCGGGCCGCGGGTGAAACCGGTGACCTGGGCGTCGATGGAGAACTGGTCGAGGACGCCGGTGATCGCCTCGATCATCTGGTCGTTGGCCTTGCTGCGGGCCTTGGGCGCGTCGCCGTCCTTGAGGATGGTGGGCGGCGGGAGCTGGTAGTCGCCCTCGACCGCGCGCACGGCCATCGTCGGCTGCGGCTTCTCGGGCTCCGCCTTGGGCTTGGGCTTCGGCGCCGGGCGCGGCGGTGGCGGCGGCTGTTCCTCCGCGGGCGCCTCGTCCAGCGGCAGTTCGGGTTGCTCGTCGGGGGCGGAGGCCTGGCGGCGGCGCGACGGGCGGCGCAGCCGGACCGGCTTGTCCTCCTCCGCCGGCTGCTCCTCCTCGCGGCCGAACCCCTCCAGCCGGTCGTCGGTCCGGCGGCCGGCGAGCAGCGAGCCGAGCTTGGCGGGCACCTCGCGGATCGGCAGGTGCGCGAGGACCAGCACGCCGTAGGCGAAGATCAGCACCAGCAGCGGCCCGGCGACCCACGGCGTCAGGCCCTGGGCGAGGAACCCGCCGGCGAGGTAGCCCAGCGCGCCGCCCGCGCCGCGCCGCTCGACCGGGTCGGTCGGGAGCCCGCCGACGAGGTGGAACATGCCGAGGAAGCCGACCGCGACCAGCACGCCGCCGATCACCAGGCGGGGCCGGGCCTCCGGGTCGGGGTCGGTGCGCATCAGCGTGACGCCGACCGCGAGCAGGACCAGCGGCACGATCATCGCGGGCGCGCCCACCGAGCTGCGCACGGCGACGTCCACCCACTGCCCCACCGGACCGCCGGCCTGCCACCACACGCCCGCGCCGGTGATCACGGCGGCGGCGATCAGCACCAGGCCGAGCCCGTCGCGCCGGTGCTCGGGGTCGAGGTCCTTGCCCCGACCGACCGCGCGGACCACGCCGCCCACGCCGCGGCCGAGCAGGCCCCAGGCCCTGGCGACCGAGCCCCCTCCGGCGGGCTTGCGGGGTGCGGGGCGGGACCGGGACGTGCGCGCCCGGGGCTTCGACCCGCCTTTCCGGGTCGTGCCCTTGCCACGCGGGGATCCGGTTCGGCCAGCCATGGTTTCCAACGTTAGTCGCTCTGGTCCCACCGGCCCCAACGGTCACGGCAGGACGTGACTTGCGCTGCTCGTCGTCCATAGTTGCCCGGAATCGGTTACGGCCACACCTCGACACGCCGTAGCCTTCCCCGCTGTGTCCACACCACTGCTGTGGCGCGTGCTGACGACCATCGACCGCGGGTTCGTAGGTCTCAGCGGACGGCTGCAAGTCACCGGCGACATCCCGGCGGACCTCAAGGGCCGTCCCCTGCTGCTCGCGTCCAACCACATCGGCAACCTCGACCCGTTCGTCCTGATCGCGGCGTGCCGCGAACTGGGCGTGCACCCGCGCTTCCTGCTCGCGGGCGGCCTGCTCGACGCCCCGGTCATGGGGCCCGCGTTGAGGGCCTCGGGCCACCTGCGGGTGGACCGGGCGTCGACGTCGGTCGGCGAGGCCTACCACCGGACGGTGGAGGCGTTGCGGCGCGGCGGCGACCCCATCGCGGTGTACCCGGAGGGCAAGATCAGCCTGGACCCCGGGTTGTGGCCCGAGCGCGGGAAGACGGGGGCGGCGCGGCTGGCGTTGAGCGGTCGGGTGCCCGTGATCCCGGTCAGCCAGTGGGGCGCGCACGAGGCGGTGTACTGGGGCAACACGCACGTGAACGGGTGGGCGGACTTCAAGCCCTACCTGGTTTCTTACGTGCGCGGGCTGCGGCGGCGTCCGACGTTCAAGGTGCACTTCGGCGCGCCGGTGGACTTGTCGGACTTGCGCGACGGACGGCCGGGGGATGCGCGACGGGCGCACGAACGGATCATGCGGGCGATCACGGCGGGGCTGGTGCCGTTGCGGGCGGACGAACCGGACCTGCCGAAGTTCCACGACCCGACGCGACCCACGACGGGCAGCAGCCCTTGGCGGCCCGAGGCGGCGTAGAACACCGTGCCGCGCGGCGAACGCTCGCCGCGCGGCACGGGGCCGGTCAGACCGGGATGATCGTCGGCACGATCATCGGGCGGCGGCGGTAGGTTTCGGCCACCCAGCGGCCCACCACGCGGCGGACCGCCTGCGCGATGCGGTGCGAGTCGGTGATGCCCTCGACCTCCGTGCGCGAGAGTTCCATCTCCACCAACGAGATCGCCTGGTCCAGCGCCTTCGGGTCGTCGGAGAAGCCGCGGCCCGACACCGTCGGCGGGGCCACCGCGCGGCCGGTGTTGGAGTCCACCGCCACCGTGATCGCGATGAAGCCGCCCTCGCCCAGCACCAGGCGGTCGGACAGGGTGGACTCGCCGACGTCGCCCACCGAGAGGCCGTCCACGTACACGTGGCCCACCTCCACGCGGCCGGTGATGGAGGCCTTCCCGTCGACCAGGTCCACGACCACGCCGTCCTCGGCGATCACCACCCGGTCCTCGGACACGCCCGTCGCCACGGCCAGCGCCGCGTTCGCCCGCAGGTGCCGCCACTCGCCGTGCACCGGCATGACGTTGGACGGCCGCACGGCGTTGTAGAGGAACAACAGCTCACCCGCCGGCGAGTGGCCCGACACGTGGACCTTCGCGTTGCCCTGGTGCACGACCGTCGCGCCCAAGCGGGACAGGCCGTTCACCACGTTGAAGACCGCGTTCTCGTTGCCCGGGATGAGCGACGACGCCAACACGATGGTGTCGCCCGCCTTGATGGAGATCTGGCGGTGTTCGCCGCGCGCCATGCGCGACAGCGCCGACAGCGGTTCGCCCTGCGAGCCCGTCGAGACGAACAGGACCTCGTTCTCCGGCATGTCCATGGCCTCGTTGAGGTCCACGAACAAGCCGTCCGGCACGTGCAGGAAGCCCAGCTCGGCCGCGATGCCCATGTTGCGCACCATGGAACGGCCCACCAGGGCCACCCGGCGCTTGTACTGCGCCGCCACGTCCAGCACCTGCTGCACCCGGTGCACGTGCGAGGCGAAGCACGCGACGATCACGCGCTGGTTCGCCTTGCGGATCACGTTCTCCAGGACCGGGCCGATCTCCCGTTCCGGCGCGACGAAACCGGGCACCTCGGCGTTGGTGGAGTCGACCAGGAACAGGTCCACGCCCTCGTCGCCCAGGCGCGAGAAGCCCGCCAGGTCGGTCAGCCGGCCGTCCAGCGGCAGCTGGTCCAGCTTGATGTCGCCGGTGTGCAGGACCAGGCCCGCGGCCGTGCGGATGGCGACCGCGACCGCGTCCGGGATGGAGTGGTTGACCGCGAAGAACTCCAGCTCGAACGGCCCGAACGTGCGGCGCTCGCCGTCGGCGATCTCCACCAGCGCGGGCGTCTGCCGGTGCTCGCGGCACTTCGCCGCCAGCAGGGCCAGGGTGAACCGCGAGCCCACCACCGGCAGGTCGGGCCGCAGCTTGAGCAGGAACGGCACCGCGCCGATGTGGTCCTCGTGCCCGTGGGTCAGGACCAGCGCGTCGATGTCCTCCAGGCGGTCCTCGATCGCCCGGAAGTCCGGGAGGATCAGGTCGACGCCCGGCTGGTCGTCCTCGGGGAACAGCACGCCGCAGTCCACGACCAGCAGCCGGCCGGCGTGCTCGAACACGGTCATGTTGCGGCCGACCTCGCCGATGCCGCCCAGTGCGACGACGCGCAGACCTCCGTCGGGCAGGGCGGGCGGGGGTGACGTCGGGTTGATCACGCGTTGACTCCCAGTTCGGCCGTGACAGCGGAGACGGCCTCGATGTCCTCGGTGGATGCGGGTACCAGGGGCAGGCGTGGGTTACCCACGTCCAGGCCCTTCAGACGCAGAGCGGTCTTGGCGTAGGTGACGCCGGGCATTCGGGTGAACGGCCGCAGCAGGGGCAGCAGTTCGCGGTGGATCGTCCGGGCCGCGGCGACGTCGCCGGACTCGAACGCGTCGAGCATCGCGCGCAGCCGGTCGGCGGCGATGTGCGAGATCACGCTGACGAAGCCCACCGCGCCGACCGACAGCCACGGCAGGTTCAGCGGGTCGTCGCCGGAGTAGTAGGCCAGGTCGGTGGCCGCGATGACCTTGCTGCCCGCCAACAGGTCGCCCTTGGCGTCCTTGACGGCCAGGATGCGCGGGTGCTCGGCCAGCCGCAGCAGCGTGTCCACCTCGATCGGGGTCACGGCGCGCGGCGGGATGTCGTAGAGCATCACGGGCAGGCCCGTGGCGTCCGCGACGGTCTTGAAGTGCGCCTCCACGCCCGCCTGGGGCGGCCGGGAGTAGTACGGGGTGACCACGAGCAGGCCGTGGGCGCCGGCGGCCTCGGCGGAGCGGGCCAGGTGGACGCTGTGGGCGGTGTCGTAGGTGCCGGCGCCGCTGACCACGGTGGCGCGGTCGCCCACGGCCTGCACCACGGCGCGGATGACCTCCGCCTTCTCGGCGTCGGTGGTCGTGGGGCTCTCGCCCGTGGTGCCGTTGACGACCAGACCGTCGTTGCCCAGGTCGACCAGGTGTTTCGCCAGCTCCTGCGCCTTGTCCAGGTCCAGCGCCCCGGAGGCGTCGAACGGCGTGACCATGGCGGTGAGCACGCGGCCGAAAGGTCGGCCGGGTGAGGCGGTCGGGCATCCGGTCATGGCCAAACGCTACCGCCTGCGGTGCCCGCAACCCCCTTTGGGCTGGGCTTACACGCCCCGGTCGAGGCTCTTCACGGCGGTGACGGCGTCGCGGTCGCCGTCGTACTCGACCTCGGCGCGGGCCCGGCCGAAGGCGTGCATCAGCAGTTCCGAGACCTGACCGGACAGGATCACCGGGTTCGGACCGGCCTTCGCGGTCACCGACTCGCCGTCCGGGCGGCGCAGCACGACGCCCACCGGGCTCGCGCGGTAGGTCAGCTTCGCCACGCGGGCCAGGCCCTTCCACAGGGCCGCGTCGCGGCGCGGGTCGGGCGAGCGGGGCGACCAGTCGTCGGCCGCGCGCCGCACGTCCTCGTGGTGGACGAAGTACTCGACGGTGTTGAGCACGTCGTCGAGCAGGGCGAACGGGGACCAGGCGGGCGGGCCCGAGCGAACCAGGTCGACCAGCTCGGCCCACGGCTTGGCGGCGTAACCGTCCTGGACGCGCCGCGCGTGCGCGGCCAGCGGCTTGGCCAGGATGCCCAGGGCCGCGTCGAACCGGCGTTCGCGCAGGACCAGGTGGGCGGCGAGGTCGCGGGTGCGCCACGGGTCGCACAGGGTGGGCGCGTCCGGCCCGCGTTCGGTGAACAGCTCGCTGAGCAGCCTGCGTTCGTCCTGTGCGACGCCCATGCGCCCCACCCTACTTCTTGGCGTGCACCTGCTCGGTCAGCTCGACCCGGTTCTTGTCCCACAGCACGCAGAACACCTCGCGCGAGCCCTTGGACGCGGAGTAGCTCTCCTTCCACTCCGCCTGGGTCGGCACGACGGCGACGTAGCGCAGCTTGGCGTCCTTGCCCTCCAGCGGCACGCGGTCGGACTTGAAGACCAGCGTGCAGAAGTTCTCGGCGTACTTGCGCAGCCACTCGTCGCCCGGGTAGGCGACCTTGTCCGAGCTGCCGAACGGGCCGCCCTCCCCGTACACCTCGACGCTGTGCGCCTCGTCGCACTCGGCGCTGCCGACGCGGACCGACGGGGCGAGGAAGTTGTCGCCGCAGTAGCCCGCGTTGAGCTTGAACTCGGGCAGCGTGCCGCCGCTGCCGAAGGTGATGGTCTCGGCCATCGCGGCGGGCGGTTTGTCGGTGAACAGCCACCGGTCCACCAGGACGCCGAGGACGAGGAACGCCACCGCGCCGATCGCGGCAACCGCCGTGAGCAGCGGTTTCACCCACGGCTTGCGCCGCGGCGGGATGGTCGGCGGCTGGTACTGCATCGTGGGGCCGCCGGGGCCGGCGAACCCGCTGGGCGGCGTCGGCTGGGCGACCGCGCGGTCGAGCATGGCGCGGGCCTGCGGGCCGGTGAGGCGGGCGTTCGGGTCGGGCATGAGCAGGCCCGTGATGACCGCGCCCAGCGCGCCGTGCGCCCTGGTCAGGCGCGGCATCTCGTTCATGATCGCGTGCAGCGTGGACGCGGTGGACGAGCGCTCGTAGGGGTTGAGGCCCTCGACGGCGTAGCAGAGCGTGGCGCCCAGCGCCCACAGGTCGGAGGCGGGCGAGGCCTCGTGGCCGTGGATGCGCTCGGGCGACATGTAGGCGGGCGAGCCGATGAGGCTGCCGCTGGTGGTCAGGCGCGGGTCGTCCATCGCCTGGGCGATGCCGAAGTCGGTGAGCTTGACCCGGCCGTTGGGCTGGACCATGAGGTTGCCGGGCTTGACGTCCCGGTGCACGATCCCGGCCTTGTGCGCGGTCTCCAGCGCCGACAGCGCCTGGAGCGCGATGGAGATCACGCGGTCCTGCGGCATCGGGCCGGACTGGGCGATGATCGTGGACAGCGTGGCCGCCTCGACCAGCTCCATGACGATGTAGGTCATGCCGTTCTCGGCGACCACGTCGAACACGGTCACCACGGCGGGGTCGTTGAGCCGGCCCGCGGTGCGCGCCTCGCGCAGCACCCGTTCCTCCAGCACGCGGCGCTCCTCGGCCGCGATGCCGTCGGGCAGGTGCAGCTCCTTGATGGCGACTTGGCGCCCGATGACGTTGTCCTGCGCGCGCCACACCACGCCCATGCCGCCGCGGCCCAGCTCGCCGAGCAGCGCGTACCTGCCCGCGATGACGCGTGGTTGGGCACTCACACCTTGTGGACCTGTCACCGCTGCGCAACTCCTCGAAGCCTGGAACGGCCGAACGCTACTTCAGACCGTCGCGCGGCCCACCCGGTTTCACGGATTCGTGACTTCGCCGGGGAACACGCCCGATCAGGTCGGGAGGTTCACCTCGTGGCCGGAGTTGCGCAGGGCCTGCGTGGCGCGGCCGAGGTCGGCGGCCTTCACCAGCAGGTGGTCGGTGTCGTAGGTGGACAGCGCGAACAGGCTCACGCCGGCCGCCGCCAGTTCACCGGACAGCGCCGCCATGATGCCGGTCAGCGTGAACTCCAGCGGACCGCGCACGGTGAGCAGCCGCCAGCCCGGCTGCGCGTCGCCGCCGGCGGGGGCGTGCTCGCTCGGGCACACGATGGACAGCTCGTCCGGCGTGCGCGTCACCGACACCAGGCCCGCCCGGTCCAGCAGGCCGGGCGGGACGGCCGCGTCGGCGGGCAGCCGCGCGACCGTGTACTCCCCCGGCTGGACGTCGACGATCAGCCGCTTCACGCCGGCGCCTCAGCCCTCGGTGACCAGCGGGCTGGACGCGACCTCGGTGCCGTCGGCCAGCGCGGAGATGGTGAAGTCGGCGAACACGTTGGCCGCCGCCTTCTGCAGCTGGCGCAGGCACTCGACGGCCAGGGCGCGGATCTCGACGTCGGCGTGCTCGGTGGCGCGCATGGCGATGAAGTGCCGCCACGCGCGGTAGTTGCCGGTCACGACGATGCGCGTCTCGGTGGCGTTGGGCAGCACCGCGCGGGCGGCCTGGCGGGCCTGCTTGCGGCGCAGGGTGGCGCTGGGGACGTCGGAGAACTTCTGCTCCAGGCCCTTGAGCAGCTCGGTGTAGGCGTCGACGCTGGCCTGGGTGGCCTTGAGGAACAGCTCGTGCAGCTCGGGGTCGGCGGCGATGACGTCCGGCTCGACCATGGCGGCGTTGCGCTCGGGCACGTACCGCTGGGACAGCTGCGAGTAGCTGAAGTGGCGGTGCCGGATCAGCTCGTGGGTGAGCGACCGCGACAGGCCGGTGAAGTAGAAGCTGACGCTGCCGTGCTCCAGCACGGACAGGTGGCCGACCTCGATGATGTGCTTGATGTAGCCGGCGTTGGTGGCCGTCGCGGGGTTCGGCTTGGTCCACGACTGGTAGCAGGCGCGCCCGGCGAACTCGGCCAGCGCCTCGCCGCCGTCGGCGTCGGTGGACCACGGGACGTCCGCCGGGGGGAAGAACTCCGTCTTCGCGATCAACTGCACCTTCGGCGACACCGTCTCAGCCATGCCGGGAACCCTAACCCAGGGCCGCGCGTGGCTCAGAATCACGCCGCATTGCGCCGCATGGAGTAGGCCGAGCAGCTATGGCAACGGTTGTGGTGTCGTCGTGATGTCATTTCTTCCTTGACTGATGTCACCGATGGCGGCATGGTGGTGTCATGGATCTGTCGCCGTACATCGCGCAACTGCGCGAGGACCTCGCGACGGCCGCCTCCGCCGGGGACGACGACACCCGGCGCACCGCGGCCGTGCTGTCCGCCGCGCTGGAGCCGGCCGCCCGGCTGGCCCTCATGAACGCCCTGTCCGACCTGGCCGCGGAGGTGACCGTCGCGCTCGACGGGCCCGTCGTGCAGGTCCGGTTGGACGGCCGGGACGTCCAGGTGGTCGTCACCGGCGCGTCCTCCCCCCGGGACCACGAACCGGAGCCGCGGGAAGTTCCCCGGCCCACCGGCGGTGACGCCACGCGCATCACGCTGCGGTTGCTGGACGAGCTGAAGTCCAAGGCCGAGCAGGCCGCCGCGGCGCAGGGGATGTCGCTCAACACGTTCGTCGCGCAGGCCGTGCAGGGCGCGGTCGGCGGGCGGCGCGGGCACCACAAGAACTGGCACGACAAGCACCAGCAGCCGCCGAAGGACGACAACGGGTCCCGGGTGCGCGGCTGGGTGCAGGGCTGAGGGGGGACGTCGTGGACTCGGAAGTCGTGCGACAGCAGAGCTTCGAGGTCGAGGGCGTGGTGGAGGTCGACATCGCCCTGCTCGCCGGCCGCGTGCGGGTGCACCTGGTGGACGAGCCCGGGGTGCACGTCGAGGTCCGGCACGAGGCCGCGCCGGGCGACTCGTGGACCGCGGGCCTGACCGGCCTGCTGAGCTGGGTGAACGACCAGTTCGGGCAGGGCGGTGGCGGGGCCGCGCCGCCGGACGCCGTGCGGGACGCCCGCGTCGAGCTGACCGGGCGGCGGCTGAAGGTGCACTCGTCCAAGGCGCTGCCGCTGCGCGCGGTGCCGCTGGGCGTGACCGTGCGCGCGCCGGTCGGGTCGCACGTGATCGCGAAGTCGGGCGCGGCGGACGTGACCGTGACCGGCACCGCGGGCCGGCTGGAGATCCAGACCGGCACCGGCGACGTCACCACGGACGGCGCCGACGCCCCGTCGCAGGTCAACTCGGGGTCGGGCAAGCTGCGCCTGGGCCCGATGCCGGGCGGGCTGCGGGCGAAGACGGGCAGCGGGGACATCGAGGTGGCGTCCATCGCGGGCAACACGGTGCTCTACAGCGGCACCGGGCACGTGTGGCTGGGCGCGGTGCGGAACGACGTGCAGGTGCGCACCGGCAGCGGTGACGTGACCATCGCGGACGCCGCCGCCGGCCGCATCCAGATGGGCACCGGCTCGGGCCACGTGCGCGTGGGCGTGCACCCCGGCGTGGCGGCCGAGGTGGACCTGCTCTCGACCGCCGGCACGGCCCGCAGCGAACTCGACGTGTCGGGGACGCCGCCGACCGAGACGCCGGCCCTGGTCATCACCGGCCGCACGGGCACCGGCAACGCCCTGGTGACCGCGGCCTCGACCGCGGGCTCCGCCTGAGACCGACCGCGGCGTGCGCACCCCCGACGCGCGCGCCGCGGTCCTCATCCGAGGAGCGTGCGGACCGCCCTGTGCCGCCCGCCCGGCGCTTGGCGACAGCAGTGGTCAGCGCACCACCGCCTTCAGTGCCGGGGCCAGGTCACCGCGCGAGGTCACGGCGACCTTGTCCAGTTCCAGCCAGTCGGCCATGTGGCGCAGTTCGGCGGCCAGCTCCACCGCCACCCGGCCGAGGTCGGCCGTGGGTTCCGAGTGCGCCGCCTGCACGCGCAGCACGCCCGCCTGCCGGTCCGCCTTCAGGTCCACCCGACCCACCAGGTGGCCGTCGAGCAGGAACGGGAACACGTAGTAGCCGTGCACGCGCTTCGCCGCCGGCACGTAGATCTCGATCCGGTAGTAGAAGCCGAAGATGCGTTCGGTCCGGTCACGTTCCCAGATCAGCGGGTCGAACGGGCACAGCAGCGCCCGGCCCGGCACCGACCTCGGCACGCGCGCGGACGTGTGGCGGTAGCCCACCGACGTCCACCCCTGCACCTGCACGGGCTCCAGCACGCCCTCCTCGACCAGCTCCCGCACGGCCTGCCGGCTGCGGGCCGGGGCGAGGCGGTAGTAGTCGCGCAGGTCCGGTTCGGTGGCCACGCCCAGCGCCGACGCGGCCCGCGCCACCAGCTCCCGCGCGCCCTCCTCCGCCGTGACGCGCCTCGACACCACCTCCGGCGGCAGCACCCGCTCGGTCAGGTCGTAGAGCCGCTCGAACCCGCGCCGCGTGCCCGTGGTGAGCTGCCCGGACCCGAACAGCCACTCGCAGATCTTCTTGACCTCCGACCAGTTCCAGCCCCAGTGGTCCTTGCGGCGCGGCCCGCCGCCCGCCAGCGCCTTCTCGATCGCGCCCGCGCCGACCGGCCCGAGTTCCTTCACCACGGCCAGGATGTCCTCGACCAGGCCCGGGTCGCGCTCGGCGATCGAGGTGTAGTTGTGCCACCAGCCGGGCCGCTTCGCGCCGGAGTGCAGCAGCGGCCAGTCCTCGACCGGCACCAGGCTCGCCTCGTGCGCCCAGTACTCCACGAGCATGCGCGGCTTGCGCGAGCTGTGGGACCAGGCCGCCTCGTCGACCAGCGACGGTGTGTAGGACCCCAGCCGGCTGAACACGGGCATGTAGTGCGCCCGCACGGCCACGTTGACCGAGTCGAGCTGGATCAGCTGGACGCGCGAGAGCACCCGCTGGAGGTGCCGCCGCGTGGGCGGCGACGACGGCCGCGGGTCGGCGAATCCCTGGGCGCCCAGCGCGATCCGGCGGGCGACGTCCGCACTCATGTTCTGCACGGTTCGGATGTTCCCACGGGGGTACGACACTTCCGCTCGGCCCGCACCACGAGCACCACCGCGACCACCACCAGCAGGCCGCCGGCCAGCTGGACCGCCCCGAACCGCTCGTCGGCCAGCCACACCCCGAGCAGCACGGCGATCACCGGGTTCACGTAGGCGTAAGTGGCCACTGTCGACACCGGCAACTGCCCCAGCACGTAGACGTACGAGCTGAACGCCAACAGAGACCCGAACACCACCAGGTAACCCCAGGCGGTCCAGGACCGCGCGGACACCGCCGTCACGTCCAGCCGCTCCCCCGACGCCAGCCCGACGACGGTCAACGCCACCCCGCCCGCCACCATCTCCACGGCGGACAACGCGAACGGGTTGGCCGGCACCGGCAACCGCCCGCTCAGGTACGTCCCCAGCGCCCACCCGAACGCGGACAGCAGCACCAACCACGGCCCCCACCACGTCGATCCGCCCACGTCGTGCAGCAACAACACGCCCAGGCCGACCAACCCGACCACAACGCCCACATAGGTCACCGCCGGCGGCCTTTCACCGCCCACGCGCCGCATCACCACCACGTAGAGCGGCACGGACGCCACCATCAACGCCGCCAACCCGGACGCCACGGACTGCTCCGCCACCACGACCAACCCGTTGCCCCACGCGGGCAACAGCAACCCGAGCAGCACACCGGTCCCCACCTGCGGCCACGTCATGCGCATCCGACGCCCCACCACGAGCGTGAGCACCACGCCGGCCACTAAGAAGCGCAACCCACCCGACAACAGCGGCGGCATGGTCTCGATTGTGAACTTGATGGCCAGGTACGTAGACCCCCACACCACATACACGACACCCAGAGCTGCCCAGCGCATGCCCCGCACGCTTTCACGGGACACCCGTCCGGTTCACGCGAGTTTCGGCCACTAGGGTCTTCCCATGGCCGACGCCGCAGTCCGGGCAGCGACACCCGACGACGTCCAGGAGATCGCCCGCCTCCACCGCGACACGTGGCGCACCGCGTACCGCAACCTCCTTCCGGAGGAGGTCCTGGGCGGTCTGGGCGACACCACGCAGGCGTGGGCCGAGGCCGTCGAGGAGGGCCAGGTCCTGGTCGCCACCGAGGGCAACCACCTCGTGGGCTACTGCGTGGTGGGCCAGGCGCCGGCGGACGAGGTCGCCAGGGCGGACGGAACGCTTCCCGCGGACGCCGCCACCACCGGCCTGGTCAGCATCCTGGTCGAACCCCGCTGGGGCAGGAGGGGGCACGGCGGACGCCTGCTCGCCACCGCCGCCGGGACGCTGCGTGACAAGGGGAACACGCGCGGTGTCGCCTGGGTCCCGGAAGCGGACCCGGCGTCCACGGGCTTCTACGCCAAGGCCGGGTGGGAGTCCGACGGCACGGTGCGCACGCTGGACGCCGGAGGGCGACCGTTGCGCGAAATAAGGGTTTCCGGGGGGTTGACCCTACTGTTGGCCGACTGAGGTGTTGCTAGCCTCGAACGGGTGTGGGCACTGCTGGGGTGGCTCGGCCTGACGTTCGGAGTGGCGTTCGGGTCCGCGATCATCCCCCTCATCAGCATCGAGGTCTTCGTCATCGGCCTCGTGACGCAGCAGCCCCACATCTCGTGGTGGTGGATCGGCCTCGCGGTCGCGGTGGGCCAGGTCCTGGGCAAGATGTTCTACTTCCTGGCCGCGCGCGGCTCGCTGCGCCTGCCGGCGTTCATGCACCGGACCGGGAAGGAGAAGCCGCCGTCGACGCGGCGGCTGAGGTGGAAGGCCCGCCTGGACCGCATCCGGGACCGCTGCCACCGGCACCCGCACTGGATGTTCGGCACGCACGCGGTCAGCTCGGTGGTCGGCTTGCCGCCGTTCATGTTCACCACGGTGCTCGCGGGGTTGGCGGGCATGTCGTCGTGGCTGTTCATCACCACCGGCATGGTGGGCAGGTTCGCGCGGTTCAGCGTCCTCGCCGCGTCGCCCGGTCTGATGGCGGGGTGGCTGCTCCACTAGGCCGCGCCCGCCGCACCAGCCGCTGCTGGGGGACGGTCAGCCCGTAGTGGTCGTGCAGCCGGACGTGGTCCACTTCGGACACTTCGGGGCCGATCTCGGGCGCGTCCTCGATCTCCCTCTTGTCGACCGGCACGACCAGTCGCCGATCCCGCACCTGGGCGCCCCTGATGGGCACGAGCGTGGTGGCGTGGTCGGTCCGCACGGTCGCCCACAGGGGACGGCCGCCGTCCATCCAGAGCTCCGCCACGGTGCCCACGCGTTCTCCGTGACGGTCGAGCAGGTCGCAGTCGAAAAGGCGGTCCACCGCTGTTCGGTCCATGTTCATGCGGCTACCCGTGTCCAGCACTGATCGCACCCGGAACCACCCGGAGGTGTGACCCCCGAACATCCCAACGGGGCCGGGTCAGGTCAGGGCGAGGGCCGCGCCGAGGGCGGTCACGATGAGCAGGCAGGCGACGGTCAGCCGCACGTTCTGGCAGGCGTTCGACACGCCACCCACGCTACTGAGGGTCACCGGACAATCCAAGGCAAGAAGCCGTTAAGACCGGATGAAGTCCGTCTCACCCGAATGCTTCACGCCCGATTCGTCGGCAATTGGAATAGTTCGATCGCCTTGCGCATGGTCGACCGCGCCCGCCCCCGGTCCCCCGCCAGGTCGTACGCCTGCGCCAGCCGGAACCAGCGCCGCCAGTCCTCCGGCGACTGCTCCACCTCGGCCCGCCGCTCCTCGAACCACGCGTCGGCGGCGTCCCGGTCCACCCGGCCCGACGGGCGGCGCGGCAACGACGACGTGTCCGGCAGCCCGCCCTCCTCCGCCAACCGCCGGGCCATGCGCTCGGTCACGAACCCGAACCGCAGGTTCGTCCACGCGACCCACGCCCCGATCAGGGGCAGCACCAGCACGCCGATCCCCAGCCCGACGCCGACCGGGTCGCCCGTGCCGATGAGCACGAACGCCCGGCCGCCGAGCAGCACGAAGTACACCGCCAGCGCGGCGGTGATGAGGAACGCGACCGTGCGGGTCTTCACAGGTCCATGTACTTGTCGAGCCCGACCGACAACCCGGGCCGCTCGGGCGCCGTGCGCACCGCCAGCAGCACGCCGGGCATGAACGACGTCCGGTCCAGCGAGTCGTGGCGCAGGGTCAGCGTCTCGCCCTCCGTGCCGAACACGACCTCCTGGTGGGCGATCATCCCGGCGATCCGCAGCGAGTGCACCCGCACGTCCCCGACCAGCGTCCCCCGCGCCCCGGGGGCCTCCTGCGTGGTCGCGTCGGGCATCGGCGGCACGCCGGCCGCCGCCCGCGCCGCGGAGATCAGCCGCGCCGTGTGGGCGGCCGTGCCGGACGGCGCGTCCAGCTTGCGCGGGTGGTGCAGCTCGATGACCTCGGCCGAGTCGTAGTACTTGGCCGCCAGCTCCGCGAAGCGCATCGACAGCACCGCGCCGATCGCGAAGTTCGGCGCGATCAGCACACCGACCGAACCGGAACCGAGCCACTTCTCCAGGGTCTTCAGGCGCTCGCCGTCGAAACCGGACGTGCCGACGACCGCGTGGATCCCGTGGTCCACGCAGAACCGCAGGTTGTCCATGACCACGTCCGGGTTGGTGAAGTCCACGACGACCTCGACGCCCGCGTCGACCAGGGCCTGCAACGGGTCACCCGCGTCGACCCGGGCCACGACCTCCATGTCGGCCGCCGCGTCCACCGCGCGGCACACCTCGGACCCCATCCGCCCGTGCGCACCCAGCACGCCGACACGGATCGCAGAACGCTCACTCAAGAGATCACCTCGTGCACCTGGGACGGCAAATCGTCGGCGTGAGCGTAAGGGCCGACCACGGCCGCGGCGACGGGGCGTCGCAACAACTCGCGGGCCAGCGCGGCGACCTCCTCGCCGGTCACCTGGTCGATCCGGCTCAACGTCTGCTCCACCGACAGGTAGTCGCCGTAGTTCAGCTCGCCCTTGCCGATGCGCGACATGCGGGAACTGGTGTCCTCCAGCCCCAGCACCAGCCCGCCGCGCAGCTGGCCCTTGCCGCGCGCCACTTCCGCGTCGGTCAGGCCGCCGGACGCCACCACGGACAGCACGTCGCGCACCACGCCGGCCACGTCGCCGAGCCGGTCCGGCTGGCACCCCGCGTACACCGACCAGGTGCCGGTGTCCGCGTACAGCCCCACCGACGAGTACACCTGGTACGCCAGCCCGCGCCGCTCGCGGACCTCCTGGAACAGCCGCGACGACATGCCGCCGCCCAGCGCCGCGTTGAGCACGTTCAACGCGAACCGCCGCTCGTCGTGCCGGTCCAACGCCCGCACGCCCAGCATCAGGTGCGCCTGCTCGGTGTCGTCGCTGTGCAGCACCAGCTTGCGCGTGGACGCGATGCGCGCCCGTCCGGTGCGCGGCGCGACCGGTGACCCCGACCGCGCCAGGCGGTCGCCGATCTGCTTGCGCGCCAACCGCATCACGTGGTTGTGGTCGATGTTCCCGGCGACCGAGAGCACCATCCGCGGCAACGTGTACCGCCGCTTGTAGAAGCTGAACAGCGCATCGCGGTCCATGTCCTGGATGGACCGTTCGGTGCCCAGCACCGAGCGCCCCAACGCGTGCTCGCCCAACAGCGCGTCCAGGAACGCGTCGTGCAGCAGGTCCTCGGGGTCGTCGTCCCGCATCGCGATCTCTTCGAGCACCACACCGCGTTCGGTCTCGAAGTCCTTGGGCTCGCACAGCGCCTCGAACACCACGTCGCACACGAGGTCCATCGCCAGCGGCAGGTCCTCGTCCAGCACGTGCGCGTAGTAGCAGGTGTGCTCCTTGGCGGTGAACGCGTTCAGCTCGCCGCCGACCGCGTCGATCTCCTCCGCGATGGCGGCGGCCGACCGGTTGGCCGTGCCCTTGAACAGCAGGTGCTCCAGGTAGTGCGCGGCGCCCGCGACCTCCGGCCGCTCGTCGCGCGACCCGACCTGCACCCACAGCCCCACCGACGCCGACCGCACGCCCGGGATCTGCTCGGTGATCACCCGCAGCCCGGACGGCAGCACGCTGCGCCGCACCGTCACCCCGGTCTCGCCGCTCTCCAGCAACCGGGTGCTGCCCGGCCGCTGGAGGTGCCCGAGCCGGCCGCTAAGCGGACGGCCGCGAGTGCTCGAAGCACCCGCGGCCGTCCCGTTGACGCGTCCGGTCACTGCGCCGGGGTCTCCGAGACCTCGGCCTCGTCCTGCGCCGGAGCCTCGGCCGGAGCAGCGGCGTTGTCGTCCTCGTTGACCAGCACCAGGCTGATCTTGCCGCGCTGGTCGATGTCGGCGATCTCGACGCGGAGCTTGTCGCCGACCTTGACGACGTCCTCGACCTTGCCGATGCGCTTGCCGTTGCCCAGCTTGGAGATGTGGATCAGGCCGTCCTTGCCCGGCAGCAGCGAGACGAACGCGCCGAACGCGGCCGTCTTCACCACGGTGCCCAGGAAGCGCTCGCCCACCTTCGGCAGCTGCGGGTTCGCGATGGCGTTGATCATGCCGATCGCGGCCTCGGCGGACGGGCCGTCCGCCGCGCCGACGTAGATCGTGCCGTCGTCCTCGATGGAGATGTCGGCGCCGGTCTGCTCGGTGATCGAGTTGATCATCTTGCCCTTGGGCCCGATGACCTCGCCGATCTTGTCGGTCGGGATCTTCACCGACGTGACGCGCGGCGCGAACGGGCTCATCTCGTCCGGGCTGTCGATGGCCTCGGCCATGACCTCCAGGATGGTCAGGCGCGCGTCGCGGGCCTGGCCCAGGGCCGCGCCGAGCACCTCGGACGGGATGCCGTCCAGCTTGGTGTCCAGCTGCAGCGCGGTGACGAACTCCTTGGTGCCGGCGACCTTGAAGTCCATGTCGCCGAACGCGTCCTCGGCGCCGAGGATGTCGGTCAGCGCCACGTACTCGGTCTTGCCGTCGACCTCGTCGGACACCAGGCCCATGGCGATGCCGGACACCGGCGCCTTCAGCGGCACGCCGGCGTTGAGCAGCGACATGGTGGACGCGCAGACCGAGCCCATCGAGGTGGAGCCGTTGGAGCCCAGCGCCTCGGAGACCTGGCGGATCGCGTAGGGGAACTCGTCGCGCTTGGGCAGCACGGGCATGATCGCCCGCTCGGCCAGCGCGCCGTGGCCGATCTCGCGCCGCTTCGGCGAGCCGACGCGGCCGGTCTCACCGGTGGAGAACGGCGGGAAGTTGTAGTGGTGCAGGTAGCGCTTGTGCGTCTCGGGGGACAGCGAGTCGATCTGCTGCTCCATGCGCAGCATGTTCAGCGTGGTGACACCCAGGATCTGGGTCTCGCCGCGCTCGAACAGCGCCGAGCCGTGCGCCCGCGGGATGATCTCGACCTCGGCCGACAGCGAGCGGATCTCGGTCAGGCCGCGGCCGTCGATGCGGACCTTGTCGCGCAGGATGCGCTGGCGGACCAGCTTCTTGGTCAGCGAGCGGAACGCGGCGCCGACCTCCTTCTCGCGGCCCTCGAACTGCTCGGCGAGCTTGTCCAGCACCGACGCCTTGATCTCGTCGAGCTTGGTCTCGCGCTCCTGCTTCGGGCCGATGGTCAGCGCCTGGGCCAGCTCGCCCGACGCCGCCGCCTCGACGGCCTCGAACGCGTCCGGCTGGTAGGCCGGGTAGGTCGGGAACTCGCCGGTGGCCTTCGCGGCGACCTGCGCGAGCTGCGCCTGCGCCTCGCACAGCACCTTGATGAACGGCTTGGCCGCCTCCAGGCCCGCCGCGACGACCTCCTCGGTCGGCGCCTGCGCGCCCTCGCCGATCAGGTCGATCACGTTCTCGGTGGCCTCGGCCTCGACCATCATGATCGCGACGTCGTCACCCACGACGCGGCCGGCGACGACCATGTCGAAGACGGCCTTCTCCAGCTGCTCGTGGGTCGGGAACGCCACCCACTGGCCCTCGATCAGCGCCACGCGGACGCCGCCGATGGGGCCGGAGAACGGCAGGCCGGCCAGCTGCGTGGACGCGGACGCGGCGTTGATCGCCACCACGTCGTACAGGTCGGCCGGGTTCAGGCTCATCACCGTGATGACGACCTGGATCTCGTTGCGCAGACCGTCCACGAAGGACGGGCGCAGCGGGCGGTCGATCAGGCGGCAGGTCAGGATCGCGTCGGTCGACGGGCGACCTTCGCGGCGGAAGAACGAGCCGGGGATGCGGCCCGCGGCGTACATCCGCTCCTCGACGTCCACCGTGAGGGGGAAGAAGTCGAAGTGCTCCTTGGGGTGCTTCGACGCCGTGGTCGCCGACAGCAGCATGGTCTCGTCGTCCAGGTAGGCGACGACGCTGCCCGCCGCCTGGCGGGCGAGCCGACCGGTCTCGAACCGGATGGTGCGGGTGCCGAAGCGCCCGTTGTCGATCACGGCGGAAGTCTCGTGGACCTCGGTGTCCGTCATATGCTCAAAAACTCCTCGTCATGCGGGCCGCAGCGCGCGTTCGGGCGCGGGGTCGCGGTTCGGACGAGGCCGGTCTTCGATCGAAGTCCCCTGGTCTTTTCCACTGCCAGGGGGCCACTACCGAGGACCGGCGAACTGTCGTCCCGTGCGCCGCGCGTGCGTTGCGTCCCTATCCTCTTTGTTTCGTTGTACCGCTGGTACTGCACCGAGGGGGAGCGACCGGACCGGTCACTCCCCCTCGGCGGTGGTCACCGGCGCAGGCCGAGCCGCGAGATCAGCGACCGGTAGCGCTGGATGTCGACCTTCTGCAGGTAGTTGAGCAGCCGGCGGCGACGGCCGACCAGCAGCAGCAGACCACGACGCGAGTGGTGGTCGTGCTTGTGCTGCTTGAGGTGCTCGGTCAGGTCCGCGATGCGCTTGCTCAGCAGCGCGACCTGGGCCTCGGCGGAGCCGGTGTCCTTGTCGTGGACGCCGTACTCGGCGAGGATGGTCTTCTTCTGCTCGGTGGTCAGTGCCACGTTCCCGCTACTCCTTGTTACCTTGACGTGTTCCGTGCGGCCCCCGTCGCCGGGGGTAGTCGGTCATGGCCGCCACGGACCGCAGCCAGACCCAACTGTCGAGGTTACCAGTAGTCGCTAGTCCGGGGCGTTCGACGTGCTCAAGGGCACCCGGTCGAGCACCTCGTACCCCGTCGCGGGGTCGCTGCGCACCAGCGCCACCTCGCCCACGGTCCACTCACGACCGGTGAACTCCACGTGCGGCCAACGGGTGCGCCGGCCGCGGGCGCGGGCGACCGTCAGATGTGGACGCCAGGTGTCCAGGGGCGTCCCGGCGGCTGCCGCCAGCGGTTCCAGCGGCCCCTCCACCCCGATCCACAGCACCCCGGAGAAGTGCCCGCAGCCCGCCAGCCGGACCGTCGGCGCGGGCAGGCCGGCCAGCGCGTCGAGCTGCCCGCCCGGCTCCGCGTCGTCACCGTGGAAGCGGAGCGTGACGTGCAGGCGACCGGGCGCGACCCAGCGCAGCCCGGGGTGCGCGGCGCGGACCGGCGCCAGCGCCGCGGTCAGCTCCCGCACCACCGCGTCGGGCGGGAAGACGCCGGTGAACAGCCGCACGTCAGCCGTCGCGGCCCTTGCCCGCGCGGCGCAGCAGCTCGGCCAGCGCCGGGAAGTCGTCGCGCAGCATGTCCGCCGCCTGCGACAGCTCCCGCCGGTCGGCGACGCGGCGCAGGTACGGGAACACGACGGCCTCGTCGTCCGCGCCGTTGACCGGCAGCGAGTCGCGGCTGACCGTGGGCTTGGAGTCGCGCACCTCGTCCAGGGCCCGCTGCAACGCCTCGGGCGCGCCGGTGGCCACGTCGGGGGTCAGGACCTTGCGCTCCAGCATGATCATCCGCGCGAGCACGGACGGGTTGCCGATCTTGGCGCGGCGCCCGCTCATGACCTGGCTGAGCATGGGCGCGCTGATCCCCAGCACGTCGGCCAACTGGGCCTGGGACACCCGGAAGGCGACCACCAGCCGCCGCACCCGGTCCCCCAGGGGTTCCCCGTACCACTCGCGCTGCAACGCGAGGTTGCGCTGGACGATCTTGTGGTCCTCCACCTTCGCCTCTCCCCTGACCGGCTTGGACGTGACAGGCATCTTGCCAGGTGGGCCGCCGGCCCACGGGTGGTTCCACCCAGCTAGCCCAAAGCCCTCACGCCAGCAACCCGCGGGCCTCTTCGACGTCGCGGTGCATCTGCTCCAGCAGGGCTTCGACGGTGTCGAACTTCTCCATGCCGCGCAGCCGCTCGACGAAGTCCAGCGCGACCCGCTGCCCGTAGAAGTCCTCGTCCACGTCGAGCACGAACGCCTCCACGCGCCGCTCGCGACCGCTGAACGTCGGGTTGGTGCCCACCGACACGGCCGCCTTGAGCCGCCGGCCGTCGGAGTGGACGAACCAGCAGGCGTAGACGCCGTCGGCCGGGACCGCCGCGAACCGGGTCGTGGACAGGTTCGCGGTGGGGAAGCCGAGCTCCTTGCCGCGCCCGTCGCCGCGCACCACGATGCCCTCCAGCCGGTGCGGGCGGCCCAGCGCGTGCGCCGCGGCCTTCACGTCACCGGCGTCGATGCACGCCCGGATGTAGGTGGACGAGTACGTCACACCGTCGTCGGTCACCAGGTCCGCCCCCTCGGTCACGAAACCGAACCGCTGCCCGAGCCGCCGCAGCAACTCGACGTTGCCCAGCGCCTTGCTGCCGAACGTGAAGTTCTCCCCCACCACGACGGCCGCCACGTGCAGCTGCTCCACCAGCACCTCGTGCACGAACTCGTCCGCGGGCATCCGCGACACCTCAACGGTGAAGGGGATGACGCAGAACACGTCCACACCCAGCTCCTCGACCAGCTCGCTGCGCCGGCGCAGGGAGGTCAGCTGGGCGGGGTGGCTGCCGGGCCGGACGACCTCGGACGGGTGCGGGTCGAAGGTCATCAGGACGGACGGCACCTGCTTGTCGCGGGCGATCGCGACGGCGCGGTTGATCAGCGCCTGGTGCCCGCGGTGCACGCCGTCGAACACGCCGATCGTCACGACGCAGCGACCCCAGCCGCCCGGAAGGTGTTCCAGCCCTCGCCACCGTTGCACGGGGGAAGCCTAGCCGCGGGTGGTGGGCGGTGAGGGGCGGACTCAGCGGTCGCGGTCGAGGCGCACGTCACGTCCGGCCTGGTGGATGGTGCTGCCGCCGTGGGCGGTGGCGCTCTGGTCGACGGTGTTGCCCTGGTTGAGGTTGCCGTGCAGGTAGCCGACCTGGATGACGGGGCCGGAGGTGTTGCCCTGGTGGTGGTTGTAGACGGATCGGGGCACCTCGGGCGGCGGCGCGTGCGCGGGGTCCGGCGAACCGGCAGCGGCCCGCTCGCCGGCGGGCGCTGTGGCGGCGGGCGCTGTGGCGGCGGGCGGGGCGGCGGCGGGCGGGGCGGCGGCGGGCGGGGCGGCGGCGGGCGGGGCGGCGGCGGGCGGCGTGGCGGCGGGCGGCGTGGCGGGCGGGGCGGCGGGCGCGGTGGGGCGCAGGTCGTGCCGCGCGGCCTCCCGGTGGCGCAGGTCCGCTCGTTGGGCGGCGATGCCGATCCCGACCCCGAGCGCGGTCAGCAGCACCACGCCCACCCACGCCAGGAGGCTGTCCGCCCGGTCGGTGGCCACGTTGATGACCACCCCGGTGGCCGAGGTCACGACGCCGGCCGCCGTGGGCCACACCCATCTCGCCATGCGCCCCACCGTAGGCGCGTCGGCCGCGTGCGAGTACCGCCAACGGCGGCTTCGGCACGACGAACCCGACCGTGCGCGAATATCACCCTTCCGGGTGAGGTCAGCCCGCCGGGGTGAGGACCACCAGCGGCTTGGCGATCGGGCCCTCGTCCTTCGCCAGCGCGACCACGTGGCCGTCCGGGCCGAACACGCCGTACGTGCCCTCCATGCCGCCGGCCGGCAGGCGCTGGCCGTGGGACAGCGCGACCGCCTCGCGCGGCGCGATCTCCCGGCGCGGGAACGCCTTCGCCACCGCCTCGTCCAGCGACAGCGACAGCCCCGGCTCCTCCGCCAGCCGCTCCAGGGTCCGCGCGACCCGCAGGTCGAACGGGCCCACGCGGGTGCGGCGCAGCGCGGCCAGGTGACCGCCCACGCCCAGGTCCGCGCCCAGGTCGCGGGCCAACGCCCGGACGTACGTGCCCGACGAGCACTCGACCATCACGTCCAGCTCGGTCGCGCCTTCCTCCCGGCGGATGGACAGCACGTCGAACCGGTGCACGGTCACCGGCCGCGCCGGGATCTCCACCGCCTCACCGGCCCGCACCCGCGCGTAGGCGCGCTTGCCGTCGATCTTCACCGCCGACACCGCGCTGGGCACCTGCTGGATCGGCCCGGTCAGCTTGGCGACGCCCGCGCGGATCGCGTCCTCCGGCACCGCCGAAGCGTCCGAAGTGGACAACACCTCGCCCTCGGCGTCGTCGGTCGTGGTGGCCGCGCCGAGCCGGATCGTGGACAGGTACGCCTTGCTGTCCAACGCGAGGTGGCCCAACAGCTTCGTCGCCCGCTCCACGCCCAGCACCAGGACGCCGGTCGCCATCGGGTCGAGCGTGCCCGCGTGCCCGACCTTGCGGGTGCCGAGGATGCGGCGGACCTTGGCCACGACGTCGTGCGACGTCATGCCCTCGGGTTTGTCGACGACGACGAGACCTGGCTGCACAGCGGAAGATGATGCGGACACGACCGGACATCTTAGGCCGACGCCAGCACGTCCCAACGCCGGCGACGGATCTGCACCGGCACCTGCTCGCCCCGGTCCTCGGCGGCGAACACGGCGGCCCGCGCCCGGCGCCACCACACGGCCGTCCGCCACACCCCGAGCACCAGCACGGCGACCACGGACAGGAACGCGATCCGGTAGGCCTGCGCGACGGGCATCGGGGGCAGCACGTCCAGCACCACGCCCACCGCGAGGGCGGCGAACGTGATCGCGCCGAACCCGCCGACGTTGGCCACGCCGGTCGCCGTGGACACCCGGTGCAGCGGGTTGTAGTCGCGCACCAGCGCGAACGCCACGCCGGACGCCGGGTTCCCGAACGCCAGCACCGCGAACACCGCGTACAGCACCGGCGTCGGCAGCACCCCGCCCGGCCACCCCAGCAGCACCGCCCAGCACCCCAGGGCCGCCGCGAGGTACCCGCCGACGATCGGCATCCGCCACTCCGGCTTGCGCGCGATGACCGCGCCCATCACCGGCCCGGACGCGATCGCCACCAGCACCAGCACGCTCAGCACGGCGGAGGCCTGCGGCCGGCTCAGCCCCTGTGCCTCGACCAGGTACGGGAAGCCCCACAGCAGCCCGAGCAGCGCGGGCGCGGACATGGACGTGAAGTGCACCCAGAACCCGAGCCGCGTGCCGGGCACCCGCCAGGCGGAGGCGACCCGCTTGGCCACGGTCCGCAGCGGCACCGCCTCCGGGACCGGCGGCGTCACCCCTTCGGGCGCCTCGCGGACCCGCCACAGCACGACGGCGGAGTAGGCGGCGGTCGCCAGGCCCGCGACCAGGAACGTGAGGGTCCAGCCGGTGCTCCGCAGCAGCAGGGTCAGCGGGACGGTCGCCACCAGGTTGCCCGCGCCACCCAGCGCGGCGGACAGCGTCATCACCACGCTGAACTTGCGTGGCGGGAAGTGCGCGGCGGCCAGGCGCAGCACGCTGACCCACGTCATGGCGTCACCCACGCCGAGCACGGCGCGCGCGGCCAGGCCCAGCGGGTAGGACTCGGCGAGCGCGAACATCAGCTGGCCGGTGCCCATGAGGAGGGCGGCGGCGGTGAGCACCCGGCGCGGTCCGAAGCGGTCGACCAGCAGGCCGGTGGGGATCTGCATCAGGGCGTAGAGCCCGATCTGGAGCACGGTGAACGTGCCGAGCGCGGCCGGCCCGACGTGGAACCGGTCGGCGGCCTCCAGCCCGGCGACGCCGAGCGAGGTGCGGTGGAAGAGGGCGGCGACGTAGACGACGACCGCGGTGGACCAGATCAGCCACGCTCGCTTCGTGGCACGATCGACCGGCAAGGTTCGGACTCCTCTGGGTTTCGCGGCGGCACCCCGTTCATCCGCAAACACTTGCCTAGTGTTAACAATTCCGGTACGTGGGTCTCACCACACCGCGCCCACCCGCGCCCACCTGCCCGAACGGGTGCGCAGGAGGATCGTCACCAGCCGCAGCGCCATGAACGCGGACAGTCCGGTCCAGATCCCGGTCAGCCCCCAGCCGAAGGCGAGGGACAGCCAGATCAGCGGCAGGAAGCCGAGCGCGGCGGACAGCAGGGTGGCGGTCCGGAGGAACTTCGCGTCCCCCGCGCCCAGCAGCACCCCGTCGAGGGCGAACACGACACCGGCGACGGGCTGCAACGCCACGAAGAACCACCAGGCGTGCGGCACCTCGCCCAACACCGCCGGGTCGGACGTGAACAGCCCGGGGATCACGCCGGACAGCGCCGCGAACAGCAGTCCGAGGACCACGCCGAACACCAGCCCGTAGCCGGTGATCTGCCAGGCGAACCGCTTGGCCTGCTCTTGTCGGGACGCCCCCAGCGCCTGCCCCACGATCGCCTGGGCCGCGATCGCCAGCGAGTCGAGCACGAGCGCCAGGAACGTCCACAACTGGAGGACGATCTGGTGCGCGCCCACGGCCGCGACCGAGGTCCGCGCGGCCACCGAGGCGGCGGAGATGAAGCAGGCCTGGAACGCGAGCCCCCGCACCACCAGGTCCCGCCCGAGGCCGAGTTGGGCGACCATCAGCTTGGGCTGCGGCCGAAGCGGCACGTCCTCCGCCTTCAACGCCCGGAAGAACAACCCCGCCGACACGACCTGGGCAACCACGTTGGCCACCGCGCTGCCTTCGAGCCCCCAGTCCGCGCCGTAGACGAGAACGGGGCAGAGCACGGCGGACAGCCCGTTGCCGAGGAGCACGTACCGAAGCGGCCGAACGGTGTCCTCGACCCCGCGCATCCACCCGTTGCCCGCCATGGTCACCAACACGAACGGCGCCCCCAGCACCGCGATGCGCAACCAGGCGACCGCTTGCCCGGCGACTTCGTCCCCACCGAGGACCCGGGCCACCGGCCAGGCGACGGCTTGGAGGAGGAGCACGGCGAGCACCCCGGCGGCCAGCGCCAACCAGGTCGCCTGCACACCTTCCTGCACGGCCTCAGCGCGCCGCCCCGCTCCGAACAGGCGGGCGGCGCGGGCGGTGGTGCCGTAGGAGAGGAAGGTCAGTTGAGTGGCCACTTGGGTGAACAGCACGCCACCCAGCGCCAGCCCGGCGAGGGGCAGCGCACCGAGGTGACCGACCACGGCGGTGTCGACCAGGACGTAGAGGGGTTCGGCGGCCAGGACACCGAGCGCGGGCACAGCCAACCCGACAACCCGCCTCGCAGACACCCGCTCCGACACAGCCCACCTCCTCCGGTCATCCCACCTTCTCACGCCCCACCGACACTCCAACCGATCGGAAGCACGGCACACCCTTCGCGCGAAGCGCGGCACTTCGCCGCGCAGCGGCGGGCTGGGCTCCCAGCCACAAGGGGCCTTCGTGTTCCCCACCGTATGACCTGCCCGAAGGGCTACCACACTTTTCGGGGGTCGGGCCAAAAAGTTTTGCGAGGAACGAGCAAAAGTTTTTCGACCGACCCCCGAAAAGTGTGGTCGGCTCCGCCAGGTCATGCGGTGGGGAACACGCAGGCCCTTCCCCCCCACTGGAGGCCTCCCGGCCGCTTTTATCTTTAGAGCGCTTCGCGCAACGCGCGAAGCGCTTCCAAGCGCGAAGCGCGTTCATCCTTAGTTAGCGCGGAGCGCGTTGCGTTTAGACGCGCGAAGCGTGGGCTTGAGAGCGACAGCGCAAGTTCAAAGCGTAAAAGAGCCTCGCCGGCGGGCGAGCCACCGAAGATGGACACAACTACCAAAGCGGGGGCTTCTTGCTTGTCCCATCTCCGCATGACCCGGCAAAGCCGACCACATTTTCCCGGGGTTGGTCGAAAAACTTTTGCTCGTTCCTCGCAAAACTTTTTGGCCCAACCCCGGGAAAATGTGGTAGCCCTTCGGGCGGGCCATACGGAGATGACACAAGCAAGAAGCCCGGCTTGGGTTGTGTCCCCTCCGGTGGACTGCCCGTTCGGCGCTTCGCGCCGGTGTTAAGCGCTGGTGACGGTGTTCAGGGCTTCTCGTAGTTTGGTGAGGACGTCGTCGGCTTCGCCTCGGGCCGTGAAGCCTGCGGCCAGGCGGTGGCCGCCGCCACCGAGCAGCTGCGCGACCTCGCGGACGTCCACCTTCGACACCGCGCGTAGTGACACCGACCAATAAGCCGGTCGCAACTCCTTCAGCACAGCGGCGACTTCGGCCTCCGCCGTGGTGCGCACCAGGTCGACCACGCTCTCGACCTCTTCGGGCCGCAAGCCCTCGGCGTCTTCCAGCGTCACCACGGCGTGGACGAAGCCCAAGCCGCCGGCGCCCGCCGGTTCCAAGGTGGCCTTCGACAGGACCTTGGCCAACATCCCCAGGTACCCGAACGGGTGAGAGTCCATCAACGGCCTGGCGACGGCCTCCGCGTCCACACCGGCATCCAGCAGGCGCGCGGCCACCAGGTGGGTGGATGAGGACGCGTGCCGGAACGACCTGGTGTCGGTCACCAAACCCGCGTAGACGCACCTGGCGACCGGCTCGTCCAGCTCCACGCCCAGCTCGTCCAACAGGCGCAGCACCACCAGCGCGGTGGCCTCCGCCGTGTCGTCCACGACGTTGACCGTGCCGTACCCGGGGTTCGACACGTGGTGGTCCAGGACGATCACCGCGCCGGCCTTCTCCACCCGGTCCGCCAGCGGGCCCAGGCGCTTGACCGAACCGGTGTCCAGGGCGACCAGCACCTCCGGGGCCTCGGGCACGGCGGCGGCCGGGACCAGCAGGCCCTCGACGTCGAGGTCCCGCAGGGTTTCCGGCACCTCGTCCGGTGCGCCGAAGGACACGCGCACCCGCTTGCCCATCCGGTGCAGGACCAGGCCCAGGGCCAGGGCGCTGCCCAGGGCGTCGGCGTCCGGGTTCACGTGGGCCAGGAGGGTCACGTCGGTGGCGTCGGTCAGGGTCCGGGCGGCGGCCCGCAGGGGGGCGTTCAGGTCAGTGGACACGACAGGAACGCTAGTCGGCTTCCTCGGCTTCGCGAGGGGCCTTGTACGGGTCTGCCTCACCCGCGGGTTCGGCACCCGAAGCCAGGCGGGCCACCTCGGCGTCCTGCTCGCGGGCCTTGGCCAGCAGTTCGTCCATCTGCCGGGCCGCTTCGGGCACGGTGTCGGTCACGAACGACAGGGTCGGCGTGAACCGCACCCCGGTCTGCTGGCCGACCATCGTCCGCAGGACGCCCTTGGCCTTCTCCAGGGCCGCCGCGGCGCCCGCGAGGTCCGGTTCCGAGTCGAGCTTCTCGCCCAGCACGGTGTAGTAGACCGTCGCGTCGTGCAGGTCGCCGGTCACCCGCGTGTCGGTGATCGTCACGCGCGCCAGGCGCGGGTCCTTCACCTCGTGTTCGAGCGCGGAGGCCACGATCTGCGAGATCCGCTTGGCCAGCTTGCGCGCACGTGCCTGGTCGGCCACGGCGCTCCCTCCTTCACACCCCGGCGGTCGAACGCGGCGACCGGCCGGCTAGTCGTCCTCCGGCCCCACCAACCGGTGGCGGGCGGAGAGAAGTTCCAGTTCGGGGCGTCCCGCGACGAGCCGCTCGCACGCGGCCAGGACGTCCCTGACATGTTCGGCATCGGCGGCGACGGCCGCCACTCCGATCAGCGCTCGGCGGTGCAGGTCCAGGTGGCCCGCCTCGGCGACGGACACCTCGAACCTGCGCCGCAGCTCGGCCACGACGGGCTTCACCACGGACCGCTTCTGCTTCAACGAGTGGACGTCGCCGAGCAGCACGTCCAGCTCAAGGGCACCTACGTACAAATGTGATCACCGTGGGTGGTGCCGGGGGCTCCCCTCGCGGAGAGCCCCCGGCGGCCGGGAGAACATCAGACGCGCGGCTTCTCGCGCATCTCGAAGGTCTCGATGACGTCGCCGACCTTGAGGTCGGAGTAGTTGCCCAGCGTCAGACCGCACTCGAAGCCCTCGCGGACCTCGGTCGCGTCGTCCTTGAACCGCCGCAGCGAGCTGATCGGCAGGTTCTCCTGGACGACGTTGTTGTCGCGCAGCAGGCGGGCCCGCGCGTTGCGGCGGATCTCGCCCGACAGCACCATGCAACCCGCGATCGTGCCGACCTTGGAGGACTTGAAGACCTCGCGGACCTCCGCGCGGCCCAGCTGGACCTCTTCGTACTCCGGCTTGAGCATGCCCTTGAGGGCCTGCTCGATCTCGTCGATCGCCTGGTAGATCACCGTGTAGTAGCGGACGTCCACGCCCTCGCGGTTGGCCAGCTCGGTGGCCTTGCCCTCGGCCCGGACGTTGAAGCCCAGGACGATCGCGCTACCCGCGACGGCGAGGTTGATGTCGCCTTCGGTGATGCCACCGACACCGCGGTGGATGACCCGCAGCTCGACGTCGTCGCCGACCTCGATCTTCATCAGGGCGTCTTCCAGGGCCTCGACGGTACCCGAGTTGTCACCCTTGATGATCAGCGTGAGCTGGCTGGTCTCCTTCAGCGCGGCGTCGAGGTCCTCCAGGCTGACGCGCTTGCGCTTCGCCGCGTTCATGGCGTTGCGGTTGCGGGCCTGGCGGCGCTCGGCGATCTGCCGGGCCACCCGGTCCTCCTCGACCACGAGGAAGGTGTCGCCCGCGCCGGGCACCGAGGTCAGACCGATGACCTGGACCGGACGCGACGGGTACGCCTCGGTGACGTCCACGCCGTGCTCGTCCACCATGCGGCGCACGCGACCGTAGGCGGCGCCCGCCACGATCGAGTCGCCCACGCGCAGCGTGCCGCGCTGGACCAGGACCGTGGCGACCGGACCGCGACCGCGGTCGAGGTGCGCCTCGATGGCGACGCCCTGCGCCTCCATCTCCGGGTTGGCCCGCAGGTCGAGCGAGGCGTCGGCGGTCAGCAGGATCGCTTCCAGCAGGCCGTCGATGTTGATGCCCTGCTTGGCCGAGATGTCCACGAACATGGTGTCGCCGCCGTACTCCTCGGCGACCAGCCCGTACTCGGTGAGCTGCTGGCGGATCTTGGCGGGGTTGGCCCCCTCCTTGTCGATCTTGTTGACCGCGACCACGATCGGCGCTTCGGCCGCCTGGGCGTGGTTGATCGCCTCCACCGTCTGCGGCATGACGCCGTCGTCGGCCGCCACCACGATGACCGCGATGTCGGTCGAGTTGGCGCCGCGGGCACGCATGGCGGTGAACGCCTCGTGACCCGGGGTGTCGATGAAGGTGATGAGGCGCTCGGTGCCCTCCAGCTCCGTGCGGACCTGGTAGGCGCCGATGTGCTGGGTGATGCCACCCGCTTCGCCCTCGGCCACCTTCGCCTTGCGGATGGTGTCCAGCAGGCGCGTCTTGCCGTGGTCGACGTGACCCATGACGGTGACGACCGGCGGGCGGACCTGGAGGTCCTCCTCGCCACCGGCGTCGTCGCCGTAGGTGATGTCGAACGTCTCCAGCAGCTCGCGGTCCTCCTCCTCGGGGGACACGACCTGCACGACGTAGTTCATCTCGGAGCCGAGCAGCTCCAGGATCTCGTCGGACACCGACTGCGTCGCGGTGACCATCTCGCCGAGGTGGAACAGCACCTGCACCAGCGAGGCCGGGTTGGCGTTGATCTTGTCGGCGAAGTCGGTCAGCGAGGCGCCGCGCGGCAGGCGGATGGTCTCGCCGCTGCCCTTGGGCAGGCGGACGCCACCGACCGAAGGCGCCTGCATGTTGTCCATGTACTCCTGGCGCTTCTGCCGCTTGGACTTGCGTCCGCGACGCGCCGGACCACCCGGACGACCGAAGGCGCCGGCCGCGCCACCGCGACCGCCGGGGCCACCGCCACCGGGACGACCGCCGCCACCGCGGAAGCCGCCACCGCCGGCCGGGGCACCGCCACCGCCGCCGCCACCGGGGCCGCCGCGGAAGCCACCGCCACCGCCACCGCCACCACCGGGACGGAAGCCGCCACCGCCGCCGCCCCCACCGGGACCGCCGCGGAAGCCACCGCCACCGCCGCCACCGGGACGACCGCCGCCGCCACCGGGACCGCGGCCACCGCCACCGGGGCCACCGCCCGGACGGCCACCGCCGCCGGGACCGGGCCGCGGACCGGCCGGACGACCGGGCATCATGCCCGGGTTCGGCCGCGGCGGCATGTTGCCCGGGTTCGGGCGCGGACCGCCGGAGCCGGCGC
This sequence comes from Saccharothrix mutabilis subsp. mutabilis, assembly GCF_039521145.1. Lineage (NCBI taxonomy): Bacteria > Bacillati > Actinomycetota > Actinomycetes > Pseudonocardiales > Pseudonocardiaceae > Saccharothrix > Saccharothrix mutabilis. Next base: position 375,832 of record NZ_BAAABU010000005.1, read on the forward strand.
CGCCGCCGGGACGGGGACCGCCCGGACGCGGGTCACCGGGACGCGGGCCGGCCGGACGCGGGTCGCCCGGCTTGGGCGCGCCGCCGCGCTCGCCGCGGTCGGGACCGGGCTGGGAAGGACGCGGCGGGGCCGGACGCGGAGCCGGAGCGCCGCCGCCCACGCCGAAGGGGTTGTTGCCCGGACGCGGCGCGCGCGGACCCGCGGGCTTGGGGGCCTGCGGCTTCGGCGGCACGACGGACGGACCGCCCTGCGCGGCGGCCGGCTGCTGACGCGGGCCGGGACGCGGCGCGCCACCGGGCTTCGGACCCTGCTGCTGCGGGGTCGGAGCCTGGAACGGGGCCTGGGTGGACGCGGCCGGGGCCTGCGGGGCCGGAGCCGGGGTGGCCGGCGCGGCCGGGGCCTGGGCGGCGGGCGCCACCGGGGCCGGGGCGGCCGGAGCCGGCTTCGGCGCGGGCTTCGGGGCCTGCGGCTTCGGGCCGGGCACCGGGCGCGGGCCCGGCTTGCCGACCGGGGCCGCGGGCTTCGCGTCGGTCTTGGACTCGGACGGGGCCGCGCTCGCCTGCGGCTTCGGCGGCGCGGGGCGCGCGCCGGCCGGCTTGGGCTTCGCCTCGGACTTCGCGGCGTAAGCGTCACGCAGCCGCCGGGCCACGGGGGCCTCGACGGTGCTGGACGCGGACTTCACGTACTCGCCCTGGTCGGCGAGCTTCGTGAGCAGTTCCTTACTAGTGACACCGAGCTCTTTCGCGAGCTCGTGCACACGGGCCTTACCTGCCACTGCACTCCTCTGGTGATGAGGCCGGCGGCAGTCCCGTCGACCTCGTCTTAACGTCGCGCGTTCATGTCTTCAGCTTCACGGCTGACTCATGACGGGTCGACCTGCTTCCTTGCTTCCTGGCGGTCCCGGGGCGATCCCGTGACCTGGTGCTCCTGCTGCGCGAGGTGCCCGCGCACGCGTTCCACGTCGAGCGGCCCCGGGACCTTGAAGGCCCGCGGGAACGCCCGCCGCTTCTCGGCGTCGCGGAGGCAGCCCGGATCGGGGTGCAGCCAAGCTCCCCGGCCGGGCAACCGCCGACGCGTGTCCGGGACCACGGCCCCGTCCACGACCACGACGCGCAGCAACTCGGAGGGCAACGTCCGGGCGCGGCATCCTATGCACGTACGAACCGGGCCGTTGTGCGTGAAAACCGATCCCCGACGTTGAACCACTGAGAAGTCTATCTCCTGACGCTCAATCAGCCGAACCGGATGTCGCGGCGCCCGTCGGGGCACCCGCCACATCGCTGCGGATGTCGATCTTCCACCCCGTCAGCCGGGCGGCCAAGCGGGCGTTCTGGCCCTCCTTGCCGATGGCGAGGGAGAGCTGGAAGTCCGGCACGACGACGCGCGCCGTCTTGGCCCGTTCGTCGACCACCCGTACGGACACAACCTTCGCAGGTGACAGGGCATTCCCGACGAAGGTTGCCGGGTCCTCGGAGAAGTCGATGATGTCGATCTTCTCGCCCGCCAGCTCGCTCATGACGTTGCGCACCCGGGCGCCCATCGGGCCGATGCACGCGCCCTTGGCGTTGACGCCGGGGACCGTGGAGCGGACCGCGATCTTGGAACGGTGACCTGCCTCACGTGCCACCGCGGGGATCTCCACGGTGCCGTCGGCGATCTCCGGGACCTCCAGCGCGAACAGCTTGCGCACGAGGTTCGGGTGGGTCCGGGACAGGGTGATCTGCGGGCCGCGCGCGCCGCGGGAGACGCCCACGACGTAGCACTTGATCCGCGAGCCGTGCTCGTAGGCCTCGCCGGGCACCTGCTCGGCGGGCGGCAGGACGCCCTCGGTGTCGCCGATCTGCACCACGACCATGCCGCGGGCGTTGGCGCGGGCGTCGCGCTGCACGACGCCGCCGATGATCTCGCCCTCCTTGGCGGAGAACTCGCCGAAGGTGCGCTCGTGCTCGGCGTCGCGCAGGCGCTGGAGGATGACCTGGCGGGCGGTGGTGGCGGCGATGCGGCCGAAGCCCTCGGGGGTGTCGTCCCACTCCTCCAGGACCTGGCCGTCCTGCCCGATCTCCTGGGCGAGCACGCGCACGACCCCGGTCTTGCGGTCGATCTCCACCCGCGAGTGCGAGTGGTGGCCCTCGGTGTGCTTGTAGGCGGTCAGCAGGGCGGTCTCGATGGCTTCCAGGACGGTGTCGAAGGGGATGTCCTTGTCCCGTTCGATCGCCCGCAGTGCGGCGATGTCGACGTTCACTCCGACTCCTCCTTCGGCGCGCGGCCCTCCAGGAGCGCGAGCTCCTCGACGGGCGGCTGCTTGAACTCCACTTCGACGACGGCGCGCTCGATCGTCCGGTACTCGACGCGGCGCAGCTCGCCCTTGACCAGCAGCACGACGCCCGTGTCGTCGGCTTCGCCGACGCGGCCGAACCACTCGACCTGGTCGGGCTGCTTGACCTTGACCAGGCGCAGCCGGGCGCGCTTCCAGTGGCGCGGCCTGGTGAGCGGGCGGTCGGCGCCCGGCGAGGTCACTTCGAGCGTGTACGGGCCCGCGATGAGGTGCTCGTGCGCGTCGAGGGCGGCGGACACGGCGCGGCTGGCCTGCGCCACCTCGTCCAGGCCGATCCCGTCGTCGCCGTCCACGACGACCTTCACCAGCCGGCGACGCCCAGCCTGGTTCACGTCGAGCGTTTCGAGGTCGAAGCCGATGGCCTCGACCGCTTCCCGCACGACGGGTGCTAGCTGCGCGGCGAGATCTCCGCGCGGCGGGCTGGACACGTGGTGACTCCTTGAGCTTCGAGTGCAGAGGGCACGGCGACCCCGGCCGACGCTGCACGCCGCCGGCCGTGGTCGCCCAGACTATCTCGTCTCCGGGGTCCCGCACGCCGCAGAGGCGATCACGGCGGCTCTGGCAGGATCGGGACGCGTGATCGGAACAACGGCGCTCAGCAGGCGCGGCGTGCTGGTGGCGGTCGCGACCGCGCCGCTGGCAGTAGCGTGCACCACACCCCCGCCTCCCCCGCCGCCGCCGGACGTCCTGGAGGACCTGCTCCGCGCGGCCCGCTCGGACGCGGCCCTGGCCACGGCGGTGGGCGCCCCGGAGACGGCCGCGGCGCGGGCGGAGCACGCGACCCGCCTGGCCGCCGAGATCGACCGGGCAACCCCCAAGGTCCCCACGACGTCTTCCCCTTCGTCGGCCGCGCCCACGTCGGTGGCGCCGCCCGCCGGGGCGACCCGGGAGCAGTTGGTGGCGGCGTTGCGGGCGGCGCAGAAGCAGGCGGCCGACCTGGCGCCGACCGTGCCGACCCACCGGGCGGGCCTGGTGGCGTCGGTGTCGGCGGGGTGCGCGAGCTTGCTGGAGGCGCTGGCGTGAGCGTGGATGCGGTGCAGGACGCGTTGGCGGCCGAGCACGCGGCGGTGTGGACGTACGGACTGGTCAGCGCGTTCGTGGAGCAGCAGGCGGCGGCCGTGGCGGAGGGCGCGCTGGCGCACCGGTCCCGCCGGGACGTCACGGAGCGCTGGTTGCGCGACAAGTCCGCCACACCCCGCCCGCCGGCGCCGGCCTACCTGCCGCCGGCGCCGGTGGACAGCGCGGCGTCGGCCATCGCGGCGTTGATCGCCGTCGAGACGGACGCTTGTGTGGCCTGGCGCGGGGTGGTGGAGCGGACGGAGGACGCGGAGCTGCGCAAGAGCGCTCTGGACGCGCTGACGACATCGGCGATCCGGGCGACCCGCTGGCGCAGGATCGCCGGTGTGACGCCGATCTCGATCACCCTGCCCGGCACCGCGGTCGGCTGACCCGGGCCGAGCGGGACGCCCCCGCCCGGCTCAGGAAGCCAGGCGCAGGGCGTCGTTGCTGATCCGGTCGAGCAGCTTGCGGTCGCGGTCGGCGGACTTCGCCGCGCCGTAGAAGTCCGACTCGACGATGACCAGCTCGCGGCCCTTCAGGGTGGACGCGTACTCGCCGTGCGCCACCCAGTCCGGACCGCCCGGCACCTTCGCCACGCCCTCCCGCGAGAGGTCGTAGATGTTGCCGGTGTTGTCGCCGTCGAGGAACTTCTTCAGCTCCGTCGCCGCCTTGTCGTCCGCCATCTTCACCACCACAACGGACACCAGCACCTGCTTGCCGCCGGCGCTCACCGTGTAGAGCGACCGGGACAACTGCTGGCACGGCGTGGTCGTGAAGTACTCCTTCGCCTTGCCGTAGGCGTGCGGCGCGCACGAGCTGTCCAGGACCGGTTCCGGCGCCTGGGGTGCTCGGGCGAAGGAGAACTCGCCCGTCGGGGCGGTGGAGGTCGTGGTCGGCGGGGTCTCGGTGTCGCCCTTGGACATCACCACGAGCCACACGAGCCCGGACACCAGCGCCACGCCGACCAGGCCCAACCCCTTGAGCAGCCAACCCTTCCGCGGCGGCGGCCGACGAGCGGGCGCGGGCCGGGGAGCGGGCGCCGAACCCATCAGCGAGTCGAGCTGCCCGATCTCCGACCGCCACAGCGGTGCGGTGTCCGACGGTCGCGCCGGAGGGACGCGGGGTAACCGTTGGGTCACCTCTTCAGGTGATTCGGGAGGAACCGACACAAACCGTCACGGTAACGGACGGCCGCTACGCGAGCGCTTCGAGCACGAGATCGACGTCTTCGGAGGTGTTGTAGAGGTGGAAGCCGAGCCGGGTCCGCCCGGCGCGGCTCGCCGACCGCACCCCGGCCGCCGCCAGCCGCGCCGCCTGCTCGTCGGTCAGCTCCAGCGACACGATCGCGCTCCCCCGCGCCGGCAGCCCCAGCGACGTGAGCAGCGAGTCCGCCAACGCCACGTTGTGGTCGCGCACGGCGGCCAGGTCCAGCGACGCCAGGTACGGCAGGGCCACCGCCGCCCCGTACTGCGCGAGCCACACCGGCGAGATGTCCAGCCGGCGGGCGTCGGGCGCGAGCCGCAGCGGCAGGCCGTAGACGGAGGTCCACGGGTCGTCGCCGGCCCACCAGTTGGCCGCGACCGGCTCGGCGCGCTCGATCCCCGCCGGGGAGCACGCGAGCCACGCCGACCCGCGCGGCGACAGCAGCCACTTGTACCCGGCGGCGACGACGTAGTCCGCCCAGGCCAGGTCCAGCGGCAGCCACCCGACGGCCTGGGTGGCGTCCAGCAGGACGGGCACGCCCGCCGCCCGCAGCGCGTCCAGGTCCACGATCCGGCCGTCGGCGGACTGCACGACGCTCACCGCGACCAGGTCGTGCCCGGCCGCCGCCGTGGGCACGTCGGCCAGCTCCACCTCGGTGACCTCGCACCCGCGCGCCGCGAACGGGAACGTCAGCGACGTGAAGTCCCCGCGCGCCACCAGCACCCGCGACCCGGGCCGCAAACCCACCGCCACGTTCGCCACCAGCTGCGACACCGACGCCCCGATGGCGACCCGCGACACCGGCGCGCCGACGAGCTTGCCGAAGGCCTCGCGGGCGGTGTCCACGGCCGGTTCGGCGCTGGTGGGACCGTCGAGGCCGCCCGCCCACCGGCGCACGGCGTCGGCCACCTCGGCCGCCACGGGCGCGGGCGGGACGCCGATGCTCGGGGTGTTGAGGTAACCGGCGGGGACGTCGAAGGTGGAGCCGAAGGAGGTGCGCATGACCTCTATCACTACCGTGGATCGTTCAGCTAGTCCATAGTTTTACCGATGAATCTCAGGCATTGAGCGCCTCGGACGCCAATTTGTCCGGTCGGGCATCCTTGCGGCGCGCGTAGACCTGCTTGCGGACGCGCGCCACGACGGTCCCGTCCTCGGCCACCACGTCCACCGGGAACCACAGCAGCGCCTTGCCGCCGTCCGCCGCCTGCGCCCGCAGCTCGTCGAGGTGCTCGTCGGTCAGCGTGAACTCCGCGTGCACGGTCCCGCGACCCGGCTTCACGAAGTCGATCTCACCCGCCCGGTCCCACACCACGTGGTCGCGGCCCAGGTGGCGCAGCACCAGCAGCATCCAGAACGGGTCGGTCATGGCGAACAGCGAGCCGCCGAAGTGGGTGCCCACGTAGTTGCGGTTGTACCAGCGCAGGCGCATGCGCACCTTGGCGTGCCGGTAGTCGTCGGACAGGGCGACGACCCGGATGCCGGCGAACAGGAACGGCGGCCACAGGTTCATGCCCCGCCGCAGACGAGAAGCCTTCATGCGAGGCATGTTACTCGCCAGTAATGTCAGTGCAGCCGGATGATGTTGCCCGTCACCCGCTTCGCGGCGGGCGAGCACAGGAACGCGATCACGTCCGCCACCTCCTCGGGCAGGCCCACCTTGTGCCGCGCGCGGACGGCGTCGTTGACCCAACCCGTGTCGGTGACGCCGGGGTTGACCACGTTCGCGGTCACGCCGTGCGGGCCGAGTTCGGCGGCGGCGGACATGGTGAAGTTGTCCAGCGCCGCCTTCGCCGCGCCGTAGGACACCTCGCTGGGGAACCCGTTCGGCCCGCCCGAGGTCAGCGAGACGATCCGGCCCCAGTTGCCGCCGCGCGCCAGGTGGCGGCGGGCGAACTCGGCGATCAGCAGCGCGCCGGCGCGGGCGTCCACGGCGAACTGGGCGTCGAACGTCTGCGGCGTGACCGCCTTGAGCACGCGCCCGAACTGGTCGGTCTCGGTGGCCAGGAACGTGTCCTGCACCCAGCCGGAGGCGTTGTTGACCAGGACGTCCACCGGTCCGAACAGGCGCTCGGCGGTGTCGAACAGCAAGGCGGGCGCGGTGGTCTCGGTGAGGTCCACCTCGATCGCGTGCGCCTTGCCGCCGGCCTCGGTGATCGCGGCGACGACGGCGTCCGCGCCGGCCTCGCGGGCGGTGAAGTACTCCTCCGGCACGCTCGGGTCCGGCGCGGGCGCGTAGCGCAGGAAGGTGATCAGGACCTGCACGCCCCGCGCGGCGAGGGCCTGCGCGGTCGCGGCCCCGATGCCCTGGTTGGCGCCGGTGACGATGGCGGTGTGCTGCACGAGACCGAATCCTGCACGATTGATCCATGCGCAGTGAAGAGATCGAGATCCGGACCGGCGGCGAAGAGGTGGTCCACGACCTGACCCGCGCGTGCGAGGACTTCCTGCGCGACGAGGACGGCGACGGCCTGCTGCACGTGTGGGTGCCGCACGCCACGGCCGGCCTCGCGGTGCTGGAGACCGGCGCGGGCAGCGACGACGACCTGCTCGCCGCCCTGCGCGACCTGTTGCCCAAGGACGGCCGTTGGCGGCACCGGCACGGCAGCCCCGGTCACGGCCGCGACCACGTGCTGCCCGCGCTGGTGCCGCCGTACGCGACGATCCCGGTCCTAGGCGGTGCGCTGGCGCTGGGCACCTGGCAGTCGATCTGCCTGGTCGACACCAACGTCGACAACCCCGTCCGCAAGGTCCGGCTGAGCTTCCTTCGCGGGTAGCAGCACGATCAGCCACCCGGCCCTTCACCGCGAGGCCGCCGTCGGCTTGTCGCGCCGCCTTGCCCGCCGATCAGCCCTTCCGATCGGCGGGCAAGACGACGCGACGGGCCGACTCCGAGGCGGCCTCGCCGCGCGACGGAGTCGCGCCACCCGACACCGCAACCCCGTCCGCAAGGTCCGGCTGAGCTTCCATCGCGGGTAGCAGCAGGATCAGCAGGCCGGCCAGCGCGATTCCCACGAACACCCACACCTGCGCGGCTTCGAGCGTGCCGTTCTGGAGCAGGGCGCGCAGGCCCTCGGTGGAGAACCGGAACGGCGTCCACGACCACAGCAGCGCCCGGTACGCCGGGTTGAGCAGCTCCGGCACCTGGCCCGCGACCGCCGGGGCCATCAGGTACAGCGGGGCCAGCACGGCCATCGCCCGCAGGCCCAGCACCCGGAGCAGGCCGGTTTGGAGCAGCGCGAAGGACACCGCGACCAGGGCGAGGTAGCCCAGCACGTCCCAGCCCAGCGGCAGGGCCGGGTCCCACCACGCGAAGAACCCGGCGACCACGGCCACCGCGAGCACGGCGGCGGTGGTCGCGCCGAGCAGCCGCGCCCCCACGCCGACCCGGGCGCGGCTCCGCGCCGACAGCACCGTGAACGCCGCGCCCGCCACGAGCCCGCCGATCCACAGCAACGCGCTCGCGGCCAGCGGCGCCGTCCGGCCCGCCGCCGACGCCGGGTCCAGCGTCACGACCTCGGCGGGCAGCCCCGCCCCCTGTGCCACCCCGGTCAGCACCTGCTGGGCGACCTGCGTGCCGGACGGGTTCACCGCTCCCGACAGCACGACCGTCGCGCTCCCCGGCGCGAGTTCGAGCACCCCGTAGACGTCCTGCGCCTTGAGCAGGTCCCGCGCCTCGTCGGGCGCGGCCACCCGCCACGCCACCTCGGCGGCGTCGGCGCCGGCGAGCTTGTCCGCCACCGCGCGCAGCTGCGGCGGGGCGTCCGCGCCGACCGCGACCGCCAGCGGCACGTCGGCGGGGTGGACCGTCGCCTGCACGCCGAACGTGACCAGCCCGAGCACGAGCGCCACGAGCGCGCCGACGACGGCGGCGGCCACCGCGACGACGGCGGCGGCCACCGCGACGACGGCCGGCGGCCGGTCCTGTGGTGTGGCCATGACTGCCTCCAGAACTTGTTCATCACCTGTTGAATTGGGAGCGTACGACTGGCCCGCACACAAGTCAACGCGTGCTGAATTAGCTGGGGCGGCCCGGCCGGCGGAACCGGCGGGGTACGGTTTGCCGGTGACTTACCCAGGTGACGGGCAGAGCAACTGGGGAGGCCAGTCCGGCCAGGGCGACTGGGGGCAGCAGAACCAGGGCTACCCGCAGCAGGGGTACGGCGGCTCCTACGACCCGCAACAGCAGCAGTACGGCCAGCAGCAGCCGCAGCAGTACGGGCAGCAGCCGGGCTACGGCGCGCCCTACGGCGGCGACCCGTACGGCCAGCAGCCGGGCTACCCCTACGGCGATCCCCAGCAGCAGCAACAGTTCGGGGGCTACGGCGGTCTCGGCGTGTTCTCCGGTGGCGAGGAGCCGCCGAAGAAGAGCGGCGCCAAGGTGTGGATCGCCGTCGCCGCGGCCGTCGTGGTCCTCGTGGGGGGTGGGCTCACCGCGTTCTTCCTGACCCGCCCCGACGACGCGCAGCAGACCAACGTCGCGCAGAACTCGTCCGAGCCCGCGACGACCACCACGACCAAGCCGAGCACCACCAGCTCCACCAAGCCGAGCACGGCGGGGTCGTCGTGCAAGGCGTCGAAGGCGGACTGGAACTGCCTGGCCGTCGAGAACCTGCACTACAGCTACGACGTGCCCAAGACGTGGACGCCCGCGGCCGGGTCGGCCAAGTTCCAGACCATCCCGGACCTCGCGCTCACCGGCCTGACCCTGTTCGGCAAGTACGACTGCCAGGGCGGCGGCTACAACCGGGGCGCGACCGGCGGGGCGGTGCTGCCGTCCGGCGACATGGCGGCCGTGGCCAAGGACCTCGCCGAGAAGATCGGCGCGGAGTACTACAGCTCGGGCAAGACGCGCGACATCAAGCTCACCGAGCCCAAGGCGCTGAAGATCCCGAACAACAACGGCGGCCAGATCGACGCCGTGCAGGTGGACGCCACCATCACCACCACCGGCAGCGAGTGCCTGGCCACCAAGGGCATGGTGAAGATCCTGATCCTGAAGAGCACCAAGGGTCTGCACGTGTTCATGGCCAACGGCGACCTGGAGGGCGGCCCGGCCGAGCCCAAGCCGCCGACGGAGGCCGACCTGCAGGCGATGGTCGACTCCGTGAAGCCGCTGGGCTGACGCCATGAGCTACTCCGGACTCGGCTACTACCAGCCCCAGCCGCCGCCCAAGCCGAACCGCCGTCCACTGTGGATCGCGCTGTCGATCCTCGGCGTGCTCGCGGTCGCGGGTGGCGTCGTCGCGGCGGTCGTCTTCACGCGGGGCGACACCGAAGCCGCGCCGACCACGTCCGCGCAGCCCGTGGAGCAGACCAAGTGGCAGACGGTCGAGGACGCGCAGTCCGGTGTCTCCTACGAGCTGCCCGAGTCGTGGGAGACCTCCGGCGGCGGCGTGGCGGGTCGGGTGCGGCTGGCGAAGTCGGCGGTGTCGCGGCCGTTCGAGTGCCAGGGGCGCAGCATGATCCAGGCGCAGATCGCGTCCGGGTCGGTGGTGTCCGACTCCCCCGCCGAGATCGCCACCGAGGTCGCCACGGGCATCGCCAAGGGCGGCTACACCGTGGACCGCAAGGAACCGCGGCTGGGTGAGCCGAAGGTCGAGTCGGAGAGCGACGACCGGGCCGTGGTGAGCGTCAAGGCGGAGCCGAACGCGGTCAACCCGTGCTTCGCGCCCAAGGCGACCGTCACCGCCGTGGCGATGCGGGACGGCAGCAAGGTCGCCGTGGTCGTGCTCAACGTGGCCGAGGGCGGCCCGCACGTCGCCGAGGGGCCCAGCGCGGACGAGGTCAAGCACATCCTGGAGAGCGTGCAGAAGCTGTGAACACGTTGGTGCTGTGGGACATCGACCTGACCCTGATCGACGCGCGGGGCCTGGGCCACACCTGGTACCGGACGGCGTTGCAGGCCGCCACCGGGGTGGACCTGCTGCACGTGCCGACGTTCCCGGGGCGCACCGAGCGGGCGATCACCCTGGAACTGCTCGCGCTGCACGACATCGAGCCGACCGACGAGGTGGTCGACCGGGTGCACGAGGAACTGGTCGCGGTCGCCACGCGGGAAGCCGACCTGCTGCCCACCCACGGGCACGCGCTGCCCGGCGCGGCGGCCGTGCTGGAGGCGTTGGCGGGCCACGAGACCGTGGTGCAGTCCCTGGTGACCGGGAACCTGGTGGAGATCGCCCGGTTCAAGCTGGCGGCGTTCGGGCTGGACACGCACCTGGACTTCGAGATCGGCGGGTACGGGACCCTCTCGGAGCACCGGCCGGAACTGGTGCTGGAGGCCGTGCGCCTGGCCCGTGCCAAGCACGGCGGGGAGTTCTCGGCGGTCGTCGTCGGCGACACGCCCCACGACGTGGACGCGGCCCTGCACCACGGCGCGCTGGCGATCGGCGTGGCGACCGGGCGCAGCAGCGTGGCGGAGCTGGAAGAGGCCGGCGCCCACGTGGTCCTCAAGGACCTGTCGGACACCGAAGCGGCACTCGCGGCGATCCTCCGCCGCTGACCGGGTCCGCCGGGAGGGCTCCTCGCGCGAGCCCTCCCGGCGTCCGCGCTCAGCCCCGGACCAGCGTCCGGAGGTGCTCCACGACCTCGTCCACCGCGACCTCGACCCGCTCGCCCGAGCGGCGGTCCTTGACCTCGACCACGCCGTTCGCGAGGCCGCGGCCCACGACCACGATGGTCGGCACGCCGATCAGCTCGGCGTCGGCGAACTTCACGCCGGGGCTGGCCTTGCGGTCGTCCAGCAGGACCTTCAGACCGGCCGCCGACAGCTCGCCCGCGAGCTTCTCGCCGCCCGCCGCCAGCGCCTCGTCCTTGCCCGCGACCACCACGTGCAGGTCGAACGGCGCGACGTTGCGGGGCCAGATCAGGCCGCGGTCGTCGTGGCTCTGCTCGGCGATCGCCGCGACCAGGCGGGACACGCCGATGCCGTAGGAGCCCATGGTGATCCGGATGGGCTTGCTGTCCGGGCCCAGGGCGTCCAGCGCGAACGCGTCCGCGTACTTGCGGCCGAGCTGGAAGATGTGGCCGATCTCGATGCCGCGCGCCGCGACCAGCACGCCCTGGCCGTCCGGCGACGGGTCGCCCTCGCGGACCTCGGCGACGTCGATCACTCCGTCGGGGGTGAAGTCGCGGCCCTGGACCAGGTCCACCACGTGGTGGTCGGCCTTGTCCGCGCCGGTCACCCACGCCGTGCCGCGCACGACCCGCGGGTCGACCAGGTAGCGCACGCCGTTGGCCTGGAGCGCGCCCGGCCCGATGTAGCCCTTGACCAGGAAGGAGTTCTTGGCGAAGTCGGACTCCTCCAGCATCGACACCTCGGCGGGCGAGACGGCCGCCTCCAGGCGCTTGAAGTCCACCTCGCGGTCGCCGGGCACGCCGATGGCGAGCAGCGTGGACTCCTTCGCGCCCGGCTGGGTGAGCTTGACCAGGACGTTCTTCAGCGTGTCGGCCGCGGTGAACGTCCGGCCGAGGCCGGCGGCGTTGAGGAAGTCGACCAGCGACTCGATCGTCGGCGTGTTCGGCGTGTGGTGGACCTGTGCCTGGGGCTTGTCCTCGATCGACTGCTCCGGCGGCGCGGGCGTCGTGACGGCCTCGACGTTGGCCGCGTAGTCGGACCCGGTGCTGCGGACGAAGGTGTCCTCACCGGTCGGCGCGACCGCCAGGAACTCCTCCGACGCCGAGCCGCCCATCGCGCCGGACGTGGCGGAGACGATCACGTACTCCATGCCCAGGCGGTCGAAGATGCGGATGTAGGCGTCGCGGTGCTGCCGGTAGGAGTGCGACAGGCCCTCGTCGGTGAGGTCGAAGGAGTAGGAGTCCTTCATGACGAACTCGCGCCCGCGCAGGATGCCCGCGCGGGGCCGCGCCTCGTCCCGGTACTTGGTCTGGATCTGGTAGAGCGTGACCGGGTAGTCCTTGTACGAGGAGTACTCGCCCTTCACGGTGAGCGCGAACAGCTCCTCGTGGGTGGGGCCGAGCAGGTAGTCCGCGCCCTTGCGGTCCTTGAGGCGGAAGATGTTGGGGCCGTACTCGGTCCACCGGTTGGTGGCCTCGTAGGGCTCCTTGGGCAGCAGCGCGGGGAACTGGATCTCCTGCGCGCCGAACGCGTCCATCTCCTCGCGCACGACCTGCTCGATGTTGCGCAGCACCCGCAGCCCGAGCGGCAGCCACGAGTACCCGCCCGGCGCGACCCGGCGGACGTAGCCGGCGCGGACCAGCAGCTTGTGGCTGGGGACTTCGGCGTCGGCCGGGTCCTCGCGCAAGGTGCGCAGGAACAGCGACGACATCCTCGTGATCACGGTGGGTGCTCCTCGTGGCGCGGGTTGTCCGGAAAGAGTAGTGAACCCCCACCGGGCGGTTCCAACGGGTTGTCCGGCGTCGGGCTACACGACCAGCTCGAAGTGGCGCTCGCCGGCGGGCTCCAGGCGCAGGCCGGCGTTCGCGGCGATCTTCACGAGGTTCCGCGCCCGCGGCACGGCCCGCGACCGCACGATGGCCCGCGCGAGCAGCCCCTTGTGGGCTTTGTTGAAGTGGCTCACCGCCTGCCGGCGCCCGGTCCCGTCCTCGGTCACGACCTTCACGGTGATCGCGTGCGGGATCCGGGCCAGCGACGAGTACGGGGCCGACCGCAGGTCGATGACCTCCCGCTCGGCCAGCGCCGGCGTGAGCACGGGCCGCCACAGGCTTCCCAGCGGACCGACCGAGGGCAGCACGTTCCCGCCCGAGAGCCGGTAGGCGGGGATCGGGTCGGCCCCCAGCACGACGCCGAACAACGCGGACGCCACCCCGAGCCGCTCGGCGGCCCGGCCCCGCTCGACCCGGGTCAGGGTGGGCAGGTCGAGCGCGTCGTAGAGCACGCCGGTGTACCGGGACAGCGCCGGCAGCGTCGGGGACGTCCGCAGTTCGGCGTTGCGCGCCACCTCACCGGCCTGCCGCTCGGACAGCCCGAGCACGGCCAGGCTCGCCGGCACGTCGCCCGCGAGGTCCACCAGGGCGTCGACCAGCTTCGCCCGCACGGGGTTCAGCTCGGGCAGCGACAGCGCCTCGAACGACAACGGCGGGCCGTCGCCGCCGGACGCCTTGGTCTCCGACGGGGGGAGCAGTACCAGCACGAACGGGCAGCCTAGTCCGGCGGCGGAGCCGACCCGACCACGCCGGCCCAACCAGGGCCGGCCCAACCAGCGCCGGCCCAACCAGCGCCGGCACTACCGACCCCGCCGGACCACCGCCTCAGCCGGCCTGACCGACGCAGAACTGGTTGCCGTCGGGGTCGGCGAGGACGGTCCAGGTCAGGCCGGGCACCGTGTGCTCGGCCACCTCTGTCGCGCCCAGGGAGATCAGCCGGGCGACCTCCGCGACCCGGTCCTCCACGACGGCGTCGAAGTGGATGCGGTTCTTGCCCGGCACGGCGTCGTCCACGCGCTGGAGGCCGAGCTGCGGGCCGCCCTCGGAGGAGGGCGCGAGGATGAGGTACTCGCCCCAGTCGTGGGCGACCTCGGTGTTCAGGGCCTTGGTCCAGAAGTCGGCGAGCTTGCGCGGGTCGGCGGTGTCGATGGTGATCGAGGCGATGGTGAAGGACATGCCGCGAACCGTAACGACGACCACCGACAATCCGCCGCGTCCGACCACCGGAGCACTTGGTCGGAGCCGCCTCGCCGGCGGGGTCAGACCGAGCGCGGGGCGAACCGGGCCAGGCGGGGCGTCTCGCGAACCGGCGCGTGGTCGGCGGCGGCGTGCAGTTCCGTCTCCACGCGGGCCAGGTCGCGGTCGTCCACGTCGTGGCTCCCGGCCAGGCGGGCGCCGTAGCGGGCCTGCCGGTGGTGGTTGCGCTCCAGGCCGTAGACCACCAGCGCGAGGACGGACAAGACGATCAGCAGTGCGGTCATGGCACCAACTATGCGACCGCCAAGAACCTGCCACCATTGGCAGCTTTGCCGTTGTCCGTCAAAATCCCGCCAGCTACGCTCCCCCCATGCTGAGATCCGTCGCCGTCCCGGTCATCGACGGGGTCACGCCGTTCGAGTTCGGCGTCCTCTGCGAGGTCTTCGGGATCGACCGCACCGACGAGGGCGTGCCACCCATCGACTTCAAGGTGTGCGGCGAACGTCCCGGCGAACCGGTCCGGACCAGCATCGGCGCCTCGCTCGTCGCCGACCACGGGTTCGACGCCCTCTACTCCGCCGACCTGGTCGCGGTCGCCGCCTGCAAGGTCCGCGACGGCTACCCCGAAGCCCTGCTCGACGCCGTCGCGAGCGCCAAGACCGTCCTGTCCGTGTGCAGCGGCGCGTTCGTGCTCGGCGCGGCGGGCCGGCTGGACGGGCGGCCCTGCACCACGCACTGGCGGTACGTGGACGAACTGGCCGAGCGCTTCCCCAAGGCGAAGGTGGACCCGGACGTCCTGTTCGTCGACGACGGCGACGTCATCACCGGAGCCGGCACGGCGGCGGGCATCGACGCGTGCCTGCACGTGGCCCGCCGCGAACTCGGGGCCGCCGCCGCCAACGCCATCGCGCGCCGCATGGTCGTGGCCCCGCAGCGGGAGGGCGGGCAGCGGCAGTTCATCGTGCAGCCGACCGTGCACGAGGCCGACAGCCTCCAGCCGACCCTGGCCTGGATGACCGAGCACCTCGACACCGAGCACACCGTCGGCAGCCTCGCCCGGCACGCCCGCATGTCCGAACGCACCTTCGCCCGCCGGTTCGCCGCCGAGACCGGCACCACGCCGCACCGCTGGCTCACCACCCAGCGCGTCCTGCGGGCCCGCCAGCTCCTGGAGGAGACCACCCTCGGCATCGAGGCCATCGCGCACCAGTGCGGGTTCGGCACCGCCGCCCTCCTGCGGCACCACTTCCACTCCGTGGTGGGCGTCGCGCCCAAGGACTACCGCCGGTCGTTCGCACATCGGTGAGCGGCCAAAAGCGTGACTGAACGCAGCGAGGTGTCACCTCTCGTGACGCTGCTGATTCAATAGGCCGCGTGAGCCCCGACACACCCGGCGAAGACGACGACGCTGTCACACCGAAGGGTCTGCGCGGCGTCATCGAAGACCTGCGGACCGACGCCATGGACGCGCCGGAGACCCTGAAACGCGTCTGGTGCGGACTGGTCCAGGCACGCCTGCTCGGCCTGCGCCTGGCCGCCGACGACCGCTACCGCAAGCTCCAGGTCAACGCCGAGTCCGTGGAGCACCAGCTGGCCCGCGACCTGGGCACCTCCGCCGCCTTCGCGGGCGAACCGCTGGCGCTGCCCACCCCGCCGACCGCCGCGCCGCTGCCGCCCGAGCAGGCCCAGGAGGCGGTGGACGCCCTGGTCGAGTTCAGCGCGACCGCCCGCCGCGCCATGCTCGCCGCCGCACCGAGCGCGACCCAGTGGGACGACGAACGCGTGCTGCGCCACGACTCCAAGGTCATGGGCGAACTCGGCGCGGCCTGGCTCGGCCAACGCACCAGCTACCGCCTCGACCGGTAAAACCGCTTGCGCCGCGCGGCGCCCGCGCGGCACTCTTCCCGCGAACGCACGAGCGCCGGGTGATCCGGTGGACCCGAGGAGGTGCCAGATGGCGATCGCTGTCCGGGACGTGGCACCGACCCGTCCACTCGCCCCTCAGGCCTAGCGCGCCGACCACACGCGCTAGCTGGGGCGACCACCTCCTCCCTCTTGGAGATCACCCCAGTGCGCAAGCACAAGTTCAACCTGCGCTCCGACGACCTCGACAACGACTTCGAGGACGCTTTCGACCACGCCGACGACCTGACCTGGGGCGCCAAGCGCCGCCGGACCGAGGACGACGTGGAGCCGACCCGCCGCGGCCGGCTCACCGAGGAGGCCCGCGACCGCCTCGCGCAGCTGCGCGAGGACGCCGAGGCCGCCGACGTCCCCGAGGACGGCGACCGCTGGACCACCTGGGACACCGCCGACCAGGGCCCCGAGCCGTGGCCGGCGTGGCTGGTCACCGACCTGTCCGCCGTGGACCGGGAGCTGGGCGTGCTCAAGACCGGCAAGGAAGCGGACGTCTTCCTGCTGGAACGGGCCGTCCCCGGCACCGACCGGTCGTGCGTGCTGGCCGCCAAGCGGTACCGCAGCAACGACCACCGCATGTTCCACCGGGACGCCGGCTACCTGGAGGGTCGCCGGATGAAGAAGTCCCGCGAGACGCGGGCCATCGCCAACCGCACGGCGTTCGGGCGCAACCTGATCGCCGAGCAGTGGGCGGTCGCCGAGTTCGCCGCGCTCAGCGCGCTGTGGCAGCGGGGCGCGCCCGTGCCGTACCCGGTGCAGCGGGCGGGCACCGAGCTGCTGCTGGAGTTCATCGGCACGGACGGCGCCGCCGCGCCCCGGCTCGCCCAGCTGCGGCCGGAGCCCGACGAGCTGCTGGACCTGTGGCGGCAGCTGGTGGACGCCCTGGGCATGCTCGCCGCGGCGGGCTACGCGCACGGCGACCTGTCGGCGTACAACCTGATGGTGCACGACGGCCGGCTGGTCGTGATCGACCTGCCCCAGGTGGTGGACCTGGCGGCGAACCCGCGCGGGCCCGAGTTCCTGGAGCGGGACGTGCGCAACATCGTGGGCTGGTTCAGCCAGCGCGGCCTCCCGGTCGAGATGGCTGATCCGATGGACCTGACCGCGACGCTGCTGGACCTGGCCGGTCTGCGCTGAGCACCGGCCAGACCAGGGCGAACACCTCCTCCGCCGGGCGGCGGCGGTCGGTGGCCAGCCAGTGGTAGACCAGCGGGCCGAACAGGAGGTCGCGCACCAGCTCCGGGTCCACGTCGGCCCGGAGCCGGCCGCGCGCCACGCCCCGCCGCACCACCTCGGCCACCACCGCGTGCCGCTCGGCGAGGAACCCGTCCACCAGGCCCGGCACCCGCCGGGCCTCGGCGTGCACGGCCAGCACGACCCACGACAGGCCGTCGACCAGGGCGTTGGCCATCCGCAACAGGTCCTCGCGGGCGTCGCCGGTGTCCGGGTCGGGCATCGGCACGCTCGCCAGCGCCGCGTGCGCGACCAGGTGCAGCTTCGTCGGCCAGCGCCGGTAGAGCGCCGGTCGACTCACGCCGGCGCGGGCCGCCACCGCGTCCAGGGTCAACGCGTCGTAGCCGACCTCGGCGAGCAGGTCGAGGGCGGCGGTGGTGAGGGCGCGGTCGATCTCCGCGCTGCGTGGTCTACCCGACATACGTTACATCTTGTAACGTAAGTGTCATGGTCAGCAAGAAGGTCACCTGGGGGTTGCTCGCCGCATGGGTCGTCCACGACCTGGAGGAGTTGGCGACCATGCCCGGCTGGACCCGCAAAAAACGGGTAATGCCCACCACTCCGGCACAAGCGGCGATCGCCATCGGCCTGATGGGTGGTGTTTTCACCGCCGCCGCGGCGGCCGGCGCCCGCACGGGTGGGCGATCACCGTTCTTCCAGACCGTCCTCACCGGATTCGGGCTGCATTCCGCGACGCACGTGGCGGCGAGCCTGGTGTTCCGCGGGTACACCCCGGGCGTGATCACCGCGCCCACCGTCGTCGCGCCCTTCACGTGGTGGGCACTTCGTCGGCTCCGCCGCGAAGGCATCCGCCCGAACACGTCCCCACGTGCGCTGATGTGGTTCCCGATCGCCGTGGGAACCGTGCACGGAATCGCGCATTTGGCGACCCGTGTGCGCGAGAACACCGCCTTGGTGCGACAGACCGGACATTGATCGGCTAGACTGGACGGTGCACCGCCCGGTGACGCGAATCAGCGGTTCCTACCGCGGTGCTCCCCAACCACGATCGGCGCGCAACCGCGCCGGGCTCGTCCTTGCGATCCGCGGCAACAGGCAGATCCCCGAGACGTGCCATGTCCCGGAGGTTTGTTTTGCCACCACTGTCCCACGGCCGTTCCGAGCGCCCGCAGAACCGCAAACCGCGTACGCGGCGCCCGTCAGGCCAGGGCAACCGCCGTCCCCAGCCCGTGCTGGAGACGACCATCCCGGATCACGTCGAGAGCACCGTGCCCGAGGGCCCGCTGCCCTCGTTCGCCGAACTCGGCCTCACCGACGAGCTGGTCAAGGCGCTCGCGCAGGCCGGCATCGCCGAGCCGTTCCCCATCCAGGCCGCCACGCTGCCCGACTCGCTGGCCGGCCGCGACATCCTCGGCCGGGGCCAGACCGGCTCCGGCAAGACGCTGGCGTTCGGCCTGGCCCTGCTGTCCCGCCTCGCGGGCGGCCGGGCGAAGCCGTTGAAGCCGCGCGCGCTGGTGCTCGTGCCCACGCGTGAGCTGGCCATGCAGGTCGAAGAGGCGCTCTCGCCGTTCGCGCGGGCGCTGGGCCTGTGGTGCCGCACGGTCGTCGGCGGCACGTCGTTCCCGCGGCAGATCGACGCGCTGCGGCGCGGCGTGGACCTGCTGATCGCGACGCCGGGCCGGCTGTCCGACCACGTGCGCCAGGGCACGGCCGACCTGTCCGAGGTGCGGTTCACCGCCCTGGACGAGGCCGACCAGATGGCCGACATGGGCTTCATGCCGCAGGTCCGCGCCATCCTCGACCTGACCCCGCAGGACGGGCAGCGGCTGCTGTTCTCGGCGACGCTGGACGGCGACGTCGACAAGCTGGTCCGCCAGTACCTGCACGACCCGGTGGTCCACTCGGTCGCGCCGCCGACCGGCAGCGTGACCACGATGGAGCACCACCTGCTGTTCGTCTCCGCGGAGGACAAGCAGAACGTGGTGACCGAGGTCGCGGCCCGCGAGGGTCGGACGATCATGTTCGTGCGCACCAAGCACCACGTGGACCGGCTGGCGAAGAAGCTGCGCCAGATGGGCGTCCACGCGGGCGCGTTGCACGGCGGCAAGGCGCAGAGCGCCCGGACCCGCGTGCTCGGCCAGTTCCGCGAGGGCACCACGCCGGTCCTGATCGCCACCGACGTGGCCGCGCGCGGCATCCACGTGGACGACGTCTCGCTCGTCGTGCACGTCGACCCGCCGGCCGACCCGAAGGACTACCTGCACCGCGCCGGCCGCACGGCGCGCGCGGGCCAGTCGGGCACGGTGGTCACCCTGGTGACCCACGACCAGAAGCGCGCCGTGCAGGGCCTGACGGCCCGTGCGGGCATCCGCCCGGCGACGTCGAAGGTGCGCCCCGGCGACGACGAGCTGGTCCGCATCACCGGCGCCCGGGTGCCCAGCGGCATCCCGGTGACCGAGCCGGAGGTCCCGGTGCGCGCACCGCGCCGCAACGGCGGCCCGCGCCGCGGCGGCAACAGCGGCGGCTTCCGCGGCAGCCGACCGGACCGCGACCGCGCCGAACGCGGCTTCCGCCCGCGCCGGAGCGCACAGCACTCCTGATCAGCGATGACGACGAGGCCGCCCGCGGTGTGACGCCGCGGGCGGCCTCGTCGCTTTCAGCCGATGAGCGCGTCGGCGCGGGCGGTGCGCATGTGGAGCATCGTCCGGCCCTCGCGGCGGGTGGTCACCAGGCGGGCCGCGCGCAGCACCGCCACGTGCTGCGACACCGCGCCCGCCGTCACGCCCAGCCGGGACGCCAGTTCCGTGGTGGACATCGGGGCCGACAGCAGGCCCAGCAGCGCCGCCCGGGTCCGGCCGATCAGGGCCGCCAACTCGTCGCCGACCACCGGCGCGGGCTCCTCCCACAGCGTCCCGATCCCGCGCGCCGGGTAGCGGACCACGCCCGGCCCCACCGGGTCCACCGCCGCCCACGCCCGCGGCCAGCAGAACACGCTCGGCGACAGCACCAGGCCCGCCTCGGACAGGTCCACCCGGTGCGGCTGGTCGGCACGCCGGTCCGCGTAGAGCACCAGCTCACCGCCCGACCAGCTCACCTCCGGGTGCAGGTCGCCGAACACCGCCTCCACCCCGCGCTCGGCCAACACCGACGCGCGGAACGCGATGTCCGCCTCCAGCAGCGCCGTGATCCGCGACCAGAACGGCGCGACCAGCACCTCGTGGCACGCCCGCACGACGTCCGCCACCCGCGCCGGCACGCCGGTCAGCTCGGCTTCCAGGTCCGGCATCCGCACGTCCGGCACGGGCATCAGGACCGCGGGCTTCACCGGCCCCGCGACCAGGTCCAGCAGCACGTCCAGGTCCTTGACGGACCCCGCCCGCCCGCGCGCCCACGACACCCACGGCAGGTGCACGGCGTGCGCACCGGGCACGCGCAGCCCGTCCACCGCCATCACGGTCTCGAACACGGGCGAGTACGCGAACCGCACCCTGGCCAGGCCCACGCCCGCCAACGAGATCCGCACGGCCACCGGGCCAACCCTCCCTCGCGGCGGGGGACAGCCCTACCCCGGACTCGCCTGCCGACACCAGTGATCGACACGGTACAACCGAGCACGCTCTACGGCATGACCAAGTCCTGGCACCGCCCCTCCCTGTGGGTCGCCGTCGCGATGGCCGTCCTGTCCCTGGTCCCGCTGGTCGGGCTCGTGGTGGACGACCGCGTGCTCAACGGCGAACCGGTGTGGCTCAAGCCCTTGAAGTTCGGCCTGTCCCTGGCGATCTACTCGGCCACCCTGTCGTGGATGCTCTCCTTGCCGCACAAGGGGAAGCGGTGGACGTCCGGGCTGGCCACGACGATCACGTGGATCCTGTTCGCGGACGTGGCGCTGGTGGGCATCCAGGCCGCGCGCGGCACGTTCAGCCACTTCAACAGCATCAAGGGCGACCCCTACAACCAGGTCGTCCAGTTCATGTTCGGGACCTCGATCCCGTTGATGTTCCTGGCCAACGTGGTCCTCGCGGTCTTCCTGTCCGTGCAGAGGCTCGGCGACCGCCCGACCACGTGGGCCATCCGCACCGGCCTCTACATCGCGATCCTGGGCATGGCGTCGGGCTACCTGATGGTCTTCCAGGCCAAGCACAAGCGGTCCGTGGTCACCGACGCGGCGGGGCACGAGATCAAGATGCACGGCGGCCACGCGGTGGGCGTTGCGGACGGCGGCCCCGGCATGCCGGTGACCACGTGGAGCACCACCGGCGGCGACCTGCGCATCCCGCACTTCTTCGGCATGCACGGCTTGCAGGTGCTGATCCTGCTCGGCCTCGGGCTGACCGCGCTGGGCCTGGCCGAGCGCACCCGCCTGCGCCTGGTCCTGGTGGCGGCGCTGGGCTACACCGGCGTGTTCGCGGTGCTGACCTGGCAGGCGCTGCGCGGTGAGCCCCTGGTGCACCCGGGACCCACCACGCTCGCCTCGCTGCTGGCCGTGCTCGCCGCCCTCGTCCTGGGCGTCGCGTGGGCGTTCAGGAAGTCCGGAACGGCAACTCCGACGCCAGTCCGGCAACCGGTCCCACAACGATGATCGCGGGCGGGCGGATCGCGTGCTCGACCACGTCGGCGGCCAGGGAGTCCAAAGTGGACCGCACGACGCGCTGGGCCCGCGTGCTGCCCTCCTGCACGACCGCCACCGGGGTGTCACCGGGCCGGCCGGCGCGCAACGCCGCGGCGAACGCGCCGGCCCGCTCCACGCCCATCAGGATCACGACCGTGCCGCGCAGCCGGGACAGGGCGTCCCAGTCGACCATGGACCGCTCGTCGTCGGGGGCCACGTGCCCGGACACCACGACCACCTCGTGCGCCACGCCCCGGTGCGTCACCGGCACGTCGGCCAGCGCCGGCACGCCGAACGCGCTGGTCACGCCGGGCACCACGGTCACCGGGACCCCGGCCTCGGCGCACGCGATCAGCTCCTCGAAACCGCGCCCGAACACGTACGGGTCGCCGCCCTTGAGCCGCACGACGAACTTCCCGGCCTTGGCGTTGTCCACCAGCGTGGTGTTGATGAACTCCTGCGACGCCGCCCGCCCGTACGGGATCTTCGCGGCGTCCACCACCTCGACGTGCTGCGGCAGCTCGTCCAGCAGCTCCTGCGGGGCCAGCCGGTCGGCCACGACGACGTCCGCGCGGGCCAGCAGCCGCCGACCGCGCACGGTGATCAGGTCCGGGTCGCCGGGGCCGCCGCCGACCAGCGCCACGCCGGCGAACCGCTCGTGCTGGTCGGTGAGGGAACCGTCGCGCAGGGCGGAGAGCAGCCCGTCGCGCACCGCCGCCGACCGCCGGTGCTGCCCGCCCGCGAGGACGCCGAGCAGCAGCCCGTCGTGCTCGCCGACCGCCGGTGTGACGGCGGTGCCCTGCACGGCCACGTCGGCGCGCACGCAGAAGACCCGCTGGGCGGTGGCGTCCGCGGTGACCCGGGCGTTGACCTCGGGGTCGGACGTGCAGGCCAGCACGTACCAGGCGGCGTCGAGGTCGCCGGCCTCGTAGCGGCGGCGGTGCCACACCGCGTCCCCGGCGTCGACGATCCCCTGGACCGCGGGCGTCACCTCGGGCGAGACGACCTCGACCCGGGCGCCGGCGGCGACCAGGCGCGGCAGCCGCCGCTGGGCGACCGTGCCGCCGCCCACGACGACGACCCGCTTGCCCGCCAGGTCGAGGCCCACAAGGTAGTGCTGTTCACCGTGCATGGGTAGAAGCATCCACACCAGACATGTCATGTCCAAGCCCGGGTGCCGTGTTAGATGGAGCACCCCCGGGCCCGCGGTCACATCGCCAGGAGTTCGAAGGGCGCGGCGAGCCGGCCGCCGAACCGCTGCGCCGCCGACTCGGCCATCCGGCGCAGGAAAGCCTCGGGGTCGGCCAGGTGCCCGCCGCCGAGACCCGCCAGGTAGGCGGCGTGCTCGCGCAGGGACGCGACGCCGAGGTCGAAGGTGTCGGTGAGGTCCACGGCGTGCCCGGACTCGGGCGAGGCGGCCAGCGCGACGTGGCGGACGCCGTTCCACGGTTCGAGACCGAGGTCGCGGAACACCCACCGGTTGCCCGCGTCGCGCACCGCGTCCACGACGGCCCGGCCGACGGCCTTGTGGTCGGCCATGTTGAGCGCGCCGCCGGGGAAGGTGTCGCGGAAGTTGTTGGTGAACACGATCTCCGGGCGGTGCCGGCGGATGGCGGCGGCGATGTCGCGGCGCAGCGGCAGGCCGTACTCGACCGTGCCGTCCGGGTGGTCGAGGAACTCGACCTCGGTCACGCCGACGACGGCGGCACTGGCGATCTGCTCGCGCACGCGCAGCGGGCCTGCCTCCTCCGGCGGCATCGAGTCGATCCCCGCCTCGCCCCGGGTGACCAGCAGGTACGCGACGGACCTGCCCTGCCGCGTCCAGCGGGCGACCGCGCCCGCACCCCCGTACTCCAGGTCGTCGGGGTGGGCCACGACGGCGAGGGCGCGGTCCCAGTCCTCGGGCAGCGGCAGGTAGTCGTCCACGCCGCGGAGGCTACTTGACCTCGATCTCCGCGCCGACGGCCTTGGCGTTGGCGCAGGAGATCGCGAGGGTGCCGTCACCGGTCTCGATGGTCATCCACCGGCTGCGGGCGAACTTGCCGTCCTCGCAGGCCACGACCAGGCGGAAGGTGCCGGTGCCGGAGCACCAGCCGTTGCCGGTGGACCCGAGGACGGACGTGCCGCAGCCGTAGAGGCCGGGGTCGGCGTGGGCGGCGGTCGTGGCTGTGCCGAGGAGCAGGAGCACGGCGATGAGCAGTCGTCGCATGGCGTCGATCGGACCACGCGGGCCGTGCCCACGCCCGGCAGGTCACCCGGACGTGGGCACGGCGCGGTTCACGAGTTGATCTGCTGGGTGAGCGCCGAGTAGTAGGTGGAGATGCGGGCGTAGACGCCGGGGTAGCCGGCCAGCGCGCAGCCCCGGCCCCACGAGGTGGCGCCGATCAGCTTGCCGCCCGCGACCAGCGGGCCGCCGGAGTCGCCCTGGCAGGTGTCCACGCCGCCCTGCGGGTAGCCCGCGCACACCATCGAGGTGCTGCTGTAGTTGGAGTACGCGGAGCGGCAGGTCGCGTCGGACGTGACCGGGACGGTGGCCTTGAGCAGGTAGCGCGACGCCGAGCCGCCGGAGGAGGTCGTGCCCCAGCCGAGGATGGTGGCGTTCGTGCCGGCCGCGTAGAGGGCCGTGTCGGACGGGGTGGCCAGGGGCAGGTAGGCGGAGGAGATGCTGCGGTCGAGGGTCAGGACGGAGACGTCGTAGCCCGAGCCGGCCGAGCGGTAGGACGGGTGGATCCAGATCCGGGTGACGCCGGCGACGATGCCGGCCGTGCTCTGCTTGTCCTCACGCCCCCAGACCACGCGGGTGCTCGACGCCGTCCGGCCGCTGGTGCAGTGGGCGGCGGTGACGACCTTGTTGGCGGAGACGAGCGTGCCCCCGCAGAACTGCCCGCCGCTGGAGGTGGCGAGGTAGACGGTCCAGGGGTACTGGCTGATCGACGCCCGCGTGCCACCGACGATGTAGGGCTCGACGGTGTCCGCTTGCGCTGGTGCGACGGTGAGCAACCCGACCGCGGCGATGGCTGCGGCGAGAGCGGTGATCAGGCGATGCAGGGTTTTCGCCATGGCGCTCTGTCCTTCCGGCAGGGAACGGTCGGCGGCGTCCTCCCAGCTAGGCGGAAAAACGCTGGGGCGACAAGCCTCGGACCCGAATTCACACTTGACGACCCGACGTGCGGGGGTTCGGGGTGAGTCCGGGTTCGGCCGGGTGGGCGCGGGCCGGGTGAGCGAGGCCGGGCAGGCGCGGCGGCAGCGACGCCGGGCGGGCGCGACGGCGGCAGCGAGGCCGGGGCGGCGGGTTGCCGGGGCGGCGGGTTCTGGGCGGTTGGTCGGCGTGTCAGCGGGTGCGGGTGGTGCTCACACCGGCCACCCGCACGACTTCCGCGCGCACCGGCCCGGTCACCTCGGGCCCGAAGTCCCGGCCCACGTAAGCCACCGCCGCGCCGGCCTCGGCCAACCCCACCGCGCCGTCCGCGACCACCCGCGTCCCCGGCCGCAACAGGTGCCGCACCAGGTCCACGCACTCCTCCGACCCGACGACCACGGATGCCCGCCGCAGCTCCGCCTCCGCCCGGGGCGTGCGCTCGTCGGCCTCCCCCGGACCCAGCCCCACCAGCGCCAGCCGCCCGCGCGGCAGCACGCGGGCCGCCGCCACGGTCACCGACTCGCCCTTCACCTTCTCCACCGCGATCTCGACCCGGCCGCCGCCCGACAGCTCCATCGCACCGCGCAGCGCCGCCGCCTCCGCCACCGACGGGATGCCGATCGCCAGCTCCGCCGGGTTCGGCACCGGCACGACCGCCAGCTCCTCCGCCGGGTACACCAGCAGCGGAGCGACACCCGAGTGCCAGAAGCCCCAGTCCTCGACGGCGTCGGCGATGCCCTGCTCCGCCGCCTTGCGGTCCACCGTGGCGAACGCGCGCACCGCCCGCAGGTCCAGGCCGCGCGCCTCCAGCTCGCCCAGCACCGCCGACACCGCCTGCGCCGACACCCCGCTGCTCGACCCGATGCCCACGACCAGCGACCGCGGCACCAACCGGACCACGTCCTCGCGCGGCCTGCCCTGCGGGATGCGGTCGTCCAGCAGCACGGTCCACCCGGCGCCGTGCGCGTCCGCCCCGACCACGACGTTGTCCGGCAGCGCCGGCAACGGGAAGCCCAACGGGTTGGCCAGCACGACCCGCTCGTCCGCGCGCAGCGCCGCGCCGCACGCCGCCAGGTCGCCCTCGACCGACACGTCCAGCAGCTCGACCAGCTCGTCCAACGGCGAGATGTCCGTCGGCGTCAGGACCGGCGTGTTGTCCAGCAGGTCCGCGACCTGCACCGCCAACGCGTCCGCACCGCCCAGCAGCGACACCGTGAACCCGCCGTCCACGCACACCACACCGGGGTCCGCGCGCTCGTCGCGCAGCAGCGGCGCGACCAGCCGGACCGTCGCCTCGGTGCCCAGGAAGAACACGGCCGACCCCAGGCGCGGCCACAGCCGGCGCAGCGCCGGGCGCACCGGGCCGTCCGGGACGACGGCGTCCGGGCCGAGCCGCTTGGCCAGGTCGACGGCCGACCGCCGCGCCGCCTCACCCGCCGCGAAGACCCCGATCACGACTTCCTCGTCCCCCACAGCACGGTCACCGGGTTCGCCGCGAGCAGCGTCCCGCCGGTCAGCCGCGCCGCCGACAGCTGGCTGCCCTCGACCTCGTACCCGGCCTGCGCCAACGCGTCCCGCGCGGGCAGCACCCGGTCCAGGTCGGCGGTCGCCACGACGACCCGGCCGGCCCCGACCCGGGCGCACCGCCGCACCGCGTCCGCGCCACCGCCGCCGACGAACACGGCGTCCGGCCGGGGCAGGTCGGCGGCCTCGGCCAGCGGCGACTCCACGACCCGCACGTCCACGCCGTGCGCGGAGGCGTTGGCGATGATCCGCACGCACTGCACGGGGTCCTGCTCGACCGCGATCACGGCCGCCCCCAGCCGGGCGCACTCGACCGCGACCGCACCGGGACCCGCGCCGACGTCCCACACCAGCACGCCGGGCCGCGGGGCCAGGCGGGACAGGGCCAGCGCGCGCACCTCCGCGGTGGCCACCATGCCGTCCCGGTGGGCGAAGTCGTCGTCCGGCAGCGCCCAACCGCCGGCCGCGACCGGAAGAGCGCTTTCCGCCGCGCACAGAAGGAAGTCCGGCGCGTTCCACCGGCGCACGACCGCGTCCGCCGGGTCCACAGTGGACAGTTCACCGCCGTCGGACACGGTCAGCGTCCGCCGCCACCCGGCCAGCCCGGCGGCCAGCTCGGCCGGGTCCGCGCCGGACACGACGACGGCGGCGCGGGCGCGGCACACGTTGAGCGCGTGCCGGACGCCCACGGCGGCGGCGTCCACGACGGTCACCGAGTCCCATGACCGGCCGGTCGCGGTGAGAAAACCGTGCAGTGCGACTACATCCATGTCAGTTGGCGCGCTTTGTCTTCTTGGTGGTGCGCGGCGCGGCCGGCTTGCGCGGGCGCGGCGTCGTGCTCGCCTGGACGGTCGCGGGCTTCTTCTTCGCCGCCGCGGCGACGGCCGCCTTGGGCTTCGGCGCTTCCTCGACGGCCCCGGGTTCCTCTTGCGCCTCAACGGTTTCCGACACCAGCGCGAGCACCGGCTCGGCCGGCTTCGCCTTCGCGGCGGGGCGGTTGGCCCGCGCGGTCTCCTGCCAGTCGTGCACCATCGACCACGCCGTGGCGGACGGCGACTCGCGGCGCTTGCCCCACTTCGCCGCGCGCGACCGCCGCACCGGCTCGTCGGACGACCGCCGCGCCGACGCCTTCAGCACGTCGCCCACCAGGAACAGCGTGGTGCGGTAGAGCTTGTGCTCCTTGACGCACGCCTCCAGCTCGCCCAACGTGGTCTGCGCGAGCGTCTCGTCGGGCAGGGAGACCTTGTACGCCACCACCACGGGCGTGTCGTCGGCGTAACCGCCCTCGCGCAACTGCTCCACGATCCGCGCCGTGCGCGCGCCGGACGCGGAGATCGCCAGGGTCGTGCCGTGGGCGGCGAAGTCCTTGAGGTGCTCGGCGCCCTCCGGCCCGGCCAGCACCAGCGACTGCGCCACGTCGGAGGAGGTCAGCTCGCGCGCCACCGCCGCGCCCGCCGCCGACACGGCCGACACGCCGGGCACGACCTCGGTGGTCAGCCCGAGCCGCTGGCACGTCTCGTGCTGCTCGCGCAGGCCGCCCCACAGCGCCGGGTCGCCCGCGTGCAGGCGGACCACCTTGAGCTGCGCGGCCGACGCGCGCCGGTACACGTCCACGACCTCGGCCTCGGACACGCGGGAGAAGTCGACCAGCTCGGCGTCGGGGCGGGCGTGCTCGCGCACGCACTCGGCCTCCACGACGCTGGGCGCCCAGATCACGACGTCGGCCTCGGCTATGCGCTTCGCGCCCCGGAGGGTGATGAGATCGGCGGCGCCGGGACCGGCGCCCACGAAGGAGACCCGACCAGTCATCACAACTGCTCCCCACGACGTGTTCGGCTTGGTGGGCAACGACCGTACCGCGCCCGGGCGATCCACTATCGAGTGGCCTCGACCCGGACCTGCTTCGTTTCGCAAGCCCGCACAAAGCGGGTGATCGCGTCAGGTGCTGATGCCGGGTGGGTGTGCAGATAGGACGCGTGCACACCGCCGAGCACGTGACCCTCGGCCACCGGCTTCAGGTCGTGCCCCCGCCACTGCCAGGCCGGTTTCGCCCCCGCCGGCACGCTCAACGTCGTCCGGTGGAACTCGTGCCCGGTGATCCGCGTGCCCGCCCGCGCCAGCACGGAGTCGTGGGGCGCGACGGCGTCCCGGTAGCCCAGGGTGAGCCGGGGCGTCATCGAGCCGTCCGCGTCCAGCACCCCGCACATCGGCACGCCGTCCAGCGACTTCGCCAGGTACAGCAGCCCGCCGCACTCCGCGTGCACGGGCGCGCCGGACCGGGCCAGCGCCACCACGGCCGCCCGCAGACCGGCGTTGGCCGACAGCTCGGCGGCGTGCTGCTCCGGGAACCCGCCGGGCAGCACCAGCCCCGACGTGCCCTCCGGCAGGTCCTCGTCCCGCAACGGGTCCACCGTCACCACGTCCGCGCCGGCCGCCCGCAGCAGCTCGACGTGCTCGGCGTACCCGAACGTGAACGCGGCCCCGCCCGCGACCGCCACGACGGGCGCGCCGGACACGGCCGTGACCTCCTCCGCCGGATCCCACGCGGGCACCGCCAGCGCGGGCACCCCGGCCGCCAGCCGCCGCACCGCCGCCAGGTCCACGTGGGCCGCGACCGCCTCGGCCACGGCGTCCACGGCCTCGACCGCCGCCGACCCGTGCTCGGCGGCGGTGACCAGGCCCAGGTGGCGGGACGGCAGCGCGAACCGGTCGTCCCGGGGCAGCACGCCGAGCACCTCCAGCCCGACCTCGGCGCACGCGCCGCGCAGCACGTGCTCGTGCCGGGCCGACCCGACCTGGTTGAGCACCACCCCGCCCAGCCGCACGGTCGGGTCGTAGCCCCGGAACCCGTGCAGCAGGGCGGCCAGGCTGCGGCTCTGGCCGCGCGCGTCCACCACGAACAGCACCGGCGCGGACAGCAGCTTGGCCACGTGCGCGGTGGAGCCGACGCCCTCGGTGTCCACCCGCCCGTCGAACAGGCCCATCACGCCCTCGACCACGGCGATGTCGCAGCCGCGCGACCCGTGGGCGAACAGCGACGCCACGCGGTGCTCGCCGACCATCACCGGGTCGAGGTTGCGGCCCGGTCGGCCGGTGGCCAGGCCGTGGTAGCCGGGGTCGATGTAGTCCGGCCCGACCTTGAAGGGGGCCACCCGGTCCCCCGCGCGGCGCAGCGCCGCCATCAGGCCGGTGGCCACGGTGGTCTTGCCGCTGCCCGACGCGGGCGCGGCGACCACCAGGCGGTTCACCACTCGATCCCCTTCTGGCCCTTCTGCCCCGCGTCCATCGGGTGCTTGACCTTGGTCATCTCCACGACCAGGTCGGCGGCGTCGACCAGCGCCCGCGGCGCGTACCGGCCGGTGATGACCACGTGCTGGTGGCCGGGCCGCTCGCGCAGCGCCGTGACCACCTCGTCCACGTCGATCCAGCCCCAGTGCAGCGGGTAGGTGAACTCGTCCAGCACGTACAGGCCGTGCTGCTCGGCGGAGAGCCGGCGGGCGATCTCCCGCCAGCCCTCGCGCGCGGCGGCGGCGTGGTCCTCCTCGGTGCCCTGCTTGCGCGACCAGGACCAGCCCTCGCCCATCTTGTGCCACTCGACGGGCCCGCCCTCGCCGGTCTGCTCGTGCAACCGACCCAGCGCGCGGAAGGCGTTCTCCTCGCCGACCTTCCACTTGGCCGACTTCACGAACTGGAAGACACCGATCGACCAGCCCTGGTTCCACCCGCGCAGCGCGAGGCCGAACGCGGCGGTGGACTTGCCCTTCATCTCCCCCGTGTGGAGGACGACCAGCGGCCGGTTGCGCCGCTGCCTGGTGGTGAGCCCGTCGGTGGGCACGACGGATGGCTGTCCCTGGGGCACTGCGGGCTCCTTTACGCGGCGCGTGCGGCGCGCACGACGCCGGCGACCTGGTCGGCGGACAGTTCTTCGAGGCGCAGGCACACCGCGTCCAGCGCCTGGGCGACGCGGGCGGCCAGCCCCAGCCGGATGTGGCCGGACTCGCAGTCCACGACCACGGCCGCCACCTCGTCGGCGGCCAGCAGGCCGGCGGCGCGCAGGGCGTCGCGCATCGGGTCGCCGCCGGTGCTCGTTGCGGTGGCGCGGCCGTCGGTGAGCAGGACCAGCAGCGGGCGGCGGCGCGGGTCGCGGACCCGTTCGGTCTGCAACACCCGGCGGGCCTTGAGCAGGCCGTCGGCCAACGGGGTGCGCCCGCCGGTCCGCAGCTGCCGCAGGCGGGCGGCGGCGGCGTCCACGGAGTTCGTCGGCGGGAGCGCGGTCTCGGCGGCGCCGCCCCGGAAGGTGATCACGCCGACCTTGTCACGCCGCTGGTAGGCGTCGCGCAGCAGCGAGATCACCGCGCCGCTGACCGCCGACATCCGCTGCCGGGCGGCCATCGAGCCGGACGCGTCGACCACGAACAGGACGAGGTTGCTCTCCTTGCCCTCGCGGACCGCCCGCCGCAGGTCGGCGCCGCGCAGCACCAGCCCGGGACCGCTGCGCCCGCGCGCGGCCTGGTGCGGCGCCGCCGCGCCCAGCGTGCCGACCAGGTGCAGCCCGCTGCCGTCCACAGTGGACGACCGCACGACCCGCCCGGTGCGGGCGCGCGCCCGGGACCGCTTGCCCGGCGCGCCTTCACCGACCCCGGGCACTTCGAGCAGGCGCGTGCGGAACGACGGCGCCGGCGCGTGCGTGCGCTCGGGCGCGTTCCCCCGACCGTCCGGAGTGGACGGGGCATCGCCGTGGTCGGGCGGCAGGCCGTCGTCGCCGCCGTCGGGCAGGCCGCCGCCGTCCGGGCCGTCCGGGTCGGGTTCGGGCTCGGGCTCGGCCGCGTGCTCGGCGCCCTGCTTCATGGCGTCTTCGAGCTGCTCTTCTTCCAGGCCCGGCTCGTCGAACGGGTCCCGCCGCTTGCGGTGCGGCAGCGCGAGCCGGACGGCGGCCTCCACGTCGGCCTCGGCGACCTCGTCCGCACCGCGCCAGGCGGCGTGCGCGACGGCCGTGCGCGCGACGACCAGGTCGGCCCGCATGCCGTCCACCTCGAAGGCCGCGCAGACGGCGGCGATCCGGCGCAGCTCGGCGTCGGGCAGCACGACGGCGGACAGGCGGTCGCGGGCGGTGACGATCCGGGCGGCCAGCTCGGCGTCCTGCTCGGCCCACCGCGCGGCGAACCCGACCGGGTCGGCCTCGTAGGCGAGGCGGCGGCGGATGACCTCGGTGCGGGTCGCGACGTCCCGGGCGGCCTTGACGGACACGGTGAGGCCGAAGCGGTCCAGCAGCTGCGGGCGGAGTTCGCCTTCCTCGGGGTTCATCGTGCCGACCAGCAGGAAGGAGGCCGCGTGCGAGACGGAGACCCCTTCGCGCTCGACGTGGGCGCGGCCCATCGCGGCGGCGTCGAGCAGCAGGTCCACCAGGTGGTCGTGCAGGAGGTTGACCTCGTCGACGTACAGCACGCCCCGGTGCGCGGCGGCGAGCAGCCCCGGCTGGTACGCCCGGACGCCCTCGGTCAACGCGCGCTCAAGGTCGAGGGACCCGATCAACCGGTCCTCGGTGGCCCCGACCGGCAACTCGACCAACCGCGCCGGCCGCCGGTCCGGAACACCCGCGTCGTGCGGGCCGTCCGGGCAGTCCACCTCCACCGCCGGGTCGCACGCGAAGCGGCAGCCCGGCACCACGTCCAGTTCCGGCAGCAAAGCCGCCAGCGCCCGGACCACGGTCGACTTCGCGGTCCCCTTCTCACCCCGCACCAGCACACCGCCGATCCCGGGGTGCACGGCGTTCAACAGCAGGGCCAAGCGGAGGTCGTCGTGTCCGACGACGGCGGAAAAGGGGAAACGCGCGCCCATGCGGCGGTGTCCTTCCTCGGGTGTCCACGCCCGTGTCCGGTCGAGTCGTCCGGGGGCCGAGTTCCTGACTCCCGGCGGAACTCCCCCGGTCACAGTGGCGGGACCGTGCCGGATTCGCACCGGCTTCCTCGCGCACCCCTACAGCGGAGGCATCGTCGCATCCCGGCCGGCGCCGACCAAGTCCCCGGTCAGCACGGCGCGCGCGAGCGCGATCACACCCAGCCGCACCTGCCCCACCGGCAGACCGACCCGGTGGACCAGGTGGTGGAGGTGTTCACCGCGCAGGTTCGCCAGCAGCGCGTGCGCCAGGAAATCCGCGTCCTCGTACGGCCTGACCTGCGCGATCAACGTCGACAGCCGGGCGTGCGCGAGGTCGAGGTCGGCGTCGCACCCGCTGCCCCGCGCCGACACCTGCTCCAACGCCCGGACCACCGCCAGGTTGGCCATCACGTGGTCGAACAGGGTGGCCACGAACGTGATCACCCTCTCGTCCGGCGGCCGGTCGGTGGAGGTGACCAACACTTCGGACTCGGCCTTCCAGGCTTCGGCGCTCTCCGCCACGACGGCCTGGACCAACCCCTCCCGGTCGCCGAACCGGCGGAACACCGTCCCCTTGCCGACGCCCGCCGCGACCGCCACGTCCTCCATGTTCACCGCGTCGAGCCCGCGTTCCCCGATCAGCCGCGAGGCGGCGGCGAGGATCGCGGCCCGGTTGCGCGCGGCGTCGCGGCGTTCGGCCACGGGCACCTCCCACGACTCGACAGAACCGGACCGGCAGTCCGTATCGTAGCGGACGAGCAAAGCGGACCGTCGGTCCGATTCGAGGGCTGGGCCGAGCGGGTCGGCGAGGTGGACGTGGTGTTCTCCTCCGTCGGCGGCACCACCGCCCGGCAGTCGTTCGACCTGGTCCGCCCCGGGACCGGCCGACTGGTGGTGTTCGGCTTCGCCAGCGGCGAACCGCTGGACGTCACCGCGTCGGACGTCTTCGCCAAGGGCGTCGCCCTGATCGGCCTGGGCGACCCGCTCACGCCGGACAACGTGCGCAAGGTGTTCGAGCTGGGCCTGAAGACGACCCCGGGCGAGGCGCTACCGCCGGCCGACGCCGCCCGCGCCCACGAGGCCCTGGAGTCCCGCGCCACCACCGGCAAGCTGATCCTCGTCCCCTAGCTCGACGCGCACGCTCAGCGGCGCCCGGAACGACAGCAGCCCGAGCATGGGCGGCGGCTCGGTCGAGGCCAGGCGCAGGCGGGGGAACCGCGCGAAGGTCTCCCGCAGCACCACCTCCGCCTCCAGCCGGGCCAGGCCCGCGCCCAGGCAGAAGTGCCGGCCGAACCCGAACGCGAGGTGCTTGCGCGCGTTCGGCCGGGCCGGGCACAGCCGCTCCGGCTCGTCGAACACCTCCGGGTCGGACCCGGCGCCCGCGAGCATCAGCAGCAGCTGCGCGCCCTTCGGCACGGCCACGCCGGAGAGCGTCACGTCCCGCGCCGCCACCCGCCGCCACGTGTTGACCGGCGGGTCGCGGCGCAGCACCTCCTCGACGCACCGCTCCGCCATGCCGGGCTCGCCCAGCCGGGACCACAGGTCGCCGTGCCGCAGCACCGCGTCGAACACCGCGCACAGCAGCTGGGTCGTGGTCTCCTGGCCCGCGATCAGCAGGAAGTAGCACAGGCCGGCCGCGTCCCGGACCGGCACGTCCTCCCGGCGCAGCGCGGCGAACAGGTCGTCCCCGGCGGGGTCGGCGGCCTTGATCCGCGCGGTGAGCCACTGGTGGAACTCGGCGGCGGGGCCAGCCAGCTCGTGCTGGCGCTCGACGGTCACGTCACCCCAGAACAGCTCCAGCGACGCCGTGCTCCACGCCTTGAGCTTGTCGACGTCCACGTCCCGGATGCCCATGACCTCCAGCAGCACGATCGCCGGCAGGTCCCGCGCCAGCGCGGGGTGCAGGTCAACCCTCCCCGACAACTCGCGCAAACGTTCGCGTGCCA
This sequence comes from Saccharothrix mutabilis subsp. mutabilis, assembly GCF_039521145.1. Taxonomy (NCBI): domain Bacteria; kingdom Bacillati; phylum Actinomycetota; class Actinomycetes; order Pseudonocardiales; family Pseudonocardiaceae; genus Saccharothrix; species Saccharothrix mutabilis. The sequence goes on from NZ_BAAABU010000005.1 coordinate 410,238, forward strand.
GTTCGGCGATCCGCGGGCGCATGGCGGCGACCCGCGACGGGGTCAGGAAAGCCGCCACCAGTCGCCGCAGGCCGGTGTGGGTGTCGGTGCCGTTGTTGGCCAGGGTCGGCGGCAGCGAGAAGCCCGCGCGGGCCAGCGTGCGCAGCACCGGCGACGGGATCGGGGTCACGGCGGTCAGCGCGTTGTCCGGGTGGAAGGTCCCCGGGTCCGCCAGCACGGCCTTCACGTCCGCGTACCGGCTGACCAGCCACAACCCGGTCCGCTCGTCGCGGTGGACCGGCGCGTCCACGCGCAGCGACCGCAGGTCGTCCCGCCCGAGCTGGAAGAGGTCCACGCGGGGACGGTAACCGTCGGATGCGACACTGCCGGCGTGAGTGTGAGCACAGGGGTGTCCGCGCCGGAGTCGGTGTTCGACTGGATCGACACGCGTGCCGAGGCGCGCGCGAAGGCGGGCCTGGCCCGTCAGGTGCGCCCGCGCCCGGCCGACTCGACCGACCTCGACCTCGCGTCCAACGACTACCTGGGCCTGGCCCGGGACAAGCGGGTCGCGGGCGCCGCCGCGGCGGCCTCGCTGCGCTGGGGCGCGGGCTCCACCGGGTCCCGCCTGGTCACCGGTTCCACCGAGCTGCACACCGAGCTGGAGTACGAGCTGGCCAACTTCTGCGGCACCCAGTCCGCACTGGTGTTCTCCTCCGGCTACGCGGCCAACCTGGGCGTGCTCACGGCCCTGTCCGGCCCCGGCACGGCCATCGTCGCCGACCAGCACATCCACGCCTCGCTGATCGACGGGACCCGGCTGTCCAAGGCGGACGTCGTCGTCGCGGGCCACTGCGACGTGCCGAAGGTCGCGCACGCCCTGGCCACCCGCGGCAAGCGGCGCGCGCTAGTGGTGACCGACTCGGTCTTCTCCGTCGACGGCGACCTGGCCCCGCTGGCCGAACTCGCCGCGACCTGCGGCGAGCACGGGTCGGCGCTGGTCGTGGACGACGCGCACGGCCTGGGCGTGGTCGGCGAGGGCGGGCGGGGCGCGGTGCACGCGGCCGGCCTGGCGAAAGCACCCGATGTGGTGACGACGGTGACGCTGTCCAAGTCGCTGGGCGCGATGGGCGGCGCCGTGCTCGGCCCCAGCCGGGTGATCAAGCACCTGGTGGACACCGCGCGCACGTTCATCTTCGACACCGGCCTGGCGCCCAGCAGCGCCGCCGCCGCCCTGGCCGCGCTGAAGGTGCTGCGCGAGGAGCCGGACCGGCCCACGCGCGCCCTCGACGTGGCTCAGGACCTGGCGTTCCGTCTGAAGGACAAGGGTTTCCGGGTCAGCTCGCCGACCGCCGCCGTGGTGTCGGTGCAGGCGCCGTCGCCGGAGGCGGCCGTGGCGTGGGCCGAGGGGTGCCGGGCGCAGGGCGTCCTGGTCGGCTGCTTCCGGCCGCCGTCGGTGCCCGACCAGGTCTCGCGGCTGCGCCTGACCGCCCGCGCCGACCTCACCGAGGCCGACGTCGAGCGCGCGGTGCGGGTGATCAGCGAGACCGGCGCATCCGCAGGTGCGGTATCCCGTCCTCGATGAACTCCGCGCCCTCGGGCCGGAACCCGAACGAGGCGTAGAAGTCGGCCACGTAGGTCTGGGCGTCCAGCACGCACTCGGTGGTCCCGACCTCGACCAGCGCCGCCTCCACCAGCCGCCGGCTGAACCCGAGGCCGCGCGCGGCGCGGGCCGTGCAGACCCGGCCGATGCGGTAGGTGCCGCCCGGCTCCTCCAGCAGCCTCAGGTAGGCCTGCGGCACGCCGTCGACCTCCAGCCAGAAGTGCCGGGTGGCGGGTTCGAGGTCACGGCCGTCGAGGTCGGCGTACACGCAGTTCTGCTCGACCACGAACACGTCGTTGCGCAGCTTGAGCAGGTGGTAGACCTCCGCCGCGGTCAGGTCGGCGGACCACTTGCGGCGCAGGGTGGCCGGGAACGGTTGCGAACGCACCCCGGATTGGTACCACAGTCTCAGATCCGGTCGAGGTACCGGCTCACCCTGGTGTAGGCGCCGGGCAACCCGGCCCGCGCGCACCCCTTGCCGTAGGACACGATCCCGACCAGCGCGCCGCGCACGGTCATCGGCCCGCCGGAGTCGCCCTCGCAGGCGTCCTTGCCGCCCTCGGGGTAGCCGGCGCACAGCATCGAGTCGGGCCGGAAGCCCTCCAACGCCTGCGCGCACGCCTGGTCGCTCAACACCGGCAGGTCCACCTCGCGCAGCGTGGCGCTGGGCGGGGCCAACTCGGCGGTGCGGCCCCACCCGTACACGGTGGCCACGTCGCCCGGCCCGGCCTCGCCCAGCGGGACCGGCCGGTACGGCAGCCGCTGGACCAGGGTGAGCGTGGCGATGTCGTCGCCCTGGGCGGCGGTCTCGAAGTCCGGGTGCCGCCACACCGAGGCCACCCGCACCTCCCGCCCGTCCGAGCGGTCCAGGTCGCGCCGGCCCGCGACCACGCGCAGGTCGCCCACCAGCCGTTCCCGGGTGCCCAGGGCCGAGCGCTCGACCGTGCAGTGCGCGGCGGTGAGCACCTTGTCCGGCGCGATCAACGCGCCCCCGCAGAAGAACTGCCCGTACCGGTCGTACAGCGCGACCACCCACGGCTGGTCGGCGGCCTCCCGCCCGCCCACGACCGCGGCGGCCGGCGTGGCGACGAGGACGAGCACGGCGAAGACCAGCGCAGTGATCCGCATGGAGCACCCCTCTACGACAGGTGGCCGAATGTGCACAGACAGTAGCGGTCGTGCTCACCGGGTATCAAATCCGGAAATTTTGTTGTTAGGATCCTGTAGAGCCGAAGATTCCACGGCAGGTGAGGCAGATCACGCGCATCTGTCCGGCCATCGAGGGAGGGAAACATGCACCTGGACTTCACCCAGCTACCGGCGTTCCTGATCGCGTGCGCGGTGGTCGTGCTGACGCCGGGCGTGGACGCCTTCCTCCTGCTCCGGACGTCGCTGCGCGCCGGGACCAAGGCCGGCCTGTGGGCGCTGGCCGGCATCCACACCGCCGCCGCGGTGCAGGTGCTGCTGGTGATCTCCGGCCTCGGCGTGGTGATCGCGCAGTACCCGCCGGTGCTCACGGCGCTGCGCTGGATCGGCGCGGCCTACCTGCTGTACCTGGCGGTGACCATCGCGCGGAGCCTGGTCCGCCGGGTGGGCGTCGAGGACGACGGCGAGGTCGTGTCGGTCCGCCCGTTCCGCCAGGGGTTCCTGACCAACATCACCAACCCGAAGATGCTGCTGTTCTCGCTGGCCTTCCTGCCCCAGTTCATCGGGACGGGCAGCCCGACGGCGCAGCTCGCGCTGCTGGCGGTCGTCTTCCTGGGCCTGGCGGCGCTGTGGGAGCTGCTCATCGTGCTGGCGGCAAGCCGGATGGCGACCCGGTTGGGCCGCCCCGGCGTGACCACGGCGCTGGACGCGGTGTGCGCGGCGGTCTTCTTCGCGATGTCGGTCGGCCTGGTCGTCTGACCCGGCCCGGATCTCCGACACGTCCTCCACGACGGTGCCGCCGACGATCCTCGGGTCCTCGGTCGCGACGGCGGACGGGGCGAACGTCACCAGTGCCGGCAGCACGGCCAAGGAAGTCCTCGTGACCAGCACTGAAATGAGTCGCCCCGGCCCGCGCCACTCACGTCACTCGGAGGCGCTTCCCCCGGGCAGGGCGATCTGCTCGGACAGCACACCGTGGTAGGTCGCCACGCGCGAGTAGATGCCGTACTTGCCCGGCCGGGCGCAGCCCTCGCCCCACGACGTCACGCCGATCAGGACCTCCCCGACCACGAGCGGGCCGCCGGAGTCGCCCTGGCAGGTGTCCTTGCCGCCCTCGGCGTAGCCGGCGCACACCATCGACTCGGCGTCGTACTGGAAGTACGCGTTCTCGCAGTCCTCGTCGGACACCACGGGCAGGGTCACGCCGAGCAGGTAGCGCGACGCCGGGGACTGCTCGGAGGTCCGGCCCCAGCCCAGCCCGAACGCCTTCGTCCCGGGCGCGTACGGGGCGGCGCTGTCGGCCAGTCGCGCCGGCCGCGCGGTCACCTGCTCGCGCAGGGTCAGCACGGCCACGTCGTTCCCGCGGTCGGCGCTGATGTAGTCCGGGTGCACCCAGATCGACGAGGACCGGACGACCCTGCCCTCCTCGCTCTGCTTGTCCTCGCGGCCGACGACGACCCGGGTGGAGCGCGTGGAGCGGCCGGCGACGCAGTGCGCCGCGGTGACCACCTTGGTCGGCGCGACGAGCGTCCCGCCGCAGAACTGGTTGCCGCTCGCGTCCGCGATGAACACGACCCACGGGTGGTCGGCGATCTTCACCCGGTCACCGCCGACCACTCTCGGGTCGGCCGCCGCCGAACCCCCGAACAGCACCGCCAACACCGCCACGAGCGCACCCAGCCGCACAAGGCCTCCTCTGATCGGCAACACCCGTCCGAGGCTAGCCAGAACGGCCGCGCGCGCTACGCCAATCAGCGGCAGTGGCGGGGCTGTCACGCTATCGGGTTACTCCGCGTCGTCCTTGGCGCCGTTGCCGCCGAAGCGGGAGCGCACCTTGTCCGCCGCGCCGACCAGCACGTCGCCGACCTCGTTGAGCACCTTGACCAGCGGGTCCTCGGACCGGGCCGCGGAGTCCTTGTACGAGCGGGCCGCGTTCTTAAGGTCCTCGGTGAACGACGACGTCGGGCGGTCGTCCTCGCGGCGCGCGTAGGTGCCGGTGAGGATCTCCCGGTACTCCTCGCCGGCCGCCCACCGCTGGAGTTCCGCGGCGCGCACGACGGCCATCGGGTGGGTCCGCCGCCACGTGTTGGCCAGCTTGAGCACGCTGTCGCGCACGTCCTCGACCTGCTCGTACTCCTTGGCCTGCTTGAGGAACTCGGCCGTGTCCACCTGCGAGACGTCCATGCCGCCCGCCATCGCCACGTGCACCCGCAGCGCGGCGGCCGGGTCCTGGCCGACCAGCAGGCCGGCGCGGTCGCAGCTCAACTCGGTCTTGCGGTACCACTCGGTGAGCGCCGCGATCACCGCGCGGACCGCCCAGTAGCCGGCGGGCATCCAGCCCAGGCTGTTCTGCAGCTGCATCAGGCGGAACAGGATCGTGCGGTACAGGGCGTGGCCGGACAGCACGTGCCCCATCTCGTGGCCGATCGCGAACCGCAGGCCCTCGGTGTCCAGCAGCTCCACCAGGCCCGTGGTCAGCACGATGAACGGCCTGTCGATGCCCAGCGTCGCCGCCTGCGGGTCGGGGTTGCGCTCGATGAACACCTCGGGCACCGGGTCGAGGTCCAGCGCCGCCGCGGCCTCCTTCCGCAGCCCGTCGATCACGGGGTACTGGCGCGGCCCGACCCGGATCGCCGACGCCACGTACAACAACCGCTCGCCGCGCTCGGTGAACGCCCCCGCCACCGCCTGCAACACCGGCCCGATGCCCGGCACCGCCCGCAAGACCGCCAACGCCCCCCGGTCGGCCGGGTGCTCGTAGGCCCGCGGGCTGATCCCCGGGAACCGCACGCGCGAACTCGACCGCTCGATCTCCTCGCTCATGGCCTCCACAGTGCCACGGGTGGGCAGTGTCATCTCCCGGAACGGGCATTCCCGATGCACACTGGCGCGGTGAACGCAGACGTGCTCGGCGCCGGCTACGAGACCCGGACGCTGCCCCTGGGCGGCGGGGACCTCAGCGCGACCCTGGTCCGCCGCCGCGCCCGGCCGGCGACCCGGGGTGCGGTGCTCTACGTCCACGGCTTCGCCGACTACTTCTTCCAGACGCACGTGGCGGAGCACTTCACCGCGCGCGGCTTCGACTTCTACGCGCTGGACCTGCGCGCGTACGGCCGGTCGCTGAAGGCGGGCCAGACGGCGAACTTCGTGACCGACCTGGCCGAGCACTTCGAGGAGATCGACGCGGCGGTGCGCGTGATCCGCGAGGAGGACGGGCACCGGCACCTGGTCGTGATGGGCCATTCGACGGGCGGGCTGATCACCACGCTGTGGGCGCACGAGCGGCGTGCGGACGGGTTGTTCGACGCGTTGGTGCTCAACAGCCCGTGGCTGGACCTGGCGGAGCCGTGGATCACGCGGACCGTCGGCACGGCGGTGATCCGCGCCGTGGGCCGGATCGCGCCGAAGCTGGTGCTGAAGAAGGGCCTCGGCCCGGTGTACGGCCAGAGCATCCACTCCGACCACCACGGCGAGTGGGACTTCGACACGACGTGGAAGCCGATCGAGGCGTTCCCCGTGCTGGCGGGCTGGTTGCGGGCGGTCCGCCGCGGGCACGCCACCGTCCACCGGGGCTTGGACGTGTCGGTGCCGGTGCTGCTCCTCCGGTCCGCCCGCAGCCACCTGCACGCGAAGAAGTGGACGCCGGAGGCGATGAGCGCGGACACCGTGCTGGACGTCGAGCACATGCGGCGGTGGGCGCCGAAGATCGGTTCCCGGGTGACGGTCGTGCAGGTGGAGAACGGGTTGCACGACCTGTTCCTGTCCGCCGAACCCGTGCGCGACCGGGCGTTGGCGGAGGTCGACGAGTTCCTCGACTCGATCTGATCGTCGGTGGTCGTGGGCAGCGTCCGGCGCACTCCACGACCACTGGTCAGCGCAGGTGTTCGACGGCCAGGCGGGCGGCCGTCCCGATGACCGCGTCCGCCGCGGGCAGGGTGAACGCCGTGCTCGCGCTGCGGGTGAACACCGCCACCGCGTACCGGCCGCCGTCGGGGTAGGAGACCACGCCGACCTCGTTGCGCACGGTCGGCAGGGTGCCGGTCTTGCCCGCCACCCGGACGTCGTCGAACGGGAAGCCCGACGCGAGCCGGTGCGGCCACACCTGGAGTTCCATCGCGCGGCGGATCGGCTCGTAGCGGTCGTCGCCGAAGACGTGCCCGAGCAACGTGGTCAGCTCGCGGGCCGTGCCGCGGTTGGTCCGGGCCGGGTCGAGGGCGCGCAGGCGGGACAGGACCAGCGGGTCGGTCAGGGCGGCGGGCAGTTCGGCGGGTGCGGCGTCCTCGGCCATCGACCGCGCGAAGTCGCGGGCGCGGTGGACGACCGTCGTCTTCGTCAGGCCCAGCTCGCGCAGCACCCGGTTCACCTCGGCCAGGCCGACGACGTCCACGAGCGCGTCGGCGGCGGCGTTGTCGGAGACCGTCATCGCGAGGAAAGCCAAGTCCCGCAACGACATGGTGACCGGGTCGAGCATGCCGCCGATGCCGGTCGGGCCGGTGCTGCGCCCGCCCGGGTCGAGGGTGACCCGCCGGGTGAGGTCCGTTCCGCCGCGCAGCAGCGCCACCAGCAGCGGCAGCTTGAAGACGCTGGCCAGCACCACGGGCTCGTCCGCGCCGACGGCCACCTCGCGGGTCGGGTCGGCCAGGTCGACGGCGTGCAGCCGGCCGGTGACCCCGGCGTCGGCGAACGCGGCGCGGACGCGGGCGGCGCTCACGACAGGTACTCCGCGGCCGGGCGCGGGTAGCGCGGGAGGGTGCCCTCGGCGGGCCGCATCCCCTGTCCCGTCAGCACTTCCGCGACGGCGTCGGCGAACGCGGTGACCGCCGGGGTGTGCCGGCCGCGCGGCCACGCGGGCGCGGTCCGCCACAGCAGCGGGGTGCCGCGCAGGGGTCGCCAGGCGACGTCGGCGGGCGGCGAGACGCCGTCGTGCAACGCGACCGCGCCGCCCGCGAGCACCAGGCCCAGCGCGAACTCGGCGTTGCCCGCCTGGTGCACCTCGGTCGGCGTGTACCCGTGCCGGGCGCACGTGGTGAGCACTTCGTCGTGCAGCGCGGGCGCGGTGGCGCGCGGGAACAGCACCAGGCCCAGGCCGTTCAGGTCGGCCAGCCGCACGTCGGGCGCGGCGGCCAGCGGGTGGTCGGCGCGCAGCAGCACGCCCAGCGGGCTGGTCAGCACCTCCCCCAGGCTCAGCCACGACACGTCGAACGGCAGCCGCAGCACGCCGACGTCCAGCGACCGGTCGGCCAGGGCGCGCAACTGCTCGGCGGTGCCGATCTCGCGCAACTTCAGCTCCACCGGGCTGCGCACCCGGAACGCGGGCAGCAACGCGGCGACCGCCCGACCACCCAGGTCCGGCGGCACGCCCGCGCGCAACGTCCCCGCCTCGCCGCGCCGGAACCGCTCGGCCGACGCGCGCAACCGGTCCTCGCCGGCCAGCACGTCCCGCGCCTCGGGCAGCAGGTGGCGACCGGCGTCGGTGAGGGCGACGCGGCGGGCGTCCCGGTCGAACAGGCGGACCCCGAGTTCGCGTTCCAGGCGCTGGATGCTCTGCGACAGCGGCGGCTGCGACATGTGCAGCCGGGCGGCGGCGCGCCCGAAGTGCAGCTCCTCGGCGACCACGAGGAAGTACCGGAGGTGCCGCAGGAGGTCCACGAGCAGCGATGATAGAGGTTCGAATATCGCTGTCCGCGCGATATTGGACTTGGACACATGCTCGCGTGCGCTGGTGTCCTGGGCTCATGTGCTTGAACAGACGACAGGTGTTGGTCGGGTCCGCGGCGGCGTTGGCGGGGGCGGCGGTCGCGGGATCGGCGGTGCCGGCCTTCGCCGAGGGGCGCAGCGGGGTGCGGCTGCGGTGGCTGGGCGTCGCGGGGTGGGAGCTGACCTTCGCCGGGCGGCGCGTGGTGATCGACCCGTACCTGACCCGGCTGCCGGTGTTCGGCGCGGACGGCGGGTTCATCGAGGACTACCCGTTGACCGTGCGGAAGGACCTGCTCGACCGGCACCTGGCCGAGAAGCCCGAGCTGGTGCTGGTGTCGCACGGGCACTACGACCACATGCTGGAGGCGCCGTACCTGGTGGAGAAGCACGGTTCCCGCGTGATCGGGACCGAGACCCACCGCAACCTCCTGCTGGCGCAAGGCGTTCCGGCGTCGAACATCACGCTGGCGTCCGGTGGGGAGCACCTGGACTTCCACGGGTTCACCGTGCAGGCGTTCCGCAGCCTGCACTCGGTGTTCGGGAACTACGGCACCTTCGCGCCCGGCACCCTGACCGCCGTGCCGCGGCGTCCCGAGACGATCGCGGACCTGGTCGAGGGCGGGACGCTGGCCTACCTGGTCGACGTCGGCGGGTTCTCGGTGCTGTTCCTGTCCGGCACGGCGAACTTCATCGAGCGCGAGGTCGCCGGGTTGCGGCCGGACGTGCTGGTGCTGGGGATGAGCGGGCACGCGAACGTCTTCGACTACACGGCTAGGGCGTTGCGCGCGACCCGGCCGCGGGTGGTCGTGCCCAGCCACCACGACGACATGGTGACCCAGCTGGACGACCCGAAGCTCCCGCCGCGCGGCAACCCGGCGGCGGCTGCCGAGCTGGCCGACACGGCCCGGCGGATCGGGTTGGCGACGCGCGTCCTCGACCCGGAGATCCTGCGCTGGTACGAGTTCTAGAGCACCCCGGCCCGTGCGGCGGCCAGTGCCGCGCGGGCCGACCGGCGGGCGGTGTCGTGGTCGAGCGGTTCGCCGGTGACGAAGATCCGGTAGTAGAGCGGGGCGCAGGTGAGCCGGACGAGTTCGACGGCGTCGACCCCTTCGGGCAGCTCGCCGCGTCGTTGGGCGCGGCGCACGACCTCGGCGGCCTGGGCCTGGCGGGCGGCGTAGAAGTCGCGCTTGGCCGCGCGGGCGCGTTGGGAGTGCAGGGCGGCGGTGACGATCGCCTCGGGCATGGCGCGCAGTGCCGGGTCGGTGAAGGCGTCCACCACCTCGTCGGCGATGGCGATCAGGTCGCCTTCGAGGGTGCCGGTGTCGGGGACCGGCCAGTCGGTGTCGCGGGCGTGGTCGAGGGCGTCGGCGATGAGGACGTCGATGGTGGCCCAACGCCGGTAAACGGTGGTCTTGTGCACGCCGGCGCGGGTGGCGACGTTCTCCACGGTCAGCCCGAGGTAGCCGTGCTCGACCAGCTCGGCGTAGGTCGCGGCGCGGACGGCGTCGCGGACGCGGGCGGAGCGCCCACCGGGTCTCGTGGTCACGGCGCCGATCCTAAACGCAACTCGTGTTGCTTTTGCGGCGAGTTGAGGGCATGCTTAACGCAACCCGAGTTGCTTTAAGGAGCCGCCTTGACGTTCATCCCCGACCCGACCACCGTCCACCCGCTGCCCGACCACCCGCGCGTCGTGCTGCTCAAGCCGTTGGTGGACGCGCCGACCATCGAGGTGGGCGAGTACACGTACTACGACGACCCGGAGCACGCGGCGGAGTTCCAGACGCGGAACGTGCTGTACGCGTACGGGACGGAGAAGCTGGTCATCGGGAAGTTCTGCGCCCTGGCGACGGGAACGCGCTTCATCATGGCCGGCGGCAACCACTTGACGTCGGGCGTGTCGACGTTCCCGTTCACGATGTTCGGCGGGACCTGGCAGACCGAGACGCTGGACCTGATCACGGGCATGGAGTCACGCGGGGACACCGTGGTGGGCAACGACGTGTGGTTCGGCTACGGGTCCCTGGTCATGCCGGGCGTGCGGATCGGGGACGGGGCGATCATCGCGTCCGGCGCGGTGGTGACGACCGACGTGCCGCCGTACACGGTGGTCGGCGGCAACCCGGCGAAGGCGGTGAAGCAACGCTACTCACCCGACGACGTGGACAGGCTCTTGCGGGCGGCGTGGTGGGACTGGCCGATTTCCTTGGTGACCGAGCACGTGCGCACGATCATGTCCGGGACGCCGTCGGAGATCGAGAGAATCGCTCAAGACCACGGCCTGCTGAAGGACTCGTGAGGCGCGCGGTCAGGACGGCGTGATCGTCCAGTCGCCGGTGGAGGTGATCTCGACGAGCGCGGGCCCGTCGAACGGCACCGTGCCCTCGTAACCGCCGATGTGGTTGACCGCCAACGCGATCCGCGAGGACTTCACCGAGATGACGTGGACGACGAAGTTGCCCTCGCCGTTGTTGGTGATCCGCGCCTTGGTGGAGTTGCCGGTGAAGATCTGCACGGAGTCGCCGCTGCCGGACATCGCGCCGTCCGACGTGCCGGCCATGTCGAAGCCGCCCACGGTGATGGTCCACGCACCGGTCGCGGTGACCGTCAAGGTGGTCGAGCGGCTGCCGTCCCGGACGTCCATCCACCGCAGCCCGGTGTACGCGCCGATCTCGTTGACCAGCAGGGACTCGAAGCCGTTGGACTTCAGGACGGTGTTGCCGGTGCAGGCCGGGCACTCGAACTTGACGATCTTGACACCCGCCGGGCGGTCCAGCGTGATCACGTCGTCGCCGGATCCGGTGTAGACGGACGGAGGCGGCGGAGGCGGTGTGGTGGTGGTCGTCGTGGGTTCCGCCGCCACCACCGGCTCCTGGGACGCCGGTGCCGACGAGGCCGCCGGTTCCGCGGTCTTGGTGCTCGACGGCGGCGTGACGGCAGCCGCCGCGACCACGAAGACGACGATCCCGCCCACCACCCACGGCCACTTGGGCGACTTCTTCCGCGGCGGCACGGGCTGTGGCGGCATGAACCCCTGGGGCGGCGGAGGTGGCGGTCCCCACGGCGGCGGGTACTGCGTCCCTTGCTGCGGGTACTGCGGGTACTGCGGGCCATGCTGCGGGTACTGCGGGCCGTGCGGTGCGTACTGCGGCCCGTCTCCGGGCGGCGGGTACGAGTACCCCGGTGGTGGTTGAGTCATGACGACACCCGTGTTCCTCGGCACCGCCGTTCGGTGGCCGGTCGTCACCTCCTTCGCGCCGCACGCGTTCGGCGTTATGGGCACGTCCGCCAACCACCCGATCGGTCGAACGCGCGTAGCGAGGCGCGCGAACCGCGTGGTCGGCCAGCCTGTTGGTCTAGCGACGGCCCGGCCCGGTGGCGCGATCATTGAGCCGTACCGAGGAGGTCGCCATGGGCGATGACCGCGAGGAGTTCAACCGGTACTGCGACGTCACCATGCGGGGTGGGGCGGCCAGCGGGGTGGTCTACCCGTGGGCCGTGGTGGAGCTGGCTCGGCATTACCGGTTCCGGTCGTTGGGGGGTGCTTCCGCCGGGGCCATCGCCGCCGCCTTCACCGCCGCCGCCGAGAAGGGGCGCGACGCGGGCGGGTTCGGGAAGTTGGCGGAGGTCATCCGGTGGTTCGCCCACCCGGACTGGCGGCTCGCCCAGCTCTTCCAGCCCAGCGAGCACACCCGCAAGCTCTACCGGATCGTCGCCGCCTCCATGCAGTCCCGCGACACCACCGGCCGCAGCGCCACCACGTGCCTGGTCCTCGCCCTCCTCGGCGCGATCGGGTTCCGGGCCAAGATCGCGCTCACGCTCGTGCTCGCCCTGTGGCTGGTCGGCCCGACGGCCTGGTTCCTCGCCGTGGACTGGGGCACCACGCCGAGCTGGGTGCTCATCGCCCTCATCGTCACCGTGCTCGTCGTCGTGCCCAGCGTGCTCCTCCGCGTCCGCCCGAGGCGCAAGACCCGCAGGAGCACCGCCCTCACGTGGCTGCGCCGCCTGGGCACGGCCGCCCTGCTCGTCCTGCCGCTCATCCCCGTCTACCTCGCCACCCGCTGGACCACCCCCAGCCTCGCCTCCGCCGCCACCGCCACGGCCTGGTGGCTGGTGCTCGGCTTCGCCTTCGTCAGCGCCGTGGCGACGACCTACCTCCTCGGCGCCAAGCGGTTCCTCACCGCCAAGGCGCAGGCGATCCACTTCGGACTGGTCCCGGGCACCGGCGGGTTCACCGCGAACTTCTGGGACCGGCGCTGCGGCGTCCCGCGCTCCACGGGCGTCCCGCCGATGAGCGACTGGTTCGCCGACCGCCTGGACGACCTGGCCGGCACGGAGAACCTCAAGTTCTCCGACCTCACCACGAACCTCGTCCTGATGACGACCGACCTGTCCGAGGGCCGCCCCTACCGCCTGCCGTTCAGCGAGCCGCGACCCGAGTGGCTCTACTGCACGCGCTGCCTCAACAACGTTGTCCCCCAACGGATCACCGATGCGCTCGACGGCGCCGAAACCCCGCACGCCTGCCCGTTGGACGGCACACCCCTGCGCACCCTGCCGCACGACCTGCCGGTGGCGCTGGCCGTCCGGATGAGCATGCCGATGCCCGGCCTGATCGCCGCCGTCCCGCTGTGCCGCGCGGAACCCGAGCCGCGCGTGCACTGGTTCTCCGACGGCGGCATCACGAGCAACTTCCCGATCCACTTCTTCGACAGCCTGCTGCCGCGCTGGCCCACGTTCGGCCTGACGCTCAGCGGGTTCCGCGGCTCGAACGACCCGGTGTGGCTGCCCGAACAGGACTCCTCCACCGCCGGCACGCCCCACCGCGACGTCGCCCGGCCGCTCCAGTTCGCCACCGCGATCCTGGACACCATGCTGGCCTGGCGCGACACCATGCAGTCCGCGCTGCCCGGCTACCGGGGCCGCATCGCGCACATCCGGCTGGCCGACGGCGAGGGCGGCACGAACCTGTTCATGCCGCCCGACACCATCCTGGCCCTCGCCGAACGCGGCCGGCTCGCGGGCACGCTGCTGCGCGACCGGTTCACCGCCGACGACGCCGAGAAGACCGACCGCTACCGCTGGATCCGGATGCGGCTGGCCATGCGCGAGTACCAACTGCTCGCCGCCCAGGCCCGGCAGCACGCCGACCTGTTTAAGGACCTCGCCGAGGACTACCCGATCCCCGCGGACCTGCACGAGTGGTTCGACACGCCGCCCGTCGGCGCCGACCCGCACGGCGCCGACGTCATCCTCACCCTGGACGGCCTGGCGGGACTGCGGCCGGGCCCGTTCGACGGCGAGCCGCCGGTGGACCCGGACCTGCGCCTCACGCCCCCGGAATAGGTTTGCGGCCCACGCCGACGTACGCGCTGATGTAGGCGTCGTCGGAGTCCGGCCGCCACTCCGACAGCGCCACCACGCCCGGCTCGACCACGTCGAACCCGGTGAAGAACGCCGCGATCTCCTCGTGCGGCCGCAACGCCAGCGGGCTGTCGGTGCGGCGGTAGATCGCCTTGATGCGCTCGGTGTCCTGGATGCCGTCCCGCGGCACGCCCTCCAGGCTGCCGTGCGACAGCGCGAGCCAGCTGCCCGCCGGCAGCGCGTCGCGGTAGCGGGCCACCGCCTTGCCCGGCTCGTCCGAGTCCGGCACGAAGTGCAGCACCGCCACCATCAGCAACGCGATCGGCCGGTCGAAGTCGAGCACCTCCCGGGCGGCTTCCAGGACGGTGTCCACCTCGCGCAGGTCGGACTGGACCGCCGTCGCGCCCGGGTTGTCCGCGAGCAGCGCGGTGCTGTGCGCGACGGCGACGGGTTCGACGTCCACGTACAGCACCCGCGCCGACGGGTTGGCCTGCTGGGCGATCTCGTGCACGTTGCCGACGGTCGGGATGCCCGAGCCGAGGTCGAGGAACTGGTCCACGCCCCGCTCCACCAGGTAGCGCACGGCGCGGCGCAGAAAAGACCGGTTGGCGCGGGCGGCGCCGGACATGCCCGGGTAGATCCGCTCGACCGACTGGGCGGCCTCGCGGTCCACGGCGAAGTTGTGCGAACCGCCCAGGTAGTAGTCGTACATGCGGGCCGCGCTCGGGCGCCCCAGGTCCACCGACGCCGGCACCCAGCCTGCCTGCTCCATGCCACTTCCCCTCGACGTTGCGCGAACCGCGTGATCGTCGCGGAGGGTCAAACCGGGGCACAACCCCTGAACGGGCTACGCGCCGGGCGTGACGATGGAGACGTTGTACTTGGCCTGCACCCGTCCCCACGTCTCGGCGAAGCCGTACGTGCTGTTCGCGGCGATCACGTGACCGCGGATGGCGACGCTGGAGTCCTGGAACTTCGTGTAGAACGGGGCGCCGGAGTCGCCGCCGGTGTTGAGGACGCCGCCCTTGAAGGCCGCGACCGGCTTCCGGCAGGTCTCGCCGTAGTTGCACACCTCGGCGTCCAGGCTGACCACGCCGTGGCCGCACTGCTCGCCGGTGCTCCGGCCGCTGTGGCAGTAGGTGTAGACGCCCTTGATCGGGTTCGAGGCCGTCGCCACCGGCACCGAGGTGGTGCTGTTCGTCCCGCCGACGTAGATGTTGCCGGAGTAGGTCTTGCCGCCGATGAGGGCCATGTCGTGGGCCGGGTAGCCGTCGAGGCTCACGCTGCCCAGGTGCTCGGGGGTGTTCTGCGTGTTGTTGGGGCTGTTCTCGACCCACACGCTCTGCCCGTTGTCGTAGCAGTGGCCCGCGGTCACCAGGAACTTCTTGGCCAACGCGGTCTTCACCGCGTACCCCGTGGTGCAGGGCGGGTCGTTGTAGTACTGGATGCCGGCGCCGCCGTAGAAGGGCGCGGAGTCGTACTTGCGGCTGGCGGTGTTCAGCACGGGGTCCGCGATGACGGTCACGTGGTCGGCGTGCTCGCCGACGAGCGTCGCGACCACCTCGCGCGGCGCGTCCGTGAGGAGCACGGCCTTGCCGATGGTCGGGTCGGTGAAGGTCGTGAAGCTGTGCCGGGAACCCGCGGCGAGCTGCTCGTGGACGCGCGCCCGGACGGCCTCGTTGGCCGCGGCGACCTCCGGGCGCTCTTCGAGCACGGGCGCGTTCGCGGCTTCTTCCGCCAGGGCGCGCTCGTAGTAGGCGCTGTCGTGGGGCAGGGTCTGCTCGGTCTTGCCGGTGGCGCCCTGGGCCGGGGTGACCACCGCGGCGAGGACGGCCGCGGCGGCCAGGGTGGTGCGGATGAACGGGATTCGCACTTCGACTCCTCTGATCGGGTTCGCGCGGCCGGTGGGCCGCGGTTCGCGAGGAGGAGCCGCCGGGGCGGGCGTCGATACGAGTCGTTCACCCGGAAGGATTACGGGCCGGCCCGGAACGGGGTGGTCGGTTCACCTGGTTGGCCGAGCAGGAGGCGGTCCACCAGGGCGGTGACCAGGTCTCGGCGTTGGTCTTCGGTGAGCAGGTCGGGCAGGGTCAGGCGTTCCATGATCAGCCAGTTGAGCGCCAGCCAGAGCAGGACGACCATGGTGCCGTCGCCGGGCAGGCCGGACTTCTCGTGGTACTCGACGTTGAACTCCACGTCCTGGCGGATGCGGCGGGTCAGGACCTCGCGCAGCTCCGGGCGGCGGGTGGCCTCCAGGCGCAGTTCGAGCAGGGCCAGGAACCCGGTCGGGAACGCGGCCACGCGGTCCACGAGTTCGTGCATCAGCTCGGTGACGCGGTCGCGGTCACGGGCCCCGGTCAACCCACCGGCGATGACGTCCTCGTCCACCAGCCGCTCGTACACGCGCTCGCCGGCCTGCTTGAGCATGTCGTCGCGGTTGGCGAAGTAGTTCGAGGCGGTGCCCGCGGGCACCTCGGCCTGCTGGTCGACGGCGCGGAAGGTCAGGCCACGCGCGCCTTCCCTCGCCAACACCTCGATCGCGGCGTCGAGCAACGCCGCCCTCCGCTCGGGATTGCGCCGCACCACAGCCACCACTCCACTCGCCCAAGAACCACTCCGGACAAAGTACTACAGCCGAAGTATTCCTTGTGGCCGACATGGATTCCGCGCGAGAACCGTTGACCGTAAAGCGGGCTTCCGAGGCCTCCACCGGCATCGCTGACAGCGAACGCTTGGGGGAAACAATCCTCCGCTCACGTTGGTTGAGCCGTACAGACTCAACTTTGGAGGATCGAACATGGGTGAGACGTTGGCGCTTCCGGTGCTGCCGCTGGACGACGTGGTCGTGCTCCCCGGCATGGTCGTCCCGATCCGGCTCACCGGCTCGGACGCCGCCGCCGAGGCGCGCGCCGCCGTCGAGGCCGCCTCCGCGGCGGGCGGCGAGACCCGGGTGTTGCTGGTGCCCCGGTTGGACGGCAAGTACGCGAAGGTCGGCACGCTGGCGGTCGTGGAGCAGGTCGGGCGGCTCTCCGGCGGCGAGCGCGCGGCCGTCGTGCGCGGCACGGAGCGGGTGCGGATCGGGACCGGCACCACCGGGCCGGGCGCGGCGCTGTGGGTCGAGGCGACGGTGGCCGACGAGCCGCCCGTGGACGACCGCACCCGCGAGCTGGCCCGCGAGTACCGCGCGCTGGTCACCACCATCCTCCAGCAGCGCGGCGCGTGGCAGGTCGTGGACTCGGTGCAGCAGGTGGACGAGCCGTCCGCGCTGGCCGACCTCGCGGGCTACGCCTCCTACCTGACCGACGAGCAGAAGATCTGGCTCCTGGAGACCAGCGACGTCGCGCAGCGGCTGGAGAAGCTGCTCGAATGGGGCCGCGAGCACCTGACCGAGCTGGACGTCGCCGAGACGATCCGCAAGGACGTCAAGGAGGGCGTCGAACGCCAGCAGCGCGAGTTCCTCCTGCGCCAACAGCTCGCCGCCATCCGCAAGGAGCTGGCCGAGCTGGACGGCAAGCCCGCCACCGAGGAGCAGGACTACCGGGCCCGCGTCGAGAGCGCGGACCTGCCCGAGCACGTGCGCAAGGCCGCGTTGTCCGAAGTGGACAAGTTGGAGCGCACGTCCGACCAGTCCCCCGAGACCGGGTGGATCCGCACCTGGCTGGACACCGTCCTCGACCTGCCGTGGAACGAGCGCACCGAGGAGACCTACGACATCGCCGGCGCACGCGCGGTGCTCGACGCCGACCACGCGGGCCTGGACGACGTGAAGGAGCGCATCACCGAGTACCTGGCGGTGCGGCGGCGCCGGGCCGACCGCGGCCTGGGTGTCGTCGGCGGTCGGCGCAGCGGCGCGGTGCTCGCCCTGGTCGGCCCGCCCGGTGTCGGCAAGACGTCGCTGGGCGAGTCCGTGGCCAGGGCGATGGGCCGCGAGTTCGTCCGCGTGGCGCTGGGCGGCGTGCGCGACGAGGCCGAGATCCGCGGCCACCGCCGCACGTACGTCGGCGCGCTGCCCGGCCGGATCGTGCGGGCCATCTCCGAGGCGGGCTCGATGAACCCGGTCGTCCTGCTCGACGAGATCGACAAGGTCGGCGCGGACTACCGCGGCGACCCGACCGCGGCGCTGCTGGAGGTGCTGGACCCGGCCCAGAACCACACCTTCCGAGACCACTACCTGGAGGTCGAGCTGGACCTGTCGGACGTGGTGTTCCTGGCCACGGCCAACGTCCTGGAGTCCATCCCCGGCCCGCTGCTGGACCGCATGGAGCTGGTGCAGCTCGACGGGTACACCGAGGACGAGAAGGTCACCATCGCCCGTGACCACCTGCTCCCGAGGCAGGTCGAGCGGGCCGGCCTGACGCCCGAGGACGTCACGGTCTCCGAGGACGCGTTGCGCAAGCTGGCCGGCGAGTACACCCGCGAGGCGGGCGTCCGCCAGTTGGAGCGCTCGCTGGCGCGGGTGCTGCGCAAGGTCACCGCCCGCGTGGCCCTGGACGAGGCGTCCCTGCCGGTCGCGGTGGACGTCCCGGACCTCAGGGGCTACCTGGGTTCGCCGAAGTTCACGCCGGAGTCGGCGGAGCGCACGGCGGTCCCGGGCGTCGCGACCGGCCTGGCGGTGACCGGCGCGGGCGGGGACGTCCTGTTCGTGGAGGCGTCGCTGGCGTCGGAGGGCACCGGCTCGCCCGGCGTCACGCTGACCGGCCAGCTCGGCGACGTGATGAAGGAGTCCGCGCAGATCGCCCTGTCGTACCTGAAGTCCCACGACGAGCGGGCGGCGGCGCTGGCCGAGCGCGGCGTGCACATCCACGTCCCGGCGGGCGCGGTGCCCAAGGACGGGCCGTCGGCGGGCGTGACGATGACCACGGCCCTGGCGTCGCTGCTGTCGGGCCGGCCGGTGCGCTCGGACGTGGCGATGACCGGCGAGGTGTCGTTGACGGGCCGGGTGCTGCCGATCGGCGGGGTGAAGCAGAAGCTGCTCGCCGCGCACCGGGCCGGGATCACGACGGTGCTGCTGCCCCAGCGCAACGAGCCGGACCTGGACGACGTGCCGGAGTCGGTGCGGGAAGCGCTGACCGTGCACCTGGTGGCCGACGTCCGGGAGGTGCTGGACCTGGCGCTGGAACGGGAGGCGGCCACGGCGGTCGCCGCCTGACCCGGTCCTAGCGGAGGTTGCACAGTTCGAGCGGGGTCCCTTCGGGGGTCCGGCACGGCAGGTAGCCCGCGTCCTTCATCCGGACGCGGGCTTCGTCGTGTTCCAGCACGTACCGGATGAACCGGCCCGGCAACGCGCCCCCGTCCGGCGTCCCCTTGGTGTAGAGGTACTCCACCGTCCAGAACGGGTAGCCCGCCTCCACGCCCACCGAGGCGTCGAACACCTTGCCGTCCAACGACAGCGCGGTCATCCGGTCGGTCTTGCGGGCCTCCGCCACCGAAGGCGCGTCCGCGTACCCGATCGCGCCCTCGACCGCCCCGATCTCCCGCACCACGTCGGCGTTCTTGTCGCGCTCGCACCTGATCACCGGCGCCTGCGGGGCCCGGTCCCTGGTCCGGCAGTCGTCCGAGGTCAGCGCGCCCTCGCCGGTGCCCAGGACGCGTTGTTCGAACAGCTCCCGGGTGCCCGACTCGCCGCCGCGGCCGACTATCCGGACGGGCAACGGGTCCCCGCCGCGCAACTGGCTCCAATCGGTGTACGCGCCGGAGTAGATGCCCTTCAGCTGGTCCAGGCTGATCGTGTCCAGACCCACCGAGCTGTGCACGACCACGTGGTACACCACGATCGCCGCCTGTTGGGCCACCACGTCCGGCACGTCCTGCTTGCCGTCGGACAGGGCGATCGCCGCGGTTCCCGACGCCACCGAGCGGACGCCGGCGATGCTGCCGTTCGGGTCGGTCACCACGTCCGCGTCCGGGCACGCTTTCCGGTACTGCTCGGCGATCTTCGCCATGGTCGGCATGAACACGCTCGACCCCTCGACGCGCAACGGCCCGCTCCCGCAGGCCACCGACGCGTCGGACGACGGCGGCGCCCACGCCAGGGTCACCACGAGCACCCCCGCCAGGACCGCGGCCAGGCCGCCGGTCAGGCGGGGCAGGGTGAGGAAGCGCTCCTGCTTCTCGTCGTGCAGGACCCCGGCCCCGCCGAGGCTGCCGGTGATCTTGACCTCCTTGCCGATCTCGCCCGCGGGGTTGGTGTCGGGCTCGCGCAGGACGACCAGCAGCTTGAACTTCTGCTTGCGGCGCAGCGTCAACGACTCCAGGCGGACGCCGTGCCACACCGGTTCCACGACCGCGCGCGGCCGGTCGCCGCCGTTGCGGAACAAGCGGGTCAGGCTCTGGGCCACCCGGTCGCGCACGGTCGGCAGGGGGACGCGCAGCTCGTCGCGGCCGAAGAACTGGAGGCTGCGGCGCACCTCCTCGCGCAGTTCCTCCGACCCGGCCTCGGACACTCGCGCGTTCCACACGACCCGGTCGCCGAAGGTGAAGGTCAGCGGCTTGTCGAAGTCGTCGGGGTCGATGTCGTAGTTGCCGCTGTTGCGGACGCGGACCACCACGATGCTCATCCGCTCCAACTGGTGCACCAGCTCGCGCAGTTGGGGCGCCTGGGAGTCGGTGCCGTCGTGCAGCTGGTCGGGACCCAGGCCGATCTTGGAGTTGTAGAGCACGCGGAAGCCCAGTCGCTTGCGGCGCACGAACAACCGGTCGATGAGCGGCGTCGCGAAGAGCAGGCCGATGGCCAGCGCCACCGGGCCGGGGCCGCCGAGGAAGTCCAGCGCGGACCGCAGGATCTGCACACCGAATTCTGCGTCGCCGGCTCACCCGGGCCCGGTCTCGATGGCGGGACGTTCACCCGGACTTCACCTGTCGGCAAGGGGGTCCCGGACGGACGGGACCCCCTTGCCCTCGCAGGACGTCAGTGACCGACGTCGATGACCACGCGGGTCGGGCCGCTCAGCAGGAACACCCGGTGCCACGACTCGCGGCGCATCCCGAGCCCGACGGTCAGGTTGGCCTCGAAGTCGCCGGTGATCGCCACGGCCTGGACGTTGACCAGGGACGGCGTGGTGAACTGCCGGGGACCGGTGTAGGTGGGGTTGCCGCTGTCGTCGTGCGCGGCGGCGGGGAAGGACCGCACCTCCAGGAAGGTGCTGCCCGGCAACGACACCGGCGCGCCGCTGCCGTCGTGGTGGAGCTGGTCGACGCGCCGGATGAAGAACTCCGGGCGCGGCCCGTTCAGGTCGAGCACGACCCGGTCGAACGCGTCGTGCCGGCCCACCCGGATGCCGGTCAGCTCCGGGGTGGTGGGGCCGGCGGTCGCCGCGGCGGGCACCGCGACGCCGACGGCGACGAGTGCCAGGGCGAGGACGACGAGCTTTCTGAGGCGGCTGGTCATGTGGCTGCCCTCCTGGGGCGGGGCCCGGCTGGTGCCGGGTGACACCCGTTAGGACGTGTCGCGGGTCACACGGTTGCGCCGTCAGGGTTGCGTCGTGGACAGGAAGTCCTCCAGGGGCACCGGGGTCAGGCCGTGTGCCTTGCAGTGCTCCAGGAACGCCAGGAAGTCCTCGACGAACGTGTGCCGGAAGTGCATGAGGACGATGTCGCCCGGGACGAGCTTGGCGCCCGCCTGGAACTGCACGACCCCGTCGTTGACCGCCGCGGTCCACATGACCAGCGCCTTGAAGCCGCAGTCGGTGGCCGCCTTGCGGGTGGTGGCGTCGTGGTTGCCGAACGGCGGGCGGAACAGCGTCGGCCGGACCCCGGTCTGCTGCTGGAGGTAGTCGGCGTTGCCGCAGATCTCCTGCTTCTGGAACGCGTAGCCCTTGCCCATCAGGTTCGGGTGGTTCGCGGTGTGCGAGTGGACGGCGGCCTTCGCGTCGTCCTGGAACGCCTTGAAGAACGCGGGCTGCTCCACCACGTGCTTGGTGTTGAGGAACAGCGACGGCCGGGTGCCCGACTTCTTCATCAGCTCCAGCGCCGCCGGGTGCCGGACCGCGCCGTCGTCGATGGTGATGAACACGTACGGCTTGTCGGTCTGGATGCGCCGGACCACCGGCAACAGGCCGTCCTGGCTCGCGGGGACCTTGGCCTGCGGGGTGCCGTACTCGTAGGGGTGCTGGAACACCGGCACCGTCGTGCCGCCGGGACCGGGCACCGCCGTGGGCGGGGTGGTCGTGGTGGCGGTGGCCGTGGTGGCAGTCGCCGCCGAGGTCGTGGGCCGGGCCACGGGCTCGGGCGCGCAGGCGACGGTGACCACGGCCAGGGCAGCGGCGACCGCCACGCCGATTCTTCGCATTGTCGGGACGTCCCCCCAGGTGAAGATCCGCCGCCGGCGCGGCGGCCCCTGGTATTGGAGACGGTCCGAGCGCCACTCGGGTTGCGCGGTGACGGATTCGCAACCAATGTTCACCCGACCGATAAGGTCGAGCGAGAACCGCTTGGGTGGAGGACCACAGATGAGCCTTGAGCGCCCCGTCGCTCCCGACCCCTACTCCCTGCTCCCGGCCGTGGCGTCGTTCGACGTCACCTCGACCGACGTGCGCGACGGCGGGACGCTGCCCGACGCGCACGTGCACGCGGAGGGCGACACCTCGCCCCAGCTGAGCTGGTCGGGCTTCCCCGCCGGGACCAAGAGCTTCGTGGTCACGTGCTTCGACCCGGACGCGCCGACGCCGTCGGGCTTCTGGCACTGGGTGGCGGTCAACCTGCCGGTGTCGGCGACGTCCCTGGAGACCGGCGCGGGCGGGTCCGACGACGGCCTGCCCGGCGACGCCTTCCACGTGCGCAACGACTACGGCACCCGCTCGTTCGGCGGCGCCGCGCCGCCGCCCGGCGACCGCGCGCACCGGTACTACTTCGTGGTGCACGCGGTGGACGTGGAGAAGCTGGACGTCACGCCGGACTCGTCGCCCGCGGTGGTGAGCTTCAACCTGGCCTTCCACACGCTGGCGCGGGCCGTGCTGGTCGCGACCTACGCGGCCTGAGGTGCGGGAATGAGCGCCCCACGTCGTGGGTTGGAGCACGACGTGAGGCACTTCGACCTGGTCATCATCGGCACCGGCTCCGGCAACTCCATCGCGGACGAGCGATTCGCGGACTGGGACATCGCGATCGTCGAGAAGGGCGTGTTCGGCGGCACGTGCCTGAACGTCGGGTGCATCCCCACGAAGATGTTCGTGCACACCGCCGACGTCGCCGCCACGCCCCGGGCCGGCGGCCGGCTGGGCGTGGACCTGGCGCTGGAGGGCGTGCGCTGGGCCGACGTGCGGGACCGGATCTTCGGCCGCATCGACCCCATCTCCGAGGGCGGCAGGCGGTGGCGGGCGGAGGAGAACGCCAACGTCACCGTGTACGAGGGGACAGCCCGGTTCGTCGGCCCGAAGACCCTGGACACGGGCACCGGCGAGGTGATCACGGCGGACCGCTTCGTGATCGCGGCCGGCTCGCGCCCGGTGGTGCCGGAGGTCGCGGACCTGGCGTCGGTCGGCTACCACACCAGCGACACCGTCATGCGCCTGGAGGAGCTGCCCCGGCGGCTGACCATCCTGGGCTCGGGCTTCGTGGCGGCGGAGTTCGCGCACGTGTTCTCGTCCTTCGGCGTCGAGGTCACCGTGATCGCCCGCTCGGACCTGCTCCTGCGCCACGAGGACCGCGAGGTCGCCGAGCGCTTCACGGCGCTGGCGGCGGAGAAGTGGGACGTGCGCCTGAGCCGCAAGGCCGTGCGGGCGGAACGCGCCGCCGACGGCACGGTCCGCCTCCACCTGGAGGGTCCGGCCGGCGCCGAGGTCGTGGAGTCGGACGAACTGCTGGTGGCGGTGGGCCGCAGGCCGAACTCGGACCTGCTGGACCTGGCCGCGACGGGCGTCGAGGTGCACCCGGACGGCCGGATCGCGGTGGACGAGTTCCAGCGGACCTCCGTCGAGGGCATCTGGGCGATGGGCGACATCAGCTCGGAGTACCAGCTCAAGCACGTGGCCAACCACGAGGCGCGGGTCGTGCAGCACAACCTGCTCCACCCCGGGTCCCCGATCGCCTCGGACCACCGCTTCGTCCCGGCGGCGGTCTTCTCGTCCCCGCAGGTGGCGTCGGTCGGCTTGACCGAGGAGCAGGCGGGCGCGCGGGGCGTCCGGTACGTGGCGGCGTCGCAGGCGTACGCGTCCATCGCCTACGGCTGGGCGATGGAGGACACGACGGGCTTCGCGAAGGTCCTGGCCGACCCGTCGACGGGGCGGATCCTGGGCGCGCACATCATCGGGCCGCAGGCGTCGTCGGTGATCCAGCCGATCATCCAGGCGATGAGCTTCGGCCTGGACGCGCGCACCATGGCGAGGGGCCAGTACTGGATCCACCCGGCGATGCCCGAGGTGGTCGAGAACGCCCTGCTCAACCTGCCGCTGGACTGACCCGCCGGGCCGCCCGCGTCACACCGTGCGCGGGCGGCCGGCGATCCAGCCCAGGGTGGTCAGCAGCGCGAGAAGGCCCACCAGCAGGAGCATCGACACGGTCCACGTCCCCGTCGCGCCCCGCAGCACGCCGAACGCGAACGGCCCGGCCGCCGAGATCAGGTAACCGATCGACTGCGCCATCGCCGACAACCGCGCAGTGTCCGCCGTCGAGGACGTGCGCAGCGAGATCATCACCAGGGCCAGCGGGAACATGCCCATGCCCAGCCCCACCAGCACGACCCACAGGCCCGGAGCCGCCGCCGGAGCCAGCGCCAACCCGGCGACACCGGCCATGGACAACAGGCCCAGGCCCAGCACCAGGCCGGACTGGCTGGGACGCCGAGCCGCCAGCGGCGGGACGATCAGGCTCACCGGGACGCCCAGCACCATCGTGATGGCCAGCAGCAACCCGGCCGTCGTCCGGTCCACGCCCGCGTCACCGAGGATCTGCGGCAGCCACCCCATGACCGTGTAGGCCAGCAGCGACTGCAAGCCGAAGAACACGGTGATCACCCAAGCCAACGGGCTGCGCACCAACGAACGCTTGGGAGCGGCACCACGTGACGCGGTCGTGCGCGCCGGCGCACCGTGCCGAGCACCCGCCAGCCACACCACCAACGCCGCCAGCGACAGGAACGCCCACGCCCCCACCGCGAGTCGCCACGAACCCAGCCACGACTCCAGACCGGGCGTGAAAGCCGCACCCAGCGCGGCACCGGCCGCGAGAGCCGCCGTGTAGACACCGGTGATCAGACCGACCCGCCCCGGGAACGAGTCCTTGACGACCACAGGGATCAGGACGTTGCACACGGCGATCCCGGCGCACGCGATGAACGTGCCACCCAGCACCACCGCCGGACCGTCGACCACCCGCAGCACCAGGCCGGCGGTCAGCACCAGGAGCGACAAGCCGACCGCCCGCGCCATCCCCAGCCGACGCCCCAACCAGGGGGCCAGGAAGGCCGCGAAACCGAAGCACAGCGTCGGCACGGCCGTGAGCAGGGACGTCCACGCCGTCGAGACACCGAGCGAGCCGCGCACGTCGCCGAGGACGGAGGCGAGGCTCGTGACGGCCGGCCGCAGGTTGGCGGCGGCCAGCGCTACGCCGATCGCCAACAGGGTGCTGCCGACCAGGGCAACTTGGCGATTCGTTGCCGCGGACCCGGCAGTCGTGCCAGAAGGATGGACCGCGATCGTCGCATTGGCACCGGCATCAGTGGCAATGTGAACCTTCGACGGTGTCCGGTCTGGCTGGGTCTGCTGGATCGTCACCGGATTACTATCGCAGACATGGGATGTTCGGATGAAAGGACGACGCTGTGCCGTTGGCCACTACCCGACGGGCCGGACTCGTCGACCAGGTGATCGACCAGATGCGGGGCGCGATCGCCGGCGGTGAATGGCCGGTGGGCCGGCGGATCCCGCCGGAACCCGAATTGGTCAACGCCCTCGGCGTGGGCCGCAACACCGTGCGGGAGGCGGTGCGTGCGCTGTCCCACGCGGGGCTGCTGGAGGTCAGACAGGGCGACGGCACGTTCGTGCGCGCCACCAGCGAACTGTCCGGCGCGGTGCGCCGGCTGTGCGGCAGCGAGCTGCGCGAAGTGCTCCAGGTGCGCCGGACGCTGGAGGTCGAGGGGGCTCGACTGGCCGCGACCGAACGCACCGACGAGGAGCTGACCCGCCTGGCCGCGCTCCTGGCGGAACGCGACGCGGCCCTGGCCGCCAAGGACTGGGACCACCTGGTCGAGCGCGACGCCGCCTTCCACCTGCTGCTCGTGCAGTGCTCGCACAACAACCTGCTGTACCAGCTCTACCAGGGCTTGACGGAGGCGGTTCGGGCGAGCATCACGGCGACGGTCGAGACCGACCACGAGGACGACCACGTGTCCCACGCCGGCCTCCTGGACGCGGTCCGCGACCGCGACCCGGCGCGGGCCGCCGCGGAGGCGGGCGGGTTCCTGGAGGAGCTGCTGGAACGCCACAAGGACTGAAAAGAGCCGGGCGGGGACCTCCCACGGCGGCGGATGAATCCCTGGGAGGTCCCCTGGGTGGTGGCTTCCGGGTGCCCGCGACCAGGGTCGTCGGCGCGCGCGGCGCCGCGGGCCGCGGTTGCGCGATCGTTACTCAGGCGGTCGAACGTTCACCCCAACAGCCGTGCAGCGCCGCCAGCGTGGCCGCCACGGCGGGCCGCCGGGTGGCCTGCGTCCGCCACACCGCGAACACCCGGCGCGTCGGCGTCGGCGTGAACGGCACCGCCCGGACCACGGCGGGCAGTTCGCCGCGCCCGAGCCGGGGCAGCAACGCGACCCCGATCCCCTTGGCCAGCAACGCCAACTGGGTCTCGTACTCGGCGATCCGGTAGGCGAGGTCGGGTTCCAGGCCCGCGCCGCGGAAGGTGTTGACCAGCCAGTCGTGGCAGATGGTGCCCTCCGG
The DNA here is from genome assembly GCF_039521145.1 of Saccharothrix mutabilis subsp. mutabilis. Classification (NCBI taxonomy): domain Bacteria; kingdom Bacillati; phylum Actinomycetota; class Actinomycetes; order Pseudonocardiales; family Pseudonocardiaceae; genus Saccharothrix; species Saccharothrix mutabilis. The sequence continues at coordinate 436,887 of NZ_BAAABU010000005.1, forward strand.
CTGGCAGATCCACCGCTCCCCCGCCAGGTCCTCCGGCTCCACGACCTCGCGCGCCGCCAACCGGTGCGACACCGGCAACAGCACGTCCGCGACGTCCTCGCCCAACCGCACCCGCGACACCCCGTCCGGCACGGCCAACGGCGTGTTGACCCAGTCGTGCGTGACGGCCATGTCCAGCTCGCCCCGCGCCACCGCCTCCAGCCCTTCCGGCGGGTCCACCTCCACCAGCCGCACGTCCAGCGCCGGGTGGTCCCGCGTGAGCGCCACGAGCGCCGCCGGCAGCAAGCCGCGCGCGGCCGTGGCGAACGCGCCGATGCGCAGCTCCCCCACCGCCGCCCCGCGCTGCTCCTCCAGCGTGACTTCGGCCTCCTCGACCAGCTTCAGCACCTGCGCGGCCGTGGTCGCCAGCAGGAACCCTGCGTCGGTCAGCGCCACCCCGCGTCCACGCCGCTCCAACAGCGTGCTGCGGGTCTCGCGCTCCAGCTTGGCGATCTGCTGGGACACCGCCGACGGCGTGTAGCCCAACGCGGTGGCCGCCGCGCCCACCGACCCGTGCGTGGCGACGGCGTGCAGCGCCCGCAACCTCCCGAGATCGAGCATGTAGTGATACTAAACCGAAAACCTAAGCAGTATTCGCTGGTGCTAAACAGTTGGTCCGCGAAGACTCGACGGCGTGAAACCTCGCCACGTCGCCCTGGCGGTCCTCGTCACGAGCATCTGGGGCGTCAACTTCGTCGTCATCAAGGTCGGTCTCGCCGAGTTCCCGCCCCTGCTGTTCTCCGCGCTGCGCTTCCTGGCCGCCGCCGTGCCCGCGCTGTGGTTCGTCGGCCGGCCGCGGGTGGCGTGGAAGTGGGTGCTCGCGGTCGGGTTCCTGCTCGGCGTGGCCAAGTTCGGGCTGCTCTTCATCGGCATGGGCGCCGGGATGCCGGCCGGGCTGTCGTCGCTGGTCCTGCAGAGCCAGGTCATCTTCACGGTGGTCTTCGCCGCCGTCCTGCTCCGCGAACGGCCGCGCCCGGTGCAGCTGGCCGGCATGGCCGTGGCCGCCGTCGGCATCATGCTCATCGCGCTGGACTACGGCGTCACCAGCCCGATGTCCGCGTTGCTGCTGGTCGTGCTGGGCGCGGTGGCGTGGGGGCTGTCCAACGTCGCCACCCGCCACGCCAAGCCGCCGGACGCGTTGAGCTTCATCGTCTGGGTCAGCGCCGTCGCCGTCCTGCCGCTGCTCGGGCTGTCGCTGGTGTTCGAGGGCCCGGCCGCCGGGTGGGCCGCGTTGAGCGACCTGCGCTGGACCGGCGTGAGCGCGTTGCTGTTCATCGCCTGGGTCTCGACGCTGTTCGGGTTCGGCGTGTGGGGGTTCCTGCTGCGCGAGTACGACGCCTCGACCGTGGTGCCGTTCGCGCTGCTGGTCCCGGTGGCGGGCATGTTCTCCGGCTGGCTGCTGCTGGACGAGGCCGTGTCGCCGGTGCGGATCGGGGCCGCCGCCCTGGTGATCGCGGGCATGGCGGCCACGACCGTCCGGTGGTCGAAACCGGCGACACCCCCGATCGTGCACAGAGAGGTGGTTGACGCTCGCAGCGGGTGACGATTACCTGGGTGCGTGGAGCACCGGGTGCTGTCGGCCAGGACGATCACCGCCTGGGGCGTCGGGCTGGTCGTCCTGGCGGCGGCGGCCGTGGTGGTCCTGCTGGTGACGCTGGGGTCCGGTGACGCGCGCGACGGCGTGCGGCTGGACGTGATCCGCACCGCGTCCAGCATCGTGCTCGGCGCGGGCGGCGCGGCGGCGCTGCTGCTGACCGCCCGCCGCCAGCGGTCCACCGAGCTGGACCTCGCGCAGAAGGACCACGACGCCACCGAGCGCCGCGTCACCGAGCTGTACGGCAAGGCCGCGGACCAGTTGGGCAGCGACAAGGCCCCGGTGCGGCTGGCCGGGCTCTACGCCCTCGAACGGCTCGCGCAGGGCAACCCCGCGCACCGGCAGACCATCGTCAACCTGGTGTGCGCCTACCTGCGGATGCCGTTCAGCCTCCCGCCGGACACCCGCGACCGCATCGGCCCGCGCGACGCCGGCAAGTTCCAGGAGCAGGAGGTCCGCCAGACCGCCACCGGCCTGCTCGTCGGCCACCTGCGGCCGGACCGGCCGGAGGCGTTCTGGGCGGACGTCGACCTCGACCTGTCCCACGCCACCCTCGTGAAGCTGACGCTGACCCACGCGCGGGTCCGGTCGGCGTCGTTCACCGGGACGACGTTCGTGGGCCCGGCGACGTTCCGGGGCACGCGGTTCACCGGCCCGGCCGACTTCCGCGAGGCCCGGTTCCGCGGGCTCGCGGACTTCCGCCGGGTCACCTTCGCCGAGGCGGTGTTCCGCGGCGCGCGGTTCGAGGGCGAGACCGACTTCGGCGTCCACACGACCGCCGCCCTTGACGGAGCGAGCACGAAACTCGGCGACGCGCGGCGGAAGTGGCCGGAAGGGTGGACGGAAGCGCCCTCGGACAGCGGTTGGGCCGTTCTCCGTCACGAGAAGTAGCGACTCTTCCCCCGATCGGGCCACGTATTCCGGAGGGCGTCACCGGTACTTTCCTTTTACAGCCACTCGCGCTGGGAAGGGGGATGCCTGCCATGCGATGCGACGCGCGTCAAGCACGCGGGACCTCCTCGGGCCTCGGCAGCACATCGGTGCTGGACAAGTAAGGCCCCTGACGACTTCGCAGTGGTTCCGCACCGCGGCTCGGCCCGCGCGGACCACCGGTGACCCGGCGAGTGGAAGCCCCGGCTTGGTGGCCGATCAGGCCCCGCTCCGCCGCGCCCCGGTGACAACCGCCCGAGAGCACGCCGTTGGTGGCACCCGGCGCGACTTGGTGGTCGCGCACGACCCCGACACCGCTCAGGCGATCGGCGGGGCGCCCGCGGGTGGGACGACTCGGAGTCCGGCCGGAGCACCGCGTTCGAGCAGCGCGAGCACCGCGTCGGTGTCCAGGTGGTCGGCGACCAGGTCGCCCAGCAGGTCCAGTTGCGCCGCACGGCGGCCGGCGAAGTCCGTGTCCGGGGCGGGGGTGAACCCGTCGCGGCCCGCGTGACCCGCCGCCCACCGCAGGAACGCGCGGCGGAAGCCGTCGTTCTCCAGCAGGCCGTGCCAGTGCGTGCCGGCGACCCGGCCGGCCAGGACGCCCTCCGGCGTGCCGTCGGGCAGGGTGACCAGGCCCTGCCCGGTCGAGCGGACCACGCGGCCGTGGTGGATCTCGTACCCGGTGACCGGTTCGCCCAGCGCTTCGCCGTGCGGGCGGTGCAGGGTCTTCTCCGGCTCGAACCGGATGTCCACGTCGAGCAGGCCCAGGCCCTCGACGGTGCCCGCGCGCGACTCGACGGCGTCCTCGATGGTGCGGCCGAGCATCTGGAAGCCGCCGCAGACGCCCAGGACCGGGCCGTCGTGGCGGGCGATCGCGTCGGCGAGCCCGGTGGCGCGCAGCCAGGCCAGGTCGCTGACCGTGGCCTTGGTACCCGGCACGACGACGAGGTCCGCGTCGGCCAGCCGGGACGGCTCGGTGACGAACCGCACCGACACGCCGGGTTCGCACGCCAACGCCTCCACGTCGGTGGCGTTGGAGATGCGCGGCAGCCGCACCACGGCCACCCGCAGCCACTGGTCGCCGTGCGGGGGCGCGGGGCGGCCGATCACGCCGTCGGCGGTGTAGGACAGGGAGTCCTCGGCGTCCAACCACAGCTCCTCGCGCCACGGCAGCACGCCGAGCACGGGCCGCCCGGTGAGGGCGTCGAGCTGGCGCAGGCCGGGTTCGAGCAGGGCGGGGTCGCCGCGGAACTTGTTCACCACGAACCCGCAGACCAGGGCCTGGTCGGCGGGGTCGAGCAGGGCGAGGGTGCCGAACAGGTGCGCGAAGATCCCGCCGCGGTCGATGTCGCCGACGACGATGACGGGCAGGTCCGCGGCACGCGCCAGGCCCATGTTCGCGATGTCGTCGGCGCGCAGGTTGATCTCGGTCGGGGAGCCCGCGCCCTCGCAGACCACGGCGTCGAAGTCCCGCCGCAAACCATCCAAAGTGGACAGAACGGTCGTCATCAGCTCGGCCTTGCGCTCGCGGTAGGACAGGGCCGACACCTCGCCGACCGCCTTGCCCAGCACGACCACCTGCGAGGACCGGTCACCGCCGGGCTTGAGCAGCACGGGGTTGAACCGCACGCTGGGCTCCAGCCCGCACGCCGCCGCCTGGAGCGCCTGCGCCCGGCCGATCTCGCCGCCCTCGACCGTGACCACGGAGTTGTTGGACATGTTCTGCGCCTTGAACGGCGCCGTCCGCACCCCCAGCCGGGTCAGCCGGCGGCACAACCCGGCCGCCAGGACGCTCTTGCCCGCGTCCGAGGTCGTGCCCGCGACCAGCAGCGCACCGCCCACAGTCCTCGAAGTCCCTCCGTTGTCGGTCCCGGCTGACATCATCCACGTCATGGTCGACGTGCCCGCCACCACCGTCCTGGTGCACAGCCCCTACCTCGGTCCGGCGAGCCTGCGCCCGCTGGCCGACGCGCTGGCCGCGCACGGCCACCCGACGCTCCTGCTGGACCTGCGGGTCACCGTGAACGCGGCCCCCGTGCACCAGCGGATCATCGGGGTCTTCGCCGACGCCGTGGAGGACTCGCTGGTGGAGGGCGAGCTGGTGCTGGTCGGGCACAGCGGCGCCGGCCCGCTGCTCCCGGCCTTCGCCGACGCCCTGGAGACCCCGGTGGCGGGCCTGGTGTTCCTGGACGCCGAACTGCCCACCCCGGGCCGCAGTTGGCGCGACGACGCCCCGGCCGAGCGCATGGCGCACCTCAAGGCGATCTCGCGCGACGGCCTGATGCCCCGGTGGGACACCTGGTTCGCGCCCGAGGTGCTCTCGGCGATGGTGCCGGACGTGCGGTTGCTGGAGGAGATCGTCGGCGAGGCCCCCGAGGTGCCGCTGGCGTTCCTCAAGGAGCCCCGCCCGACGGTGTCCTGGACCGGGCCGTGCGGCTACCTGCGGCTCAGCGAGGCCTACGCGGACGCCGCCGCCGGGGCCCGCGCGCTGGGCTGGCCGGTGCGGTCGCTGGACGCGCACCACCTGGCCGCCGCGTCCACGCCCGAACCGGTCGCCGCCGCCGTGGCCGGCCTGGTGGCCGACCTCAGCAGACGGTGAGGATCTCGGCCCCGTCCTCGGTGACCACGATCGTGTGCTCGAACTGGGCGGTCCAGCTCTTGTCGCGGGTGGTGACCGTCCAGCCGTCGGCCCACATGTCGTGGTCGATGCCGCCGAGCGTGATCATGGGCTCGATGGTGAACGTCATGCCCGTCTCGATGACCGTGGGCACGTGCGGGGCGTCGTAGTGCAGCACGACCAGGCCGCTGTGGAAGGTGCGGCCGATGCCGTGCCCGGTGAAGTCGCGCACGACGCCGTAGCCGAACCGGTTGGCGTAGGACTCGATGACCCGGCCCACGACGTTGAGCTGACGACCGGGCTTGACCGCCTTGATCGCCCGCATGGTGGCCTCGTGGGTGCGCTCGACCAGCAGCTTGACCTCTTCGCTGACCTCGCCCGCGAGGAAGGTGGCGTTGGTGTCGCCGTGCACGCCGCCGATGTAGGCGGTGACGTCGACGTTGACGATGTCGCCGTCCTGGACGACGGTCGAGTCGGGGATGCCGTGGCAGATGACCTCGTTCAGCGAGGTGCAGCACGACTTGGGGAAGCCGCGGTAGCCCAGCGTCGAGGGGTAGGCGCCGTTGTCGCAGAGGAACTCGTGCACGACGGCGTCGATCTCGTCGGTGGTGACACCGGGCACGATGACCTTCCCGGCCTCCTGCAACGCCTGCGCGGCCAACCGCCCGGCGACGCGCATCGCCTCGATCACCTCGGGCGGCTGCACCCACGGGTCGGTGTTGCGCTTGGGCTCCTTGCGATCCACGTACTCGGGCCGCTCGATCTCAGCGGGCACCGGACGACGCGGGGAGAGCACACCGGGCTCAAGAGGGGCACGCACGGACATGCCCTCCACAGTACGGCGTGCCCGTGACGCTCTGTGCGCCGTATGCCCGCAATGCGGTCAAGAGACCCCTGGCGCGGCGACCGGAAGCCCCAACTCGTCCGCCGCCGCCAGCAACCGCTTGTCGTAGGCGACGAACGCGATCAGCTCGCCCCTCAGGCGCAGCGCCGAGGCCAGGTGGATGGCGTCGAGCGACCGCAACGGGACTGGCAGCGCCCCGGCCGCGTCGAGGAGATCCATGGTCATCGGCATCTGGTGGAGCTGCACCAGCAAGCGGGTCGCCACCCGAACGGCGGCGTCGCCTTCAGCGCGCACCGCTCGAACCAGCTCGACCCGGGCCAGGGTGCTCGTCAGCAGCCGCACCCCGGTCCGGGAGTCGATCCACTCGCGAAGCGCGGCCGTCTCCGACTCGGTCTGCACCAGCTTGACCAGTGCGGAGGTGTCGAAGTAGATCACCAGCGCTCGTCTTCCCGCAGTTGGCGCAAGACCTCGGACAACGGCGTGCCGGTCGTCGGGGGTAGCGGTTCGGGGAGCGGGCCACCACGGCCGCGCAGCACCTCACCATTGGCCACCAGTTCGTCCCAGAGGCTGGAAGCCTCCGGGTCCGGCGGGACGATCTGCGCGACGACTCGTCCGTGGTCGGTCACGGCGATCCGCTCGCCCGCCTCCGCCCGCCGCACGTAGTCGGTGGAGTGGTGCCTCAGTTCGCGAAGCCCGATGCGCTCCATGTATCACATGGTATCACATCAATGTTGCTCCGTTCAGCCCAGTGCGCTCAGGAACCGGGCCGAGGCGTCGACGGCGGGCGCGGAGGTGTTCGTGCCCAGCAGCAACGTCGCGAAGGCCACGTCGCCCCGGTACCCCATGAACCAGCCGTGCGAGTTGGTCCCGTCACCGAACTGAGCTGTCCCCGTCTTGCCCCGCACGTCCCCGTACGGCCGCAACTGCGGGGCCGTGCCCGACTCGACCACCTCGCGCATCATCGCCCGCAACGGCTCCAGGACCGTGGGCGACGGCGCGGTCGGCTTCAGGTTCGCCTTCGTCTCGCGGCCCTTCAGCAGCACCGGCGTGGGCATCGAGCCGTGGGCCGCCGTGGCCGCCGCCAGGGCCATGCCGAACGGGCTCGCCAGCAGCTTGCCCTGGCCGAAGCCGTCCTCCGCGCGTTCCACGACGTCCGTCGCGGGCGGCACGGAGCCGGTGATGGTGGTGATGGCCGGGATCTCGAAGTCGACGCCCAGGCCGAACTTCTCCGCCTGCTTGGTCAGCGCGTCCGCCGGCAGCTCGGAGGCGACCTTGGCGAACGTCGTGTTGCACGAGAACGCGAACGCCGAGTGCAGCGGGATCGTCCCCTTGTCGAACTCCTTGTCGTTGGGCACGATCCGCCGCCCGTCGATGGTCATCTTGCCCGGGCACGGCTGCGGCGAGTCCGCCGGCACACCCGCCTCCACGGCCGCCGCCGCGGTGATCATCTTGAACGTCGACCCGGGCGGGAACCGGCCGGTCAGCGCGATGGCGCCCTGGTCGTCGGCGGGCTTGTTCTGGGCCACGGCCAGGATGTCGCCGGTCGACGCGGACAGCGCCACCAGCATCGCGGGCTCGGCGATCGGCTCCAGCGCGTCCTCGGCCGCGGTCTGCACGGCCCGGCTCATGCCGGTGGACACCGCCTCGGCGGGCTCCGGCGCCACCTCGTGCAGGTCCTCGACCTCGGCGCCGGCCGCGTTGACGGTGAAGATCCGCAACCCGGCCCGCCCGGCGATCTCCTCCTCCACGGCCTTGCGCACCGCGGGCAGCACCTGCGACCCGAAGTCCCGCGCCGGCGCGAGCAGGCTCGTCTGGGTGGTGAACCGCACCCCGGGCAGCTCGTAGATCTCCGGCTTCACGCTCTGGTAGTCGGCGTCGCGCAACGCCGCCACCTGGTACACCTGCCCGGCGGGCACCTTGCCCACGCCCTCGGTGATCGACGCCGCCGTGATCTTCGGGTCGATCCGGCCCAGCGCCGTGCCCAGCGCGCCGGCCACCGCGCCCACGTCACCGGCCTGCGCCGGGTCCAACAGGATCGAGACCACCTGTTCAGGTGACAGCAGGGGCGTGCCCTCGCGGTCCAGGACGGGGGCCAGCGCCGGCTTCACCTCGGACGCCCCGATGGATTGCTGCGCGCTCAGCTTCGGGTGCAGCACGGTCGGCGCCCAGTGCACCTTCCACGCGTCCTCTTCGCGGCGCAGGTCGAACTTGGTCTGGTACGACCACACCCGGCCGTGCTCCAGCTCCCACTCCAGCTTCGCGGTGGCGTCGGCCGACGAGGACTCGCCCGCGGAGCGCACCTGCTCGACGGAGGCCCGCACGGCGGCCGGCTTGAGCGCGCCGCGGACCTTCTCCAGCAGCTCTTTCGCCCCGCCGGGGTCGTCGGTCAGCGCCACGGCGCCGTCGACGTCACCGGAGGCCAGCTTGGCCAGGAAGTCCCCGGCGACCTGGTCGGGGCCGGGTTTGGAGGAGAACAGGCCGCATCCGCTGAGCACCAGGAGAGCCACCACGGCCAGGGCAGTCCGGAGGGTCACGGGACGTGAGTATGCCGGGTGACGAAATTCCCGGACCAGCAGGTTGCGCGCGCACGCTCCGCTGTGCTTTTTCGCGGCCCGCGTCGGCTGGGTCCTTTTGGGCTTCGCCTTTTTGACGCGCTGCGCGCTCTCAAGATGAAAAGCGGCGCTCGCCGCGCGGCAGGCCCCCGGAGGGGAAGGGCGTCGGTCTCCCTCCGCACGGCCTGCCGGA
>NZ_BAAABU010000006.1:0-360192 GCF_039521145.1 Saccharothrix mutabilis subsp. mutabilis
GCGGTGGCCAGCCTCAACAGGTCGCTCATGGTTAGAAGTAGCCCTCCCGCTTGCGGTCCTCCATCGCGGCCTCCGACAACCGGTCGTCGGCCCGGGTCGCGCCGCGCTCGGTCAACCGCGACGCGGCCACCTCCGCGATGACCGCCTCGATGTCCGCCGCGTCCGACTCCACCGCACCCGTGCACGACCCGTCCCCGACCGTCCGGTACCGCACGGTCTTGGTCACCAGCTGCTCGCCTTCGCGCGGGCCGCCCCAGGGGCCTTCGGTCAACCACATCCCGTCGCGCAGGAAGACCTTGCGCTCGTGGGCGTAGTAGATCGACGGCAGTTCGACCTTCTCGCGCTCGATGTAGCGCCAGACGTCCAGCTCGGTCCAGTTGGAGAGCGGGAAGACGCGGACGTGCTCGCCCGGCTTGTGTCTCCCGTTGTAGAGGTTCCACAGCTCCGGGCGCTGCCGGCGCGGCTCCCACTGGCCGAAGGCGTTGCGCAGGCTGAAGATGCGCTCCTTCGCGCGGGCGCGCTCCTCGTCACGGCGTCCGCCGCCGAACACGGCGTCGAACCTGTGAGTGGTGATCGCGTCCAGCAGGGGCACGGTCTGCAAGGGGTTCCGGGTGCCGTCCGGGCGCTCGGAAAGCCTTCCGTCGTCGATGTAGTCCTGGACGCTCGCGACTTCCAGGCGCAGGCCGTAGCGGTCCACCATGCGGTCGCGGAAGTCGATGACCTCGTCGAAGTTGTGGCCGGTGTCCACGTGCAGCAGCGGGAACGGCACCGGGGCGGGCCAGAACGCCTTCACCGCCAGGTGCAGCAGCAGCGTCGAGTCCTTGCCGCCGGAGAACAGGATCACCGGCCGGTCGAACTCGCCCGCGACCTCGCGGAAGACGTGGATCGCCTCCGATTCGAGACGGTCGGCGGCTTTCATCGCGCGGTGCCGTCGAGCAGGGCGACCATGCGGTCCACGCAGGTGTCGACGGTCAACTCATCCGTACGGAGGTGCAACTCCGGCTGGATGGGCGTCTCGTACGGGTCGTCGAAACCGGTCAAGCCGGTGATCTCACCCTTTTTTGCACGCGCATACAAGCCCTTCACGTCGCGTGTCGCACACACCTCCGGGGTCGCGTCGACAAATACTTCGAGATACCGCAGACCGTGCTCCTCGTGATCCTTTCGAACGGCCTCCCGGGCGGCCCGGTAAGGCGCGATCACGGGCGTGATCACAATGGCCCCGTGACCGGCCAGCAGGCGCGCCACCAGGCCCGTGCGGCGGACGTTCTCGGCCCGGTCGTCCTTGCTGAAGCCCAGCTCGGGGAAGAGTTGGCGGCGCACGACGTCCCCGTCCAGCACCTCCACCGGCCGCGTGCCCGCCAACCGCGCGGCCAGCGCCCGGGCCAGCGTCGACTTACCGGAGCTGGGCAGTCCGGTCAACCAGATCGTCGCGCCCACAAAGTCCCCCTTCGTATTCCCGAAGCACAGCCGGAAAACCTGCCGAGAACATCGGCCGCAAAGCGCAGGCAGTGGTCTCGGTAAACGGCGACCCGAGGCTAGAGCAGCCTGTCAAGGGGTGTCCACCTGCTGGGCACGTCACCCTTTCGGCGGTAGAGGATGATCGGATCCCGATGCTCTGATGGGCGCGGCGCCTGGGGGCCCCGAATCCATTCATAAACCGCCGCGAACAACGCTGTCGCGACGGCGCGAAAGCACGCCCTGCCCATTTGCAGCACCCATAAACTTGGGGGAACGCCACATGAGCCTGTTGCACGCCGACGCCACGCACGCGTCGTCGCCGCTGTTCTCCACCACGCTGTCGCTGCCGGACTGCGACGCCACCGGCTGGGTGGTGGTCGACAGCATGGTGGACGGCCTGGCCATGGGCGGCACGCGGATGACCCGGACCGTGGACGCCGTGGAGCTGGCCGCCCTCGCCCGCGCCATGACGCACAAGTTGGCGCTGGTAGACCTGCCCATCGGCGGCGCGAAGGCGGGCATCCGCCCCAACGGCCCGGTGCGCGACCGTGAACACCTGATGCGCACGTTCGGCCGGGTGACCCGCCCGCTGCTGCACGGCGGCGTGTACCTGGGCTGCGACCAGGGCACGACCCACCCCGACCGGGACATGTTCTTCGCCGCCGCCGGCTACGACATCGCCACCCGCCCCGGCGCGACCCGCCTGGACGTGGACTGGGCGGAGTTCTGGCGGTCGATGGTGGACATCACCGGCTTCGGCGTCGCCACGGCGGCGTTGGGCGCGATCCGCGCGTCCGGCGCTCGCACGCCGCAACGCGTTGTGCTGCAAGGGTTCGGCACGGTCGGGCGCGGGGTGGCGCAGCACCTGGCCGCGCACGGTCACCAGATCGTCGCGGTGGCCGACGTCCTCGGGACGGTGGAGGACCCGGCCGGGCTGCCGGTGGACAAGCTGATCGAGTGCACCAGCACCGACGGCACGATCGACCGGTCGGGCCTGCCGACGTCGGTGCGCGTGCACGACGGCGACCGGGCGTGGCTGAAGGTCGACTCGGACGTGCTGGTGCTGGCGGCGGGCGCGGACGCGATCGACGAGTCGGTGGTGTCGTCGGTGCGGGCGAAGATCGTCGTCGAGGGCGGCAACATGAGCTGCACCAAGCCCGCGCGCCGGATGCTCGGCGAGGCGGGGCTGACCGTGCTGCCGGACGTGGTGGTGAACGTCGGCGGCGCGGCGGTCACGGGGTGCATCATCGCGGGCGTCGCGCCGAACGGGTTGAACGTGCCGCAGATGTCGGCGTGGTTGCGCGACTGGATCGCGGGCAAGATCAACAAGAACTGCGAGCTGATCGCGGAGCTGAGCGCGTCGGGCAGCGCCGAGCCGGTGGCCGAACTGCTGGCCCAGCGGAACATCGCGTGGTGACCTGGGACCGCCCGGAGGTCCTGGTCGCGCACTCCAAGATGTGGCCGGAGCTGGTGCCCCGGATCGCGGCGGAGATCGAGGTGCGCCAGTCCGACACGATCGCCGACCTCGACCCGGCTGCCCGCGCCGGCGTCGAGGTCCTGGTCGGCTACCAGTTCCCGCCGGGCTGCCTGGACCTGCTGCCCAACCTGCGCTGGCTGCACCTGACCGGCACCGGCACGGACCACCTGGCGGCGGCCGGCCTGCGACCGGGCACCCTGGTGACCAACGCGGCCCGCGTCCCGGTCGAGGCCGTCGCCGAGTACGCGGTAGCCGGACTCTTCATGCTGCTGAAAGATTTAGCTCAGTTAACTGAAAATTTCTCCGTGGTGGGCACGGGCGCGAACCACGCCCTCCGAGGCAACGCCGACCCTGGCGAGGTCACAAGCTGGGCCGCAGGGACCACGGGCCAAGCCGGCGGGGACGACACTGCCGGAGAAGCAGGTCTTGCCGCCGGGACCACGGGCCATGCCGGGACTACCGGCCAGGCCGGCGACACGGCTGCGAACGGAAGCCGAGCCGCCGGGACCACGAGCGAGACCGGCGGCGCGGCACCAGGTGGCGGCGCGGCGCGGGCCATCGGCGCTCGGCCCGCCTGGTACACGGGACGCGCGGTGATGCTGGATGGCGCGACCGTGTTGGTGCTCGGTGGTGGGCGGATCGGGCGGGCCGTGGTGCGCCGACTCTCCGCGCTGGGGGCGCGGTGCATCGCTGTGACGCGGAGTGGGCGCACGCCTGTGCCGTTGGCGGTCAAGACGGTGGGTGTGAGCCAAGTGCTCGATGTCGCCGCTGAAGTCGATCATGTCGTGGGGTGTTTGCCGGCCACCGATCAGCCACTCGTGGACAAAGCGGTGTTGGCGGCGTTGCCGACCCACGCAGCGTTCGTCAATGTCGGGCGAGCGTCCACAGTGGATGAAGAAGCGCTGTACGAAGCACTGCGGTCACAGCAAATCAGGGGTGCGTTCCTGGACGTCCACCACGTCGAACCGCTGCCCGACGACGACCCCGCCTGGACCGTCCCCAACCTCGTCATCTCCCCCCACCGCGCCTTCGCCTTCCCCGGCGAACCCGCCGAAGTCGCCCGCACCTTCCTGGACAACCTCGCCGACCTGCGCGCCGGGCGAACGCCCCGTGACGCCGTCAACCTGGGAGAGGAACAGTGACCCTGCGTCCGGAGCCGATGTTCGACGTCGGCGAGGAGGAGTTCCGCGCTTCCGTGCTCGCCGAAGGGCGGCTGCGGGAGGAGGACGTGCCGGTCGTCCTCGGGTCGTTGGAGCGCAGTCGGCAGGTCATCGCCGACGTCGCCAAAGCGCACAACGACCTCAAGCCCGCGCCGATCGACGCGCCCGTGGTCGTCATCGGCATGTTGCGCACCGGGACGACCCTCCTGCACAACCTGCTCTCCCTGCACCCCTCCCTCCACGGCCCGAGGCTGTGGGAGCTGTCCGACCCGGTGGCGGCGGCCGGCGACCCGGAGACGTACCCGGCCGTGCGGCAGGCGGCGCAGGCTTACGTGGACGACTACAACCGCAAGGCCCCCGACCTGGCGAGCATCCACTACCTGCACGCCGACCGGCCGGACGAGTGCCTGCGGCTGGTGGTGAACACGTTCCACAGCATGGTGCTGGAGATGCGCTACCGGGTCCCGTCCTTCGGCGAGTGGCTGCACCGCCAGGACCTGACCGTCCCCTACCAGTGGCACCGGCACCAGCTCGAAGTCCTCATGAGCCGGCGTCTCGACCAGGACGGCGAGCCGCTCACCCCGGTCCTGAAGTGCCCGTTCCACACGTGGTACCTGCCGGAGCTGGTCGCGGCCTACCCGAACGCCCGGTTCGTGCACCTGCACCGCGACCCGGCCGAGGCGATCTCGTCCACCGCCAGCCTGTGCCGCGCGGTGCGCGGGGCGCGCAGTGACGACCTCGACCTGCCGGAGATCGGGGCGTTCTGGCGGCAGCGGATCGTGCCGTTGACGGAGAAGCTCGCCGACGCCCGCGACGACCTCGTGAACGACCAGCCCGTCCTGGACCTGCGGTACCGCGAACTGGTCGCCGACACCAAGGGCACCCTCCACCGGGTCACCGACTTCCTCGGGCTGCCCCACAGCTCCGAGTTCGTCGCGAACGTCGAGAACTACCTCGCCGCCAACGGCCAGCGCAGCAAGGGCGTGCACCGCTACACCACCGACGAGTTCGGCCTGGACGCGGACGACCTGCGCGCCGCCACCTCCGCCTACCGCACGCGCTTCGGCGTCTAGACAGGGAGTCTGCGACATGTCGAGTGAGAACGAGACCCGGGCGCGCGCCCTGGTCGACGCGCACAACCAGACGGTGACCGGTTCGGCGGTGCCGGTCGGCATCCTCACCCCGTTGAGCCTGCCGGGCGACCCGACCGCCGGCGAACTCGTGGTGCGGGGCGCGGTGCTGGGGGCGCGGTTCGTGGCCGAGCACCCCGGTGACTTCTCCATGCGCCAGATCCGGTTGTTCCTGGAGAACGACCAGCGCACCGCCGACGTCGAGCACATGTCCCGCTCGGCGGCGGGCGGGCTGGCCAAGCTGGTGATGCTGGACCAGGTCAGCGCGGTGGTCGGCCAGTGGCACCTGCGGACCAGCCCGGTGGTGGCGGACCTGGCGGAGAAGTTCGGCGTGCCGACGTTCATCGAGAACGGCCACAACACCATCACCGAGGGCCGCCGGAACCTGTTCCGCACCTACTTCTCCATCGCCGACCGCGCGCCGCTGATGGCGAGCTTCGCGGCGGCGCAGGGGTTCAAGCGGGTCGCGGTGGTCGCGGCGGACACCGTGTTCGGGCAGATGCTGGCCGACACGATCTGCGAGGCGCTGGCCGAGGCGATCCCGGAACTGGAGCTGTTCCGCGAGGACTTCGCGCAAGACGGCGTGCAGGACCTGAAGGAACAACTCCAGCGGGCCACCGACTTCGGGCCGGACCTGCTCGTCAACGCGGGTGTGGTGCGCACCAACTACATGATCATCGAGGCGGGCGCGGAGACCGGGCTGCTGCCGAAGGTGCCGATGATGGTGTGCTTCCCGTTCCCGATGCGGTCGGCGGACTACTGGGGCTTCGCCGGGCAGGCGGGCGCGGGCGTGGTGTGGCCCGCGACGCGGTTCAGCCCGGAGTGGCCCGGCCTGACCTGGACCGGCCGCTGGTTCGTGGACGCCTACTACGCCGAGTTCGGCAGCTACCCGCCGGACAACGCGCTCAACGCGTTCACCGACGTGGTGGTGATCGGGCAGGCGGCGGCGCTGGCCGGCGCGCACGACCGCGACGCGCTGCGGCTGGCGCTGGAGACCGGCAGCTTCCGCACGTGGCGCGGCCCGGTGCGGTTCACCCACGACCACCACCAGCCGCCGGAGATCGTGCTGATGCACTACCAGGAGGTCGGCGACGCGGCCGACAAGGCGGTCGTGGTGTGGCCGGCCGACCAGGCGACCGGCGAGTTCAAGCACCCCTCGGTGAAGCGCTGATGGTCGTGGACGTGCTGTGCCGGTGGCTCGCGGGCCTCGGCGCGGATGAGGTGTGCACCGTGCCCGGCGAGGCTTTCCTGCCGCTGCTGGCACGCGCCCGCGCGCATGGCCTGCACACGGTGACCACGCGGCACGAGGGCGGGGCCGGGTTCATGGCGGTCGCGTCGGCGCGGCTGACCGGCAAGCCCGGCGTGGTGGCGGTGAACCGGTCCCCCGGCTCGACCAACGTGTCCATCGCGGTGGACGCGGCGGCGGCCGACCCGACGCCGCTGGTGGTGCTGGTGGGCGACATCCCCACCGGCGCGGACCGGCGCACCGCGTTCCAGGGCGCGGACCTGGCGGGCATGTTCGGCGCGCTGGCCACGACGTTCACCCTGACCGTGGACGGGTTGGGCGAGCAGTTGGCCAAGGCGGCGGAGGTGCTGGCCGGTCCGGTGCCGCAGCCGGTGGTGCTGCTGGTGCCCGAGGACCTGTGGACCGCCGAGGCGGAGGTGGAGGTGCCGCCGCCGGCGCCCGCGCTGGCCGAGCCGGACCTGGGCGAACTGCTGCCGGTGCTGACCGACGCGCGGCGGCCGGTGCTGCTGGCGGGCCGGCTGCTGCGCGACCGGCACACCGACCCGACCGCGAACGACCTGCTGTCGGTGCTGGCGCAGAAGGCCGGGCTGCCGGTGCTGGTCGGCAACAAGCAACAGGACCTGCTGGACAACCTGCACCCGAACTACGCGGGCCACCTGCACCTGGGCACGCCCAAGGCCGTGCGCGAGCGTTTGGCGCGGGCGGACGTCGTGGTGCTGCTGGGCGAGTTCGCCGACGAGGTCCACATGTCCGGCTGGACCGGGCCGCGCGTGCACGTGGTGGACCGGCAGGCGCCGCGGGACGTGCTGAAGGCCCTGGCCGACGCCGACTGGCCCGCGCCGGAGCCGGAGCGGTCGGCGTGGGTGCGCGGCTGGCACGAGCTGGCCGAGGACCTGGCCGCGCCGAACCCGAAGCCGTTCGAGGACGGCATCGACTTCACCCACGTGGCCGCCGCGCTGGACGCGGACCTGCCCGACGACGCGGTGATCACCTTCGACGCGGGCAACTTCTCCAGCTGGATCCACCGCTACGTCCACGCCGGGCCCAAGCGGCTGATGCTGGCGCTGGGCAACGGGGCGATGGGGTTCGGCGTGCCGGCGGCGGTCGCGGCGGCGCACCGGCACCCGCAGCGGACCGTGGTGGCCGTGGTCGGCGACGGCGGCCTGCTGATGACCGGCGACGAGCTGGCCACCGGGCGGGCGCAGGGCCGGTGCCCGATCGTCGTGGTCGCCGACAACGGCGGTTACGGCACCATCGACCAGCACGCCCGCCGCCAGTTCCCCGGCACCTACTGCGGCACCAGCCTGCACACCCCGAACCTGGTCACGTGGGCGGAGGCGTTCGGCATGCCCGGCGAGACCGTGCGCAGCCCGCGCGAGGTGCCCGGCGCGGTGCGGCGGGCGCTGGCGGCCGGACCCGGTGGCTACCTGCTGCACGTGCGCACCAGCCTGCGCGCGGGGCACGCGAACAAGGAGTAGAACGCGATGGAACTACGGGTTGGGGTCGAGGACCTGGCGGCCCTGGTCGGCGCGGAGCACGTGCTCACCGGGGACGTGCCCGCCCGCTACACCCAGGACCTGTGGGGCAGCGACCGGGTCGGGCACGCGTCCGTCGTGGTCAAGCCCGGCACGGCGGCGGAAGTGGCGGCGGTGTTGAAGCTGTGCGACGACCACGACCAGCCGGTGGTGGTGCAGGGCGGGATGACCGGCCTGGTCAGCGGCGCGGTGCCGGGGCCGGAGGAGGTCGTGCTGTCCACCGAGCGGCTGACCGCCGTGTCCCCGGTGGACCTGGCGGGGCGGACCGTCACCGCCGGCGCGGGCGCGACCCTCGCGGACGTGCAGGACCTGGTGGCGCGGCACGGGTTGCTGCTGCCCATCGACCTGGCTTCCAAGGGCAGCGCCACCATCGGCGGGTGCGTGGCGACCAACGCGGGCGGCGTGAACGTGGTCGGGTTCGGCATGACCCGCCAGCACGTGCGGTCGCTGGAGGTCGCGCTGGTCGACGGGCGGGTGCTCACCCTGTCCACCCCGCTGGTCAAGGACAACGCGGGCATGGACCTCAAGCAGCTGTTCATCGGCAGCGAGGGCCTGTTGGGCGTGGTCACCTCCGCCACGCTGGGCCTGAAACCGGGTTCGTTGACCCGAACCGGCGCGTTCTGCGCGGTGGCCGACGTGGACGCGGCGCTGACGCTGCTCAACACGTTGCAGCGCAAGCTGCCCGGCGCGGTGACGGCGTTCGAGGTGATGTGGGAGGACGCCTACCGCACCATCGAACCGTCGGGCATCCGGCTGCCGCTGCCGTTCGGGCACCCGCTGTACGTGCTGGTGGAGTGCCGGGGCGCGGACCCCGACGGGGACGCCGAGCGGCTGGCGTCGGCCGTGGAGGGCTGCGCGGACGTGCTGCTGGACGCGGCCGTGGCGACCAACGCCAAGGAGCTGGAGGCGTTCTGGGCGGCGCGGGAGCGCATACCGGCGGAGATCCTGCGCATGCAACCGCTGTTCGGGTTCGACGTGAGCGTGCCGGCGGGGTCGTTGGAGAAGTGCCTGGACGACATGCGGGCCGAGTTGCGGCTGTCGTGGCCCGCGGTGAAGCTGCTGGTGTTCGGCCACCTCGGTGACGACAACGTGCACATCGCGGTCATCACGGGCGAAACGACCCGGGAGCGGAAACCCGAAGTCGAACACATTGTGTATCGTCTCGTCACCGAAAGTGGTGGTTCGATTTCGGCTGAGCACGGCGTGGGGTTCGAGAAGCGTTCCTACCTGGGGTACACGAGGTCCGCGGAGGAGATCGCCCTGATGGGGCGGCTCAAACAGCTCTTCGACCCCCGCGGGGTGCTCAACCGAGATCGCATGATCCCGTGGGGTGAACGAGGCACATGGCAGAACGAGGCGTCAGCCAGTCGGCAGGGTTAACCAGGCGGCAGGCGATCCCGCTGGCGATCGGGTCGGTGGCGGGGTCGGGGATCCTGTTCCTCCCCTCCGCCGTCTACGCCGAGGCGGGCGGGAACAGCCTGTTGGTGTGGCTGTTGTCCACGGTGGTGTGCCTGCCCATGTTGTTGATGTTCGAGGACATGGTGCGCGCCAACCCCGACGGCGACGGGATCGAGGCGTTCATCCGGGACGGCCTGGGGGGCGTGTTCGGGCGGTGCGTGCCGCTGATGTTCCTGGCGCTGGTCGTGGTCGGCCTGCCGTCGGGGGCGATGGTGGCCGGGCGGTACGTGGCGCAGGCGTTGGGCTCGGGCGCGGTGGTGGCGGTGGTCGCCGCCGCGGCCGTGCTGGTGGCGGCGGTGGCGTCGAACCTCGCCGGGGTGAAGACCTCGGCGCGGGTGCAGAACGCGGGCACCTGGGCGTTGGTGGCGATGGCGGCGGTGCTGATCGTCGCGGCGATCCCGGACGTGTCGTCGGGGTTGCCCGCGGTCACGCCGGACATGTCGTCGCTGGGCGTGCTGCTGCCCGGGGTGGTGCTGGCGTTCTGGGCGTTCGCGGGGTTCGAGAACCTGACGTTCCTGTCCAAGGAGTTCCGCGACCCGCGCAAGGACTTCCTGCCGGTGTCGGCCGCCGCGCTGGGCGTCTACGGGGTCTTCACGATCCTGTTGACGGTGGCGATCGCCGTGCGCATCCCGCGCTCGGAGGTCGACGAGGTGACCGGGCTGTTGCAGTTGGCGCGGACCATCGAGCCCCGGTCGCTGGTGGTGCTGGCGGTGACGGTGATCGCGTTCGGCGCGATGGTGCTCAACGCGGTGGCGTGGGTGTGGGGCGTGTCGCGGCTGGTGCAGGGCGCCGGTGAGTCCGGGATCCTGCCGCGGTCGCTGGCCGTGACCACGTCGTCGGGGGTGCCCCGGCGGGCGATCGCCCTGCTGTCCGGGCTGTTCCTCCTCGTCGGCGCGGTGCTGACGATCTGGCCCGGGGTGGTGGTGGACGCGGTGGCGACCGCTTCGGCGATCTTCATCGTGCTGTACCTGCTGTCGATCGTGTCCTACGCGCGGGTGCGCGGGTTGACCGTGCGGTCGGTGCTGAACCTGGCGCTGCTGCTGGTGCTGGCCGCGAGCCTGGTGCAGTCGGGGTGGCGGTCGCTGTACGCGGTGGTGGTGCTGGCGGTCGCGTTGACCGTGCAGGTGGTGCGGAGCCGGAGGGGTTCCCGGACGGAGAGGTAGGTGTACGGCCGTGGAGTCGGTGTTCGTGCGCATCCCGGCGCTGGCCGCCCGGCACGGCGCGATCAACCTGGCGCAGGGCGTCTTCGACCACGGCCCGCCCGCCGAGCTGTTGGCGGCGTTGGCCGCCGTGTCGGCGGATCCCGGCGTGCACCAGTACATGCCGAGCGCGGGGGTGCCCGCGTTGCGGGAGGCGGTGGCGTCGGGGTCCTCGCCGGAGACCGAGGTGACGGTCACGGCCGGGGCGACGGAAGCGTTGCACTGCACCATGGCGGCGTTGTTGTCGGCGGGCGACGAGGCGCTGGTGGTGGAGCCCGCCTACGAGCAGTACGCGCCCGCGATCGTCGCGGCCGGCGGGGTGCCGGTGCCGGTGCGGTTGACGTCGTTGGACGGTTCTTTCGCGTCGCTGCTGGCGGGGGCGGTCACCGCGCGGACCCGGGTCGTGGTGGTGAACAGCCCGTGGAACCCGTTGGGGCGGGTGTTGACCGATGACGAGTGGGACGCGTTGGCGGAACTGGCTTCCTCGCGCGGGATCGTCGTGGTGTCGGATGAGACCTACGAGCACCTGGTGACGTCGCGTCCGCGCGGGGTGTTGGACGTGGTGACCGATCCCGAGCTGCGGGTGAAGATCTCGTCGGTGTCGAAGTCGTTGGCCGCCACCGGGTGGCGCGTCGGGTGGGCGATCGCGGGGCCGGGGTTGACGCGCCGCATCCGGGCGGTGCACCAGTACGTGACGTTCTGTCCGGCCGTGCCGTTGCAGGTGGCGGCGGCTTCGGTGCTGGGTTCGTCCTCTGTGGACGGTGTGACGGGGGCGGTGGCGGCCGGGCTGCACGAGCGGGCCGGGTGGTTCGCGGACGCGCTGAACGGGATCGGGATCGCGACCAAGCCGGCGGCGTCGCCGTTCTACCTGGTGGCCGACGTCGGCGAGGCGGCGTCGGACTGGTGCGACCGGATGGTGCTCGACGGCGGCGTGGCGGCCCTGCCGCTGTCGGTGTTCTACTCCGCGCCGGTGCCGGAGGTGGACCGGGTGGTGCGGTTCGCGGTCTGCAAGCGCCGGGAGACCCTGGAGGAAGCCGCGACCCGCCTGGCGGCACGCCACCAGCCGACTTCCTGAGCCGGTTCCTCACCGGATCGAGGGATCTCCGTCACTCACACGAGTGATTGCCGGTGATCGACTCGGACAGGTTCCGCCCCTCCCCCGCGTTTCGGGTGCCCCCGTGCGGCTACCCGATCTTCGTACCCGGCGGAGGAGGGGCGATGACGACGGCGACTCGGGGCGTTCGGCGTCCGGTGCGGACGGCGGCCCTGGTGGTGGGTGTGGTGTTCCTGGTCGTGGGGGTGCTGGGGTTCGTGCCGGGGGTGCGGCAGGGGGACCTCGCGTTCGCCGGGCCGCACACCGGGGCGTTGCTGTTCGGCGTGTTCGCCGTGTCCGTGCTGCACAACCTGGTGCACCTGCTGTTCGGCGTGCTGGGCGTGGTGGCGTCGCGGTGGGCGGGCGCGGCGCGGACGTTCCTGGTCGCGGGCGGGTTCGTCTACCTGCTGCTGTGGGTGTGGGGGTCGGTCGTGCACGAGGGCGGGCCGCTGCCGGTCAACCCCGCCGACAACTGGCTGCACTTCGCGCTGGGCGCGGGCATGGTGCTGCTCGGTGTCGCGACCACGGCGTTCGAGCGCCGGCGCGGCCAGTACCCCGGTCGTGAGCAGCAAGGGGTGTAGGGCCGGGCGCGCTGGGTAGGCCCTGGGGTGTGGACGAATGGGAGGAGTGACGACCCATGCCCAACCCAGGCAGCCACGCCTACGACGTCAAGCGGACCCGGTCGCGGGCCGAGTACGAGGACCAGGGGGTGCCCGACGCCGCCGCCGACCAGGCGGCCAACGACGAACTCCGGCGCGCCTACCCGCCCAACGCGGTGGGTGAACGGGCGGCCGGGCCGCGCGGCGGCGGTGGTGGTGTCGAGGACGACGGCGGGCTGCACGCCCGCAGCGCCGCGTTCAGCGGTCACACGCTGATGCCGGCGCGGTTCTCCCTCGACGGCGACAACACGTCCCCGCCGGTTCAGTGGGACGAGGTCCCGCCGGGCACCCGCGAGGTGGCCCTGGTGTGCGAGGACCCGGACGCGCCCGGTGGCACGTTCACGCACTGGGTGGTCACCGGCATCCCCGCCGACGTGAACTCCATCGCCGAGGGGTCGCTGCCCCCGGGCGCCGTGGAGGGGCGCAACGGGTTCGGCGAGCGCGGGTGGGGCGGGCCGCGGCCCCCGGTCGGCGACGAGCCGCACCGGTACTTCTTCCGCGTGTACGCCGTGGACCGGCCGCTGGACCTCGGTCCGGAGCCGACGGCGGAGGACGTCCACGCGGCGGTGCGCGGTCACGTGCTCGCCAAGGGGACCCTGGTCGGCCTCTTCGGCCGATGAACCACTTCACGACGTTGGGAGCTTTCCCATGACCAAGAAGGACGACGGCGGCATCCGGACCGGCAAGGAGTCGTCGAAGAGCTTGAAGTACGCGCAGGAGGTGAAGTCGACCTCCGACCGGCCCGAGCGCCCCGGCCGGTCGCTCGCGACGACCAGCCACGACGTGATCAAGCAGTGGGCCGAGCGGCGCGACGCCAAACCCGCCACCGTGGAGGGCACCGAGCACGGTGACCACCTGGGCGTGCTGCGGCTGGACTTCCCCGGCTATGGCGGCGCGTCGCTCAAGCACGTGAGCTGGGACGAGTGGTTCGACACGTTCGACCAGCGCGGGCTGAACTTCATCTACCAGGAGGAGACGTCCGACGGGAAGCCGAGCAACTTCTTCCAGTTGGAGAACCCGAACCGCGAAGACGCCTGACCCCGCGGCCTTTTCGGCGGGTGGTCCCCGATCGGGACCACCCGCCGTCGTCGTGCTCAGGCGGCAGCGGCGGGGTCCATCCAGAAGACCTCCCACTGGTGGCCGTCCAGGTCGGTGAAGCCGCGGCCGTACATGAAGCCGTGGTCCTGGGTCTCCCCGTCCCGGCCGCCGGCGGCGACGGCCTTGTCCACCAGGGCGTCCACCTCGTCGCGGCGGTCGACGCCGAGGGCGAGGACGGCTTCGGCGGTGGTGGCGGTGTCGGCGACCTCGCGCTTGCTGGTGGCCTTGAAGAACTCGTGGCTGATCAGCATCGCGTAGACGTCGTCGCCGAAGACGATGCAGGTCGAGTCCTCGCTGGTGAACTTCGGGTTGTGTCGGAAGCCCAGGGCCTCGAAGAACGCGATCGACTTGGCCTGGTCGGCGATCGGCAGGTTCACGAAGATCTTGACGGACATCGGTGCCACCCCCATCGGTACCACGGGACACTGGCGTGTCCTCGGGAAACTTGTGTGTCCGGCGGACACTGGGTGTACGGTAGACACAGATCGACAACGGGCGCAAGTCCCGCTTTCGGAAAGTTGGTGGCGGAGTTGGCCGAGCACGTGGACCTGCTGTGGGAGCCGCGCGGGAGGGGCGCCCGGCCGCAACGCCAGGCGCTCACGGTGGACCGCATCGCCGACGCCGCGATCGAGGTCGCCGACGCCGAGGGCATGGCGGCGGTGTCGATGCAGCACGTCGCGGCGCGCCTGGACGTCACCAAGATGGCGCTGTACCGGCACGTGACGAGCAAGGCGGAGCTGGTGGCGGTGATGATCGAGTCGGCGGTGGGCGAGCCGCCGGACCTGGGCAGCGTGCCCGGCGGCTGGCGGCCGAGGCTGGTGCGCTGGGCGGACCTGATGCGCGAGACGTGGCGCCGCCACCCGTGGCTCCCGGCCGCGACCACCGGCGAACGCCCCACCGGCCCGCGCGAGGTGGGCTGGACCGAGTCGGCCGTGGCGGCCCTGGCGGACACCCCGCTGTCCGGCGGGGAGCGGATGGACGCGGTCTTCCTGATCAGCGGCCACATCCGCAACACCCAGTCGTCCGCGACGGCCGGCACCCAACCGTGGACGACGGACAAGTCCCTGCGCGAGGTCCTGCACCGCCACCGCGGCCGCTTCCCGGCCCTGTTCGAAGCCGCGACCTCCCCTGGCACGACGCCGAACGACAACGGTTGGACCTTCGGCCTGACCCGCATCCTCGACGGCCTGGCCACGCTGATCGACTCCCGCGACCAGCCACCCAGCGACGACGCCTGACCGCTCGGACGGGCGCGGCTTGCGCGCGGCTCGACAGTCGGGTCGAGCGGGGCGGCTATGCAACTAGTTGCACAGCGACCTGTTGCACATTACCGTTCGGTAGCATGGCGTTGGAGCACGCGATCCTCGTGTCCCTGGACGAACGGCCCGGCACCGGCTACGAGCTGGCCCGCCGGTTCGACAAGTCCATCGGCTTCTTCTGGGCCGCCACCCACCAGCAGATCTACCGCACCCTCAAGCGCATGGACGACCTGCGCTGGGTCACCGCCGAAGAAGTCGCCCAGGACGGCCGCCCCGACAAGAAGGTCTACCGGGTCAGCCCCGAGGGCCGCCAAGAACTCCAGCGGTGGCTGCGAGAGACGGGCGAGCCGGCCACCGTCCGGCACGACCTCGCCGTCAAGATCCGGGGCGCGTCACTGGGAGACCCCCGCGCCGTCGCCGAGGAAGTGGCCCGGCACCGGCGGCACCACGCCGAGCGGCTCGACGTGTACCGCGCCATCGAGAAGAAGGACTTCCCCGACCCGTCCGCCCTGCACGGACGGCGCCTGCACCAGCACCTCGTCCTGCGCGGCGGCATCAAAGCCGAAGAGGCGCTGCTCGAATGGTGTGACGAGGTGCTCGCGGCCATGCGAGAGGACGACCCCCGATGACCGACTACCCCCACCTGCTCCGGCCCCTGGACCTGGGCTTCACCACCCTGCCCAACCGGGTCCTGATGGGCTCCATGCACACCGGCATGGAGGACCGCGCCAAGGACTTCCCCGCCCTGGCCGAGTACTTCGCCGAACGCGCCCGCGGCGGCGTCGGGCTCATGGTCACCGGCGGCTTCTCCCCCAACCGCGCCGGCTGGTTCTACCCGTTCTCCTCCAAGCTCTCCACGAGCGGGGAAGCGCGCAGCCACCGGGTGATCACCGACAAGGTGCACGAGGCCGGCGGCAAGATCGCCGTCCAACTCCTGCACGCGGGCCGCTACTCCTACCACCCGCTGTCGGTCTCGGCGTCCGCGATCAAGGCGCCGATCTCCAAGTTCCGCCCCCGCGCGCTGTCCGAACGGGGCATCCGGAGCCAGATCGACGCCTTCGCCCGCAGCACCGCGCTGGCCCGTGAAGCCGGTTACGACGGCATCGAGATCATGGGTTCCGAGGGCTACTTCATCAACCAGTTCCTCGCCCCGCGCACCAACAAGCGCACCGACCGGTGGGGCGGCACCCCGGAGAACCGCCGCCGCATCGCCGTCGAGATCGTCCGCCGCTGCCGCGAGGCCGCCGGCGACGACTTCATCATCATCTACCGGCTCTCCATGCTCGACCTGGTCGAGGACGGCCAGACCTGGGACGAGGTCGTCGCCCTCGGCCAGGAGGTCGAGCGGGCCGGCGCGACGATCATCAACACCGGCATCGGCTGGCACGAGGCCCGCGTCCCGACCATCGTCACCTCGGTGCCGCGCGCGGCGTTCGCGGGCGTCACCGCGCGGCTCAAGCCGCACGTGTCGATCCCCGTCGTGACCTCCAACCGGATCAACATGCCGCAGGTCGCCGAGGAGATCCTCGAACGCGGCGACGCGGACATGGTGTCCATGGCGCGCCCCTTCCTCGCCGACGCGCAGTGGGTGCGCAAGGCCGAGTCCGGCCGCGTGGACGAGATCAACACGTGCATCGCGTGCAACCAGGCGTGCCTGGACCACACGTTCTCCCTGAAGAAGGCCTCCTGCATGGTCAACCCGCGCGCCGGCCGCGAGACCACGCTCAAGCTCCTGCCCACCCGCCGCGCGAAGCGGGTCGCCGTGGTCGGCGCGGGGCCGGCGGGGCTCGCGACCTCCGTCGCGCTGGCCGAACGCGGGCACGACGTGGAGCTGTTCGAGGCCGAGGACGACATCGGCGGCCAGTTCGCCATCGCGCGCCGCATCCCCGGCAAGGAGGAGTTCGCCGAGACGATCCGCTACTACCGCCGCCGCGTCGAGCTGACCGGCGTCAAGCTGCACCTGGGTCGCCGGGCCGGCGTCGAGGACCTGACCGGGTTCGACGAGGTCGTGGTGGCCACCGGCGTCACGCCGCGGGTGCCGGAGATCCCCGGCGTCGAGCACGCCCTTTCGTACGTGGACGTGGTGCGGGACGGCGCGCCGGTCGGCGCGAGGGTGGCCGTGATCGGCGCGGGCGGCATCGGGGTGGACGTCAGCGAGTTCCTCACCCACGCCACCTCCCCCGCGCTGGACCTGGCCGAGTGGCGGGCCGAGTGGGGTGTCGGCGACCCGGCGCGGACCCGCGGCGGGGTGGTCGCGCCCAGGCCCGCCGAGCCGGCGCGGCAGGTGTACCTGTTGCAGCGCAAGGAGTCCGGCATCGGCAAGGGGCTGGGCAAGACGACCGGGTGGGTGCACCGGGCGGCGTTGAAGGCCAAGCGGGTGAAGCAGCTGACCGGCGTGAACTACGAGCGCATCGAGCCGGGCGCGCTGCACGTCTCGTTCGGGCCGAAGCGGGAACGGCCGCGCGTGCTGGAGGTCGACACGGTCGTGGTGTGCGCGGGGCAGGAGTCCGTGCGCGACCTGGTGGACGGCCTGGCCGAGCGCGGCGTGGTGACGCACGTGATCGGCGGCGCCGACGTCGCCGCCGAGCTGGACGCCAAGCGCGCCATCGACCAGGGCACGCGCCTCGCGGCGACGATCTGAGACGGGAGAACCGGATGAACGCGGCAGAGCGGTTCCGCAGGGCGATCGAGGCCGGCGACTTCGCGGGGGCCACCGCGTTGTTCGCCGACGACATCACCTTCCACAGCCCGGTGAAGTTCCGGCCGTTCGAGGGCGTCGAGGTGGTCCGCGCCCTGTTCGGGGTGCTCCAGCGGACCTTCCAGGACTTCGAGTACGTCGGCCAGTACGACGGCGGGCCGGACGGGCACGTGCTGCGGTTCCGGACCGTGGTCAACGGCAAGCAGGTCGACGGGATCGACCTGATCCAGCTCGACGCCGACGGCCGGATCGGCACGTTCACCGTGATGATCCGGCCGCTGTCGGCGTTGACGACCGTCGGCGAGGCCATCTACGCGGGGCTGGTGGCGGACGGGGTCGTGTCGTGACGCAGGATTTGGGGTATGAGCCGACCCTTCACCGCCGAGCACCTGCGACGGTGGGAGGCGCCCACCGTGCCGGTCTGGGTGTACCGGGGCGTGCTGGTCGTGGGGTGGTGCGTGGCGTTCGGGTACGCCGTGTCCATCCCGGTGACCTGCACGCCCGCCTCCCCGTGCCTGCCCGACCCGGGGTTCTCGGTGGCCGTGGCGCTGGTGCTGGCGACGCCCGTGCTGCTGTGGCGCGAACCCGTGCTCGGGTGTTGCGCCGGGGTGCTGTTCGGGCTGTTGGAAGTGGTGTTCGAGGAGCACGACGGCATCCGGCTGGCGTTCCTGCTGCACGGCCTGGCGTGCGCGGTGGTGGCGTTGTGGCTGGTGGAGGCGCGGCGGGCGCAGCACCGGGTGTTCGGCGAGGTCAGCTCGGTGGTGACGGTGTCCCGGCCGCTGCCGCCGCGGTTCACCGGGCGGTCGCTGGTGGCCGGGGTGATGCTGGTCGTCGGGGTGCTCGCGTTCGTGCGCTACGGGGTGGTGGCCACGGCGCTGGCCGACCACGAGACGGCCGCGGTCGAGGTGCGCGCGCGGGTGCTGTCGGTCGAGGACTACGCGGTGAAGGTGGCGCTGCCGTCGGGTGAGCGGACGTTCCCGGTGCTCACGCCCGAGGCGTACGGGGTGGGCCGGTCGGTGCCGGTGCGCACCGACGGGGCGTGGGCGGAACTGGTGTCCGAGCCGGAGGACGTGACCTTCCCGTTGACCGTGATGGCCGTGGCGCTGGGCATGGCGGTCTTCCTGCGGATGCGGGACGTGACGGCGCGCCGGGCGGCGCAGCGGGTGCTGCACGGCCCGGCGCGGGCCGTGGAGGTGCTGGTGCGGGCCGACCTGCGCGGACGTGCCGTCCTGCACACGGTCGACGGCAAGCCGTTCGGGTCGATGCCGGTGTCGGGGCGGTTCGAGGACGACCGGATGCTCGCGGTGGGCGACCTGAGCCACGGCGGGTGGGTGGTGCTGGTGACGCCGGACGGCGCGCTGCTGCCGACCCGTCCGCTGCGCCCGTACCACCGGGTGCTGCCCAACTTCGACGACCCGGGCGAGGAACTGCTGGGCGTGGCCTTGGAGGTGCCGCCGCTGCCGATGCCGGTGCCGCCCTCCGACCACGACGTCCGGACCGCGCGGTGGCTGTTCCTGGCGGCGGTCGCGGCCACGGTGGGCGCGGCGTTCCTGCACGGTCCGGCGGTGCTCACGGTGCTGTGGACGGCGGGGACGTGCGCGGTGGTGGGCTGGCTGCGCGGCCGGCCGTCGGCGGTCTTCCACCACGACCACGCGCAGGTCCGGTCCTGGCTGCGGACCTACCGCGTGCCGTGGTCGGAGATCACCTCGATCCGCCGCGCGGACGACCGGCTGGTCCTGGAACTGGAGTCGGGCACCCGCTTCACCCTGGCCCCGAGCAGCCGCGACGTGGCCGAACTGGGCGCCATCGCCCGCCGCCTGCACGACCTGTCCCCGCACGGCGGCGAGGTGACCTCCCGCCTGGGCGGCGCGCTGCCGGTGGGCCTGGGTTTCCTGCTCGTGGCCGGCGCGATCTTGTGGCTGACGTGACGTGATCCGGCTGGGGCGGCCGATCGGGACGGCTTAGGCTGCGGCTCGTGGACTTCTTCACCGGGCCCGACACCAGGGCGGCTCAGGCGGCGGTCGAGGTGTGCACCGAGTTCGCCGAGCCGTGGTTGCGCAACCACTCCCTGCGGGCGTACTCGTGGGCGGTCGCGTACGGGGCCTCCGCCGGGATCGCCGGGTACGACGACGAGCTGCTCTACGTCGCCGCGCTCCTGCACGACCTCGCCCTCACGCCGTTCTTCGACAGCCACCGGATGCCGTTCGAGGAGGCCGGCGGGCGGCTGGCCAAGGTGTTCGCCGCCGGGGCCGGGTGGGACGCGGCGCGGCGGGAGCGGCTCGACGAGGTCATCGTCCTGCACATGCGCGACGACGTGCCGGCCGAGCGGGACCCCGAGAGCCACCTGTTGCAGGTCGCCGTCAGCGCGGACGTGTCCGGGCGGCGGTTGGAGCTGTTCACGCCCGAGTTCACCGCCGAACTGCTGGGGCGCTACCCGCGGCTGGGGTTCGCCGAGAAGTTCCTCGAACGGGCCGAGGACCAGGCCGTGCGCAAGCCCGGGTGCGCCGCCGCCGGGCTGATGCGCGGCGGGTGGCCCGACCGGGTCCGGGGCAACGGGCTGGACCGGTGACCCGCTGGACCGGCGGGGCGGGGGCCGTGTCCGATTCCGGGGACGTGGTGGGGTGGAGCGGGTCCCGGGCGTTCCTGTGGCGCGCCGGCCGGGTGGTGTGGCTGGGCGAGGGCTTCCCGGTGGGGCTGAACGACTTCGGCGTCGCGGTCGGCCGCGCGGTGTTGTGGCGGGTGCGGCGCTAGCCGGTGCGTTCGGCGTTCTCCGCGCGCATCAGGTCCTCGCGCGCACGCGCCACCCGGGAGCGGATCGTCCCGACCGGGCAGCCGCAGACCTCCGCGACCTCCGCGTAGGACAGGCCCAGCACCTGGGTCAGCAGCAGCGCCTCCCGGCGTTCCGGGGCCAGCCCCGCGAGCAGCACGTTCAGCTCCACCACGTCCTCGAAGCCCGTGGTGGGGCGGCGGGCGTCGGAGGCGTCGCGCACATCCACCGCCCACGCGATCGCCGGTCGGGCGCCGGCCGCGCGCAGGTGGTCCACGACCGTTCGGCGGGCGATCGACAACAGCCACGTCCGGGCCGACGAACGGCCCTCGAAGGCCGGCAGCGTGCGCAGCGCCCGCAGGTAGACCTCCTGCGTCAGGTCGTCGGCGCGGCCCGGGTCGGTCAGGTGGGCGACCAGGCGCCACACGTCCCGCTGGGTGGCCCGGACGAACCGCTCCAACGCGTCCCGGTCACCGCCGCCCGCCGCCATCGCCAGGGCCGTCACCGCGTCGTCGTCGCGTTTGATCGACACGGCACCGAGGCTAGACCACGGCCACTTCCGGGAACTTCCGCGTCCCCGCGGACGACAAAGGTGGTTGTGGACTGCGGAACCTGCCGGGAGGCGTTGTCGGCGCGGCTGGACGGCGAGGAGGAGCCGGTGGAGGCCGCGGCCGTCGACGCGCACCTGTCCGGCTGCCCGGCGTGCCGCGCCTGGTCGGAGCACGCCGCCACGCTGACCCGGGCGCTGCGGCTGCGCCCGGTGGTGGCCGTGCCCGACCTGACCGACGCCGTGCTGGCGCAGGCGCCGACGACCCGCGGCTGGTACCCGAGGCTGGGCCTGGCCGGGGTCGCCGTCGCGCAGGTGACGCTGGGCCTGTCGCAACTGCTCGGCGCGAACCCGGCCGCCGCGCACGGCGCGGGACACCTGTTCAACGAGAGCACCGCGTGGAACCTGGCCCTGGGCCTGGGTCTGCTGTGGACGGCGCTGCGCCCGCGCGCCACGTCGGGGGTGCTGCCGGTCGTGGCCGGGTTCGTCGCGGTCGTGGGCGTCTACTCGGTCCGGGACCTGGCGGGTGGCGTCGTGTCGGTCGAGCGGGTCACCTCGCACGCGATCGTGTTGCTCGGGTTGCTGCTGCTGGTGGTGGTGCACCGGGGCCGGCGCGACCCGGACGGCGGACGCGCCGTCGGCGACCCGCCGCACTCACCGGACCTGCCGGACGCGCCGGACCTCCCGGGCGGCCCGGCGCGCTCGGGACCGCCGCGACGCCCGCACCTGCGCCCGGTGGGACGACGACCAGCGGCGTGACGGGTCCAGGGCCAGGCCGCTCCCGGTTCGAGGGCGGCGACCCGGCTGCGGACCGCCGGCGCGTGGCTGTTCTCTTCTGATCGATTGATCGGTTCCTGATTGACTTGACCTTCGCCCGAACGAACGATCCTCCCAGTCGAGATCAGGCGGAGGACCGGTGCGCGTACTGCTGGAACCACTCGACGGCCGCGCGCAGCGGCGCGTCGACCGGGCCGAGTCCGGGGTACCAGGGCTTTTCCCATTCGAGGGACACCCAGCCCGCCCAGTCGGCCAGCGCTTCGGCGCACTCCCGAAGCGGGACGGCTCCTTCGCCGGGTGGCACGGGGGTGGTGTCGGTCGCGCTCACCGCGTCCTTGACCTGGAAGTACGCCAGGTACGGGCCGAGTGCGGCGCGGGTGTCGGCCGGGGTCTCGCCGTGCCGCCACGGGTGCAGCGCGTCCCACAGCACCGCCACCCGGTCGGGGTCCTCGAAGGGCCGCACCAGACCGACCGCTCCGGTTCCGGTCGGGTGGGTGTCGTGGGTTTCCACGAGCAGTCGCACGCCCGCCGCGCGCAGGTCCGGGAGCACGGCCGCGATGCGCGGACCGGCCGGGGCGTCGCCGCCGGGGAAGACGCGGAGGTTGGGCGCGCCCAAGCGGGAGGCGAGGTCGATGAGGGCGCGCAGTTCGGCCACCACCGGCTCGTCCGGGCCGGGCGCGCACACCTTGGCGTAGCCGGCGAGGCAGGCGGCCTCCACCCCGGCGTCCGCGAGGGCCGCGCGGGCCGCCCGGTGGTCCATGTCGGGGTGCACCTCGCCGTGCACGCGGATCTCCAGGCCGTGACAGCCGGCGTCGGCGGCGAGCCGGGCCGCGTCGGCCAGCGACCGGTCGGGGGTTCCTAGCGTGCTGAGGGCCATGCGCCTGGGTTCCACGCGCCGCATCGTGAAAGCGCTTTCCACATTTTGTCAAGGGCAGGGGTCATGACCGCGTTCACCGTCGAGGACGGGCAGTTCGTGCGCGACGGACGGCCGCACCGCGTGCTGTCCGGCGCGTTGCACTACTTCCGCAGCCACCGGGCGCAGTGGCCGCGACGGCTGTCGGTGTTGCGCGGGATGGGGTTGAACACGGTCGAGACGTACGTGCCGTGGAACCTGCACGAGCCCCGGCGCGGCCGGCACCGCGACCTGGACGCACTGGGCGCGTTCCTGGACCTGGCCGCCGCGGAGGGGTTGGACGCGATCGTGCGGCCCGGCCCGTACATCTGCGCGGAGTGGGAGAACGGCGGGTTGCCGTGGTGGCTGTCGGGGCCGCTGCGGTGCGCGCACCCGGACTTCCTGGCCGACGTCGACGCCTGGTTCGACGTGCTGATCCCCGAGGTGGCGGCGCGGCAGGTGACGCGCGGCGGGAACGTCGTGCTGGTGCAGGTGGAGAACGAGTACGGCTCCTACGGTTCGGACCAGGCGTACTTGGCGCACCTGCGCGACGGCTTGGTGCGACGCGGGATCGACGTGCCGCTGTTCACGTCGGACGGCGGCGAGGCGCTGTTCCTGACCGGCGGGACGGTCGACGGGGCGCTGGCGACGGTGAACTTCGGCAGCGGCGCGGCGGCCCAGTTCGGCGAGCTGCGCCGGCACCGACCGCGGGACCCGTTGTTCTGCATGGAGTTCTGGGACGGCTGGTTCGACCACTGGGGTGACCGGCACGTGGTCCGCGCTCCCGAGGACGCCGCCGCGGCGCTGGACGAGGTGCTGGCGGCGGGGGCGTCGGTGAACCTCTACCTGGCGCACGGCGGGACGAACTTCGGTTTCTGGGCGGGCGCGAACGCGGGTGGCGAGGTGCACGACGGCGCGTACCGGCCGACTGTCACGTCCTACGACTACGACGCGCCGATGGACGAGGCCGGCAACCCGACCCCGAAGTACTGGGCCTTCCGCGAGGTGATCGGCCGCTACGCCCCACTCCCACCCCCACCGACCACACCCACCTCCACCACACCCACCACGCCAGCCACCCCCACCCCCACCACGCCAACCACGCCCGCCTCCACCGCGCCAGCCACCCCCACCTCCACCGCGCCAGCCACACCCGCCTCCACCGCGCCAGCCACCCCCACCTCCACCGCGCCCACCTCCACCACTCCCACCTCCACCGCGCCGGAAGCAGCGCCACCCACCCTGCCCGCGCAAGCCGTCCCCCTCACCCGGTCCGTGCGGCTGTTCGACGTGTTCAACAATCCCACGATCCAATCGCCGCACATTCCCACGTTCGAACAAGTCGGCCAGCACCAGGGCTTCCTGCTCCACCGCACCACCATCCCCGGCCCACGCCCGCCCCTCCCCCTCCGCCTGCGCGACCTCCGCGACCGCGCCCAGCTCTACGTCGACGGCACCCACCAGGCGACCTACTCGCGAGCCGCCGACCCCCAAGCCGTCGAGACCACCGAAGTCCCGGGCGGGGTCACCGTCGAACTGCTGGTGGAAGCCATGGGCCGGATCAACTACGGGCCGCTCCTGGGCGAGCACAAGGGGATCGTCGGC
The DNA here is from genome assembly GCF_039521145.1 of Saccharothrix mutabilis subsp. mutabilis. NCBI lineage: Bacteria > Bacillati > Actinomycetota > Actinomycetes > Pseudonocardiales > Pseudonocardiaceae > Saccharothrix > Saccharothrix mutabilis. Next base: position 24,062 of record NZ_BAAABU010000006.1, read on the forward strand.
GGCGTCCTGCACGAGCGCCAACACCTCCACGGCTGGGAAACCACCCCGATCCCACTGGACGAACTCCCCCACCTCCCCTGGAACACCGACGACCACAACACCGACGCCGGAACCACTGGCGGCGGAGCCACTAGCGACCACGCCTACGGGCCGCTGTTCCTCGGCGGCACCCTCACGACCAACGAACCGCGGGACGCCTACCTCGACATGACCGGCTTCACCAAGGGCGTCGTCTGGGTCAACGGCTCCTGCCTCGGCCGCTACTGGCACATCGGTCCACAAAGGACCCTCTACCTCCCCGAACCCCTGCTGCACCAGGGCGACAACGAGATCGTCGTCCTCGAACTGCACCCCGACGCGAGCCCGCGGTCGGTCACCGTCAGCCCCCACCCCATCCTCGAAGGAGACCCACGATGACGTTGCGCGTAGCGATGAACGGCGTGACCGGACGCATGGGCTACCGCCAGCACCTCACCCGGTCGATCCTCGCCATCCGCGACCAGGGCGGCGTCCCGCTCACCGGCGGCGGGCGCGTCGAGGTCGAGCCGATCCTGGTCGGGCGCAGCGCTGAAAAACTCGCGGAACTGGCCGCCCGCCACGGCATCGCGCGCTGGACCACCGACCTGGACTCCGCGCTCTCCGACGCCGACGTCTACTTCGACGCCCAGGTCACCACCGCCCGCGCCGACGCCATCAGGCGCGCGATCGAGGCCGGCAAGCACATCTACACCGAGAAGCCCACCGCCGAAACCCAGGCGGACGCCGTCGAGCTGGCGCAACTGGCCGACAAGGCGGGCGTGAAGCACGGCGTCGTGCAGGACAAGCTGTTCCTGCCCGGCCTGCTCAAGCTCAAGCGCCTGCTCGACAGCGGGTTCTTCGGACGGGTGCTCAGCGTGCGCGGCGAGTTCGGGTACTGGGTGTTCGAGGGCGACTGGCAGGGCGCGCAGCGGCCGTCGTGGAACTACCGGGCCGAGGACGGCGGCGGGATCGTCATGGACATGTTCCCGCACTGGGCGTACGTGCTGGAGAACCTGTTCGGGCGCATCGAGAGCGTCACCGCCAAGGCCGTCACGCACATCCCGCGCCGGTGGGACGAGTCCGGCGCGCCTTACGCCGCCACGGCCGACGACGCCGCCTACGGCCTGTTCACGCTGGAGGGCGGCACGATCGCGCAGATCAACTCGTCGTGGTGCGTGCGCGTGGACCGGACCGAACTGGTGGAGTTCCAGGTCGACGGCACCCACGGCAGCGCGGTCGCCGGCCTGCGCAACTGCAAGGCGCAGCACCGGTCCGCGACGCCCAAGCCGGTGTGGAACCCGGACCTGCCGGTGACCGAGCGGTTCACCGACGACTGGACCGAGGTGCCCGACAACGGCGAGTGGGACAACGGGTTCAAGGTGCAGTGGGAACGCTTCGTGCGGCACGTGGTGGACGGCGAGCCGTTCCCGCACGACCTGCACTCCGGCGCGCGCGGCGTGGCCGTGGCCGAGGCGGCGCTGAAGTCGTCGGCGGAGGGCGTGACCGTCCGGCTGTGACGAACCGGGGTGACCGGGCCGCCCCCCGGTCACCCTCCGAACCACCCGGCCACGTCGAGCCGGAAGAACGCCGCCGGGACCATGGTCCGCAGGTCGCCCTCCAGGTCCCGCACCCGTTGCGGGCCCAGGGCCGCCGCCCACTCCGCGCGGATCTCCTCGAAGATCGCGGCGGACCGGTTGAGGACGTCCAGGCCGCGCGGCGTCAGGTGGACGATCTTGCGGCGGGCGTCGGCGGGGTCGTCCTCGCGCCGGACGTACCCGAGCGCCTCCAGCCGGTCCACGGTCTTGCCCGCCGCCTGCTTGGACACGCCCAGCCGCCGCCCGACCTCGCTGGCCGACGCGCCGCGCACCCCGATGGCCTGCAGGGCGAACCCGTGCGCGGGCCGGGCGTCCGGGTGGCCCTGGCGGGCCAGCTCGGCGTGCAGCCGGTCCACGATCGTCCGGAAGCCCGCGAACAGCAGCAACGGCAGCTCGAAGCCGTGCCCGTCGGCATCGCCCTTGCCAAACTCGACAACCTGGTTTACGTTTTGGTCAACCACGTTGTCGAGTTTACCCCGCGAAGGACGCGCATGTTCGCCGAGCACACCCCGGAAACCGCTCCCACCACCGCCCGCCGCCTCCTGGAGGCCACCACCGCGAAGCTGGGCTACCTGCCGGCGGCGGTCGCCCGCATGGCCAACTCCCCGCACGCCCTGGAGGCGTTCCTGAAGACCAGCGCCATGTTCGAACAGACCACGCTCGACCCGCTGGCCCGCGAAGTCCTGATCATGACCGTGGCCACCCGCAACGGCTGCCACCTGTGCGTCGCGATGCACACCGCCAAGCTGACCGGCCTGAACGCCGACCGGTCCCTCATCACCGCGCTGCGCGAAGGCAAGCCGTTGGACGACCAGCGCCTGGAGGCGGTCCGGGCGTTCACCACCGAGGTCCTCGACACGGCCGGCGCGGTGTCCCCCGAGGCCCTGGAAGCGTTCGTGGCACAGGGTTTCACCGCTCAGAACGCACTGGAGGTCGTGATGGGCATCGGCGTCTACACCCTGTCCACCTTCGCCAACCGCCTCACCGACGCACCCATCGACCCTCCCCTGGCCTCCTTCGCCTGACCCGCTACGCGAAGGCGTGGCGACAAGGCGAGAGCAAGTCGGCCAAGCGGTCGACGGGCAGCGCGGGGGAACGCCGACCCAGCCGGCCAACCGTGGTCTCCGCCGCCACCAGGGCGTTGAGCACCGCCTCCTCCACCGCGTGCACGACGGCGGCAAAGAAGTCGTCCATGCGGTTCCACGGCACGTGCTTGAGCATGTCGTACCCGGGCGTGCCCTGCGGGAAGGCCGACGGGGTCAGCGAACCCGCGTTGCCGGTGGAGAAGGCCAGGAAGATGTCGCCGGAGAAGTGCGAGCCCGTCGTTCCCGTCCGGGCCAGGCCCAGCGGGACGCGGCGGGCCAACGCCGTGCACTGGCCGGGCAGCAGCGGCGCGTCCGTGGCGACGACGACGATCACCGACCCCGCGCCCGGCGGGAACTTCCAGTCCGAGTCCTCGATGGGGTTGTCGTCGGTCAGCCACTGCCCCACCGGCACCCCGCACACGGTCAACTCGCGCCGCGACCCGAAGTTGGCCTGCACGAACACCCCGACCGTGTAGGTGTCCGGTCCATAACCCACCAACCGCGACGACGTGCCGCTGCCGCCCTTGAAGGCGTAGCAGTTCATGCCGGTGCCGCCACCGACGCTGCCCTCCGCCACCGGGCCGGGCGCGGCGGCCTCGATGGCGGCGACCGCGTGCTCCGGCCGGACGTGCGGACCGTTGATGTCGTTGAGGTACCCGTCCCACGTCTCGGCGACCACCGGCAGCAACCACTGGTCGGCGACACCGGGGTGCTCCCGGGCCATCCAGTCGATCACGCCCCGGTGGCACGGGCCGACCGCGTGCGTGTTCGTGATCAGCACCGGCAGCCGCAGGGCGCCGGTCTCGGACAGCAACGCGGTGCCGGTCATCTCCCCGTTGCCGTTCAGGGAGAACCAGCCCGCCGCGCACGGGTCGTTCACCCCGTCGTGCCCGCGCGGCAGGACGGCGGTGACGCCCGTCCGGACGTCCTCGGCCACCAGCGTCGTGTACCCGACCAGCACACCGGGCACGTCGGTGATGGCGTTGTCCGGCCCGGTCCGGCCGGGCAGCCGCAGTCCGAGGTCACGCGCGCGCATCAAGCCTCCAGGTCGCATCGGGTGGCGTCGCAGGCGTGGGCGACCAGCATCGCCTCGGCCTCCGCGACGGTGAACGTCGGCACGGCGTGGGTCAGGTGCAGGCCCAGGCCGTCCTCCAGGGCGACCAGGCCGCGCGCGATGGTGGTGGCGTCGCGGGTCAGGTCGAACACGCCGGTCGCGGCGCCGGCCTCCAGGATCGCCGCGTACAGCGCGACCTGCCGCTCGCACAGCCGGATGTGCTGGGCGGCGTAGGCCGGGTCGCGGCGGGCGTAGGCGCCCAGTTCGTAGATCAACACGCACAGCTCGTCGTCGCGGCCGGTCGGCAGGCCCGCGCGGATCGTGGTGAGCAGTCGCCGGCGCGGGTCCGGCTCGCGGCGGGCGGCCTGCTCGCGGGCGACGCAGAAGCGGTCGATCGCCTCGCGCTGCACCTCGAACAGCAGGTCGCCCAGGTTCGGGAAGTAGTACAGGACCGACCCGGTGGACATCTCGGCCCGGTCCGCGACGTCGCGCAGGCGCAGGTCCAGCACGCCCCGCTCCAGCACGGCCCGCCGGGCGGCGGCCACCAGCTCCTCGCGCTTCTCGTGGGCGCGGCTCGGTCTCGGCATGCGGCCGATTCTTCAAGTGATCTTCAAAGAACGCAAGTCGATCTCGCCTCGACTATTGACGAACGTCCGGCCGAGTTCTTTGATGTCCAGTCAAAGAACTCGGCGAAGGAGACCGCCATGCCGGACCGGTCGTCGTCCCAGTCGTCCCCGTCGTCCCAGCGGTCGGCCCCCGCGCTGCGGCGCGGGTTGAAGGTGCTCGGCACGCTGCTCATCACGCTGTCCGCCATCTCGCCCGCGTCCTCGGTGTTCATCATCGCGCCGGGCGTGGTGGGGCAGGCGGGCAGCGGCGCGTTCTGGAGCTTCGTGGTCGCCGCGGTGGTCGGCGTGTTCATGGCGTTCGTCTACGCCGAGCTGGCCTCGGCCTACCCGCTCAGCGGCGGCGAGTACGCCATCGTCGCGCGCACGCTGGGCCGGCTGCCCGGGTTCGTCACCCTCGGCCTGCTGCTGGTGACCCAGCTGCTGATCATCGCCGTCATCGCGCTGGGCGTCGGCACCTACCTGGAAGTGCTGTTCCCGGGCCTGAACGGGCCGGTCGTCGCGGCCGTGGCGACGGCGGGCGCGACCGTGCTCGCGGTGTTCGACATCAAGCTCAACGCGTGGATCACCGGGATCTTCCTGGTGATCGAGCTGGCCGCGCTGGCGGTGGTCAGCGCGCTGGGCCTGCTCGACCCGGCCCGGCCGCTGGGCGAGCTGCTGACCGAACCGGTCAACGCCGCCGGCCCGGTGTCCTTCGGCGTGATCACGGCCGCGGCGGCGGTCGCGATCTTCTCCTACAACGGCTACGGCTCGGCGGTCTACTTCGGCGAGGAGACCACCGACGCGCACCGCGGCATCGCGCGGGCGATCCTGTGGGCGCTGGCGATCACGGTGTGCGCCGAGCTGGTCCCGGTGACGGCGGTGCTGCTGGGCGCGCCGTCGCTGCCGGAGCTGTTCGCGGCCGACAACATGATGTCCCACTTCGTCGCCGGGCGGGCCGGGTCGGCGGTCAACACGGTGGTGAGCCTGGCCGTGGCGCTGGCGATCCTCAACGCGGTGCTGGCGATCATCCTGATCACGTCGCGGATGGTGTTCAGCACCGGGCGGGACACCGCGTGGCCGGGCACGGTCAGCCGGGCGCTGGCGGCGATCCACCCCGGCACCGGGACGCCGTGGGTCGCGACCGTCGCGACAGGCGTGTTCGCGACCGCGTTGTGCTTCGCGGACAAGGACTTCCTGCTCGTCGTCACGGCCACGTCCATCGTCGCGGTGTACGCGGCGCTGTGCCTGGCGGTGCTCGCGGGCCGCCGCAACGGCACCACCGCGCACGCCGCGTACCGGATGCCGTGGTTCCCCGTCGCGCCGGTGCTGGCGCTGGGCGCGCTGGCGTACGTGGTGTGGACGAACTTCCTCGACCCGGTGGTGGGGCGGCCCAGCCTGGCGATCACCGCGGGCATCGGCGTGGTGGCGGCGCTGTACTACGCGCTGGTCGTGCGGCGGCGCGGGACGTGGGTGCTGAAGGGACCGGAGGACCCCGCGCCGGCCGACACCGCGCCGCGATAGCGTGTCGCGCGTTCCGTGCGGAGGGAAGGACGGGGATGCGACGACCGGCGTGGGCGGGTCCCGAGATCGACCTGGAGATCGTCGAGCCGGGCGCGGGTAGCACGCTGTGACCGAGGTCGTCGCCGGGCGCTACCGGCTGGTGGAACGGCTCGGCGCGGGCGCGATGGGCGTCGTGTGGCGCGCCTTCGACGAGCGGCTGCACCGCGAGGTGGCGGTGAAGCTGCTCGTCGTGCCGCCGGGCGCGGACGCCGGGGAGGCCGTGGCCCGGGCCGCCCGCGAGGCCCGCATCGCCGCCCGCCTGCACCACCCGAACGCGGTGACCGTGCACGACGTGGTGACCGACGGCGGCGTGCCCGTGCTGGTGATGGAGCACGTGGCGGGGCGGTCGCTGTCCGGTGTGGTGCTGCCGGTGGCCGACGCGGCCCGGGTCGGCGCGCAGGTGGCGTCGGCGCTGGCCGCAGCGCACGCGGCCGGGGTCGTGCACCGGGACGTCAAGCCGGGCAACGTCCTGCTGACCGGGGACGGGACGGCGAAGATCACCGACTTCGGGATCGCGCGGGCGTTCGGGGACGTGACCGTGACGCGGACCGGCGTGCTGGCCGGCACGCCCGCGTTCCTGGCCCCGGAGGTGGCGCGCGGCGGGTCCCCGGGCACGGCCTCGGACGTCTTCGCGCTCGGGGCGACGCTGTACGCGCTGGTGGAGGGCCGCCCGCCGTTCGGGGACGGCGACAACGCCATCGCCCTGCTGCACGCGGTCGCGGCGGGCCACTTCCCACCGCCGACCCGGGCGGGAGCCCTGGCCCCGGTGCTGCTGGACCTGATGCGCACGGACCCCGCCACCCGCCCCACGATGGCCGAAGCCGCCGACCGCCTCCGAGCGGCCACGGGCCTGCCGCAAGCCGGGCAGGCCCAGGCGGCGGTGGGCGCAGCGCCGGCCGCGCAGCCACACCCCACGCCGCCGGCCGGAGCGGGCGCAGCCCTGCCCGGCGCGCTGCCGGCGGGGCAGCCGAGCGCCCGCCCTGCCGCTCCCCCGCCGACCCGGATGGACCTCGGCGCGCCCCCGGCCGGGACCCGCCTCGAACCGCACCCCGCCGCCCCGCCGCGCACCAACCGCACGTTGCTGCTGGCCGGCGCGGCACTGGCCGTCGCGGTCGTCGTCGTGGTGGCCGTGCTGGCGAGCCGGGGCGACGAGTCCCCCGCCGCGTCCCCCACCACGACGACGACCTCCGCCAAGCCCAAGCCCACGACCACAACCCCGACCGTCGACAGCCGCGCGCTCGAACGCACCGTCGCCGAGTACTACAAGGACCTGCCGAAGAACAACAGGTCCTGGCGGGACGCGGACAAGGTCGAGATCACCACCCAGCCCAAGGCCGACAGCCCCACCACCGTCGTCATCGGCATCGAGTACGAGCGCAAGGGCAAGCACCGCGACACCCACCGGGTCACCGTGGTCGACGGCAGGGTCACCGGCATCGAGGTCGTCTCCTCCGAACGGATCGGCGGCGGCAAGAAGGACGACGACGACGAGTGACTCTCAGCGCCGCCGGGGCTGGCCCAGCGCCGCCGGCGGGGTGTTGCCGGCCGTCGCGCCCTCCGCGTACTGCGGCGTCACGATGAACACGAACTCGTGCACCCGGTCCGCCGCCAGCTCGTCCACGACGTACGACTCGCCGATGCGGATGCCGTGCCGCATCAGGAACTCCTGGTGCACCGGGAACGCCGTCCCGTCCTCGTTGACCGGGTTGCCCAGCACCTCCAGCGCCCACGTGTCGCCGCCGACGATCGCCGGCCGCGACCGGGCCAGCCAGCGCGCCTCGCGCAGGTAGATGCCGGGCAGCCCGCGCGCGCCCTCCCAGCGGGCGATGTCGGCCGGGTCGCGGCGGGCCAGCAGCTGGTTCCAGCCGGTGTGGAACAGGACCACGTCGCCGGGTTCGATGCGGTCGATCCCGCCGAACTCCATGGCGTCCTTGATGTCCTCCACGGTGATGCGGTAGTTCTCGCGCAGCAACGGCTTGCCGTTGCTCGCGGGCTCCGCCAGGTCCGCCACGCGGTCGCGGGCGAGCTTCACGCCCAGCACGTCCAGCAGCACGCCGCGCGTCACGACCGGGCCCATGTTCTCCGCGCCCAGCGCGGTGGTGCCGTGCGGGCGGGCGATGTCCGGGCCGCGCCGGCCGTTGTAGAAGAACTCCGCCGCGCCGACGTGGTTGAGGTTGTCGGTCTGCGAGCCGATCTGGTAGGTCGCGGCCAGCGGCTTGGCGTGCTTGGGCGAGAACTCCGCCTCGAACCGCTCCTCGTGCACGCTGATCTTGTTGACGCCCAGCGGTTCCAGCGCGACCAGGATGCCGCCCTGCTCCACGAACCCCGGCGGCGGCGGGTAGCCCCAGATGGTCAGCCGCTGCTCGTAGGTGCGGCGCGGGTCGGTGCGGAAGGCGGGGAAGCCGTTCCACATCAGCTCGCCGAGGTTGTAGGTCTTGACCTCGCGGCGCGACTTGAGCACGGCCAGCGCGGCGGCGGTCTTGGCGGGCGTGACCTCGTTGAGCGCGCCGCGCTGGTCGTCGGGGCCGTAGCGGCTGGGCGCCCAGTCGGCCAGGTTGGCCGGGTCGGCGTAGTCGAACGGCGTGTCGTCGAGCCTGCCCGCGGTCGGGGTGTCCGGGGCGGCGGTGGCGGAGGCGGTCGGGACGACGGTGGCGGCGAGGCCGGCGGCGCCGGCCAGCTTGAGCAGGTCACGGCGGGCCAGGTGGTTGCGCAGCAGGTCGGGGTTCACGCCTGAGCAGTACCGGGCGGGTCGCGGTCAGCGCAACGCACGTCACCTCAACGCGGTAACGGCGTGCTCCCGGAACGCCGCCGTCGCGCCGTGGGTCGCCCGGCGCGGCCACACCAGGCGCACGGTCACGGTGGTGGCGTCGGCCAGCGGCAGGTAGCGGATGTCCGGGTGCGGGTGGCTGTGCCCGGTCGCCTCCGTGGTCACGCCGACGGCCTCGCCGAGCGCGATGGTGGTCAGCCACTCGTCCACGCCGGGCACCTCGAACGTGTCCGGCCGCAGGCCCTCCGGCCACAGGTCAGCGCTCGTGGTCGCGGCCGTCGAGCACAGCGCCACCGGCTCGCCGGCGAGGTCGGCCAGGTGCAGCACTTCCTTGTCCGCCAACGGGTTGCCGTGCGGGACCGCGGCGATCCGGCGTTCCCGGTACAGCAGTCTGGACACCAGGCCGGTGTCGGACGGCTTCGCGCGCATGAACGCGATGTCCACCTCGCCCTTGCGCAGGGAGTGCTCGGGGTCGTCGCACCGCCGCACCCGCACGGGCGTATCGGGACGGGCCGCGCGCCAGCCGCGCAGCAGCGGCAGGGTGTGCCGGCCCAGCGCCGCCCAGCCGAAGCCGACGCGCAGCGGGCGCGGCCCGGCGGCGGCCTCGGCGAGGGCGTCGTCGAGCTGGGCGAGGATGCGGTGGGCGTGCTCCCACAGCCGCCGCCCGGCGTCGGTGAGGGCGAGGCTGCGGGTGGTGCGCTCGACCAGGCGGGTGCCCAGGCGCTGTTCGAGCTGGTCGAGCGTGCGCGACAGCGCGGGCTGGCTGACGTGCAGCGCGGCGGCGGCGTCGGTGATGGTGCCCTCGTCACCGATCGCGGCGAGCGCCCGCAGGTGCCTCAGCTCGACATTCATGACTGTGGAGCATAAATGCGCCGCGGGAAGCATTTCACACCGAAGCTCGGCGTCCCTAGCGTTCCCGGTATGAAGATCCTCCTCATCGGCGCTGCCGGCCTGATCGGCGCGGCCGTGCACAAGACCCTCACCGACCGCGGGCACGACGTGCTGACCGTCGGCCGCTCGTCGGGCGAGCTGCGGTTCGACGTGACCGACCCCGAGCGGGTCGGCGCGCTGTACGCGGCGGCGGGCCCGGTGGACGCGGTCGTCAGCGCGGCGGGCGACGTGCCGTTCAAGCCGCTGGCCGACCTGACCGCCGACGACTTCCGCGCCGGGTTCGCGGGCAAGGTGCTCAGCCAGGTCGAACTGGTGCGGCAGGGGTTGGCGCACGTGAAGGGCTCGTTCACGCTGATCACGGGCGTGCTGGCGCGCGAGCCGATCGTCTCGGGCTCGGTGGCGTCGCTGGCCAACGGCGCGGTGGAGGCGTTCGTGCGGGCGGCGGCGGTCGAGATCGCGCCGCTCCGGGTCAACGCCGTGAGCCCGACAGTGGTCACCGAGGCGTTGGACGCCTACGGCGACTTCTTCCCCGGCATGCCGCCGGTCGACCTGGCCGCGGTGGCGCAGGCGTACGTCCGTTCGGTCGAGGGCCCGCTGACCGGGCAGGTGTTCATCCCCTGACGCGAGCCCGGTCGAGCACTCGAACACCGGGGTGCCGACCCGGTTAACCGGCGGCTTCCCGGCCGCGCCGGCGACCTGCCAGACGGCCCCGGCCACCGGCGCGGCGCCAGCGGCCGGGGCCGCGACCGGGCCGAGGCGGGCGGCCTGCGCGGGGCACCGCCAACGGGTGATGTGGTGGACGCCGCATCACGTAACGGCCACGGCTCCTTGCCTCTTTCTTAGGCTAGCTTTACCTTTGCTGCGCTTCGACCGCCTGGGGGGTGAGTCCGAGGAGGACGCGCAGTGATCCGTCGCGCACGCACCGCAGCCGTGGTGCTCGCAATGCTGGTCGCCCCCGTTGCCGGGTGCGGCTCGGAGGGTGGTGGCGAGGACGCCCTCGTCATCTACTCCGGCCGCAACAAGGAGCTGGTCGGCGGGGTGCTCGACCAGCTCCAGCAGGCCACCGGGGTCAAGGTCGAGGTCCGGTACGGCAGCAGCGGCGAGATGGCCGCCCAGCTGCTCGAAGAGGGCGAGCGGACCCAGGCGGACGTGTTCTTCTCGCAGGACGCCGGCGCGTTGGGGGCCGTCGCCGAGCAGGGGCGGCTCGCCGAGCTGCCCGCCGACGTCCTCGACCTCGTGCCCGCCGCGTACCGGGCCGACGACAAGCGGTGGGTCGGGACGTCGGCCCGGGCGCGCGTGGTGGCGTTCGACCCGCGGGTGGTGGCCGAGGCGGACGTGCCGAACAGCCTCGACCAGGTCGTGGACCCGAAGTGGAAGGGCAAGGTCGGCTACGCGCCCACCAACGCGTCCTGGCAGGCCTTCGTCACCTCCGTGCGCGTGCTCAAGGGCGAGGAGTACGCCAAGGACTGGCTGAAGAAGTTCGCCGCCAACGACCCGAAGCGCTACGACAACAACATCGCCATCCTCAACGCCCTCAACGACGGCCAGCTCCCCATCGGCCTGATCAACCACTACTACTGGTACGCCAAGGTCGCCGAGAACGGCGCGGACGCGGTGAAGGTCAAGCTGCACCACGTCTCCGGCGGCGACCCGCTGGGCCTGGTCAACGTGGCCGGCGCGGGCGTGATCGCCGGATCGGACAAGGCCGACGCCGCGCAGAAGGCGGTCCGGTTCCTGCTGTCCGAGCAGGCGCAGCGGTACTTCGCCGACGAGACCGCCGAATACCCCGCCAACCCGACCGTGAAGTCCGGCAAGCACCAGCTGCCGCCGCTGACCGACCTGCACGGCCCGGACATCGACCTCTCCAAGCTCTCCTCCCTCCAGCAGACGCTCGCGCTGCTCCAAGAAGCGGGGCTGTCCTGAACGGCCCCCTGCGGGCCGCGCCGACGAACACCGCACTCGCCCTGGTCGTCGCCGGGGCCGCCCTGACCCCCCTCGGCTACCTCGCCGTCCGCTCGTTCGACCACGGCGCGGGGGTGGTGTGGCGCGTGCTGTGGCGGACCCGCACCCTCGACCTCGCGGTGCGCAGCCTCGCCCTCGCCGGCGCGGTGACGGCCGCGTGCCTGGTGCTGGGCGTGCTGGGCGCGTGGCTGGTGGTGCGGTCGGACCTGCCCGGACGCCGCGTGTTCGGCGTGCTGCTGGTGCTGCCGCTGGCCGTGCCGTCCTACGTCGCCGGGTTCACGTGGATCGCGTTGCTCCCCGGGCTCACCGGGTTCGCGGGCGCGTTCCTGGTGCTGACGCTGGTGTCCTACCCGTACGTCTTCCTGTCGGTGGCGGCGGCGTTGCGGACGGCCGACCCGGGCGTGGAGGAGGTCGCGCGGTCGTTGGGGCGCGGCCGGGTGCGGACGTTCCTGTCGGTGACGCTGCGCCAGGTCCGGCCCGCCGCGACGGCCGGCGGGCTGCTGGTGGCGCTGTACGTGCTCAGCGACTTCGGGGCGGTGTCGCTGATGCGGTACGAGGCGTTCACGCTGGGCATCTACACCAGCTACCGCGCCACGTTCGACCGCACGCCGGCCGCCGTGCTGGGGTGCGTGCTGGTGGTGCTGGCGATCGCGCTGACCCTCGGCGAACGCCGGGCGCGGGGCGCGGTGGCCACGCGGGAGCACCGCGCGGCGATCACGGTCCCGCTTGGGCGGTTGGAGGTTCCGGCGTTCGTGGGCCTGCTGGGGCTGGTCGCGGTGTCGTTGGGGACGCCGGTGTTCAGCCTCGGGTGGTGGCTCGCGGCGGGGCGGTCGGTGTTCAGCGGTGACCTGGCCGCCACGACGGTGAACACGATCTCGGTGTCCGCGCTGGGCGCGCTGCTGACGATCGTCCTGGCGCTGCCGGTGGGGGTCCTGGCGGCGCGGCACCGGGGGCCGCTGGTGCGCGGGGTGGAGCTGGCGAGCTTCGCCGGGCACGCGTTGCCGGGCATCACGGTCGGGTTGGCGCTGGTGTTCTTCGGCATCCGGTTCGCGCCCGGCCTCTACCAGACGACGCCGATGCTGGCGTTCGCCTACGCGGTGCTGTTCCTGCCGCTGGCGGTGGGCGCGGTGCGCACGGCCGTCGCGCACGCCCCGCCGGTGCTGGAGGACGTGGCGCGGTCGTTGGGCAAGGGCCGCGCGGAGACCCGGCTGCGGGTGACCGTGCCGCTGGCCGCGCCGGGCATCCTCGCCGGCGCCGCCCTGGTGTTCCTGACCTGTGCCAAGGAGTTGCCCGCCACGCTGCTGCTGCGGCCGACCGGCGTGGACACCCTGGCCACCGAGCTGTGGACGAAGACCGAGGTCGCCGCCTACGCCGCCGCCGCGCCCTACGCGGCGGTGCTGCTGGTGGTGGCGGCGATCCCGGCGGTGGTGCTGGACCGGTTCCTGCGCGGAGGTGCCCGATGAGCGGGTTGCGGATCAACGGGCTGGTCGCCGGGTACGGCCCGGAACCGGTGCTGCGCGGCGTGGACCTCGACGTGCCCGACGGCGGCCTGCTGGCCGTGCTGGGGCCCTCGGGCTGCGGCAAGACCACGTTGCTGCGCGTGCTGGCCGGGTTCCACCCGGTGCGCTCGGGCACGATCTCGTTGGGTGACCGGGTCCTCGCGGACGGCTCGGTGGACGTGCCGCCGGAGCGCCGGGGCATCGGGATCGTGCCGCAGGAGGGCGCGTTGTTCCCGCACCTGACCGTCGCGGGCAACGTCGGCTTCGGCCTGGCGCGCGGGCGGCGGCGCGAGCGGGTCGCGGAACTGCTCGACCTGGTGGGGCTGTCCGGGTTCGAGTCGCGGATGCCGGCGCAGCTCTCCGGTGGGCAGCGGCAGCGGGTGGCGTTGGCGCGTGCTCTCGCGCCCCGGCCCGGCGTGGTGTTGATGGACGAGCCGTTCTCGTCGTTGGACGCGGCGCTGCGCGACGAGCTGCGGGCCGACGTGCGGGCGGCGCTGCGGGCGTTCGGCGCCACGGCGCTGCTGGTGACGCACGACCAGGAGGAGGCGCTGGGCGTCGCCGACCGGGTGGCCGTGCTGCGCGGCGGCGTGGTGGCGCAGCTCGGCGCGCCGCACCAGGTCTACACGTCGCCGGCGGACCTCGGGGTGGCGTTGTTCGTGGGCGAGGCGGTGACGTTCGCCGGCGAGGCGCGCGACGGGGTGGCCGAGACGCCGCTGGGCCGGCTGGCGGTCGGGGGCGAGGGGCCCGGGACCGTGCTGGTGCGGCCCGAGCAGCTGCACCTGGGCGGCGAGGGCGTGCCCGCGACCGTGGCCGACGTGCTGTTCCACGGCCACGACTCGACCGTGCTGCTGCGCCTGGCCGACGGCGCCGTGGTGCGGTCGCGCGTGCAGGGCCCGTTGCCGGTGCGGCCGGGTGACGAGTGCGCGGTGGCCGTGGCCGGTCCGGCGCTGTTCTTCCCGGGCGGTGCCGGGTGACCGCCACCGCCGACCTCGGGTTCGCCGCCGGCCTGGCCGCCCACGGCTCGCGGGTGGCCGTCATCAGCGGTCGCGACGAGATCTCCTACGCCGACCTGGACCGGCGGGTGGCCGACGCCGCCGACCGGCTCGGCGCCACGCGGCGGCTGGTGCTGCTGGCCACCCGCAACGACGTGGACTCGCTCGTGGCGTACCTGGCGGCGTTGCGCGGCGGGCACCCGGTGCTGCTGTGCGCGCCCGGCCAGGTCGAGGCGTTGGCGCGGGCCTACGACCCGGACGTCGTGGTCGACGGCGACCTGGTCGAACGCCGCGCCGGCACCGCCCACGACCTGCACCCCGAACTGGCGCTGCTGCTGTCCACCTCCGGCACCACGGGATCGCCGAAGCTGGTGCGGCTGTCGGCGGAGGGCCTGCGCGCCAATGCCGAGGCGATCGCGGAGTACCTGGACATCCGGCCCACCGACCGGGCCGTCACCTCGCTGCCGATGCACTACTGCTACGGGCTCTCGGTGGTCAACAGCAACCTGTCGCGCGGCGCGGGGCTCGTGCTGACCGACCGGTCGGTGGTGGACCCGCGGTTCTGGGACCTGGTGGCGCGCAACGGCGTCACCAGCCTGCACGGGGTGCCGCACACGTTCGACCTGTTGGACGGCACCGGTTTCGCGGACCGGGACCTGCCGTCGCTGCGGTACGTCACCCAGGCCGGCGGTCGGCTCGCGCCCGAGCGGGTGGCGGCGTACGCGGCGCTGGGCGAGGCGCGCGGCTGGCGGTTGTTCGTCATGTACGGGCAGACCGAGGCGACCGCGCGGATGGCCTACCTGCCGCCGGAGCTGGCGCGCGCGCACCCGTCGGCGATCGGCGTGCCGGTGCCGGGCGGGTCGTTCGACGTGGTGGACGGCGAACTGGTTTACCGCGGGCCGAACGTGATGCTCGGGTACGCGTGCGGCCCGGCGGACCTGGCGCTGGGCCGGACCACCTGGGAGTTGCGCACGGGCGACCTGGGGCGGCGCACCGCGGACGGCCTGTACGAGGTCGTGGGTCGGCGGAGCCGGTTCGTCAAGCCGTTCGGGCTGCGGGTGGACCTGGACCGGGTGGAGCGGGTGCTCGCCGAGTCCGGGGTGGCGGCGGTGTGCGCCGGTGACGACGACGTGCTGGTGGTCGCCGTGCGCGCCCGGGGGTTGGCGAACGGTGTGCGGCGGGCCGGCGGGCTGGTGCGGTCGCGGTTCGGGCTGCCGGGTGCGGTGGTCCGGGTGGTGCGGGTGGACGAGTTCCCCTTGCTGGACAACGGGAAGGTGGACTACCGGGCGGTCGCACGACTGGGCGCGGGCGGCGGTGCGGGTGCCGGCGGCGGCGCGGGCAGCGGCGCGGGCAGCGGTGCGGGCAGCGGTGCGGGCAGCGGTGCGGTCGCCGGTGCCGGTGCCGGTGCCGGTGCGGGCGCGGGCGGCGGTGCGGGTGGGGCCGGGTCGGTGCGGGAGTTGTTCGCGTCGGTGTTGGGTGAGGAGGTCCGCGACGACTCGACGTTCGTCTCGTTGGGCGGTGACTCCCTGACCTACGTGCGCGTGTCGGTCGAGCTGGAACGGCTGCTGGGCCGGTTGCCGGCGGACTGGCAGACGCTGCCGGTGTCCGTGCTGGAGCGGCGGCGGGCCGCGCCGCGCCGGGTGCCGCTGGTGGAGACGGACATCGTGCTGCGGGCGTTGGCGATCGTGCTGGTCGTCGGCTCGCACGTGAAGGTGTTCGACGTGACCGGCGGCGCGCACCTCCTGCTCGTCATCGCCGGCTGGAACTTCGCCCGGTTCCTGCTGCCCGCCGCGCCCCGGCGCATCCTGCGCAGCGCGGCGCTGGTGGCCGTGCCGACGTCGTTGTGGCTGACCTACCGGGTGTTCACCACCGACGACGTGACGTGGGTGAACGTGGCGCTGGTCAACAACTTCGCGCGCACCGGCGCGGTCGGGTACTGGTTCGTCGAGGTGCTGGTGCACGTGCTGGTGCTGCTGGCCGTGGTGTTCGCGGTGCCCCGCGCGCGGGAGTGGGAACGCGAGCGGGGGTTCGCGTTCGCCTTCGCCGCCCTGGCGCTGTTGTCGTTGCCGCGGTTGCTGGTCGGGGCGGACGCCTCCTTCGCGGACCGCAACATGACGACGTCGGGCGCGGTGTGGTTCTTCGCCCTGGGATGGCTGGCGTTCCGGGCCGACTCGGTCGTGCGCCGGTGCGCGGTGCTGTCGGTGGCGATGGTCCTGGTGCCCGGGTCGTTCGACGATCCGGCGCGGGAGGGCGTCGTGCTGGCCGGGCTGGCGTTGCTGCTGGCGTTGCGCCGGGTGCCGCTGCCGAGGCCGTTGGTCGGTGTGGTGAGCCTGGTCGCGAGCGCGTCGCTCTACATCTACCTGACGCACTACGCGCTGTTCCCGCCGTTGCTGGAGTTCTTCCCGCCCGCCGTCGTGGTCGTGCTGAGCCTGGCGGGCGGGATCGCGGCGTGGCGGGCCACCCGGTTCGCGACGCGGTGGCCCAGCGTCTTTTCGAGACCTCTCGAATGGTCCGCGGCAGGAGTACGGTCTTCGGCAGGTGTCGAAAAGACCTGAGAGGCTGCTGGAGCATGCTGGGCCGCTGGACTCCGCTGAGCCACCCGGACATCGCCGAGGTGACGGTGGACGACGTGCTGCGGGCCCTGGCCGACCCGACGCGGCGCCGGATCGTGCGGTTGCTGGTCAGCGAGGGCGACCGGGCGTGCGGGACGTTCGGCCTGCCGATGGCCGCGTCCACCCTGAGCCACCACTTCCGCACGCTGCGGGAAGCGGGCCTGATCCGCCAGTGGGACGAGGGCCGCAGGCGGATGAACACCCTGCGCCTGGCCGAACTCGACGCCCGCTTCCCGAACCTGGTCACCACCATCCTCGCCGCGGGCTGACCGCGCGGCGTCAGCGGTCGGCGTCACCGGAAGGCGTCAGCGGTCGGCGTCAGCGGTCGGCCGGCGCCGTGCGCGGGGCGGCGGTCGAGGCGCGGACCACCACGTGGGGCAGGAGGTGGATGTGCAGTTCGGCCCGGTCCGACCGGCCGCTGTGCAGCTTCCTGAGCAGGAACTCGACCGCGAGCCGGCCCACGTTCTCGCGGGGCGGGGCCACCGCCGTCAACGGGATGTCCGCCAGGCCCGCGAACTCGTCGTCGTAGGCGATCACCGACAGGTCGTCCGGCACGACCAGCCCCCGCTGCCGCGCCCGTTGCAGCACCTGGATGGCGATGCTGTCCGGGTGCGCGAGCACCGCCGTGACACCCGAGCGCTCGAAGCCGTCGAGGATGTCGTCCAGGCCGTGGGTGATCTCCTCGTGTGTGTGGTTCTCGTGGCGGGGCATGTCGGGGGCCAGGCCCATCGCCTCCACCGCCGCGTCGTAGCCCCGGGTGATCCAGCCGCTGGTCGGGGACTGGCACGTCACCAGGGCGATGTTCCGGTGCCCCAGCTCCACCAGGTGGCGCACGGCCTGGATCGCGCCGTGCTGGTGGTCGCTCGACACGTACTCCACCGGGTGCAGGTGCGCGGTCGGCTCGTGGGAGCGTTCCACGAACAGCACCGGGATCGGCAGGTCGGCGATCCAGTCCAGGGCCGGCGCCAGGCGGGAGAACGGCTCGCTGGGGGTCAGCAGCAGGCCGTCCACCTTCGCCTCCAGCAGGCGCTGCACGTGGGACCGGTCGTCGTCGAGGTTGTAGTCCGACACCGCCAGCACCAGCTTGATGTCCCGCGCCTGCGCCGCCCGCCGCGCCCCCTCCACGATCTCGCGGAAGTACTGGCTCGCGGCCGGTATCACCATGCCGATCGTCGGACGCCGGCCCGCGACCCTGGGCACCGACGGGGTGACCAGGGTGTCGCGGATGGCGCTGGGCAGCACCGCGCCGCCGTGCACCCGGCTGACGTCGCCCCGCGCCTCCAGCTCCGCCAGGTCGCGGCGCACGGTGATGGCGGAGACACCCAGCTGGGCGGCCAGTTCGGCGGCGCGGACGCTGCCGTCCCTGCGCACGGCCATGAGGATCGCGTGGTGCCTGCGGCTCGCGTCCATGCGCACCTCCGGTGAGCGAACGATCAAAGCGATCGTCCCGGGATCATATCCGTAGAAACGTTCAATCCGTGAGTACTTCCAGGAACGGGCGGTTGACGGAGTTCTCGCGGCTGTTCAGGACGACGGCG
Source organism: Saccharothrix mutabilis subsp. mutabilis (assembly GCF_039521145.1). Classification (NCBI taxonomy): domain Bacteria; kingdom Bacillati; phylum Actinomycetota; class Actinomycetes; order Pseudonocardiales; family Pseudonocardiaceae; genus Saccharothrix; species Saccharothrix mutabilis. The sequence continues at coordinate 42,240 of NZ_BAAABU010000006.1, forward strand.
AGCGCGCTGCCGCTCAGGCCCAGCGACACGTTCCGGTCCACGGCGAACCGCGACCGGACGAACGCCGTGACGTCCAACGGGATCCAGTCGGCTGCCGTGCTGACCTGGCCGGTCGCGACGACGGAACCCAGCGCGGGGCGGGTGTCCCAGGTGACCGACTCCGACCAGGCGGCCGTGACCCCGTTGGCGGACAACGTGGTGTGCGTGCCGTCCGCGTCCGACACCTTGCCGTGCACCCACAGCACGGCGCGGGTCGGCGCGGTCGCCAGGGACGACAGGTCGAACTTCAGATAAGAGTTGCGCGTGTAGCCGGTGCCGGACGCCGACTTCACCACCAGCGTCGGGTCGCTGCCGTAACTCGTGCCCGCGTACGAACCGTCCCGGACGTAGGCGTCGGCGGACGGGGTGACCGTGCGCGCGGTCCGGGGGCTCAGGGCCGTGCCGGTGCCGAGGGTGACGGTGTGGCTGCGGCCCAGCGAGCCGCCCACCTCGACCAGGAGCCTGGTGGCGCCGGACGTGCCGAGCACGGTCACCGTGGGGTCGCCGGTGGCGGTGGTGAAGCCGTTGTCGGTCAGGGTGACCAGCACGGTGGTGGCCTTGCGGGTCGGGTCGGCGACCGTCACCGACACCTGCCCGCCGGTGCGGCGCACCAAGACGGAACACGGCGCGTCCACCGTGATCGGGCCGCACGTGCCGGCCGCGAAGAAGTTCGCCGCGTGGGTGTTCGGCGCGGAGACGCCCTGGACGTCGGCGGTGTTCTTCAGGACCACGGCGGTGGGGTTCGCGGCGCGGGCGGCCGTGGCGGTGGCGGTCGCGCCGGGCAGCAGGATATAGCTGTAGCTCGCGCCGGCCGGGTCCGTGCCGTGGTCGAACCACAGGGTCAGGTAGCGGCGGGTGATCGGGTCCGCGCCGCCGCCGCGGTTGATGTCGCGCCACGCGCCGGTCCGCGCGGTCCGCGCCGCGTCCACGGTCGCCCCGCCGGGGAACACGTACCCGCCGAACCCGCCGACCGCCATCCACTTCGCGCCGGTGAACCGCTGCGACCAGCCCAGCGCCGCCGACTGCGTCGTGCCGTCCACCACCAGCGGGTGGGTGCCGGTGGCGCCGAGGTTGCGGTTGTCCACCACGGAGTCCACGGCCACGCCGTCGGTCGCCGTGATGCCCGCGCCCAGGCACACCACCTGGTCGTCCAGGCAGAACCACGACTTGCGCCCGGTCAGCGTGCTTTGCAGGCCGCGCACGTCCTGGCCCAGTACGGCGTACGTGCCGTCGCTCGCGCCGCCCGCCCACGTGTTGTTCGGCCGGGTCGCGTTCCAGTCACCGCCCGCGCCGTCGGCCAGCGCCTTGCGCGACACCGTGGTGCCGGGCAGCCGGTACGGGTCCACGGTGGGCCAGAACGCGTCGGAGTACTGGCCGTTGCCGTAGGTGTCGCCCCACCAGTAGGTCATGCCGCTGCCGGTGTGCCAGCCGCGCAGGTTCTCGCCGTTGCCGACCTCGTAGTACGTGGTGCGCGCCGACGACATGCTCACGGAGAGCGTCCACTGTGGACGCCGGTGCACGGCCCGGTCCATGGCGGCGAACAGCTGGTGCCCCACCGGGTGCGCCAGCGCCGCCACCGACGAGTCGACCACTGCCTTGGCCCGCGCCAGCTCGGGCACCGCCACGGTGGTGTCGGAGAAGTACGGGCTGTACTTGCCGCGCTCGATCCACCCCTTCACCAGCCCGCGCCACTGCGCGACCTCCGCCGCCGACCCGAGACCGGAGGACGCCACGACCAGGATGCTGCCCATGATGGCGTGCCCGCGCGTGTGGTCGTTCTGGTCGCCCCGGCTGATCGCCCGCCCGGACACGCCGTCCATGACCAGGCCGTTCATGATCCACGGGGCGAAGGTGGTGGTGACGGCGTCCAGCAGGAACTGCCGGTTCGGGTCGACCACCTCCCACGTCGAGCCGGACAGCAGCGTCAGCACCCGCCCGAGCCCGCCGAGCAGCACCGCGCCGTAGCTGCCCGCGTACGGGACGTAGGTGTGCTGCACGAACGAGCCGTCGGCGTACATGCCGTCACCGGTCAGGACGTGCGGGAACACCGGGGACAACGCGTCGCGCGCGGTGGAAAGCTTCGCGTCGGACGCGCCGAGCACGCCGCGCAACGCCAGGACGTGGCACAGGTCCACCCGGTTCGCGCCGGTGCTGGTGCCGCTGTACTTGGCGACCCGCGAACTGGGCACGTAGTGGTCCACGGCGGCGAGGTGGTCGGCCAGCAGCGGGGCGTCGACGAGCACGCAGATGTCCAGCAGCCGCTGCGGGGTGCCGATCTGCCAGTCCCACCAGTTGCCGTAGGTCGCGCGACCGGCGGTGTAGGCGTTGTCCCGCAACCACTTCAGGCCGGTGGTGATGGCGGTGAGCAGCGTGGCCGACCCGGTGTGGCCGGTGCCGGGTTGGGCGTGGGCCAACGCCATCGTGCGCAGCCGGGCGTGCGAGGTGGTCACGTTGGCCGACACCGACCCGATGGGCAGGTCCGGCCACAGCGAGGACGTGCCGGGGCTCATCGCCGCCAGGTACTCCCCCGCCTGCTGCCCGGTCCGTCGCAGGGCGGACGCGAACGGTTCGGCGGCCGGGTCGTAGCCGACGCCGGTGAGCAGGTCGCGCCAGCGGGCGCGCAGGGTCGAGTAGGCGTCTTCGGCGAGGGCCGGGACGCCGGAGAGGGACAGGGCCGTGACGGTGCTCGCGAGCAGGAAGTGCCTGCGGGACAGGGTCATGCGTCACTCCTCACGGAGAGGTCGTCGAGGTCGACGTGGTGGGTGGTGCCGTCCGACCACGCGATCCGCACGCCCCGGTCGGTGCGCTCGGCGGTGGCGGTCGGCGGTGCGGTCTCACCCAGGGCGACCCGGCAGACGAACACGTCGCCGGTCCCGTGCAGGGCGGGGACCACGGCAGGGCTGCCGAAAGCGGTGCCCTCGGGTGCGTCGAGGGCTTCGGCGGAGTCGTAGCCGAGCAGGCCGACGAGTTCGCTGGACATGCCGCCCGACGTCGTGCGCACCGCGAGGTCGCCGGTGGTGGCGGCGGCACCGGCCAGCGGCCAGCCGGTGTGCCGCACGACCGACCCGGGCGGGGTCCGGTGCACGCGCACCTCGCTGCCCCCGCGCACCACGCTGACCGCGGTGACCGGCACGCCGGGCGCGCTGGCCGCACCACCGGGCGCGGCGGCACCGGGCGTGGTGGCGCTGGGCGCGGCGACGTGCCGGGACGCCGCCCAGTCCGGCCCGATCCCGGTCGGCTCCAGCGCCGGCCGACCGCACCACACCCCGTCCACCAGCACGGCGAACGTGTTGTCCGCCGGGTCGACGGTCGGCCCGGTGCGCGACGAGTAGGCGATCCGGTCGTAGAGGGGGTCGCCGGGGTGGTCGGTGCTGCCGTGGTTGACCAGCCGCGCGGTGCCCTCGCCGGGCGCGCGGTGCAGCAGGAAGCCGGGCTCGGGCAGCGGCACCGGGTCCACGTGCACGGTCAAGGTCTCCGGCTCGGTCCACACGGGGTGCGTCGGCGGCAGCACCAGCCCGAGGAACCCCTTGGCCGCCCAGTACGGCGAGGCCGACCCGGAGTAGGCCTGCAAGGTCGGCTCGTGCGGCCCGTACCAGCCGGCCGTCCACACGCCGTCGCGGATCGCGCCCCGGTCCACGAAGTGCTTCAGGGTCGCGCTGGCGATGCTCCGGGTCTCCCCCGCCGGCAGCGGCGAGACGTCCAGCAGCGCGCCCAGCCACAGCGGGGCCACCGACGCCACGCGGTAGGTCAGCGACCGCCCGAAGTGGACCATGCCGCCGTCGTGGTCGAAGAAGTGCACGTGGTCGTTCAGGAACGACACCAGCCGGGCCGGGTCGAACGCGTGCCCGAACAGGTGGGACCGCAGGCCGAGGTAGAAGTGGATGGCCCAGCCGTTGTAGTAGTCGAACGACCGGTTCGGGCCGTCGGAGTACCAGCCGCGCCCCACGTGGAACGACTCGATCCGCGCCAACCCGCGCTCCCGGACCCCCACCCCGTCGGCCACGCCCACGGACTCCAGGAAGTCGGCCACGAGCACGGAGAACAGCCACCAGTTGTTGTCCACCGGCTCGACGCGCGCCGCGGGCCGCAGCCAGTCCACGACCCGCTGCCGCACGGGGTCGGCCAACCGGTCCCACAGCCACGCACGGGTCAACCGCAGGCCGATGACCAGCGACGCCGCCTCCACCAGCGGCTGCCCGCGGTCCACGATCGCGGGCCACGGCTCGCCGGACGTGCCGGCGGCGAACCCCTCCGCGTACCGCTCCAGCCACCCGTGCGGGTCCGCGCCGCCCGCGCCGGCCAGCCGGAACGACGCGAGCAGGAAGCTGCGCGCGAACCCCTCCAGCCCGTCGCTCGCGGGCCCGGACCAGCTCGTCCGCCCCGGTGGCCGCAGGAACGCGCCGCCCGGCGACCGGTGGCGCAGGATGCCGGCCACGAGGTGGTCGGCGACCGCTTCCCAGTGCGCCCGGCCCCACCCGGTGCGCGGGTTGAGCGGGACGTCGGGCGCCGGCAGCGACAGTGCTGGGTGCATTCGCGGGAAAGTAGGCGGCGGCACAGAGCGGGGCAAGCCCGATCGGCCAACTCGGTCAAATGCGAACACCGGCGCGCCGCCACCACCGGATGGTGATCACTCACAACAGCGTGAACAGGTGAAACGGTGAGTGACGATCAGTTGTGTTCGTTTGATCGGACTCACCTTGACTTGCCCGGGGGTGCCACGAAAACTTGCCGCCACTGCGAGACGACCCCCTGGAGCGTGAGATGCGGCACAAGATTCGAACCAGACTGGGCGCGATCGGGGCACTGGCCGCCCTGGGTCTGGTGGCGGCCTGCGGAGGCGGTGGCGCGTCGGGGGGCGCCGCCCAGAGCAGCGGTCCGACCGAGATCACCTTCTGGACGTGGACCAAGGGTTCCGCCGAGGTGGTCGACGCGTTCAACGCGCTGCACACCGACGTGACCGTGAAGTTCGAGCAGATCCCGTCGGGCGCGGCGGGCGGCTACACCAAGATGACCAACGCCATCAAGGCGGGCAACGCGCCGGACGTGCTCAACATCGAGTACCCGGTGCTGCCCGACTACGTCAGCCAGGGCAGCCTCGCCGACCTCACCCCGCACGTGGGTGAGCTGAAGGCGAAGTTCCCCGACCAGATCCGGGCGCTGACCGAGCTGGGCGGCAAGACGTGGGCGGTGCCGCTGGACGCCTCCCCGATGGTCCTGTACTACCGCAAGGACTTCTTCGACGCCAACGGCATCACCCCGCCGAAGACGTGGGACGAGTACAAGGCCGCCGCCGCGAAGGTCAAGCAGGCCGACCCGAAGGCCCGCATCGGCACGTTCTTCCCCGACGACCCCGGCCACTTCGCCTCGCTGGCCTGGCAGGCGGGCGGCAAGTGGTTCGGCACCAGCGGCGACTCGTGGAACGTCTCCATCGACGACCCGAAGTCCAAGGAGGTCGCCGAGTACTGGCAGGGCCTGGTCTCCGACGACCTGGTCCGCGTGCAGTCCGCGTTCTCCCAGGAGTGGAACGCCAGCGTCAAGGCCGGTGAGACCGTCTCCTACGTCGGCGCGTCGTGGGGCGCGGGCAGCGCGCTGCGCGCCAACCAGCCCGACCAGGCCGGCAAGTGGGCCGTCGCGCCGATCCCGCACTGGGGCACGCCGGCCAGCGGCATGTACGGCGGCAGCACGTTCGCGGTGACCAAGGACAGCAAGAAGGTCGAGGCCGCGGTGAAGTTCATCGGCTGGATGACCACCAACGAGCAGGCCATCACCACCCGCATCGGCATCGCCAAGTCCACGATGTACCCGGCGGCGGCCGACATGGTGCCGGTGGCGGCCAAGAGCTTCGACAACAGCTTCTTCGGCGGCCAGGACGCCTACAGCGTCTACAAGGACGCGGCCGGCACGATCAAGAACGGCTGGACGTGGGGCCCGAGCATGTTCGCCACGAACGGCACGCTCAAGGACAACTTCGGCACCGTCACCAGCGGCGGCACGCTCACCGACGCCCTGGGCAAGGCCCAGAAGTCCACTGTGGACGAGCTGAAGAAGCGCGGCCTGAACGTCTCCTGACCACCGCGGCGCCCCGGCCGGCCACCGGCCGGGGCCGCACCCCTGACACGAGCGAGAAGGCGATGTCAGCCAAGAAGTCCCACCGCGGCGCGGCGACGCTGCTGATGGCCCCGTTCTTCGCCCTGTTCCTGGGCACCCTGGTGGTGCCGATCGGGTACGCGGCCTACCTCAGCCTGTTCACCGAGCGGTCCTCCGGGCTCGGGTTCGGCGGCACCGAGACGCTGTTCACCGGCCTGGGCAACTACCTGCACGCGCTGGGCGACCCGGCCTTCCGCGACGGCTTCGCCGTGATCGCGGGCTACGTGCTGGGCTACATCCCGGTGATGGTCGGCGGCGCGCTGCTGCTGGCGCTGCTCCTGGACTCCACGCTGGCCCGCGCCAAGCGGTTCTTCCAGCTCACGCTGTACCTGCCGCACGCGGTGCCGGGCATCATCGCCGCGATCATCTGGCTCTACCTCTACACCCCGGGCCTGTCCCCCGTCGTCGAGGCGATGCGCGAGGGCGGGCTGACCTGGAACTTCCTGTCCAGCGACCACGCGCTCAGCTCGGTCATCAACATCTCGCTGTGGGAGTGGGTCGGCTACAACGTGGTCATCTTCTACGCCGCCTTGCAGGCCATCCCGCGCGAGGTCGTGGAGGCCGCGTCGGTCGACGGCGCGGGCGAGCTGCGCACCGCGTTGAGCATCAAGCTGCCGATGATCCGGGCCGCGGTCGTGATGACCGTGCTGTTCACCGTCATCGGGGCGCTGCAACTGTTCACCGAGCCGATGATCCTCAACGGGGCCAACCCCGCGGTCAACACCACCTGGACGCCCAACATGTACGCCTACGACGCCGCGTTCCGCCGCGGCGACTACGGGGTGGCCGCCGCCGCCTCGATCCTGCTGGCCGCGGTGGCGGCGCTGCTGTCGTTCGTCGTGACACGCGTCGGCAACCGCAAGGGGGCGGCGTGACCACGACCATGACCAAGCCCTCCGCGACCCGACCGGCCCCGGCGCTCCCCCGCGCGCCGCGCCGCAAGCCGATGTGGGCGTCCAAGATCGCGGTCAACACGGCGTTGGTGCTGGCCACCGCCTACACCGTGCTGCCGCTGACGTGGCTGCTGGTGGCCTCGACCAAGAGCCTGGGCGACCTGTCCGGCAACGCCTTCACGCTCACCGAGTTCCACTTCTTCGACAACCTCGGCGACCTGGCGTCGGCGGACGGCGGCGTGTACCTGCGCTGGTACCTCAACAGCCTGTTGTACGCGGTCGGCGGCGCGGGTCTGGGCGCGTTCTGCTCGGTGGCCTGCGGGTACGCGTTCGACAAGTTCTCCTTCAAGGGCAAGGAGAAGCTGTTCGGGGTGGTGCTGCTGGGCGTGCTGGTGCCGACGACGGCGTTGGCGCTGCCGCTGTACCTGCTGGCCTCCGAGCTGGGCGTGGTGAACACGTTCTGGGCGGTGTTCGTGCCGGTGCTGGTCAACCCGTTCGGCGTGTACCTGGCGCGGATCTTCAGCGCGGGCTACGTGCCCGGCGAGGTGCTGGAGGCCGCGCGGGTGGACGGCGCGGGCGAGCTGACCACGTTCTGGTCGATCTCGCTGCGGATGCTCATGCCCGGGTTCGTGACGATCTTCCTGTTCCAGTTCACCGGCATCTGGAACAACTTCTTCCTGCCCCTGGTGATGCTGTCCGACCGCGAGCTGTACCCGTTGAGCCTCGGCCTGTACTCGTGGCACACCGTCGTGACCGCCGAGCCGGAGTACTACCCGCTGACCATCACCGGCGCGCTGCTGGCGGTCGTGCCGGTGGTGATCGCCTTCCTGTCCCTGCAACGCCACTGGAAAGCCGGGATGACCTCCGGCGCCGTGAAGTAGGAGAGCACGTGACACACGTTCGTCCCCGGACGCTGGTGGCCATGCACCGCCACGTGGCGCGGTGGCTGCTGGACGCGGACGCCCGCGCGCGCCTGGTCTCCGTCGCCGACACCGATCCCGACCTCGTCGTGGAGGACTTCACGACCGCCTCGGCCCGGGCGGCGCTGGCGGAGGTGGAGGTGCTGTTCACGGGCTGGGGCTGCCCGCCGGTGGACGAGCAGGTGCTGCGCGACGCGCCCCGGTTGAAGGCCGTGGTGCACGCCGCGGGCTCGGTCAAGCACCACGTCACCGACGCGTGCTGGCGGCGCGGCATCGCGGTGTCCTCGGCGGCGGCGGCCAACGCGCTGCCCGTCGCCGAGTACACCCTGGCCGCGATCCTGATGAGCAACAAGCGGGTGCCGGCCATCGCGGCCCGTTACCGGGAGGCGCGCGAGCCGCGGGACTGGCAGGCGCAGTTCCCGTGGCTGGGCAACTACCGGCGGCGGGTGGGCGTGGTCGGCGCGTCCAAGATCGGTCGCCGGGTGGTGGAGCTGCTGCGGCCGTTCGACCTGGACGTGGTGGTGGCCGACCCGTACCTGACCGCGGCCGAGGCGGCGTCCCTGGGAGTGGCGCTGGTCGGCCTGGACGACCTGGTCCGCACGTCGCACGTGGTGAGCCTGCACGCGCCGGAGCTGCCCGAGACCCGGCACCTGATGGACGCGCGGCGGCTGGCGCTGATGCCGACCGGCGCGACCCTGATCAACACCTCGCGCGGGTCGCTGGTGGACACCGCCGCGCTGCTGCGGGAACTGTTCGCCGAGCGGCTGCACGCGGTGCTGGACGTGACCGACCCGGACGTGCCGCCCGCCGACTCGCCCCTGTTCACCGCGCCGAACCTGGTGCTCACGCCGCACATCGCGGGCTCGCTGGGCAACGAGCTGACCCGCATGACCGCCCAGGCCCTGGACGAGCTGGACCGGCTCGGCCGCGGCCTCCCCCTGTCCCACCGGGTCCTCCCGGAGGTGCTCGACCGCTCCGCCTGACCGCTCCCCCCGCACGACCGCTCGCCCGCACGACCGCTTCCCGCACGACCGCTTCCCGCACGACCGCCTTCCGCATGACAGGAGACCAACGTGAGTTCTCGTCTGCGCCGCGCCCTGCAAGCCGGTCTGACCTCGATAGCCGTGGCGGGAGGGGCGGTCGCCGTCGCCCCCGCCGCGTCGGCCGCCACCGCGTACTACGTCGACTGCTCGTTCACCGGGTCGCCGCTGGGCACCCAGACCGCGCCGTTCAACGCGTTGTCGCAGGTGAACGCGCGCACGTTCGGCGCGGGTGACTCGGTGCTGCTCAAGCGCGGCACGTCGTGCACCGGCCAGTTCGTGGCCTCGGGGTCGGGCGCGGCCGGGTCCCCGATCACGCTGGGCGCGTACGGGACGGGCGCCCGCCCGGTCGTCAACGGCGGCGGCGCGGTGATGGACGCCGTGCTGCTCAAGGACGTCAGCCACTGGACCGTGCGCGACCTCCGGGTCACCAACCCGGGGTCGCGGGCGGAGCGGACCGGCGTGCGCGTGCAGACCACGACCGCCGCCGCGAAGGCCGGCATCACCATCACCGGGCTGGAGGTGGACAACGTCGCCGGGTGGGGCGACAAGACCGGGACCAACGCGGGCTGGTTCGCCCGGTCCGCGGGCATCTCGGTGCTCGGCACGCCGACGGCCGGCGCGATCGCCGGGATCTCCATCACCGACAACCACGTCCACGACACCGGCGGCGGCGGGATCAAGCTGTCCATCAAGCCGGCGCAGTACCACACCAACGTGCACATCGCGCGCAACCAGATCATCAGCGTCGGCGGTGACGGCATCGTGGTCCACGGCTCCGACGCCCCGCTGGTCGAGCACAACCGGGCGGACAACCTCGGTGGCGGCGCGTACCCGTTCGTCGCCGGGAACTTCGCGGGCATGTGGCCGATCAACTCCCGCGACCCGGTGTTCCAGTTCAACGAGGTGACCCGCAGCTACCCGTCGATCTACGACTCGACGGCGTGGGACTGCGACGGCGGCATCGTCGGGACCTGCACGTACCAGTACAACTTCTCCAGCAACAACGCCGGCGGCTTCTTCCTGGGGTGCCAGCACTGCACCGAGTACCCGAACTACAAGGCCAAGCAGGTGATCCGGTACAACGTGTCGCAGGACGACTGCCGGATCGCGGCGGACGGCGACAAGTACTCGCACTCGGTGTACTACAACAACACGTTCTACTGCATGGCGCGGCCGTTCGACGTGAAGGTGCCGATCGGGGCGACCGCCACTTCGTTGTTCGCCAACAACATCTTCGTGTCGCAGCACGGGTCGCTGCCGGTGGGGACCGGGGTGGGCTACCAGTCGAACCTGTACTGGGGCGGGTTCGCCGCGCCCTCGGGTGACCCGGGGGCCGTGACGGCCGATCCGAAGCTGAACCACGCCGGTGGCAGCGGGGCCGGGTTCAACAGCGTGGCCGGGTACAAGCTGACTTCGGGGTCGCCCGCGCTGGGGGCCGGGGTCGTGGCCGCCGAGGCCGGTGGCCGGGACTACTTCGGCGCGGTGGTGCCCCGGGCCGACGGCAAGGTGAACATCGGGGCGGACAACGGGTCCGGGGTCGCGGCGAAGGTCTACGGGTCGCTGCGGGAGGCGTTCAACAACGTCGGGATCAGCAACGACCTGAACCCGAAGGCCGGTGGTATCTCGAAGAGCGGCCGGAGCTTCTCCGGGCAGGCGTTGGAGGCGGCGGGGGTCAAGTACCCGGGCGTGACCGTCGGCGGGGTGGTCTTCGACTGGCCGCAGCGGTACTACGGGTTCCCGGACAACGTGAAGGCCGCCGGGCAGAAGATCACCGTGTCGGGGTCCGGGTCGAAGCTGGCCTTCCTGGGGGCGGCGACGTTCGGGACGCAGACCGGGACCGGGGTGGTGACCTACACGGACGGGACTTCGTCCGGGTTCACGTTGTCGTTCGGCGACTTCTGGGCGGCCACGGCGATCCCCGGGAACACCCAGGCCGCGTTCATGACCTACCACAACAAGCCGCCCACCACTTACAACAACGCCGCTACGGGGCGGGACGAGCAGGACGTGCGGTTGTGGTCCACGTCGGTGGCGTTGGACCCGGGCAAGACGGTGGCGTCGGTGACGTTGCCCGATGTGGGCGGGCCGTTGGCCACGGCCGGTATCCACGTGTTCGCGATGGAGATCGCCTGAGGTGAGGAAGGGCCCCGTGCCGGTGGTGGCGCGGGGCCCTTCCTCCACGGGCTTCGTCGCGTCGGGTTTCCCCCCCACCCGCGCCTCGTCCGCTAGCTGATCAGTGAACCGCCGTTCGGGCTCAGCGTCTGCCCCGTCAGGTACGTCCCGTCCGGCCCCACCAGGAACGCCACCGTCGAGGCGATCTCCGCCGGCAACCCGAACCGCCCCAACGCGATCTGCCGCTCCAGGTCCCGCCGCAACACCGGAGCGATCACGTCCCCCAACGGCGTCTCCACATACCCCGGCGCCACGCAGTTCACCCGGATCCCCAACGGCGCGACATCGCGGGCCACCGCCTTGGTCAACCCCTCGATCCCGCCCTTCGCCGCCGAGTAGTGCGGCAAGTGCGCGCACCCGGCCAACCCGCACACCGACGAGATGTTCACGATCGAAGCGCCACGCCCCATGTGCCGCAACGCGGCACGCGTGCAGTAGAACGTCCCGTCCAAGTGCACCCCGAGCATCCGGTGCCACGCCTCGTCGTCGATGTTCACCGTGGCGTCCAGCACCGTGGTGGCCTCGCCGGCCGTCGACTCCTCCACCCGTGAGGTCAACCGCGCGAACGCCTCGTCCGCCTCGACCCCGCCGCGGATGCCCGCGTTGTTGACCAGGATGTCCAACCGCCCGTAGGTCTCCACGACCGCCCGCACGGCGTCGTCCACCTGGCCCGAGTCGGAGACGTCCGCGACCACCGCCATGCCCCGCGTCAGCAGGCCCGCGGTGATCTCCGCGCCGGTCGAGTCGACGTCCAGCACCGCGACCCGCGCGCCCTCCGCGTCCAGGCGGCGCGCGACCGCCTCGCCGATGCCCGAACCCGCGCCGGTCACCAGCGCCACCATGCCCTCGATGTTGCCCATGTCCGCAGACGGTAGGCGGACCGCGCCGCCGCGCTGTGGCCCCGGACACAGCCGGTGCGCCGGCAGTCAACCGGTGTTCACCTCGGGGCAAGCGGCTCCCACCGCCCGGAAAGCACCCTGGTGCGCACAGCGGGACCGGCGGACGGAGGCGGGCATGACCGAGGTGGACCGGCGGGTGGTGCCCAGGGGCGCCAGGGTGCTGCGGGCGGAGTCGAGCAGCGTGCTGGTGGCGACGATCGTGCTGGTGCTGCTGATCGGCGTGCTGCGGCCCGCGTTCCTGACCGTCGGGCAGCTCAAGGACGTGCTGAACAACTCCGTCTACGTGGCGCTGCTCGCCGCCGGGATGGCGTTCCTGCTCGCGATGCGCGAGATCGACCTGTCGGTGGGGGCGATGTTCGGCCTGTCGCTGATCACCTCGGCGCTGCTCATGCGCGACGGGTTCGACCCGTGGCTGGCGTGCCTGGCGGGCATCGCGCTCGGGGCGGTCCTCGGGCTGGCGAACGCGTTGGTGGTGCAGCACATCGCGATCCCGGCGTTCGTCGCGACGCTGGCCACCATGCAGCTCTACCGGGGGCTGGCGGTCGCCTTGGGCGACGGGCAGCAGGTGACCGGGCTGCCGCTGGAGCACTCGTTCTTCTCGGTGCTGGGCGGGGACCTGCTCGGGCTGCCGGTCAGCGTGTGGATCCTGGTCGTGGTCACGGCCGGGTTGACCGTGGTGCTGCGGTGGACGCCGTTCGGGTACCGGGTTCGCTCGATCGGGTCGAACCCGGACGCCGCCGCGTTCTCCGGGATCTCGATCCCGCGCACCCGCCTGTACGTGCTGGTGCTGGTCGGGGCGGTCGCGGGGCTGGCGGGCGTGCTGGGGCTGGCGTTCTTCACCTCCGGTGACCCGAACATCGGCATCGGGTTCGAGTTGCAGGCCATCGCGGCGGCGGTGATCGGCGGGACCCCGCTGCGGGGCGGGGTGGCCACCGTGGTGGGGGCGGTGTTCGGCGCGATCCTCCTGGGCGTGGTGTCCAGCGGGCTCGTGTACTTCAGCATCCCCGCGAACTGGAGTTCCTTCGCCACCGGACTCGTCGTCCTGCTGGCGGTCGGGGTGGACAGCGCGCTGCGCTCCAGGCAGCGGGCGCGCGAATCGATGCTCGGGCTGTAGTGAGGAGATGAGGTCCAAGATGCGTGCCCCTCGGTACGTCGCGGCGCTGGCCGCCGCCGGTCTGCTGGCCGGCTGCGGCGCGGCGTCGTCCCCCAACGCGCCGCTGAAGATGGCGTTCGTCTACGCCACGTCGACGCAGAACCCGTTCCAGGAGATGGCGTACGGCGCGAAGGCCGCCGCGGGCGACGCCGGCAACGTGGACCTGGCGCTCAGCGCGCCGTCCGGTGTGGACGGTCCGCAGGAGGTGGCGCTGTTCCAGTCGGCGATCCGCAACTCCAAGGACGGCGTCGCGCTGGAGACGCTGACCCCGGACCTGTTCGTGCGCCCGCTCAACCAGGCCGCCGACCTGGGCGTTCCCGTGGTCGCGGTGGACACCGTGCCGCCCGCGGGCACCAAGGTCGAGCTCTACATCGGCAACAGCAACACCGAGCTGGGCAAGGCGCTGGGCGAGGAGTTCGTCAAGCAGGTCCCGGAGAACGCGACCGGTGACGTCGTGCTGGGCAACGCCATCCCCGGCCTGACCCTGCTCCAGCAGCGCCTGGACGGCATGAAGTCGGTCATCCAGGCCAAGCGGCCGGGGCTGAAGGTGCTCGGCCCGTTCGACTCCGGCTCGGAGCCGACGTCGAACTTCACCAAGTGGAACGACCTGGTCAAGGCCAACCCGAACGCGATCGCCTACCTCGGCGTCGGCGCGCAGGACGCGGTGTCGCTGGCGTTGATCCAGAAGAACACCGGCCGCCGGTTCCTCGCGGGGTCGTGCGACCCGGACGCCGCCGCGCTGCAAGCGGTGAAGGACGGGTACGTGTTCGCGCTGGCCTCGCCGGAGCACTGGCTCAAGGGGTACGTGGCGCTGCGGTTGCTGATCGACCACAAGCGCGGCAAGCCGATGCCCAAGGGCTGGTGGAACACCGGGTCGCTGGTGGTCAACGCGGCCAACATCGACCAGGTCATGGCGCGGCAGAAGGACGAGGACAGCCGCAAGGCCGCGTTCAAGGCCGAGACCGAGAAGCAGCTCGCCGACCCCAACGCCCACCTGCGCCCCCTCGGGGAGGCCAACTGATGCACGCGTTGACCGCTCGCGGGATCACCAAGGCCTACGGCGGCGTCACGGCGCTGGCCGGGGCGGACCTGACCCTGCGCCCCGGCTCGGTGCACGCCCTGCTCGGCGAGAACGGCGCGGGCAAGTCCACGCTGATCAAGGTGATCACCGGGGCGGTCGCGCCCGACTCGGGCAGCCTGCGGCTGGCGGACGCCGAGGTGGCGTTCGCCAGCACCGCCCACGCCGCCGCGCACGGCGTGGCCGTGGTGTCGCAGGAGCTGAACCTGTTCCCGGACCTGGACGTCCTGGCCAACCTGTACCCGATGCGGGAGCCGACGCGCGGCCCCCTGCTGGACCGGCGGGCGATGCTGGAGCGGGCGCGGCCGGTGCTGCGCCAACTGGGGCTGGACGTGGACCCGCGGGCGCGGGTGGGCAGCCTGTCGCTGGCGCAGCGGCAGCTGGTGGAGATCGCCAAGGCGCTGGTCGTCGAGCCGAAGGTGCTGATCCTGGACGAGCCGACGTCCGCGCTGGACCCGGACAGCTCCGAGCGGCTGCTGGACATCCTGCGCGTGCTGCGCGACCGGCAGGTGGCGGTGGTGTTCGTGTCGCACATCCTCGAAGAGGTCATGAACCTGTGCGACGAGATCACCGTGCTGCGCGAGGGCCGGACGGTGCTCGACGCCCAGCCCCGGTCCTCTTTGGACATCGGTGACATCGTGCACGCCATGCTGGGCCAGGACCTGCCGGTCGTGTCGCGCGGCGCGAGCAGGCGCGTGGGGCCGCGGTTGGAGCTGCGCGGGGTGAGCGTGCCCGACCGGTTGGCGGATGTCTCGTTGACGTGTTCCGGTGGCGAGATCGTCGGCTTGGCCGGGTTGGCGGGGTCGGGGCACACGGCCGTGCTGGAGGTGGTCGCGGGGCTGCGGCGTCCTTCGGCGGGGACGGTCGAGCTGCCCGGGGGTGGGGCGGCGTCGTCGTTCCGGTCGGCCATCGCCGCCGGTGTGGCGCTGGTGTCCGGCGACCGGCGGCGGGTCGGGCTCATGCTGGACAAGCCGGTGTGGGAGAACGTCGCCCAGGTGCGGCCGGTGGCGCTGGCGGGTCGCGGGGTGTTGAGCACGCGGGCGTTGCGGGCCTCGGCGGCGGAGTTGGCCGAGCGGGTGCGGGTGCGGCCGGCGAACGTCGAGCTGCGGGCCGGTCTGCTGTCGGGTGGGAACCAGCAGAAGGTGGTGCTGGCGAAGTGGCTGGCCGCGGACCCGTCGGTGCTGTTGCTGGACGACCCGACGCGCGGGGTCGACCTGGGAGCCAGGGCGGAGATCCACGCGTTGCTGCGGGCGGTGGCGGACGAGGGCAAGGTCGTCGTGCTGTGTTCGACGGACTTGGACGAGCTGGTGGCGGCGTGTGACCGGGTCGTCGTGTTCCACAAGGGGAGGGTGTGCGCCGAGTTGACCGATTTCGACCAGCACACGATCCTGCGGACTATGAACACCGGGTCGCTATGACGTTCTTGTAGGCGGCGAAGGCGGGCTTGGGCTCGTAGGTGTCGGTGACGAGCCCGAGCGTGCCGACGGGTTCCGGGGACGCGCTGTCCGCGTCGCGCAGGCTGAACTGCTCGTAGTGGGTGATGTTCAGGTCTTCGGCGTTGTCCAGGATCGTGTGCAGCATTGTGGTCAACGAGTCCGCTTGTCGTTGCGGCGACGAGGTGCTCGGGGTGCTCGGGGTGCCGTTCTCGGCGATGTGGATGGGTAGGTGCTGGAGACCGGCGCGGGGCAGGGACTGGTGGCGCAGGTGGCGCAGGGCGTGTTCGGTGAGCGGGGCGACGGCGTCGAGCGGCACCGGGGAGAACGCGTCGGGGTAGAGGCCGAGGCCGACGTAGTCGACGTGGTCGGCGAAGTCCCGTTGTCGGGACAGGTGCTCCCAGAACGCGTCGTCGCCGCCGAGCCACTCGGCTGGTTCGGCCACGGAGAAACCGACCCGGGTGTGGGTGAGGCCGCGCTCGTCCAGGGCTTCGCGGGCGTGGGGGACGCCGCGGGTGAGGGCGTCGAGGACGCCCGGTGAGCTGCCGTCGATCAGCGGGATGGGGAAGTTCGGTTCGAGGGTGACCTGGAGGTAGCGGGTCAGGTGGCCGTAGCGGTCGATCACGGTGGTCAGGAAGTCCAGCCAGCCGCGCGGGTCAGCCTCGGCCGGGAGGTAGCTGACGACCAGGTCGAGTTCGTGCTCGCGGTACCAGTCGTCGGGCATGGTGAGGTGGTCGAGTTCGTCCTGGGCGCCCAGGGCGGCGACTTCCGGCCGTCCCCGGTCGCCGAAGAAGTGCACGTACTCGCGGACCACGAACGGCCGGCCCTGGGCGAGTTCCGCGACCAGGCGGTCGATGGCGTCACGATCCGGCGGGCGCGAGCACACCACACCCGCCCGGCCGCCGGGGTAGATGCCGAACTTCACGGGGTAGTCCCTCCGGTCCAGTCGAGGTCGCCGGAGCGCATGCGCAGGGCCAGGGTCGTGAGCCAGTCGCGTTCGGCGGTGACGATGGCCCGCCAGTAGGCGGCCTCCAGCATGTGCACTTCGGCGACGCCGTCCGGGTGCGCGTCGAGCGCGGCCAGGTCGGCGTGGAGCTTGGCGATCCGCTCGTCCACGATGGACAGCGCTTGCCGCAGGGGCACGATCCCGGCGTAGGCGATGGCCAGGGTGAAGTCGGTCGAGGCGGTCCGGGCGTTGCGCAGGCCCTCGGTCACCTTGGCCCGGAAGTCGTCGAGCCCGGTCTCGGTCACCTCGTACACCGTCCGCGGCGGACGGTTGCCGACGCGCTCGGGCGCTTCGGAGGTGACCAGTCCGTTGCGCTCCAGGGTTTTCAGGAGGGAGGTGACGGTGCTGCGAGTGGCTCCGAGGTCGGGGCCGTAGCGGTCGCGGAGGCGGGAGGTGACGTCGTAGGCGTGAGCGGGTTGTTCGAGGAGGAGGCCGAGGATCGGGAGGACGAGGGGGTTGCGGGAGGCGTCCAGGGGCACGCTCCGGACCTTATAGACGAATACGTCTATACGCAACCTGGTGCCGGTAGCCGGGTGGCTGTCTCGGGGGCGGTCAGGTTGGTTGGGTGGTCATCAGGTCTACTGCCTTTTCGGCGATCATCACCGTCGGCGTGTTGGTGTTGCCGGAGACCACCTCGGGCATGATCGAAGCGTCCGCCACCCGCAGCCCCGTCACGCCGTGCACCCGCAGGTCCGGGCCGACGACCGTGCCCATCGCGCACGTCCCGGCCTGGTGGTGGTACGTCACCACCGATCGCCGCACGTAGTCGCGCAACTCGACCCGCCCGGGGTACCGCTCGACCGCGCCCCACTCCCCCGCACCTCCCCCGACCAACCCGTGACCGACCTCGCGGCACAGTGCGACCGCCTCGACCAACGCATCGACGTCGGACGGCTCGGACAGCACCCGCGGGTCGATCAGGAGCCCGCCGTCGGGAGCCAGGGACACGCGACCTGTGCTGCGTGGCCGGATCAGGCCTGCCATCAGGGAGAACCCGTTGGCCGGACCGCTCATCCACGGCTCGTACAGCGGCACGCTGAAGTGCAGCGGCTGGAGGTCGGGGCCAGGCAGGCCCGGGCGGCTGTGCCAGAACAGGTGGGTTTGCGCGTGCGGCAGGCCGGGGGTGTGGGTGACTTCGCGGTCGGTGGTGAAGATCGTGGGCACCAGCCAGTGGTCCTGGAGGTTGTTGCCCACCTCCGGGAGGTCCGCGACCACCGGGCCTGCCAGGTCCGGCGCGGGGCCGATGCCGGAGCGGAGCAGGAGGTGTGGTGAGCCGATCGCGCCGGCGCTGAGGATGACCTCCGTGGCCTCGGCGCGGTGCGAGGTGGTGCCGGTGGTCCATTCGACGCCTGTGCAGCGGGTGCCGGAGAAGAGCAGGCGTCGCACGTGAGCGCCAGTCACGACGGTCAGGCGCGGGTGGCTGAGCACGGGGCCCAGGTAGGCGCGGGACGTGGTCAGGCGTTTGTTGTCGGCGATGGTGAACTGCATGTGCGAGACGCCGGTTTGGTCACCATCGTTGTAGTCCGGGTTGTACGGGATTCCCGCCCGCTGGGCCGACTCCACGATGGCGTCTTGGACGGGGTCGGCGGTGTATTCGCGGAGGATTCGCAGCGGGCCGGACTCGATGCGGCGGAACAGGGGTTCCACGTCGGCCCACGACCAGCCGGGTTGGCCCCAGCCGTCGTAGTCGGCGGGGTTGCCGCGCACGTGGATCATCGCGTTCAAAGCGTGCGAACCGCCCAGCACCCGACCGCGCGGCAGGTGCAGGACGCGGTCGCCGGCGTCGCGCTGGGGAACGGTGCGCAGGCCCCAGTCCTGAGGGCTGTCCCACAGTTCGTGCATGCGCAACGGGTCGTGGATGGCCGGGTTCGTGTCGTGGTCGCCCGCCTCCAGCAGGAGCACGGTGCCGTCGGTCCGGTCCAGCAGCCCCCGCGCCACCACGCACCCCGCCGTGCCGCCGCCCACCACCACGAAGTCCGCCATGCGACCCAGTCCAGCGGACCGTCCTGTCACCCGGATTGCACCGCAGCGCACGATCGTTGACCAGAAGCGCATCCCGATGATCACAGGCCGCCGAACAAAGGGAACACCCTTTCACCTGATCGAGTAATTGCCATATCGCCCGATCAGGCAACGGAATACGACGCCGTACGCTGCCGCCGGTTGAAATGTCGCAGGGACAGTCGCAGGGAGTTGTTGCGTGCCCGGTTATCTCGCCCTCGCGGCGGCCACGGCGATGTACGCGCTGGGCATCGTGGCGCAGACCGTCGCCGCCCGGCGCGCCCGCCCGGGCCACGGCTTCGGCCTGCTCGCCCGCCTCGCCGGCGACCGCCTCTACCTGCTCGGCTTCGCGGGCCAGGTCGCCGGGTTCGTGCTCGCCTTCTTCGCGCGCGCCGAACTGCCGCTGTACCTGGTGCAGGCCGGGTCGTCGTGCGCGGTCGGCGTGGCCACCGTGTTCGGCGTGCTGGCCCTGGGCTGGCGGGTGCGGCCGGTCGAGGTCGTCGTGCTGGTCGTGATGGCCGTCGGGCTGGTGCTGCTGGCCGGGGCGTCCGCCCCCTCGGTCGCCGACGACATCCCCGTGGACACCGGGTTCCTGCTGCTGGGCTTGCCGCTCGTGGCGATCTTCGTCGTGTCCCGGCGCGCGACGGGCGTGCTGCCGATCGCGGTCGCCGCCGGCGTCGGGTACGCCATCGTCGCCATCGCGAGCCGGTCGCTGGCCGACGAACCGCCGCTCTCACTGCCCTACTACCCGTTGGCGTGGCTGATGATCGCGGCGGCGCTGGTCGGCCAGGCGTGCATGGCCGCCGCGCTGCAACGGGGCTCGGCCACGTCCACGGTCGCGACGATGGACTCGGTGACGGTCGTGCTCACCTCCGTCGTCGGCATCGCCGCGATGGGCGACCGGATCGCCGCCGGTCGCGAGTGGTGGGTGGCGGCGGGCGTCGCCCTGGTCGTCGCCGGCGTGCTGGCGCTGGGCTACGCGTCCCGGCCGGCGCGCCGGCCCGTCCCGGCGGAGGAACCGGCGTGACCGTCGCCAGCGTCTCCCTCGACCTCGACAACCTCTGGGCCTACCTGAAGACCCACGGCGACCCGGCGTGGGAGCGCAGGCCGAGCTTCCTGCCGGTCGCGACGCCCCGCCTGCTGGAGATCTTCGGCGAGCACGGCCTGACCACGACGGTGTTCGTCGTCGGCGCGGACGCGGTGCGCGACGACGGCGCGGCGGCGGTCGCGGCCATCGCCGCCGCCGGGCACGAGGTCGCCAACCACTCGTTCGGCCACGAACCCTGGCTGCACCGCTACTCCCGCGCCGAACTGGAGGCCGAGGTCGCGCGGACCGAGGACGCCATCGTGGCCGCCGGCGCGCCGCGCCCGGTCGGGTTCCGCGGACCCGGGTACAGCGTGACGCCGGAACTGCTGGACGTGCTGGCCACGCGCGGTTACGCGTACGACGCCAGCACGCTGCCCACGTGGATCGGCCCGCTGGCCCGCTTCTACCACAACAGGACCGCACCGTCCACAGAGGACAGTGCCGAGCTGTTCGGCGGGTTCGGCAAGGTTCGGGCCCCCAACCGGCCGTACCGGTGGCACAACGGGGTCGTGGAGCTGCCGGTCACGACGATGCCGTTGCTGCGCGTGCCGATCCACGGTTCGTACTTGCTGCAACTGCACGAAATCTCACCGTCGTTGGCGCGTGGGTATTTCAAGACGGCGTTGCGTTTGTGCAGGCTGACCGGCGTCGCGCCGTCACTGCTGTTGCACCCGACCGACGTGCTGGGCGCGGCCGAGGCCCCCGGGATGGAGTTCTTCCCCGGCATGGCGGTGCCGTCGGCCCGCAAGGTCGAACTGCTCGGGTGGGTGCTCGGCGTGCTGCGGCGGCACTTCGAGGTGGTCGGGACCGGTGCGCACGTGGCCTCCCTCGACACCGGGCTGCCGGTGCGCGACGTCGGACGGCTGGAACGGTCGGGATGACGGTGCTGCTGCGGGTCCTGGCGTGCGCGACGGTGGCGCTGGCCCCGCTGGAGGGCTACCTGCTGGAGGCGCACGGCCACCTGGCCAAGGCCGCGCCCGCGTTGCTGGCCCTGACCTGGGCGGTCACGCGGGTGCGCGAGCGGCGGTTCGTCACGCCCCACCCCTTGCACGGCGTGCTGGCGGCTTTCGCGGTCGTGTTGCTGGCTTCCACGGCCTTGCACGCGGGCGGACCGTACGCCGTCGATTATCTGCAACGGTGGCTGCCGTTCCTGCTGCTGACCGTCATCCTGGTGGACGTCGTGTCGCGCGAGGTCCCGGCGCGGGCGCTGCTGGGGGCGGCAGTGGCCGGAGCGACCGTCGCGGCGGTGGGAGCGCTCTACAGCCTGTTGGCGCAGGGTGAGGCGCGGGCCAGCGGGCCGCTGGAGGACCCCAACGACCTCGCGTACTTCCTGGTCGCGGCGCTGCCGCTGCTGGTGGCGCTCAAGTCGCCGCACTGGGTGAGCGCGGTGCTGGCGCTGGTGTTGGCGGCGGGGGCGGCGGCGACGTTCTCGCGTGGTGGCGCGCTGGCGTTGACGGCGGCGGGCGCGTGGCTGGTGGCGCGGCGCGTGGTACCGGTCAAAGTGGTGCTCGGCGGGGTCGTGGCGCTGGTGGTCGTGGCGGGCGGGGCGTTGGCGTTCGCCGGACCGGCGCTCGACCGCGCGCTGCAAGAGAAGAGCTACATCGCCGGGACCAATGTGGACACCCGCGGGCTGCGGTGGCAGGCCGCGGCGCGCATGGTGTCCGCGCACCCGGCGCTCGGGGTGGGGCCGGGCGGGTTCCGCGACCACTACCCCGCGTTCTCGCGCAACGCCGAGGTCGACGAGCAGACCCCGGTGGCGCACAACATGTACCTGGAGGTCGCGGCCGAGCTGGGGGTGGCGGGGTTCGCGCTGTTCGCCGGGCTGCTGGCGGTGGCGGCGGTGTCGTCGGAACGCGTGCTGCGCGCGGGCGGGCGGCGGGAGATGGCGGCCGTTCAGGCGTCGCTGATCGCCGTCGTCGTCGCGTCGACGTTCCTGTCCCAGCAGTACTACCTGCCGCTGTGGTCGCTGGTCGCGGTGGTCGCCGCGGCCGATCTGCGTGTGAGGAGAGCCGATGCGTGTGCTGCACGTGATCGCTGAGATGGGCACCGGCGGGGCCGAGGCGCTGGTCGCCGGCATGGCCCGGTCCGGACGCGAGTTCGGCTGGCACAGCGCCGTGGCCAGCGGCGGCGGGCACCGCGCGGAGGTGCTGCGCGGGCAGGGCGTGCCGACCTTCACGGTGCCGGTGGCGCGGCGTCGCCCGGTGGGCGTCCTGCGGGCCACTGCGGCGGCGCGGGCGGCGGTGCGCGGGTTCGACCCCGAGGTCGTGTTGGCGCACAACGTGTCCGCGAGCATGGTCGCGCGGCTGGCGTTGGTGCCGAAGAAGGTTCCGCTGGTGACGGTGTTCCACGGGGTCGCCGAGCGGGACTACGCCGGTGCGGCGCGCATCCTGCGGCGGACCTCCGGCGCGGTGGTCACGGTGGCCGCGGCGACGGCGGCGCGGTTGCGGGCCGCCGGGGTGGAGTCCGTGGTGATCCCGAACGCGGTGTTCCCGCAGGAGCCGCGAGTGGACCGGGCGACCGTGCGGGCGGCGCTGGGCGTCGGCCCGGACGTGCCGGTGGCGCTGTGCCTGGCGCGGATGGAGCCGCAGAAGCGGCACGACGTGCTGCTCGACGCGTGGGAGCGGATCGAGGGCGCGGAGCTGTGGCTGGCCGGGGACGGGTCGTTGCGGCCTGCGTTGGAGCGGCGGGGGGTGCGCGGGGTGCGGTTCCTGGGCAACCGGCCGGACGCGGCGGACCTGCTGGCGGCGTGCGACGTGACCGTGCTGACCAGCGACTGGGAGGGCATGCCGGTCGCGGTCCTGGAGTCGCTGGCGGCCGGGCGGCCGGTGGTGGCCACGGACGTGGACGGGGTCGGCGAGGCGCTGGCCGGCGGCGGCGGGTTGGTGGTGCCGCCGCGTGATCCGGTGGCGACGGCGGAGGCCTTGGGGTCGTTGCTGTTCGACGCCGACCGGCGGGCGGCGATGGGCGCGGCCGGGCGCGCGGCGGTGCTGGCGGCCCACGACCCGCGCGAGCTGATGCGGTCCTACGACGAGTTGTTGCGGAGCTGGGGAGGTCGGCGGTGAAGCTGCGGGAGCTGGTGGAAAGCGCTTCCGTCGGAGTGCTGGTGGGCGCGGTGGTCGTGGTGGCGACCGCGTTCTCCGGGGAGGAGTACCAGGCGCGGGTGAGCCTGCTCGCCGGGCCGCAGGGGCCGCAGTACGGCGAGGTGGTGGCGTTGTCGTTGCCCGCGTTGGTGGAGGTGGCGCGGAGTCCGGCGGTGGTGGGCAAGGCGGGCACGTCGGCCGAGCGGGTGTCGGTGGAGCTGGTGCCGGCGTCGGGGTTGGCGCGGTTGTCGGTGCGGGCGCCGGCTGCGGGGCAGGCGAGCGACGAGGCGGCGGCCGTGGCGGCGGCGGTGGTCGAGGCGGACCTGTTGGCGCCGGCCGGGAGGTTGCGGGTGCTGGACGCGCCGGCGGTGGCGCGGGTCGCGCCGGACTGGCCGTTGGCGATCGGGTTGGCGCTGGTGGCGGCGGTGCTCGCCGGGGCGGCGGTGGCCGTGGTGCGGCACCTGCGCGGGACGCGGGCGGTCGACGGGGTGCGGGCGGCGCTGGCGTCGGCGGGGGTGCGGCACCCGGTGGCGGTCGTGCCCGACGACGACCCGGCGCTGGTCGAGCGGTTGACGGTGCTGTGCGCGACGGCTCGGCGTCCGGTGCGGGTGGTGCCGGTGGTGCCGGAGTTGGCCGGGCGGGCGGACGAGTTGGCGGAGGCGCTGCCGGACAAGGTCGCCGAGCCCGCGGACGGGGTGGCGCTGGTCGCGGTGGTGCCGCGGGACGGCGGGCGGGAGGAGCTGGCGAGCGTCGTGGGGGCGCGGCCGGCGGACACGACGGTGGTGGCGGTGGTGCTGGCATGAGCGCGGCGGGTGCGGGTGCGGTGAGTTCGGGTGTGAGCGCGGCGGGTGCCGGTGCGAGCGCGGCGGGTGCGGGCGTGAGCGCGGCGGGTGCGGGCGTCAGCGCGGTGAGTGCGGGTTTGAGTTCGGGCGCGGCGGGTGCGGGCTTGGTGAGCGTGGAGGTGGCGGCGGTATGAGCGGTGATGGGCGCGGCCTCCGGCCCCCGGTTCCATTGTCCCACGAGGTACCGACAATCCCGGCCGATCCAGCTGAGGCGACGGGAGCGGGAGCGGCCGGCTCGGCGGGGGCGGTCCTGACCGCTGATCCAGCTGAGGCCGCTGGGCGGGGTGGGGTGGCGGCGCGGGTTCGGGTTGTTGGGGGGGTTGTTGCCGGGGTTCTCGGCGTGGTGGGGGCTTGGCGGGCTTTGCGGCCGGCTGTCGAGGTGCCCCTGCCGGGGCCCGGGAACCTCGCCGAAGAGCGGATGCAGGACTTCCGGGATGCGCTGTACTTCCCGATCCGCGAGTTCCTGGCCGGCGGCAACCCCTACGACCCGGCGGTGATGTTCGCCCACTGGCCGGTTCGGCAGAACTTCAACCTCTACCAGCCCTACCACCTGTTGCTGCACATGCCCTTCGCGCTGCCCGGCTACCGGGTGGGCGCTGTGGCGTTCGCGTTGGCCTCGCTGGTGTTGCTCGTCGTCCTCGCTGTGATGGCCGCGGGACGTGTTCGGGCTCCCTGGGTGCTCGGCACGGTCGTGGTGGCCGCGTTGTTGGTCACCAGTCAGGTCGGCAAGGCCCAGTTGTACGTGGGGCAGGTCAACCCGCTGTTGGCGATCGGGGCGGCGGGGGCGTTGTCGGCTCGGACCAGTCATCCCCGGTGGGCCGCTCTCGCCCTGGCGTTGGCCTGGCTCAAGCCGCAGTTCGGGTTGCCGTTGGCGGTCCTGTTGTGCGCTCGCGGGTCCTGGCGGGTTGCGTTGGGCGGCACGGGAATCGCTGCCGGGGCCAGTCTGGTGGCGTTGGTGCCGTTGGTGGCTCGGGACGGCATCGGCGGGTTTCTTGAGGTGATCTCGCGGAACCTTGAGCATGCGTCGCAGACCGCCTACGGGGCCGTTGACTCGATGACGGCTCAACGGGTGGACGTCGCGGCGGTGGTTTTCCGGGTCACCGGGTGGTTGCCGCCTGCCGCCGAGGTGTTGGCGTTGGTGGCGGTGTTGGCTATCAGCGCGGTCCTGGTTCGGCGGCTTGACCGGGTTCAGGACGACACCGGGGCGGCCGACCTGTTGACCTGCGTGGCTGTCGTCGTCGCCGTGGTCCACCAGCCCGGGGACGTGTTGATCGCGGTGCCGGCGATGGCGGCTGCCGCGGTGGTGTGGTGGCGACGGCGTCGTGAGCTGCGGTGGCTCGGGGTTGCCGTCGTCGCGTTGGTGGTTCCCTTCGCGCATCTGCACTTCGTGGACACGGTCATCCGGGAACTGGGCGGGGTCAGGGCCAGCGTGACGGTGGACGGGGTGGCGGTCGTGCTCGCCTGGGTGGCGTTGGTGGTCTTCGCGCGTAGCCGACTTCGCGCATGACGGGAGCTGTGCGCGGCTCGTTGTGGCTCTTCCTGGTGAACCTGGTCGGCAAAGCCGGCCAGGTCGCGGTCACGCTGGCGCTGGCCGCGTTCCTCACCGAAGAAGGGCTGGGACTGGTCGCGCTCACCGTCTCGCTGGTCAACATCGGCCACGTCGTCCAGTCCATGGGCGTCTACGACGTGATCAGCCGCACCACCCTCGACCCGCGCCGGGTGGCGGGCACCTTGCTCGTCCTCAGCGTCGGCACGGGCGTCGTGCTCGCGGTGACGGTCGCCGCCTGCGCGGACGCCCTCGCACATGCGCTGGACGCACCTCAGGTGGCACCGCTGATCCGGCTGGCCGCGCTGAGCCTTCCGTTCACCGCCGCCGGGGGTGTGCAGCTCGGGCTGATGCACCGGGACCTGGACTTCCGCCGTCGGCTCGTGCCCGACGCGGGCAGCGCGTTGCTCGGTGCGGCCGTGACGACAGTCCTCGCGGCTCAGGGCAGCGGGCCGGTCTCGTTGGTGGTGGGGCTGCTGGTGACGGCGGTGGCGTTGCCGGTGCTGGGCATGGCGGTCGGGGTGCGGGTTCGGCCGTGCTGGGACGAGCGGGCCGCCGGCGAGGCGTTGCGGTGGATCGCCGTGGTCGGGCCGGGGGCGCTGGTGGCGGTGTTGCTGGTCAACGTCGACTACCTGGCGATCGGGCACGTCCTCGGGCCGGAGGCGGTGGGCGTGTACTCGTTGGCCTACCGGATCGCCTGGGTGCCCTACATCGTGGTCGCCGTCGTGCTGGGTGGCGTGGTGTTCCCGTTGTGCACGCGGCTGATCCGCGCCGGGGAAGCGCAAGAGGTGCCGGTCGCGGTGGGGCGGTTCACCCAGGCCGTGTTGGTGGTCACCGGCGGGTTGTACGCGGTGACGGCGACCATGGCGGAGCGGGTGGACGTGTTCGGCGCGCGCTGGTCGCCGGCGGCCGTCCCGCTGGTGGCGTTGTCCCTCTACGGGCTCGGGCTCGGCCTGCTGCACCTGTGGTACCAGGTGCTGCGCGCCACCGGGCACGCCCGCCGCTACCTCGCGCTGGAGCTGACCCACCTGGTGTCCCTGGTGGTGGCGCTCGCCGTGGTGACCCGGCACGGCGTGGTGGCCGTCGCGGTGACGCAGGCGGCGGTGGTGTGCGTGCTCGTCCCGGTCACGTGGATGGTGTTGCGGCGCAACGGTCTCGCGCCGCCGCGGCTCGGTCGGGCGGTGTTGACGACGGCGCTGGGCGCCGCGTGTTGTCTCGCGATCGGAGGGCCGGTGGGCGCGCTGTTCGGGCCGTCGCCGACCGGAGTGGTCGCCGGGGGTCTGGTCCTGGTGCTCGGCTACACGGCGGTGGTCCTGCTGGTGGACCGCCGCACCGTGCGTGAA
This sequence comes from Saccharothrix mutabilis subsp. mutabilis, assembly GCF_039521145.1. Taxonomy (NCBI): domain Bacteria; kingdom Bacillati; phylum Actinomycetota; class Actinomycetes; order Pseudonocardiales; family Pseudonocardiaceae; genus Saccharothrix; species Saccharothrix mutabilis. The sequence goes on from NZ_BAAABU010000006.1 coordinate 68,922, forward strand.
CTGCGTGAGGTGCGTCGATGAGGGTCGTGCACGTGTCCCAGCCGGTCGAGGCCGGGGTGGCGGCGGTGGTGCGGGAACTGGCCGCGGCACAGCGTGAGCTGGGCTGGCGGGTGGACGTGGTGTGCCCGCCGGGGTGGCTCGCGGACCGCGTGCGCGACGCGGGCGTGCCGGTGCACCCGTGGGCGGCCACCCGGAGCCCCGGGCCCGCCACGGTCGCGGAAACCCGGAGCCTGAAGGGCATCCTCGACCGGCTGGACCCCGACGTGGTCCACCTGCACAGCTCCAAGGCGGGCCTGGCGGGACGGCTGGCCGTGCGCGGGAGGCGGCCGACGATCTTCCAGCCGCACATGTGGTCCTTCCAGAGCGCCGGCGGGGCCCTCAAGCAGGCGACGGCGGCGTGGGAGCGGTTCGCCGCGCGGTGGACCGACCAGCTCGTGTGCGTCAGCGACGACGAACTGGCCGCCGGCCGCGCGGTGGGCGTCACGACGCCGGCCGAGGTGGTGTGCAACGGGGTGGACACCCGGCTGCTCAAGCCGCGCAGCCGGGTCGCCGCGCGCAAGCGGCTCGGGCTGCCGGACGTGCCGACGGCGGTGTGCGTGGGGCGGATGGCCCCGCTGAAGGGCCAGGACCAGCTGCTGCGGGCGTGGCCTTCGGTGCTGGCGCGGGTGCCGGACGCGCACCTGGTGCTGGTCGGCGACGGGCCGATGCGCGAGCGGTGGCGGGCCGAGGGCGACCACCGGTCGGTGCGCTGGTGGGGCCATGACACCGCGGTCGCCGACTTCTACACCGCCGCCGACGTGGTGGTGCTGCCGTCGCGGGCGGAGGGGATGGCGTTGGTGCCGCTGGAGGCGATGGCCAGCGGCCGGTCCGTGGTGGCGTTCGACGTCGGCGGGGTGCGGCAGAGCGTCGGCGAGGCCGGGGCCGTCGTGCCCGCCGGGGACGTGCCCGCGCTGGCGGCGGCGCTGGCCACCCGGCTCGCCGATCCCGTGCTGGCGGCGGGCGAGGGGCTCGCCGGGCGGCGGCGCGCCGAGGTCCTGTTCGACTCGACCAGGGTGTGCGACCAGGTCGCGACCCTGGTGGACAAGCTCGTGGGAGGGGCGCGGTGAAGGTCGCCTACCTGTTGACGCAGGACCGCGGCGGGCCGGTGGACGTGACCGTGCGGCTGGCCGCGACGCTGCTGGAGTTCGGCCACGACGTGCGGGTGTTCGGTCCGGTGCCGGCGCGCGGCGCGGAGCTGATCAAGGGCCATCACACCGAGCTGTCGGTGGCCACCAAGGGCGACCTGAAGGCCGGTCGGCAGGCGCGGGACGCGCTGCGGGCGTGGCGGCCGGACGTCGTGCACGCCCAGGACCGGCGGGCCGGGCTGGTCAGCGCCGGGCTCCGGTTGCGGCACAAGGTCGTCCAGACCTACCACGGGGTGCCCGACGACGTGGCCGAACCGTGGTTCCGGGGCCGGGCCGGGGCGTCCGGGCCGTCGAGGTACACCCGGACGGTGCTCGCGGCGGACGCCGGGGTGGCGCGGTTCGTGCACCGGACGATCGTGCCCGCGCCCGCGATGGGCGAGTTCCTGGTGCGGCGGCTGCGGGTGCCGGCCCAGCGGGTCACGCACATCGACAACTGCGTGGACCTGCCGCCGTCGTGCCCGCCGACCGGACCGGTGCGGCGGCTGGTGTTCGTCGGGCTCCTGGTGGAGCGCAAAGGGCTGCTCACCCTCCTGGAGGCGTTGGCGCGGCCCGGGACCATGCCGGCGGACGCGTCGCTGACCGTCGTCGGGGACGGGCCGGTGCGCATGGAGGCCGAGCGGCGGGCGCGGCGCGACCTGCCCGGCCGGGTCCGGTTCCTGGGCTTCCGGTCGGACGTGGCGGCGCAGCTGACCTGCCACGACGCCCTGGTGCTGCCGTCGCGGATGGAACAGCAGCCGCTGGTGGTCGCCGAGGCGATGGCGGCCGGGAAACCCGTCGTGGCCACGGACACCGGCGGCGTGGCCGACATGCTGTCCGACCACGGCAGCCTCGCCGAGCCGGGTGACGTGGCCGGGCTGGCGGCCAGGCTGCGGGCGCTGTTCGCCGACCCCGACCCCGGTGCGCGCGGCGCGGTCCTGGCCGACCGCGCCCGGACCCGGTTCGCGCCGGACGTGTGCGCCGCCCGCCACCTCGCGCTCTACCGGGAACTGCTGTCCTGACCCGGCAGCCGGGCGTCCTCCGGCGCGAGCAGGCGCTTCGAGGTCGTCCTGGTGGCGGGCGAACTCCTCGGGCCGGACTTCCCCGCCACCCCGCCGGTCGTTCGCCGCCTCGCCACTCCGCCCAGTGTCACCCCCCCCCGCCGGACCTCGACGTCACCCGGTCGGCGCGGGTGGCGGTGGTGGCGGGGTCGCGGTGGGCGTCGTCGTGGTGGTCCCGGTCGTCGTGGTCGTCGTCGGGGTGGTCGGGCTCGGCGCGGTGGTGGGCGTCGTGGTGGACGTGGTCGGCTGGGCCGTCGTGGTCGTGGTGGTCGGCTCCGGGGTGGTGGCGGGGGCGGGGGCCTTCACCAGGACCGCCGCGTCCGCGCCGGGCAGCTCCACCGCGCCGGACACCGGCGTCCCCTCGATCGTCGTCATCCCGGGCGGCGGGGTGACCTTCACGGTCTTGGCGGTCGGGTTGACCGCCACCCACCCGTTGGTGAACGTCCGCGTCCACACCCCGTTGGCCAGCTGGTTCGCCGTCTCGACCGCCTCCCCGAGCCCCGAGTCCTGGTAGGCCGACCAGTCCGGGTCCTCGTAGGTCTGGGTGGACGCCCCGTGCCAGCAGGTGTACGGACCGGCCAGCAGCGCCGCCGTCGCGTAGCCGACCCGCTCCTCGCGCAGGCTGTGCGTGCGCGTCACCAGCAGCAGCCACGACTCGCCCAGCGCCGCCTGCGCCCGCAACTCCTTGAACTCGTTGCCGCGGAAGGTCAGCAGCTCGCCGCCGCCGGTGCTCTCGCGCAGCCCGAAGTTCTCCTCCATCGCCCCGCTGTAGCGGGAGTGCGCCGACCACCGCCCCGGCGTCAGGTGCGACTCGGACACGTTCGGGATCAGCATCTTCCCGGCCTGGGCCAGCGAGTCGCCCGCGATCTGCAGGAACCGGTCGAGGCCCTCGCGGATCTGCCGGTCGGTGGCGGCGGCGTCGGCGGTGCCCTTGAGCACCGCCGACGAGTAGTACCTCAGCGAGCTGAAGTCGTTGTCGGCCAGCACGCCGTCCCAGCCCTCGCGCACCACCTCGGCGGTGACCGCCTCCGCCCACGCCTTCTGGTAGGACTCCGTCCACACCGTCATCTGCCAGTGCAGCGGGTAGCCCTTCCACTCGATGTGGCGGTCGGCGGTGTCCACGGCGAACCACTCCGGGTGGTTCTTCTGCGCGGCGATGTAGCCCACGCCGCTGGGCAGGTAGGCGGCGTCCTTGCCGCCGTCCACCGCGCCCGGGTAGTTGCGGGTGCTGGAGAAGTCCTTGTAGACCAGGATCTTGATCTTCGGGTTGAGCTTGCGCAGCCGCCGCATGGCCGCGGTCTCGGTCGCGTTGAGCACCACGAGGTCGTAGTGCTGCGCCGCGAACTTGAGGTCCGCGTAGGTGGGCGGCTCGCCGATGCCGTACCACCAGGCGCACGGCGCCAGCGGCTTCGGCGGCGGCGCCAGCGGCTGCGGGTCGGCGGGCAGCGGCGTGGGTTCCCCCTCGGGCTCGGCGAGCCACTGCCCGGCGTAACCGGGCAGCCACACCGAGCCCGCGAGCACGACCGCGGCGAGCCCCGCCCGCACGGCCACGCGCCACCGACGACGAGAGATCAGCGGTTCCTTCGGCACAACAGCTCACCCACCGTCAGCAACAGGATTCGAACGTCCAGCCACAACGACCAATTCGCGATGTAGTAGTTGTCGTAGCGCGACCGGTCGACAATGGAGGTGTCCCCTCTCAACCCGTGCACCTGCGCGAGTCCGGTCAATCCGGTCGGCACCCGGTGCCGCGCCCAGTATAGGTCGTGGACGGCCGAGAATTCGCGCACGAAACCCGGTCGTTCGGGGCGCGGCCCGACAATCGACATGTCGCCGCGCAGGATGTTCCACAACTGCGGCAACTCGTCCAGCGAGGTCCGCCGCAGGAATCGCCCGACCGGGCCGACGCGGCGGTCGCCGACCACCGACCAGCGGATCTGGGAATCGTCCTCGCCGGTCATCCGGACGCTGCGCAGCTTGTAGAGGACGAAGGTCCGGTCGTCCATGCCGACCCGGACCTGGCGGAAGATCACCGGCCGCCCGCTCTCCACCAGCACGGCCAGCGCGCACACCGCGATGACCGGGGCGAGCACGACCAGCGACAGGCCCGCGAGCAGCACGTCCACGCCGCGCTTGACCCACCAGCTGGGCCGGGTGGTCGGCGCGGTGCTCAGCCGGACCAGCGGGAAGCTGCGCAGCCGCTCGACGTCGGGCCCGTCCTGGTGCAGCTCGTACATCCGGGGGACGACGAAGATCGAGCAGCCCAGCCGGTGGGCGGTGATGGCCGCGTTGACCAGCGGCGAGTCGGTCGCGCGGGAGAAGGCGAGCACGACCGAGCCCGCGCGGTGGCGGGTGATGGCGTCGGCGAGGTTGTCCTCCAGCAGCGGCAGCGGCAGCTCGTCGCCGTCCAGCGCGGGCGACGGGTCGACGAACCCGACCGGGCGCAGGCCGTACTCGGGGTGCTGGAGCATGGCGGCGGTCAGCGTCGCGCCGACCTTGCCCGCGCCGACGACGATCGTGCGGTCGCAGCGGTGGAAGCGCCGGCGGGCCCACCGGCCGAAGGCAAACACGAACAGGCGAGCAGGTTCACTCCACAAGGTGAAGTTCACGATCGCCCACTGGACCTCGGCGGTCGTGCCCGGCTGCGTCCCGGCGACCAGGGTCACGCCGGTGACCAGCGCGAACGCCGTGGCGGTCGCGACGGTCGAGCGCGGCACGTCGTGCAGCCAGGACAGCCACAGCCGCCGCCGGTAGAGCCGGCAGGACGCCCGCACGCCGAGCAGGGCGCCCGCCGCGACCGCCGCCCACGCCCAGGGCAGGCCCCGTGCGACCACCGCCAGCGCCGCCACGTCCACCACGACCAGCAGCACCGCGACCGCGTTCACCCGGCCGAGCAGGTCGCGCGGCACCTCCGCCTGGACCCGGCCCGATCGCGGCGGCGCGGGGGCCGTCGTGCCCACCTGGTTCACCACTGGCCACCCTCCCGGGTGACGAGTGCCCGCCCCCACAGCGCCAACACCACGCCACAGCACATTCCGACGACGTCCTTTCGTAATCCGACCGAGTTCACTCGAAAGAGAATTTCGACTACCTACCGCTGGGAAGAACGATTTGCAGACCTCCCGTTCACTCTTTGGTGAGATCACGTCCTCCTGTTCAGCGACAAAAGCAGTCGTGTCGTGCGGGTTCCCGTCACCGACCGAGCCACCGGGAAGACGGGGGTGGGTGGAACCCGGTTCGAGTTCCCAGGCGAATAATTCTGGCCCGGTCATCCGGAACAAGGGAAATGGGGTCGGCAGAGTGGCAGTCGACGAACGGGAGGCGCCCAGCGCGCCCGCCACGATTCGCACCCGGGGACGTGCGCACGTCGTGTTGCCCGCCTACAACGAGGCGGAGTCGCTGCCGCCCCTGCTGCGCCGGCTCGCCGACGTGGCGCGCACCGAGGAGATCACCGCCTGGGTGGTGGACGACGGCTCCTCCGACGGCACCGCCGAGTGCGCCCACGACGTGGCGGGCCTGGACGTGAAGGTCGTCCGGCACCCGGTCAACCTGGGCCTGGGGCAGGCCGTGCAGTCCGGCCTGCGCGCCGTGCTGGAGGTCGCCGACGCCGACGACCTGGTGGTCGTGATGGACGCCGACGACACCCACGACCCGGCCCTGATCACCGCGCTGCGCCGGGAGGTCGAGGCCGGCGCGGACGTGGTGATCTGCTCCCGGTTCGTCGACGGCGGCGACGACGCCACCGCGCCCGCGTTCCGCCGGCTGCTCTCGCGCGGCGCGGCGGTGCTGTTCCGGCGCGTGCTGGACGTGGCCGGGGTGCGCGACTTCACCAGCGGGTTCCGCGCCTACCGGGTGTCGCTGCTGGCCCGCGCCGCCGAGCACTGGGGCGAGCGGCTGGTCGAGGAGCGCGGGTTCGCGTGCATGGTCGAACTGCTGCTCAAGCTGCGGCACTGCCGGCCGGTGATCGCCGAGGTCCCGCTGACCCTGCGCTACGACCGCAAGCAGGGGCCGAGCAAGCTCAAGCTGCGGCGGACCATCGCGCAGTACCTCAAGCTGCTCGTGCGCGACCGCCTGGCGCCGGCCCCGTACCGGCCGCTCTGATGGGCACCCGGGTCACCGTCCTGGGTGGCGGTATCTGCGGACTGGCCGCCGCGCACCGGCTCGCCCGGTCGGGGGCGGAGGTCACCCTGTTGGAGGGCGGCGACCAGCTCGGCGGCCTCGGGACGTTCACCCCGTGGCGGGACGGCTGGGTCGAGCGGTTCTACCACTGCGTGATGCCCACCGACGACGACCTGCTGGCGCTGCTGGGCGAGGTGGGGCTGCGCGAGTCGGTGGCGTGGCGGCGCACCAGCATGGGCATGGTCGTGGGCGGGCGGCACCACCCGTTCAACTCCGCGCTGGACCTGCTGCGGTTCACCCCGCTGCGGCTGCGCGACCGGGTCCGGTTCGGCGCGGTGTCGTTGCTGCTGCGGCGGTTGGGGCGCGGGCGGGACCTGGACCGGCTGCGCACCGAGGACTGGTTGCGCGGCCTGTACGGCGACCGGGTGTGGGACTCGCTGCTCGCGCCGATGTTCGGGTCGAAGTTCGGCGCGGCCTTCGGGGACGTGCCGGCGCTGTACCTGTGGCAGCGGCTGGGCCGGGAGTCCAACGTCTCGGTGCGCGGCTACCCCGCCGGCGGGTACCGGACGATCATCGACGCGCTGCGCCGGTCCATCGAGGACGCCGGCGGCGTGGTGCGGACGTCGTCGCCGGTCACCCGCGTGCGCGGCGACGGGTCGGTGCTCGTCTCGGACGAGGTGTTCGAGGCCGACCGGGTGGTCTCGACGCTGCCGCTGCCGGCGCTGCGGTCGATCGCGGACCCCGCGCTGGCGCCGCTGCTGCCGGACGTGCGGCTGGCGTACCAGGGCGTGGTGAACGCGCTGTTCTTCCTGCGGCGGCCGTTGTCCGGGCACTACTGGGCGCCGGTCGTGCGGTCGGGCACGGACTTCGACGGCGTGATCGAGATGTCCGCGCTGGCGGGGCCGTTCCACGGGCGGCACCTGGTGTACGTCATGAAGTACACCGACCGGGAGTCCGCGCTGTACCGGGAGGACGACGCGCGGGTGACGGCGCGGTGGACCAAGCAGCTCGTCGGGCTGTACCCGGACCTGACCTCGGCCGACGTCGAGGAGGTGCGGCTGTTCAAGGCGCCGTTCGTGGAACCGGTGTACCCGTTGGGGTACCTGGAGCACCGGCCGCCGCTTGAGGTCGCGGGCACCCCGCTGCTGCTGGCCACCACGGCGCACGTCTACCCGTCGGTGACGAGCTGGAACTCCAGCGTGGGCCTGGCGAACCGCGTCGTCGCGCTGCTGGACGACGCGGTTCGCGGCCCGGGGTCACACGAGGGCGGGCAGGTCGAGGGAGCGACCGACCAGGTCCTCCAGGGCGGCGGCGATCCGCACCGAGGGTGAGCCGGTGCCGTAGGGCGACGGGATCCCGGCCAGCCGGGCGCGGTGGCCGGGCACGTCGTCCAGCCAGCGGCGCACCTCGCGGCCGATGCGGGGCCCCGGCGGGACGAGCGTGCCGAACGTCCCCTCGATCTCGGGGCGTTCGGTGCTGCGCCGCACCACCACGACGGGTCGCTTGAGCACGCTGACCTCTTCCTGGATGCCACCGGAGTCCGACACCAGGACGGCCGCGGCGCGGGCCAGGGCCAGGAAGTCCGGGTAGGCCTGCGGTTCGATGACGACGAGCGCGCGGAGCAGCGCGGTGAGGCCGTGCTCCTCGGCGCGCTTGGCCGTGCGGGGGTGCAGCGGGAGGACGACCGGGAGCGGCAGGTCGGCCAGGTGGCGCAGGATCGTTTCGAGGTTGGCCGGGTCGTCCACGTTCTCCGGGCGGTGGATGGTCGCGAGGGCGTAGGTGTCCTGGCGCAGGCCGTGGGTGCGCAGGATCGCGCGTTCGGCGTCGGGGCCGGGCAGGGCGGTCCCCAGGGCTTCGACGACGGTGTTGCCGGTGACGGCGATCCGCTCGGCGGGGATGCGTTCGGCGCGCAGGTTCTGCTCGTTGAGCGGGGTGGGGGCGCAGCACAGGTCGGCGAGGTGGTCGATGAGCACCCGGTTGTGCTCCTCGGGCATGGCCCGGTCGAAGCTGCGCAGGCCCGCTTCGACGTGGACCAGCGGGGTGTTGTTGGCGTTGGCGGCCAACGCGCCCGCGAGCGCGGAGGTCGTGTCGCCCTGCACGACGACGCACGTGGTGGGGTGGGCCTTGAGCACGTCGTCCACCGCTTTGGTGGCCAGGCCCAGCTGAGCGCCGCGCCGGGCGCCGCCGAGGGCGAACTCGTGGAAGCTGCCGGGTTCGGCGACGTCCCGGCGGATCAGGTCGTACATGGCGCGGTCGTAGTGCTGTCCGGTGTAGACGAGCGTGGCGCGCGGGCCGAACAGGCGGATCAGCGGTGCGAGCTTGATCAGCTCGGGGCGGGTGCCGCACACCAGCGTGACGGTGTCCACCGTGACGTTCTCCTTAGTAGGTGGCTGGAATGCGGGCGAAGGTAAGGCTTGCTGCGGAGCTTTCCCTTGCACCTCAGTCGATCGAGTGAACGTAGGTGTCGTTTTTGTTTGGTGGCACTAGATTGTTCCGGTGATCAGGAAATTCCAGGCCGCCGCGACGGCCGCGATGACCGTGGCCGCGCTCGGCGCGCCGGCCGAGTCCGGTCCCCTGCTGCCGGACCTGAGACAGGCGCCCGTGGGGTGCCCCGGCGGCACGGCGCGCGATCCGGGCCAGTGCCGGGACTGGGACGTGTGCCTGGTGGAGGACCCGTTGTCGGCCAACGGCAATTGTCTCGCGAACGGTCCGGCCGGCGCGGTGCGGCTGCGGTTCACGACGTCGGCGGACAACGTGGGCGACGGTCCGCTGGTGATCTACGCGCGGCGGTCGTCGTCGGAGGAGCCCACCATGCGCGCGCGGCAGGCGTTCCAGTCCGGTGTGGACCGTTCGATCCCGGCGTCGTTCGAGGAGGCGCAGCACGACCTGCCCGCGACGGTGTACTACGAGCCGGCGGCGACGCACGAGCACTGGCACCTGCTGGACTTCGAGCACTTCATGCTGCGCACGCCGGACGGCGTGACGCTGACGAACGACCGCAAGAACGGCTTCTGCCTGGGCGACCGCTACGCGACCCGCGACGCGCGCGAACTGCCGGCGCGGCCCCAGGACCTGTCCAGCCCGGAGGGTGAGCTGGCGGTGTTCCTGCGGGAGAACATGTGCAAGCGCGGGGACCCGCTGGCGGTGGACGTGAAGCAGGGCATCTCGGTCGGGTCGGGGGATGACTACGACTACGAGGTGGACTTCCAGTGGCTGGACCTGACGCACGTGCCGTCGGGGATGTACGACGTGGTGAACGTGGTGAACGCGGACCGGAGCCTGGTGGAGAAGGACTACGGCAACAACGTGTCGTCGATGGCCATCTCACTGCAGTGGCCCGGCGGCGCGGTGACCCCACCGGCAGTCATCACGGCCGCGCCCAAGGTGAAGCTTGTTCGGAGTTGTCCGGGTGAGGAGCGGTGTGCGCAACGTTGAGCTGCGCTGACGGGGGTGGGAAGGGGTCGGCGGCGGGCGGGCTTGAGAGAAACCCCCGATCGGGTGACATGCAGGATCTGCGACCAAACCCGCTCTCGCGCGTCCCGTAAACAAGGAGCGCGGTCAACGGCCCCCAGTCCCTGGCCCCGCCCCACCCCACCAGCCACGCACCCACTCCCGATCCCGTCCCGCACGCCGCACGCCGCCCACCCCACGCCGCACCCCGCACGCCCCACGCCCACCCCGCACGCCGCGCGCACCGCTTCGCCCAACCGGCCGCGCGCACCGCCGCCCCGCGCCAACTCCCCGGCCGCACCCTGCCCGCCTGCCCGCCTACCCGCCTGCCCGCCTACCCGCCGGCCACCGCCGCACAGCTGCCCCAGCCCGCCGCGCCCTGCCCCATCCGCCCGCCGACGCCCGCCAACCCGAGGCCCGCGACCGCCGCGCCCGACCCGACCCGATCTCGCCCACCCACCTCGCCCACCCCACCGCAGCCTGGCCTGTGGTCGCGCTCTCACCGAACCCCTCCCCCCTCCCCACCCCCGGTGGTGCCGGTTGACCGGGTCGGCGGGCCACTTGGCGAATTGTTCCCCCTGGCGCGTGACATGACGGGTCGCGTGGGTACCCCGACCACACTTGCCGCCGGTGGGAGGGGTGCGACGTGTGGACGTTCAGCGGTCATGCGGGGCGCGCGACTCGGGCTTTTCGCGCTTTCGCGGGTGAGCAGGTCATCCTGGTGGCGGTGTTGGAGCTGCCACGGCTCCTGCGGCACCCCGCTTGGCGGCGGGTTGATCCGCGGCAGGGGCGCGGGGTGGGTGTGGTGTTGGTGCCCGGGTTCGGGTTCGGGGATCGGAGTCTCGCCGTCACCTCCCGGTGGTTGCGGGCTCGGGGGTACGCGCCGGTCGGGGCTCGGATCGGGTTGAACGTCGGGTGCACCACCGAACTGGTGGAGCGGCTGGAGAAGCGGGTCGCCGAGCACGTCGCGGCGACCGGTGGCCGGGTCGTCCTGTTCGGGCAGAGCCGGGGTGGGTGGTTGGCTCGGCTGGTGGCCGCTCGACGGCCGGAGCTGGTGCGTGGGCTGGTGATGCTGGGCAGCCCGGTGCTCGACCCGCTCGGCGCGCACCCCGCCGTCGTCAGGGTCGCGCGGTTCCTCGCGCGGGCGTCCGCCTTGGGCATCCCGGGGCTGCTCAACGAACAGTGCTTCGCCGGCGACTGCTACGACACGAACTTCGCCGCGCTCGCCGCCCCGCTACCGCCCGAAGTCCACGCCCTGGCGCTGTTCTCCGCACGGGACGTCGTCGCGCCGCCGGACCTGTGCCGCGACCCGTCCGCCGAGTGCGTCGAAGTCCGCAGCACCCACACCGGGATGGGCCTGGACCCCGACGTCTACGCGGCCGTCGAACCCCGCCTGGCCCGGTGGGCACGCGAAGAATCCCAGCCGAGCCAACCCCAGCCGAACGGACACCAGCCAAGCCAACCCCGACCGAACCAACCCCAGCCGAACGGACACCAGCCGGACGAACCTCAGCCGGAGGAAGCGTTGCGGGCCGCGGCCGGGCGCAGGAAGTTGAGCACCGCCATGTAGCGGGTCGGGAACAGGCGGGCCAGGACGTCCGGCGCCACCGCGGAGAACGCGATCAGCACCCGCCCCTTGCGCTTCTCGACCCCGGCGAGGATCTGCTCCGCCGCCTTGTCCGCCGGGTAGCTCAACAGCTTCGCGAACCCGTCCTTCCCCTGCGCCGCCTGGTCCGCGGGCACGCCGGAACCGACCCGCGCCGACTCCGCGATGCGCGTCCGGATGCCACCGGGGTGCACGGTGGTCACGCCGACCCCGCGCGGCGCGAGTTCGTGCCGCAGCGCCTCGGAGAACCCGCGCAGCGCGAACTTGCTCGACGAGTACGCCGCCTGCCCGGGCGGCGCGATGAGCCCGAACAGGCTCGACACGTTCACCACGTGACTGCCCGGCGACGCCAGCAGCCGCGGCAGGAACAGCCGGGTCAACGCGACCGGCGCGCGGAAGTTCACGTCCATCACCCAGTCGAACTCCTCGGCGCTGACCTGGTCGAACTCGCCACCGAGCGCCACCCCGGCGTTGTTGACCAGCAACGTGATCCGGGGGTGGTCGGCCAGGATGCCGGACACCACGTCCGCCAGACCGGACACATCGGACAGATCGGCGACCACGCCGGCCACGGCCACGCCGGGCCGACGCCGCCCGATCGCCTCCACCACCGACTTCAGCCGGTCGGCGTCGCGGTCCACCAGTACGAGGTCGCTGCCCCGCGCCGCGAGCCCGTGCGCGAGGTGCTCGCCGATACCGCTCGCCGCCCCGGTGACCACCGCAGTGCCGCCGCTGAACCGGTAGTTGTCCATGCGACCAGCGTGCCCGGCCGCGCCGAGCAAGACTTGACCCCGCGCGACAGAGATTTGACTCAAGACGACAACGGGACGCCGTCGCGGCGGACGGCGCTGGGCGTCGAGTCCCACCACCGGCGGCAGCACCGGCTCAGGGCCGACTGCTCCGACAGCCCCAACATGCCCGCCACCTGGCTCATCGGCATGTCCGTCGTGGTCAGGTACCGCAGCGCGGCCTGCCGCCGGACGTCGTCCAGGATCTCGGCGAACGTCGTCCCCTCCGCCGCCAACCGCCGCTGCAACGTCCGCGGGTGCACGTTCACCAGTCGCGCCACCGCCCCGACCTCCGGCGGCACGGTCCCCAGGGACTGCACGACCACCCCGCGCACCCGCAACGCCAGCGACGCGCCCTCCCCCGCGGTCTGCTCGGCCAGGAACGCCAGCGCCAGCCGCCACACCCGCTCGTCCCCGCCCGCCAGCGGCTGCGCGGCCAGGCTGCGCGGCACCCGCAACATCGGCGCGGACCGTCCCGTGTGGACGGTGGTCCCGAAGAACTCCTCGTACACCCCGAGCGACACCGGCGTGTAAGGCAGCTCCACCGACCGCAGCCCGTAGGACCCGCCCACCAGGAACCGGATCGCCCGGTGCAGGAACCCCAACCCCAGGTCCGTCGCCTGCACCGACACCGGCAACCACGGCGGCTGCCCGTACCGCAGCGCCGCGACACCCCGCGCCCCGTAGGGGTCGTCCTCCATCGTCAGGCTCAGCGAACGCGCGTGCACGAACAGGTACCGCGACGTGCACTCCAACGCGTCGGCCACGGTCGGCGAGTTGCGGATGGCCAGCGCGAGCGGCCCCAGCATGCCGAAGTCCTGCCGGGACGCCACCCGCAACCCCAGGTCCGGGCACCGCAACGCCTCGGCCGCGATCTCCAGCACGGCCACCACCGACCGGTCGGACACCAGCAGGTCGTCCACGTCCAGCGCGGCGGTCGGCAGGCCCGCGGCGGCGGCGTAGTCGTCGGCGTGCCCGCCCAGCTCGGCCACCGTGGCGCGGAACCCGCGCAACCCGGCCGACCGGACCACCGACATGTCGTCCAGGGTCAAATAGTTGTCGTGCGAAGTCAAGAAGCGGAACCGGAGGGTTCAGCACACTGTGACGCATGGCGACCACGGAACCCACCCACCTCGACGTCGTGATCGTGGGCGCGGGCCTGTCCGGCATCGGCGCGGCGTACCGGTTGAGCACCGAGCACCCCGGCCGCACCTACGCGATCCTGGAGGCGCGGGACGCGATCGGCGGCACGTGGGACCTGTTCCGCTACCCCGGCATCCGCTCCGACTCGGACATGTTCACCCTCGGCTACCCGTTCGCGCCGTGGCGGGACGCCAAGGCCATCGCCGACGGGCCGTCGATCCGCGACTACATCCGCCGCACCGCCGCCGAGCACGACATCGAGCGGCACATCCGGTTCCGGACCAAGGTCGTCGCCGCCGACTGGTCCACCGCCGAGCAGCGGTGGACGCTCACCCTGTCCGACGGCGGCACGCTGACCTGCGGCTTCCTCTACGCGTGCGCCGGTTACTACGACTACGACCGCGGCCACGACCCGGAGTTCGAAGGCCGGGAGTCCTTCGCGGGCCGGGTCGTCCACCCGCAGTTCTGGCCCGAGGACCTCGACTACACGGACAAGCGGGTGGTCATCATCGGCAGCGGCGCCACCGCCGTGACGCTCGTGCCCGCCATGGCCGACACCGCCGCGCACGTCACGATGCTCCAGCGCTCGCCCACGTGGATCAGCCCCGTCCCGGGCCGCGACAAGATCGCCGACGCGCTGCGCTCGGCCCTGCCCGCGGGCCTGGCCCACCGGCTCGCGCGGGCCAAGAACATCGCGTTCGGCACCGGCTTCTACCAGTTCTGCCGCCGCTTCCCGGGCGCCGCGCGGAACCTGCTGACCAAGCTGTCGACCAAGTCGCTCAAGGACCCGGCGGCCGTGCGGGAGCACTTCACGCCCACGTACAACCCGTGGGACCAGCGGCTGTGCGCGGTCCCCGACGGTGACCTGTTCAAGGCGGTCAACCGGGGCAAGGCGGCCGTGGTGACCGACCACATCGACCGGTTCGTGCCCGAGGGCGTCCGGCTCAAGTCCGGGAAGGTGCTGCCCGCCGACATCATCGTCACCGCGACCGGGTTGCGGTTGCAGGCGTTCGGCGGGATCGCGCCCAGCGTCGACGGCACGCCGGTGGACCTGTCCGAGCAGTTCGTGTGGCGCGGCGCGATGATCACCGGGCTGCCGAACTTCGCGGTGTGCATCGGGTACACCAACGCGTCGTGGACGCTGCGCGCCGACCTGTCGTCGCGGCTGGTGTGCCGGGTGCTGGACCACTTGGACCGCAACGGGTTCAGCTCGGTGGTGCCGCGACCGGACCGCGTGCTGGCCCGGCGACCGCTGCTGGACCTCGCGTCCGGGTACGTCCAGCGGTCCATCGGGGACTTCCCGGGGCAGGGCGACCGCAGCCCGTGGCGGGTGCGGCAGAACTACGTCATCGACGCCGTGCAGACGCTGCGCGGCGAGATCGGCGACCAGCTCGCCGGCACCCGTGCGACCAGGCCGGCGGGCGTCCGGTGACCGCCACCGACACCACGACCGTCCCCGTGGACGGCGTCGCGGTCCGGGTCCGCGTCCGCGGGCCGCAGGACGGCACACCCGTCCTGCTGGTGCACGGCATCGGCCGCAGCCTGGAGGACTGGCGGGACGCGCAGGACCGGCTGGCGGCCGACTTCCGCGTGATCAGCATGGACCTGCCGGGCTTCGGCCTGACCCCGAAGCTGCGCGCCAAGCCCGGCCTGCCGACGTTCGCGCGGGCCGTCATCGGCGTCCTGGACGGCCTGGGCGAGCGCCGACCCGTGCACCTCATGGGCAACTCGCTCGGCGGCGCGGTCTCGATGACCGCCGCCACCACGCACCCCGACCGGGTGGCGTCGCTGGTGCTGGTCAACAGCGCCGGCTTCGGCCGCGAGGCCAACCTGCCCCTGCTCCCCATGCTCTACGGGGTCCTTTCGGCGCTCCCGGTGCTCGGCGCACGCTTCCGCCCCCTGGCCCGTGACGCCGGTCTGGCGCTCAACCAGGCCCTGTTCGCCGACCCGGCGTTCGCGACGGCCGAGCTGGTGCGGCACGCGGCGAAGGTCGGGAGGCAGCCGGACTTCCGCGCCACCTTCGTGGGCACCCTGCTGACCCTCGGAGCGCCGGTGGCGGGCAGCTTCCCGGGCTGGCGGCGAGCGCTGCTGGCGGCGGTGGGGAAAGCGGGCAAACCGGTCATGGTGGTGTGGGGCGACCGCGACACCGTCCTGCCGGTCCGCCACTACCACGCCGCCGTGGCGGCCCTGCCCCACGCGCGCAGCCACCTGTTCCCGAACACCGGCCACATGCCGCAGATCGAACGCGTCGAGGAGTTCACCGCGCTGGCCAAGGACTTCGTGACCACCTGTGCCATGATCGAATCGTGATCAGCCCTCGGGTCCTCCTGCCGCTCCTGCTGCTGGTCGGCGCGTGCGGCACACCCCCCGTCGCCGCCCGGTCGGGCGACCTGTCCCTGACGCCCACGGCCTCGGCGCCGCCGTGCCCGACGTCGGGCGTGGCGGTGTCGGCCCTGGAGTCCGAGGCCGCGTCGGGCCTGCGGGTGCTGACCCTGAAGCTGCTCAACTGCGGGACCGAGCCCCACAGCGTCACCGGCTACCCGGACGTGCGCCTGCTGGACGCCGACGGTCAGCCGCTGAACGTGCGGGTGCTCAACGGCCCGGCGTCGGCGGAGATCTCAGCGCTCGACTCGTTCGCCGCCGAGCCCGCCGAGGTCGTCCTCCAGCCGGGAGAGCACGCCACGTCGGCCCTCCTGTGGCGCAACACCTACGACAACACCACCGAACCACCCCAGGTCGGCGCGCGACTCGACATCGCCCCCACCGCAGGCACACCCCGCCAGACCTTCATCCCACGCCTACCACCCAACGGCGACCCGAACCGCGTGGACGCCCCGGCGGTGACCATCGACCTGGGCAGCACGGGCCGCATCGGCGTAGCCCCTTGGCGAACCGCTTAGCGGCAGCCCACCGGGCAGTCCACCGGGCAGTCCACCGGGCAGTCCACCGGAGGGGACACAACCCAAGCCGGGCTTCTTGCTTGTGTCATCTCCGTATGGCCCGCCCGAAGGGCTACCACATTTTCCCGGGGTTGGGCCAAAAAGTTTTGCGAGGAACGAGCAAAAGTTTTTCGACCAACCCCGGGAAAATGTGGTTGGCTTTGCCGGGTCATGCGGAGATGACACAAGCAAGAAGCCCCCGCTTTGGTAGTTGTGTCCATCTTCGGTGGCTCGCCCGCCGGCGAGGCTCTTTTACGCTTTAAACCGGCGCTTCGCTGCTCAAGCCCACGCTTCGCGGGTTCTAACGGGACGCGCTCCGCGCTAACTAGGGATGAACGCGCTTCGCGCTTGAGAGCGCTTCGCGCGTTGCGCGAAGCGCTCTCAAGCTCAAAAGCGGCCGGGAGGCCTCCAGTGGGGGGAAGGGCCTGCGTGTTCCCCACCGCATGACCTGGCGGAGCCAACCACAGATTTCCCGGGTGCCGCTAAATTCTTGCTCGTTCCTCACAAAAATTCGGCTGCACCCGGGAAATCTGTGGTAGCCCTTCGGGCAGGTCATACGGTGGGGAACACGAAGGCCCCTTGTGGCTGGGAGCCCAACCCAAAACCGCCGCTGCGCGGCGAAAAGCGCGCCGGCGCGCGGCGGGAGGTGCCTGGGGGTGGCCCGGCTCAGTAGTCCTCGTCGTCGTAGTACTCGGCGTCGTGGGCGACCTTGGCCGGGCGGTTGGACCACGAGTCGAACAGGACGAGCAGGATCGCCGCCACGATGACGATCACGCCCACGATGGCGATGCCGCCCCAGAACGTCAGGCCCGCCAACAGCAGCATCGGCAGCACGGCGAACAGGCAGAACGGGTCGACCCGCCCGAAAGCCGGCCGGCGCTGCCCCGAAGATCGACCGTACTGCCCCGCCATCAGCCCGCCTGTCAGTTCGTCCGTCATGTCCGGTCCACCCGGTGGGCAGCCCCGAACAGCATAATTCGCCGCCGCTGAGATGTACGGGGGGTTACGGAGCGGGCGCTGCCGGCTCGGTCAACCCGGTGATCACCCTCTCCTGGTCGGTGCCGGTGCGCACCCGTGTGTGACCTTGATCTCCCGCTAGAATCCACGGTGCACGACTGGCGTCGGGTGGATTCACCACCGGGGAGTGCAAGCGAGCCGGCATCGCCCGCCTGGGTGCCCCTCATACCTTCGGGTGAGGAGTACCTCGATGACCGCACGCATCCTCGACGGCACCGCTGTGGCCCGGACCCTGCTGGAGCAGACCGCCGCCCGTGCCTCCGCCTTCACCGAGCGCACCGGCCGTGCGCCCCTGCTGGCCACGGTCCTGGTGGGCGACGACCCCGCGTCCCAGACCTACGTGCGCATGAAGCGGTCCCGGTGCGCCAAGGTCGGCATCGGGTCGCGGGCGGTCGAGCTTCCCGCGGCCACCACGACCGGGGAGTTGGTCGCGCGGATCTCGGAACTGTCGGCCGACCCGTTGGTGGACGGCATCCTGTTGCAGCACCCGGTGCCGGGGCACATCGACGAGCGCGCGGCGTTCGAGGCGATCGCCCCGGGCAAGGACGTCGACGGCGTGACCATGCACAGCTTCGCGGCGATGGCGTTCGGCGAGCCCGGGTTCCACTCGTGCACGCCGGGCGGCATCCTGCGGCTGCTCGACGCCTACGGCATCGAGTTGGAGGGCCGGCACGCGGTCGTGGTGGGGCGCAGCCCCATCCTGGGCAAGCCGGTCGGCATGCTCCTGCTCGCCCGCAACGCGACCGTCACCTACTGCCACTCGCGCACCGCGGACCTGGCCTCGGTGGTCGCGACGGCGGACATCGTGGTGGCCGCGGTGGGCAAGCCGGAGCTGGTGCGCGGGGCGTGGCTCAAGCCCGGCGCCGTGGTGGTCGACGCCGGCTACAACCCCGGCAACGTCGGCGACGTGGAGTACGTGGCGGCGAGCGAACGGGCGGGCTTCATCACGCCGGTGCCGGGCGGGGTGGGGCCGATGACCATCGCGCTGCTCCTCGCCCAGACCGTGGACGCGGCCGAGACGGCCGAGAAGGCCCTCCAGCCGGCCTGAGCGACGGACCCGCGCCCGCGCCGCCCGAGGACCGGGACGGCGCGGGCGAGCGGGACGACGCGGCGAGCAGGACGGCGCGGCGAGCAGGACGGCGCGGGCAGCGCGGGGTGCGACATGGATCGGCTGGAGGGTCAGGTCGGGACCACCGCGCCGTGGTCCAGGTGCAGGCGGCGGCCGGTGAAGCGGGAGCGGGTGCGGCGGTCGTGGGTGACCACCACCAGCGCGCCCGGGTAGTCGGCCAACGCCGCCTCCAGGTCCTCGACCAGGCCCGGTGACAGGTGGTTGGTCGGCTCGTCCAGCAGCAGCAGGTCCACCGGCTCGGTCACCAACCGCGCCAGCTCGACCCGCCGCCGCTGCCCGTAGGACAGCTCCCCCAGCCGCAACCGGAGGTCCGCCGGCGTGAACAGGCCCAGCGCGAGCAGCCGGTCCGCCCACTCCTCCGGATCACCGCGGCCGGCCGCGAAGGCCTGCGCCACGGTCATCCCGCGCGGCAGCGGGACGTCGTCCTGGCGCAGGTGGCCGACCCGGGCCGGCACGACCACGGCACCGCTGTCGGGCACCAGCTCGCCCGCCAGCACCCGCACCAACGTGGTCTTGCCCGCGCCGTTCGGGCCGGTCACCAGCAACCGCTCCCCCGGTTCCAGGGTCAGCTCCGGCACGACCAGGCGATCACCCACCCGCACGTCCGACAGCTGCACCACGGACGCCTCGCCGACGACCGGCCGCGCGGTGAAGCGCAACGGGTCCGGTGGCGGGGCGACCGGGGACTCGGTCAGCCGGTGCACCCTCTCCTTGGCGTTGCGGATGCGGCTCATCACCCCGTGCGCACGCCCCCGCGCCCGGAACGGACCGGCGGCGAACACCGCCAGCGGCAGCTTGCGCGGGATCTCGCCCATCCGGGCGGCGTTCGAGGCCGCGAGCCGCTCGTGCCGGGCCAGCTCGGCCCGCCACCGCTCGTACTCGCTCAGCCGCCGCGCGCGGTCGGCGGCCTTGGCGGCGAGGTAGCCGTCGTAGCCGTCGCCGTAGCGCCGGACGCGGCCCTCCTCCACCTCCAGGACCGTGGCGGTGACGTTCTCCAGGAACACGCGGTCGTGGGTGATGGCCACGACGGTGCCCCGGTGGGCGCGCAGGTGCTGTTCGAGCCACGCCACCGCCTTGTCGTCCAGGTCGTTGGTCGGCTCGTCGAGCAGCAGCAGCTCCGGCGCGGCGGCCAGGGTGGCGGCCAGCGCCAGCCGCGACCGCTCGCCGCCGGACAGCGTGCCCAGCGGGCGGGTGCGGTCCAGCGCGGGCAGGCCCAGGCCGTGCAGGGCGATGTCCACCCTGGTGTCGGCCTCGTACCCGCCGCGCGCCTCGAACCGCTCCACCAGCTCGGCGTAGCGGGCCAGGTCGGTCAGGTCGAGTTCCATCCGCCGGATCTCGGCCTCCAGCGCGCGCAGGTCGGCCAGGGCGAGGTCGACGGCGTCGGCGACGGTCGCGTGCGGCGGCAGGTCCAGGGTCTGCGGCAGGTGGCCGACCCCGCCCGGCGCGACCACGGTGACCTCGCCGTGGTCGGGCGCGAGGCGGCCCGCGAGCAGCGCCAGCAGGGTGGACTTGCCCGACCCGTTGTCGCCGATGACCCCGACCTTCTCCCCCGGTTTGACGGTGAGGGAGACGCGGTCGAGCACGACCCGGGTGTCGAAACGCTTGGTGACGTCGTGGAGGGACAGTTGCGCGGTGCGCAAGGCAGGCTCCTGTTCCCGGCGCGCGCGACGGCGCGGCAGCCGAGTCGATCGGTGGAGTGAGGAGGAAGTGCGCCTGACCGCCGCCGCGGAGCCGTGCTCTACGCGGATCGGCGACCGATCACAGGAAGAAGTACAAGATTCCCATCGACCGCCACCGTACGGGACGCTGATTCGATCATCAAGGGAATTCTGTTGACTGTGAGTGACACTACGGTCAAGAAACGTGACCTGCGTCACCACCATTGGTGCTTGTCTTGCCCTCTCGCGTAACCAACGGTTACGTTCCTGGCCGCCAGATAACGGTTCTATCACCGGCCGGACACGGGCGGGCAGTCATCCCCCGGACTGCCTCCCGGCCTGGATCCCCCGCCAGGTGGCCGGTGGTGGGGCTCCCCGACGCAGGAGGCACTTCCCTTGGCCCGCCATAGGAAGTCCCGGGCGGACGAGCCGACCGTCTACACGGTCAGCGCAGCCGCACCGGGATACGTCGGCGCGCACCGCGCCGAACCCGACCGCAGGCTCCCGAAGAGACTGGCCGGCGTTGCCGTCGCGGTCGGCATCGTGACCGGAGCGGGCGCGGCGGCACACGCCGTGACCAGCGGCACCCTCAACCCGATGGCCGGCGGCGCCGAGTTCGGCGGACTGCCGGACGAGAACGTCCGCACCGGCAAGGTCGAGACCGTCCACTCGGTGGACCTCGGCTCGGAGACCGCGCGCATCATCCGCCAGGAGCAGCTCACCGCGCTGCACGCCTTCAACCAGGCCAGCGGCGTCGCCCAGAGCGGTTACGCGGCCCGCCAGCAGGCCGCCGCCGAGGCCGCCGCGAAGGCCGCCCACGAGGCCGCCGAGGCCCGCAAGTCGCCGACGCAGCGCCAGGTCGAGGCGTGGGCGCGCGAGGCCATCGCGATCCTCGCCGCCAACGGCACCCCGATCACCGAGGACAGCGTCGACGAGATCTGGACGATCGTCTACAAGGAGTCCGGCGGCAACCCGCGCGCCATCAACACCTGGGACTCCAACGCCGCGCGCGGCACGCCGTCCAAGGGCCTGATGCAGTGCATCGACCCGACCTTCCAGGCCTACAAGCTGCCCGGGCACGACGACATCTACAACCCGGTCGACAACATCATCGCGGGCGTCCGCTACACCTACGCCCGTTACGGCGGCTTCGACCGCCACCCCGGACTGGCCTCCATGCTCGCGGGCGGCGGCTACCGCGGCTACTGAGCCGGCCCGCCACGGCCGCTGAGCGGCCCGGCATGGCCCGGCACAGCCCGCCGTGGCCCGCCACGGCCCCCGTGGCCACCAGATCCCGGCTTCCCGGCGTCAGACTCCCCGGCGTCAGATTTCCCGGCCCGGCACGCGCCCAAACCCGACACGGCACGTGCCGGGCCGGGGTCCGTCGGACGGCGGCCACCGGACGGCGGTCGGTGGTCACCGTCCGACGGGCGACGGCGGTCTCGCGGGCACCGCTCGCGCGGCGCGTCCTGCCTTCCCCGCTCCGGCGGCGAGCGCGGCACGCCGACCCCGGCCCGGTCCACGTCCCGGGCCGCACATCGCCGGCCGCACTCGCCGGTTCGCCGCGAACCCGCGCCCGGCACGGCCCCTGCCGCCGCACCAGCGCGAGCCGCCGCGCTCCACGCCGTGAGCCCGGCGCGACCCCTGCCGTCGCGCACGGGGGCTCCCAGCGCCCCTCACGGCCACCCGGCACGGCCCCTGCCGCCGTGCCCGTGGGCTGCCGCGTCCCTCGCCGCCGGGTCCCGTCCCCGATCGTTCCGGGGGCGTTGTCAGTTCAGCGAGGTGTCCAGTGGGATCAGCGCGCCGCCCAGGAGGTGGCGCGCGCAGTTCGGGCAGATCGGCCAACGCCGCCACGTGTCGCGGCCGCCCGAGTTCGCCGGGATGCACAGCGCCCGGCACACGGCGCGGTAGCGCTCGCCCAGGTGTGCGGAGTGGTGGGTGGGCGCGTTGGCGGGGACCAGGTGTCGTTCTTCGGCGAAGACACCGGGTAACAGGCGACCGGTCGTCACGACTCCTCCCGAAGTCTCGTCCGGGGAGTCCCGATGCTCGATCCGCGGGGTGGGACCGGAGGGTCGGCCGTGGCCAGCGCCGGCACAGCCACGGCGACCGCCTCCGGGTTCGCGGGCGGTGCGGGCCGGGGTACCGACGCGACCGGGCGGGTTTTCCGGTGACGCCACGGCCAGACGGCTCCCCCTTCGCGTCCGGTCGAGGCCCGGCTCCACGGATACCGTCGCCTGCGAACGACTCCAGCATGCGCCGCTTGCCTTACAACCGGCTTACATCGGGTCCAGGCGCGGCCGGGGCACCTCGCCGACGTCGGCCGGCGGCCACACGCGCCGCCACACGACGGAGATCACGTCGGCCCGCGCCACGAAACCGTACTCCCGCGAGTCGGTCGACACAGCCGTGTTGTCCCCGAGCACGAAGAAACTGCCTTCGGGCACGACCACCGCCGCGTCCACGCCGCCCTTCCCGTCCGGCGCGCAACAGGTCCCCTCGGCGGGCCGCTCCAGCACGTGCCACCGCTCGTCCCCGCCGGGCCGGACCAGGACGCGTCCGCCGCTGACGCGCACCTGGTCGCCGCCGACGCCCACGACCCGCTTGACGGCCACGGCGTCGCGCCCCGGCGGCCGGACGGTCACCACGTCGAGCCGCTGCGGCGCGGTCCCGCCGAACGGGTTCGCGAGCACCCGGTCCCCGGCGCGCAGGGCCGGGTCCATGCTGTCGCCCCGCACCGGCGCGGACAACGCGAACCCGACCGCAGCGACGACGAACGCGAGCACCACGGGCACCGCCGCGGCCACCACCCACCAGCGCACCACGTGCCCCCGTTCGGCCCTGAGTACCTGTGATGTTGCGTAACTGTTACTCGAAGTTTCGTCTTCACGCACAGTAACAGAACGCGGATTCAGCGCACAGTGACAACGTTTTTCGACACCAACCAGTACCGGGCGTAGAGCACACCGTTACCCGGGGTTACATGCGACCGAAAGTCACAGTCACTACCAGGCCGGATGGACTCTTGTGTGACCGGCGTCTCCGTTGCACGATCTGCCGACCCGTCCCGGTGCCGACCACTCGCGAACGCCCTCCTCCGGCGGTGGCGCGCACCCTCGGGCGGTTCGAAAGCACGCACCGTAGCGTGCGGGAAGGAGTGCGCAGATGGACGAAGGCAGAACACGGTGGGGCCGCACCGCCCTGGTCGCGCTGCCGGGCCTCGGGCTCGTCGCCGCGATGACGGCGGCGATGGCCAACAGCCTGCTGGCCGCGTCGTTCGCGGTGGCGGGGGTGCCGATCCAGCTCAAGTCCGACGACGTCAGCGGCAGCGGGTTCGCCGGGGTCGTGTCGGCGCGGGCCGGGCAGGGTGTCACCTACGCCGGTTTCACCACCGCCGAGCTGAGCGGCCTGTGCGCGGCCACCACGCCGGAGGTCCTGGGCGTGCCGTTCACGCTGAAGATCACCGCCGGGGACGCGGACCCGAAGACGCGGGAGATCAGCGCCAGCGGGCTGTTGCTCGACGCCAAGCAGCTCAGCGGCAACGCCGAGTTCGACCAGCTCAAGCTCGGCGTGGCCAAGGGCTCGCTGGACCAGGGCCCGGCCGAGGTGCGCGGCGAGACCGGCACCAGCAACTTCGGCCTCCAGGCGGAACGGGCCCGGATCGGCTCGCTGGACGCCGACGCCCTGTCCGCGGCCATCGGCGGCACGTTCAAGCTCGACAACCTCCAGCTCAGCGTCAGTCCGGGCGCCACCCGCTGCTGACCGGCGTGGCGGGGGCCGACCCCGGTCCCCGCCACCTCTTCGGAAGGGGCTTCTGCGACATGCGCTTCACGTGGTGGCGTGCTTTCACCGGCTGGCGCCGCACCCGGCCGTTCTGGGGCGGGCTGGTGATCCTGGTCGGCGCGGCGCCGATCCTGGTCGTGCCGCTGATGGCGATCCAGGTCGTGCTGGGCGGCGGGACCGGCGGGGTGTCCGGGGTGCTGCTCGGGTCGATCCTGGTGGTGCTCGGGTTGAGCGTGTGGTTCAGCCCGGTGACCAGGGTGATCGCCGGGCTGATCGCGGTCCTGGTGGGCCTGGCGGCGTTCCCGCTGTCCAACCTCGGCGGGTTCTTCGTGGGGACGCTGTGCGCTGTGGTCGGCGGCGCGATGGCGGCCTCCTGGGGCAAGACCCGCCCGAAACCCTCGCCGCCCGCGAAGTCCTCAACCACCGCCACCGAGCCACCCGCCGCCGAACCCGCCGAGCCCGCCGACCCACCCGCCGCCGAACCCACCGAGCCGCCCGCCGCCGCCGAACCCGCTGCGCCCGCGACCATCGCCGAGCCGGCGCGTGGAACGTCGCGCGGGCCGGTCGCGTTGGTCGCGCTCGGGCTGTCCGTCGCCCTGCCGCTGACCCTGCTGGCCACCCCGCGCGCCGAGGCCGCCCCCGACCTGGTCCCGGCGACCGACATCAGGGTCACCGCGGGCGCGGGCTGGGTGGGCGGCCTGTACTACCGGGGCAACGAGACCCTCACCGTGGCGGACGGCGCGGGCCGGACGCGGCAGGTCGAGGTGATGCACTGGGTGCTCGACGAGTTCACCGTCCACTCCGACCTCGACCTCAAGGCCACCGCGAGCAACGGCGTCACCTTCACCCTCCGCCAGGAAGCGGCCCCGTTCACCGACAACGCCAGCTTCCGCGCCGTCGGCGAGGACAAGGTGGACCTCTACCTGACCCGCCTCTCGGCCGACCTGATCACCTTCACCCCGACCTGCCACCCGGGCGCGTGGAAGCCGTTCCAGTGCGGGCCGCTGCCGGTGATCGTCCCGCCGCCCCACCTGGAGTACCTGCTGATCGACATGACCGGCCACCACCTGGACATCCCGGCCTACGTCCCGGGCGGTCGCGCCAACCCCGGTCGCATGTGGCTCACCCAGCCGACCCACTGACCTCCGGACCGGCCCACAGCCGGAGCTTCTCGGGGTTGCGCACGGCCCAGATGCGCGTGATCCGGTCGTCCACGACCTCGAACGAGTACACCGACACCGTCACGCCGTCGAGCTGGGCGATCAAGCCGGGCTGGCCGTTGACCGTGCGCTCCAACAGCGTCTGGCGCCGCACCCGGTCCCACAGCAGCACCAGGGAACGCGCGATCCGCTCCGCGCCCTCGATCGGGTGCAGCGTGGTGCTGACCAGGCCGCCGCCGTCGGCGATCGCCGTGACGCCCGGGTCGAGCAGGCCGAGCAGCGCCTCGACGTCGCCGACCTCCAAGGCTTCCTTGAAGCGTTTGACGATCCGGGACCGCCGGGCCGCCGGGGTCGCGGGCGGCTGCGCGGCGCGGATGCGGCGGCGGGCCGAGGACGCGAGCTGCCGGCACGCGGCCGGGGTGCGGCCGGTGATCTCGGCGATGTCGGCGAAGGGGTAGCGGAACACGTCGTGCAGCACGAGCGCGACGCGTTCGGCCGGGGTCATCGCGTCCAGCACCACCAGGAACGCCATGGTGACCGACTCGTCCAGGGTGACGCGGTCGGCGGGGTCGGCGGCGGGCCGGCCGGTGATCCACTCGGCGGGGTCGGGCAGCGGCTCGGGGATCCACTCCCCCACGTACGTCTCGCGCCGCACCCGAGCCGAGGACAGCACGTTCAGGCACAGCCGGCCGGCGACCTTGTTCAGCCACGCGCCCGGCGACTCGATGGCCCGCTGCTGCTCGCGCGACATCGCGTACCAGCGGGCGTAGGTCTCCTGGACGACGTCCTCGGCGTCGGCGAGCGAGCCGAGCAGCCGGTAGGCCAGGTTGATCAGCCGCCGGCGCTCGCCCGTGATCGCGCTCAGCTCTGGGTCCAGCGGGTCGGCTCCGGACTGCGTGGTCATGTTCTCGTCGGCTCCCCTGTGTCGTGTCGTGCCCACCAGTCCGACCGGACAGGGCCGCGAAGTGTCAGCCTGACGTTTCCCGGGGGCGGCCGGTCGAGGTGGTGGGACACCGATCAGGGAGGAACCCGCCATGAACACCCGAGCAGCACACCAGGTCGTCGTCATCGGCGGCGGTTACGCCGGCGCCCTCGCGGCCAACCGCCTGCGGCAGCGCGACGACGTCCGCGTCACGCTGGTCAACCCGCGCCCGGCGTTCGTCGACCGGATCCGGCTGCACCAGTACGCCGCCGGCACCGGCGAGGCCACGGTGGACTACGGCACGCTGCTGGACGAGGAGGTCCGGCTGGTCGTGGACAGCGCCACCCGCGTCGACACCGCCGCCCGGCGCGTGGAGCTGGCGTCGGGCGGGGCGCTGGACTACGACTACGTGATCTACGCGGTCGGCAGCACGTCCGCCGTGCCGTCCGCCGTGCCCGGCGCGGCCGAGCACACCGTCTCCCTCGGGGAACTGGAGTCGGCGCGGGAACTGCGCGCCGCGCTGGACGGGCTGCCGCTCGACGCCCCGGTCACCGTGGTGGGCGGCGGCCTGACCGGCGTCGAGATCGCCGCCGAACTGGCCGAACGGGGTCGTCGCGGGATCGCGCTGGTGTGCGGCGGCACGCTCGCGCCGTCGCTGGGCGTCCCCGGCCGCCGGTACACCGCCAAGTGGTTGGCCCGGCACGAGGTGGAGGTGGTGGAGGCCGACCCGGTCACCGAGGTGCGCCCCGACGCGGTCGTGCTCGCCGGCGGCACGGTCCGCGCGAGCGCGCTGACCGTGTGGACGGCCGGGTTCGCCGTGCCCGGGTTGGCCGCCGCGAGCGGGCTGCGCACCGACGACCTGGGCCGGCTGCTCACCGACGAGACCCTGACCAGCCTCGACGACCCGCGCGTGGTCGCCGCCGGCGACGCCGCCGCCCCGTCCGGGCAGCCGTTGCGGATGAGCTGCCAGGCCGCCGGTCCGCTGGGCGCGCAGGCGGCCGACACCGTGCTGAGCCGGATCGCGGGCGTCGAGCCGGCGGCGATCGACCAGGCCTTCGTGGGTTCGTGCGTGAGCCTGGGCCGCGCGGCGGGTCTGCGCCAGTTCGCCCGCAAGGACGACACCGCGCTCACCCTCTACTTCGGCGGCCGGCTCGGCGCGGCCTACAAGGAGCTGACCTGCGGGCTGGGCGTGGGCAAGATCCGCAAGGAGGCCCGCAAGCCGGGCTCGGTGATCTGGCTGAAGGGCGGCCGGCGGGGGGCGGTGCCGCCGGTCACGACGCCGTGAGCGGGTGGGCGGCAGACCCGGGCTGGGGTTGGCGTCGGGGTTGAGGTTGGCGTCGGGGCTGGGGTTGGGGTCGGGGCTGGGGTTGGGGTCGGGGCTGGGGTTGGGGTCGGGGCTGGGGTTGGGGTCGGGGCTGGGGCTGAGGTTGGAGCTGGGGTTGGAGTCGGACTGGGGTTGATCGGGGACCATGGGAGCGTCGGTGGTTCGCCGTCGGTGGCGGCCGGGGGCCGAGGGTGATGCGGACCCTCGGCCCCCGCGTCCGTCGGCGGCGAGGCCCTGCCAGGCCTGACCGGAATGTCGGCGCCGCCGTGGACGGGAGCCGCCCGGGCTCCGACCCTGCTCTACGCCGGCGGGCGGCCGGGTGGTTCAGCCCGGCGCTGTGGATTCCCGAAGCGCGCAGCGTCTTTACGCGTTCCTTGCGTGTGTGGATCGTCGCGCTGAGCCGTGCCCGCCGGGCGCGCACACTGAGGACGTGGAAGGCAAACGCAAGCGCGGTGAGCTGCGGATCTACCTCGGGGCCGCGCCCGGCGTGGGCAAGACGTTCGCCATGCTCGGCGAGGCGCACCGGCGGCGCGAGCGCGGCACGGACGTCGTCGTCGGCCTGGTCGAGACGCACGGCCGGGACCGGACCGCCGACCGGCTCGCCGGGCTGGAGGCCGTGCCGCGCCGCACCCTGCACCACCGGGGGGCGCAGTTCACCGAGATGGACGTGGACGCCGTG
Source organism: Saccharothrix mutabilis subsp. mutabilis (assembly GCF_039521145.1). Classification (NCBI taxonomy): domain Bacteria; kingdom Bacillati; phylum Actinomycetota; class Actinomycetes; order Pseudonocardiales; family Pseudonocardiaceae; genus Saccharothrix; species Saccharothrix mutabilis. The sequence goes on from NZ_BAAABU010000006.1 coordinate 96,857, forward strand.
CTGGCCCGCGCGCCCGAGGTCGCCGTCGTGGACGAGTTGGCCCACACCAACGTCCCCGGCTCGCGCAACGCCAAGCGGTGGCAGGACGTCGAGGAACTGCTGGACGCGGGCATCGACGTGCTCTCGACGGTCAACATCCAGCACCTGGAGTCCCTCAACGACGTCGTGGAGCGGATCACCGGCGTCCGGCAGCGCGAGACCGTGCCCGACGAGGTGGTCCGGCGCGCCGGGCAGGTCGAGCTGGTCGACATCACGCCCGAGGCCCTGCGCCGGCGGCTCGCGCACGGCAACGTCTACGCCGCCCACAAGATCGACGCCGCGCTGGGCAACTACTTCCGCGTCGGCAACCTGACCGCGCTGCGCGAGCTGGCCCTGCTGTGGGTGGCCGACCAGGTCGACGTCGCCCTGCTGCGCTACCGGTCCGAGCAGCGCATCACCGACACGTGGGAGACCCGCGAACGGGTCGTCGTCTCGGTCAGCGGCGGCCCGGAGAGCGAGACCCTGATCCGGCGGGCGCGGCGCATCGCGGCCCGGGCGGGCGCGGAGCTGCTGGTCGTGCACGTGCTGCGCGGCGACGGGCTGGCCGGGGTCTCGCCGGAGTCGCTGGCACGGGCCCGCAAGGTCACCGACGACGTGGGCGCGACCTTCCACACCGTGGTGGGCGACGACGTGCCGACCGCGCTGCTGGAGTTCGCGCGCGGGGTCAACGCGACGCAGCTGGTGCTGGGGACGTCCCGGCGGTCGCGGCTGGCGCGGGTGTTCGACGAGGGCATCGGCGCGGCGGTGATCCAGGCGTCCGGGCCGATCGACGTGCACATGGTCACCCACGACGAGGCGCGGCGCGGTCCCCGCTGGCGGGTCGGGCGCAACCCGTTGACCCGGGGTCGGGTGCTGCTGGGCTGGGCGCTGGCGGTCGCGCTGCCGTTCGCGGTGACCGGGGTGGGGGTGCTCGCGCGGGACGGGCTGACGTTCTCCACCGACCTGGTCGGGTTCTTCCTGGCCACGGTGGTGGTCGCGCTGGTCGGCGGCCTGGGCCCGGCGGTCGGCGCGGCCCTGCTCGGCGCGGGGCTGCTCAACTTCTTCTTCACCCCGCCGTACTACAGCCTGGCCGTGGCCACGCCGGAGAACGTGGTGACGCTGCTGGCGATGCTGGTGGTGGCGGTGCTGGTGGCGCTGGTGGTGGACCGGGCGGCCCGCCTGGGCGAGCAGGGCGCACGCGCCCGCACCGAGGCCGCGCTGCTCGCCTCCTACGCGCGGACCGTGCTGACCAGCCCGTTCCCGCTGGCGCGGCTGTTGGAGAAGGTGCGGGAGAACTTCGGCCTGGAGTCGGTGGCGCTGCTGGAGCGCCGCGACGGCGGGTGGGAACGGGTGGCGTGCGTCGGCCCGCGCCCGTGCGGCGAACCCGAGGACGCCGACGTGGACGTGCCGGTGACCGGTGACGTGCACCTGGCGCTGCGCGGCCGGACCCTGCCGGCGAGCGACCAGCGCGCGTTGGAGGCCGCCGCCGGGCAGGCGCTGATGGCGTTGCGGCAACAGCGGATGGCCGCCGAGACCGCCGACGCCCAGCGCCGGGCCGAGACGACCGAACTGCGCACCGCCCTGCTGTCGGCGGTCGGGCACGACCTGCGCACCCCGTTGACCTCGATCAAGGCGTCGATCGGCAGCCTGCGGGCGGTGGACCTGGCACTGTCCGAAGAGGACACCCGGGAGCTGTTGGAGGCCATCGAGGTCTCCGCCGACCGGCTCACCGGCCTGGTGGACAACCTGCTGGACTCGTCCCGCCTGGCCACCGGGGCCGTCGCGCCGCTGCTGCGGGCGGTGACCTTCGACGAGGTGGTGGCCCGGGCGTTGGCCGGCATCGACGACCGGCGCTCGGTGTCGGTGGACGTGTCCGAGGGCCTGCCCGCCGTGCTGGCCGACTCGGGGTTGCTGGAACGGGTCGTCGCGAACGTCATCGACAACGCCCTGCGCCACGGCAGGCTGAGCCCGCGCCGGGTGGTGGACGTGGACGGCGACGGTGCCATCAGCGCCGACGAGCCGGAGATCGCCGTCCGGGCCAGCGCCCACGGCGACCGCGTCGAACTGCGGGTGGTCGACCACGGGCGCGGGTTGCCGAAGAACACCGCCGACGCCGTGTTCGCCCCGTTCCAGCGGTTGGGGGATCGGGACAGCACGCCCGGGGTGGGGTTGGGGTTGAGCGTGGCGAAGGGTTTTGTGGACGCGATGGGTGGGTCGATCGCGGCTGAGGACACGCCTGGGGGCGGGTTGACGATCGTGATCTCGTTGCCGGTGGCTTCGGCTGGTTCGGTGGGTGTGGCGGGTTCGGTGGCTGGTTCGGTGGGTGTGGCGGGTGTGGCGGGGTCGGCGGAGGTTTTGTGAGCAGTGTGTTGGTTGTGGATGACGATCCGCTCGTTCTGCGGTCGTTGCGGATCACGTTGGCGGCGCACGGGTTTTCGGTGTTGACGGCTTCGGACGGGACGTCGGCGGTGGAGGTCTTCGGGGCCGGCGCGCCGGATGTGGTGGTGCTGGACCTGGGGTTACCGGACTTGGACGGGATCGCGGTGATCCGGGCGTTGCGAGAGCGCTCGACGGTGCCGATCGTGGTGTTGTCCGCGCGGGTGGACTCGGCGGACAAGGTGGCGGCTCTGGATGCCGGTGCCGACGACTACGTGACCAAGCCGTTCGAGGTGGGCGAGTTCCTGGCGCGCATCAGGGCGGCCGTGCGCCGGGCCGGGCCGCGACTGGTCGGGGAACCGCCTGTGCGTGCGGCGTCTTTCACGGTGGATTTTGGCGCGAAGCGCATCCGGCGGGGGGATGGGGAGGTTCACCTGACCCCGACGGAGTGGGCGCTGCTGGAGGTGCTCGTGCGGGCCGGGGGTGAGCCGGTGGCCGGTCGTGAGCTGCTGCGGAGGGTTTGGGGGGCGGGGCATGAGGATGCCGGGCACTACTTGCGGGTGTACTTGACGCAGTTGCGGCGGAAGTTGGAGCCGGAGCCGTCTCGGCCGCGGCACCTGATCACCGAGCCTGGGCGTGGTTACCGGTTTGAGCGGTGATGCGCGGCGGTGACCAGCGCGGTGATGCGGGACTGACCAGCGCGGTGATTTGGGCTTGGGCCGGCGTGTGACACCGGGTCGGTGGGCCCGTCGGAGTGGGCGGACCGGCCCGGTGTGAGCACGCTTGCGTGCGGTCAGGCGGGAAGGGGAAGTGCCTGACTGCCCAGGTGGTCGCTTCTTCTGCCGCTCCGGTTCCGCGCTGTGGTTCAGGTCACTTGGGCGCTGCGTTTTTTCAAGATCAAAAGCGAAAAGCGGCGCTCGCCGCGCGGCAGGCCCCCGGGGGGTGGAAGGGCGTCGGTTCGTTCCCCGCACGGCCTGCCGGAGGCAACCACCCTTTGGTCTTCCCCGCAACCGGAAAAGCTGGTTGCGGGGAAGACCAAAGCGCGGTTGGGCTGCGCCCAGGCCGTACGGGGAACGAACCGAGGCCCTTCCTGTGCTTGGCAGCCCGTGGCGCCTGCGGCGCGGTCGGTGGGGTGGGGTTAGTGGGTGGTGTTGATGGTTCTTTGGATCCAGCCGGTGTATGCGGTTGCGTTGGTGTAGAGGCCTGGGCCGTTTGCGCACGGTACGTCCTCGTCGCCTGGGCCGGAGGTGACGCCGATCAGTTCCCATCGGCCCTGCTTGTCGCGTTGGAGTTGAGGGCCGCCGGAGTCGCCGGAGCATGCCATCGCGCCGGGTTTGCGGCTGACCGTGCACAGGCGGGTTCGGTCCGCGAAGCCCGGGGCGCACTCGGATTCCGCGCCGCGGCGGGTGTCCAGTTGTTGGAGGCGTTCGGGGAACTTCCACTCGTCGGGGCCGGCTCCCTCGACCGTGGTGCCGAAGCCGAGCAGGCGGGTCGGGGTGCCGGGTGCGCCGGCTCGGTCGGCGATGCGGATCGGTCGTCGGGTGACCGGGCGGTCCAGGCGGACCAGGGCGATGTCGTTGCGGTTCGGCTGGGTGCCCGGTGCCACCTGGTAGTCCGGGTGGCGCACCACGCGGTCGATGGTGCGGACGGTGCCGCCGGACGTTCGCCGGTCGCTGCCGATGCGCACGGTCCCGTCCGGCACCGCACCCGTCCGCTCCGGGTCGACGCAGTGCGCCGCCGTCACCACCCACCTCGGGTGGATCAGCGACGCCCCGCAGACGCCCTTGGCGCCGCCCGCCGCGGGCACGGTCTCCGGGATCGAGGCCATGAACGGGTAGCGCTCGGTGGAGTCCTCCCCGTTGACGATGGCGCCGGCGGTGCTGGTCGTGGTCGTGGCGGCGAGCGCGCCCAACAGCAGGGCGCCGGCCACCCGGGCCGTTCCACGGCGCACGGACTTCAGTCTCGACATGCTCTTCCTTCGCACTGGGAACGATCAACGAGACCGATCTTTTCCGTTCCCGGTGGACAGGACCATGCGGACAGCCCGCCCGTTGGTGGTAGCGCCTGCGCTACTCAGAAGAGGAGGAGGGCGACGAGCGAGGCGACCGCGAGGAGGTAGGCGACACCGCGGCCCAACCGGTAGCCGTACCCGGTCAGGCTGAGCAGCAGGGAACTCCAAGCGGTGACGACCGGGCCGGCCCACCCGGCGGAGCGGGCGCGTTCGGCGTACCGCAACCGCTGCTTCTCCACCAGCACCGCCGCCGCCTCGGACTCCCGCCCGTCCAGCCGCAGCACGTTCGCCAACCGGTCGTAGGCGTCGGGCGTGAACCGGTCCGTCGCCGACCGCAGCTGCGACAACCGCCGCCGCACCGCGACCCGGTCCTCCAGCCTCGGCTCCAGCCGCCGGTACCCGAACCCGGTCAGCTCCACCCCGCCCCGCGCACCCCACAGGAACCCGTTGTCCCGCAACGTCGCGCACCGGGCGTCCCGCAGGTCGACCCGCCCGCGCGGCGGGTCCTCGACCGCCAGGCGCAGCTCCCACGTCACCAGGCCGCACGCGTCCAGCCGCGCCCCCAGGTGCGCGCCGCGCAGGTCCACCCGGCAGCGGACGGCCGCGCCGGAGAGGTTCACGGTGCCCTGCGCCGCCAAGTCGCCCATCTTCAGCTCACCGGCGATGCGCGCGGCACTGAGGTCCAGCGCGCCGGCCAGGTCCGCGCCCGACAGGTCCAGCACGCCGCCGACGTCCGCGGCGGACAGGCACACGACGTCCTCGACGCGCAGCTGTCCCAGGTCCACGTCACCGGTCACCCTCGCCCGCGTGCCGATGAAGTCCCGCAGTTCCGCGCACGACGCCCTCAGGTCACCACCGACCCGGGCGTCCACCAGGCTCACGCCCGTCCGCACCAGCGCGAACGCCAGGTGCACGTGCCCGGCCACGCGTGCCCGGTCCAGCACCAACGCGTCCGCCTCGGCCGCGCCGAGCACCAGCGAGCCGCCCACCGACGCGCCGACCAGCGACAGCGCCAGCCGGGCCTCGGTGGCGTCCAGGTCGCCGACCAGGCGCACGCGGTCCGCGTTCACGGCACCGACCCGCGCCTGGCGCAGGCACAGCGCCCCGCCGACCCGCGCGTCCGCCAGCAACAGCGAGCCCTCGGCCGTGACGCCGATGCGGACCTCGTTCTCGCCCAGCACACCGCCGCCCACGCGGGCGCCGCGCAGGTCCAGCGACACGCCACCGACCTCGCCGAACGCGGCCCCGGCCAACTGCACGTCCCCGCCCACGCACGCCCGCCGCGCGAACACCGCGCCGACCCGACTGTCCTCGAACGACAGTTCGCCGCCGACCTCGGCGTCACCCAGCTCGACCGCGCCGTGCACCACGGTGCCCGCCAGCACCACGTCACCCCGGCACCGCAGCCGCCGCGCGTCCAGGCCCGGCAGCTCGCAGCCGTGGAACTCCAGCGCGCGCATCGACGCCTCGCGCAGCACCGGAGGTTCGTCGAACCGGCACCGCACGAACCGCAGCGTGCTCGGCGGCGCGTCGGTCAGGTCGAGCACGCCGGTGACCCGGGCGCCGACGACCTCCACGTCCTCGCCCACGAGCTGTGCGGCCGGGACCTCCCCGGTCGTCATCCCCACCCGTCCCCCTTCGGCCCCGGCGTCGCCGGGGGTGGGGCGATGCTAACGGTGCACATGCACCTTCCGCTCCGTTCCCTTGCGGAACACGCCCGACACATCCGCGCGACCTCCGGGGACCGGTGTTCACAGCAAGCTGATCAGCGCACCCACCGCACCGGCCGTGAGCAGCGCCGACACGACCCCGCGCCGGAGCACCAGCAACCACGCCACCGCGCCCGCCAGCACGGCGAACTGCCACGGCTCGTGCAGCGACAGCGCCAGCGGCAGCGTGGAACCGCCGATCGCGCCGACCGCCGCCGCGCCCGCGCCGGTCAGGAACGCCTGGGCCTTCCTGTTGTCCCGCAGGCGTTCCAGCCGCGGCCCGCCGAAGATCACGAACGCGAACGACGGCGCGAACGCGACCACGCTGGCCAGCACTCCCCCGACCAGCCCGGCGGCGGCGAACCCGACCACGGCGACGGTCTGCACCACGGGTCCGGGCGTGATCTGGCCGAGTGCCACGGCGTTGAGGAACTGCGCGTCGGTCATCCAGCCGTAGGTGTGCACGGCGTCGCGCTGCATCAGCGGGATGATGACGAACCCGCCGCCGTAGGACAGCGCGCCGACCTTGGCCGCGACCCACGCCACGCCGAGCAGCCCGCCGCCGGTCGCGGGCAGCGCGACCACCACCGGCCACGCCCGCCGCGAGGACGGCGCGTGCACGGACACCTCGACCAGCCCGGCGACCAGCAGCACCAGCACCAGCCACGGCCCGGTCACCGCCGCCGCCACGGCCCCGGCCACCAGGTAGGCGACCCACCGCACGCGCGCGGCCCGGTCGACCACCCGCTTCCAGCTGCCGGGCACCAACCCCCACGCGGCGTGCAGGGCCACCGCGGGCACCGCCGCGCCCGCGCCCGCCGCCGCGCCGGTCACCCAGGCGGGCGGGTCGGCGGCCAGGAACAACGCGGCCAGCGCCAGGATCACGACCAACCCGGGCACGATGAAGCAGAACCCGCCCACCAGCGCGCCGGCCGTGCCGCGCAGCTTCCACGCGCACAGGATCGCCAGCTGCGTGGACGCGGGTCCGGGCAGCAGGTTGGTGGCGGCGATGCCGTGCTCGAACTCCTCCTCGTCCAGCCACTTCCGCCGCGTCACGCACAGGTCGCGCAGCAGCGAGATGTGCGCGGGCGGCCCGCCGAACCCGATGCACCCGATCCGGCCCCACTCGCGGGCGATCGTGCCCAACCCGACCCCGGTCACGGTGCTCCCGCGATCGCCGCGAGCCGGTCGACGCGCTCGGTGAGCTGCGCCAAGACGTCCTCCAGGTCTTCGTCGGTGCGCGGGTCGGGGACCGACCAGTGCACCGCGCTGCCGAGTTCTTCGTAGGCCTTGTCGCACACCGCGACCACCAGGTCGTCTTCTCGCACGACCTCGGCCACGCTCCTGGTGGTCTCGCGGTCGAACCGCAGCCCGTGCCGGTGGGCGACGGCGAGGGCGCGCGGGTTGACCCGCGGTCCGGGGTGGGTGCCCGCGCTGGTGGCCGGGATGGCGCTGCGGGTGCGCCACACGGCGGCGGCCAGCGGCGAGCGGGCCCCGTTGCGGGTGCAGACGAACACCACGCGCGGCGCGGTGACCGACGGCGTCACGCGCAGCCGCTCCAGCGGGGCGGGCAGCAGGCGGACGTAGGCGCGCCGCCCGTCGGCGTGCGAGCGGGCGCGGTGCACCAGGCCGACGTCGCGCAGCACCTTGAGGTGGTGGGCCAGCAGGTTGGACGTCAGGTCGAAGGCGTGCGCCAGCTCGCCGGGCGAGCGGTCGCCGACGGCGAGCAGGTCCACGATGCCCAGGCGGACCGGGTCGGACAGCGCGTGGTGCAGCGCCGCCCTCACCCGAAGGTTGGTGTCAACTTCCATTGAGGCAATCCTCGCTGAGGTGCTTCGATGACGTCAACGGTGGCCACCACCCCGCCGACACGGAGGCCACGACACCAGACCGGATCAAGGACTCGCCCCACACGCGCCCACCGGTCCGCACCGGCGCGGCGGGAGAACACGTCCCCGGACGCTCTCCGCGAAATGGGCGGGATCCCCTGCGCCAAATAAATGATCAGCTCTGTTTTGATGCGATCGACAGCACGCCGCACATTGGTTCATTTCGTCGATTGCCCCGCGCGCCGCGTTCCGCACTTTCGAAGTGGTCAGCCCCAACCCGCCGCGGAACGGGGGAACCGTGACCGACCAATCGATACGGAGGGACATCGGCGGACCTGGTGGGAGAAATGGGCCCAGGTCCCGGTGGGCACCGACCCGCGCTGGACGGCGTCCGGGCCGGGCAAGCGGTTCGCGCTGGTGAACAACACGGGGTCGGCCAGTGTCTCGATCGATCGACCGCTGAACCGGGGGCGGCGGGGCCGGAGGGACCCCGCCGCCCGCCTCACCCCTTGTCCAGGTCCAGGCTCGACCGCAGCACGATGGGCTTGAGCAGCAACGCCGCCACCACGCCCACCACGGCGATGCACGCCGAGATGGTGAAGATGTGCCCGGTGGAGTCGCCGTAGGCCGCGCGGACGATGTGCCGCACCGACTCCGGCAGCGCGTTGAGGTTCAGGCTGCCGCCGCTCGTGCCGCTCGCCGGGATGCCGGCCTGCCGCAACCCGTCGGTGATCCGGTCGGCCACGTCCCGCGCGAGCACCGCGCCCAGCACGGACACCCCGATCGTGCCGCCCAGCGACCGGAAGAACGCGACGGTCGCGCTGGCCGCCCCGATGTCGCGCAGCGGAACGGTGTTCTGCACCGCCAGCACCAGGTTCTGCATGCTCATGCCGACCCCGGCGCCCACCAGCAGCATCGCGCCGCCCACGAACACCAGCGACGTCTCGTGGTCCACCACGCCCAGCAGCGCGAACCCGGCCACCAGCACCACCGCGCCGGTCACGATGTACGGCTTGACCCGGCCGCTGCGGGTGATCAGCCGCCCGCTGACGACGGACGTGCCCAGCACGCCGGCCATCATCGGGATGGTCAGCAACCCGGCCTCGGTGGGCGTGTACCCGCGCCCGATCTGGAAGTACTGCCCCAGGAACACCGCGCCGCCGAACATCGCCATGCCCACCGCGACGCTGGCCAGGATCGCCAGCGCGGTCGTCCGCTGCCGCACGATCCCCAGCGGCACCACCGGTTCCGCGGCCCGCGACTCCACGAACACCGCCAGCGCCAGCAGCGCCACCGACCCGCCGACCATCGCTCCGCTCTGCCACGAGATCCAGGCGAACGAGTCGTCCACGAACGAGATCCACACCAGCAGCAGCGACACACCGGCGGCGATCAGGCCCGCGCCCAGGTAGTCGATCTTCACGTCGGTCCGCCGCACGCTGGGCACCTTCAACGTCGCCTGCAACACCACCAGCGCGATCAACGCCACCGGCACGCCGATGAAGAAGCACCACCGCCAGCCCAGCCAGGAGGTGTCCACGATCAGCCCGCCCAGCAGCGGGCCGCCGACCGTCGCCACGGCCATCACCGCGCCGAGGTAGCCGTTGTACCGGCCGCGCTCGCGGGGCGGGATCATCGCCGCGATCACCACCTGCACCAGCGCCTGGAGGCCGCCCACGCCGATGCCCTGGAACGCCCGCGCGGCGATGAGCTGCCCGGCCGACTGGGCGAACCCGCTGACGACCGACCCGACGGCGAACACGACGATGGCGGCCTGCACCATCGTCTTCTTGTCGAACAGGTCGGCGAGCTTGCCCCAGATCGGGGTGCTCGCGGTGGCGGTGAGCAGGGTCGCGGTGACGACCCACGTGTACTGGGTCTGCGACCCGTCCAGCGCGCCGATGATCTGCGGCAGCGCGGTGGACACCACCGTGCCGCTGAGCATGGCCACGAACAGCACGAGCAGCAGCCCGCTGAGCGCCTCCATGATCTGGCGGTGGTTCATCGGCACGGGAGCGCGGTGCGCGGTCGCGACCGGCTCCGGGGTGCTCGTCATCGGCTTGCCTCCAGCGTTGCTTCGACGTCGGCGGTGAGCCGGCCGAGTGCGGCGGTGAGCGCGTCGACCTCGGCCGGGTCCCAGTGGGCGAGCGCCCGGGAGAGCAGGTCGCCGTACCAGCCGCGGGCCTGGGCCAGCACGGCGTGCCCGGCGGCGGTGACGACCAGGACGCTGGCCCGCCCGTCGGCCGGGTCCGCCCGCCGCCGCACCAGTCCGTGGGCGACGAGCGTGCCGACCGCGCGGCTGACGGTGGACGGGTCCAGGCCCGCGTGCGCCGCCAGCTCCTTGGCGTGGCACCCGGTCGACCGGTCGATCAGCGTCAGCGTCGTGACCAGGCCGGCGGGCAGGACCGGGTGGTGACCCGCGCCCTCCTGCTTGATCCGCCGCACGAGCCGCACCAGCGCGCGCAGCCGTTCGACCAGCTCACCGTTGGGGTCCACGTCGACCTCCCGAATGCTTGCTTACTACAAGCATCTATCAATCTTGCCCGTTGTGCAAGTTTGCCCAGTGGGAAGTAACCTGGATCTCGATGGACCTCCGCGAACGCAAGAAGGCGGCGACCCGCCTGGCCCTGCACGAGGCCGCCCTCCGGCTGGCACTGGAGCACGGCCCCGACCGGGTGACCGTCGAGGCCATCGCGGACGCCGCCGACGTCTCCCGCCGCACGTTCTCGAACTACTTCGCGGGCAAGGAGGACGCGATCTTCCACGCCGACCGCCTGCGCCTGCGCGCGCTGGTCGACGCGATCCGCGACCGCCCCGAGGGTGAACCACCCGCGACCGCCTTCCGCGCCGGCGCGGCGACCCTGCTGGCCGACAGCGACCGCCTGGACCCGGCGTGGGTGGCCCAGCGCCGACTCCTGCGCCTGCACCCGAGCCTGCTGCCCCACCAGGTGGCGGCGTTCGCGGCGGTCGAGGGCGAACTGGCCGCCGAGGCGACCCGCCGGGGCGCGGACCCGCTGCGGTCCCGGGTCCTGGCCGCGACCTTCCTGGCCACCATCCGCGCGGCGATCGCGCACTGGCTGGAGCACCCCGGCCGGACGCTGGCCGAGTGGGTCGACGAAGCCCTGTCACCAAGAGCGTCGCGGTAAAAAACGTGCACGCCGTGCAGGTTCGTCGGTACCGTGGCTTACCAACACCCTGAGCAACGACCCGATCACGGACCGGGTCGGGAACAGGACTCGCGGATGACCAGCCCCACCGTTTCCCGGGGACCGAGCCAGGACCGCCTGGCGCTGCGACTGCCGACCGAGTACACCGAACGCACACCCGGCTGCCCGTTCGACCCGTCCACCCGGCTCACCGACTTGGGCACGCGGGGCCCGGTGCACCAGGTGACCATGGGCGACGGCGACACCGCGTGGTTGATCACCGGCCACGAAGAGGCGCGAGCCGTGCTGGCCGACGCCCGGTTCAGCTCCGACCGCTTCCGCAGCGAGCGCGTGCTGCGCAAACTGCCCGAGGCGCTGCGCGCGCGGATGACCGACCCGGCGGTGCGGGCGGGCAACTTCATCACCATGGACGCCCCGGAGCACACCCGCTACCGGCGGCTGCTCACCGGCCAGTTCACCGTGCGGCGGATGCGCCAGCTGACCCCGCGCGTGCAGGAGATCGTCACCGAGCACCTGGACGCCATGGTCGCCGCCGGCAACCGGGCGGACCTGGTGCCGGCGTTCGCCCTGCCGGTGCCGTCGTTGGTGATCTGCGAACTCCTGGGCGTCGCCTACGCCGACCGCGCCCAGTTCCAGGAGCGTTCGAGCACCCTGCTGCGGTTGAACGCCCCGGCCGAGGAGGTCGTGAAGGCCTCCGACGAGCTGCGGGCGTTCATGCGGGGACTGGTGCGGTCCAAGCGGGCCGAGCCGACCGACGACCTGCTGTCCGGCCTGATCACCGCCGCCCCCGAGCTGACCGACGACGAGTTGGTGGGCATCTCGCTGCTGCTGCTCATCGCCGGCCACGAGACCACCGCGAACATGCTCGCGCTGGGCACGTTCGCGCTGCTGGAGCACCCGGAGGAGCTGGAGAAGCTGCGCTCGGACCCGTCGCTGGTCGACGGCGCGGTGGAGGAGCTGCTGCGCTACCTGTCGATCGTCCACCTCGGTCCGGTGCGCACCACGCTGGAGGAGGTCGAGGTCGCGGGCGTGCGCATCCCGGCCGACGAGACGGTGATCGTCAACGTGCCGGTGGCCAACCGCGACCCGCGGGTGTACGGCGAGCGGGGCGAGCTGGACGTGGCGCGGGGCCGGGTGTCGCACCTGGCGTTCGGGCACGGCATCCACCAGTGCCTGGGCCAGCAACTGGCGCGCGTGGAGATGGCGGTCGGGTTCACCGAGCTGCTGCGCCGCCTGCCGGGCCTGCGCCTGGACCTGCCGGCGGCGGAGGTGCCGTTGCGCTCGGACATGCTGGTGTACGGGGTGCACAGCCTGCCGGTCGCCTGGGACTGACCGGCCTGGTCAGCGGCGGAACCCGGCGTCCAGCTGGTCGATCATGGTGTTGACCAGGTCGGCCAGCGGGCGCCGGTCGCCGGTGTCGAGCCACTGCGTGACGACCACCCGGACCGAGGCCATGACCGTGGCGGCGAACACCATCGGGTAGAGGTCGGTGGCCGGGTCCAGGCCGACCCGTTCGCCGACCACGCCCGCGAGCGCCCGTTCCTGGGCGTGGAAGGCCGCGAGCTGGGCGGGCAGGAGGGTGGGCGTGCGGCGCAGGAGGCGCAGCTGCTCCAGCTTCGCCCGGTCCACGTGCTCGGGCAGGATGGCCACCAGCGCCCGGCGCAGGGCCTCCAGCACCGGTTCGTCGGCCGGCCGTTCGGCGAACGCCCGCACGAAGGCCTCGGCCGTCGCCACGTCACCCGCGACGACCGCCTCCTCCTTCGAGGAGAAGTAGTTGAAGAAGGTCCGCAGGGACACCCCGGCCTCGTGGGCGACCTGCTCGACCGTCACGCCGTCGACGCCGCGCTCCAGGCAGAGCCGGAGCGCGGCGTCGGCCAGCGCGGTACGGGTCGCGAGCTTCTTGCGTTCCCGCAGTCCAGCAGGTCGGGTCATGGCGAACAACTTAGACCGCTGGTCAACGCCGTGCGGCTCAGCGGCCGGCGACCGGTTCGGTGGCCGGCGACCAGTCCGGTGCCCGGCGACCGGGTTCGGTGGCCGGCGACCGGTTCGCTGGCCGGCGGCCCGCTCTGTGCCCCGGCGACCTGCCCGGTGCCCGGCTCAGTGGCCGGCGGCCAGCTCCGCCGCGAGCCGCTCGTCGCCGCTCTGGGTCTTCAGCGGCTTCTCCTTGATGAACAGCACCGCCAGCAGGGCCAGCACCGCGATGGGCGCACCGATGAGGAACAGCTCGGCCGTCGCGGTGGCGTAGATGTCCTGGACGATCGCCAGGGCCTCGGCGGGCAGCTTGGACAGGTCGGGCACCTCGTTGGACGCGCCGCCCGGGATCGGCCCGAACTTCTCCGCCGACAGGGTGGTCACCCGGTTGGCCAGCACCGCGCCCAGCACGCTGACGCCGATCGCGCCGCCCAGCGAGCGGAAGAACGTCAGGGTGGACGTGGTCGCGCCCAGGTCCTTGGCGGGCACGTCGTTCTGGGCGACCAGCACCAGGTTCTGCATCAGCATGCCGACGCCGACACCGAGCACGGCCATGTGCACCGACACCATGAACACGCTGGTCCGCGCGTCGATGGTGGCCAACAGCAGCATGCCGCCGACCATGACGACACCGCCCGCCACCAGGAACGCCTTCCAGCGGCCCCACTTGGTGATCAGGCCGCCGGCGACGGTCGAGGACACCAGCAGGCCGAAGATCAGCGGCAGGCTCATCAGGCCGGCCTGCGTGGGCGTCTTGCCCAGGCCGATCTGGAAGTACTGGGACAGGAACACCGTGCCGCCGAACATCGCCACGCCGACCAGCGCGCTGGCCAGGGTGGTCAGCGCGACCGTGCGGTTGGCGAAGATCGACATCGGCACGATCGGGTCCGCCGCCCGCGACTCCACCCACACCGCCAGCGCCAGCAGCACCAGGCCGCCGACCACCATCAGCGCGGACCAGCCGGACAGCCACTCGAACTGGTTGCCCGCCAGCGTCGTCCACACCAGCAGCGTCGAGACGCCGGACACGATCAGCGCCGCACCCGCCCAGTCGATCTTGACCTCCTGGCGGACCACCGGCAGGTGCAGGGTTCGCTGGAGCAGGAAGATCGACGCCAGGGTGAACGGCACGCCGATGAAGAAGCACCAGCGCCAGCCCAGCCACGACGTGTCCACCATGACGCCGCCGATCAGCGGCCCGGCGACCGTGCCGACGCCGAACACCGCGCCGAACAGGCCCGCGTACTTGCCCATGTCGCGCGGCGGGATCATGGCCGCCATCACGATGGTCGCCAGCGCCGTCATGCCACCCGCGCCCAGGCCCTGCACGACGCGGCTCGCGATGAGCACCTCGACGTTGGGCGAGAAGCCCGCGATCAGCGAGCCGACCACGAACATGCCCAGGGACAACTGGATGAGCAGCTTGCGGCTGTAGAGGTCGGCGAGCTTGCCCCACAGCGGGACGGTCGCGGTCATCGCCAGGAGTTCGGTGGTGACGACCCAGGTGTAGACGGACTGCGACCCGTGCAGGTCGGCGATGATGCGCGGCAGCGCGTTGGACACGATGGTGGACGCCAGGATGGCCATGAACATGCCGAGCATGAGGCCCGACATGGCCTGCACGACGTCCTTGCGCTTCGTGTCCCCCGCACTCCCGACTGCTTCGGTCGTCTCAGCGGACATCTTTCCCCCTCTTCGGATTCTCTAGGTTCGTGGCGGGTCGGCCAGCCCGGCGGCGAGCAGGTCCAGGGCTTCGACCAGCACGTGTTCCAACGGTTCGTCCACTGTGGACCAGCGGGCGACCGCGACCCGGAACGCGGCCCCCGCGGCGGCGGCCAGCAACGCCGGGTAGAGCGCGTCCGACGCCACCCCGACCCGCTCGGCGATCCCGTCGGCCAACCGCCGCTCGACGTCCTCACCGCCGGCGAAGGCCCGCACGAGCAGGACGGGGTTCTGCTGCACCACCCGCATGCGCAACAGCCACAGGTCGCGGTCGTCGGCGAGGTTCTCGGCGACCTCGGCGAGCAGGGCGGCCTTGACCGCCTCGACGGCGCTGTCGTGCGGCGGGTGCGCGACGACCCGGTCCCGGATCCGCGCCGCCGCCTCGGGGTCGGGCCCGACGACGGCTTCCTCCTTGCCGGCGAAGTAGTTGAAGAACGTGCGCGGCGAGACGCCGGCCCCGGCGCTGATGTCCTCGACGGTCACGTGCTCGATCCCGCGCTCGGCGGCGAGGGTGACGGCGACCCGGCAGAGCGCGTCCCGGGTCTGCCGCTTCTTGCGGTCCCGCAGGCCCGGCTCGCTCTTCACTCGAACAGAGTACGAAGGAAGCTGCACGCACTGCAAGTTTGCAGCACGTGCAGCTTTGTGATGCCGCTCTCGCGGACCTCGTCGCGCGCGGCTCGGGTCAGGCCAACAGGGCGTCGACCTCCGGGTCACCGGTCGGGATGGCGTGTCGGGTCGGCGCGCCGGCTTGCCGGAGCAGCGCCACCGTGGCCGGGTAGTCGCCGTCGTCCGTTCGATTGTTCAACGATCCCCAGATCGCACAATCCAACGGCGTCGGGCCGTCCTCGTCGAACGCCTTGTCCGTCAGGTCCGCGCCCCGCGCGACGAGGAGTCGGACCGTGTCGACGCGGCCGTTCATGGCTGCCTGGTCGAGCGGGGTGAAGTTGCTCCAGCCGCGGGTGTCCACGTCCATTCCGTTGTCCAGCAACGCTTCCACGACCGCCGTGCGACCCAGGCCCGCGAACTGGCCGAGGATCCAGCCGTAGTCGTCGCCCTCCGGCAGACCCAGGGCCGGGGGCTGGGCGCGCGGCAGCGACACCGACTCGCCGCGCGCCACGGCCAGCACCGCCCGGTCCACGTCGTCCAGGTCGGCGGTGGCACCCAGGGAGAGCAGGAGTTCGTACGCCTCCAGGTGACCCGCGCGGGCGGCCAGGGCCAGCGGGCGACGGCCGACGTCCCAGCGGTCCCACGCCAGGTTCACATCCGCGCCGGCGTCGAGCAGCATGGTCAGGACGCGCGTGCCCCGGCCGCGCACGATCGCGTGGTGCAGGCAGCGGCACTCGTCGACGTCCACGCCCCGGTCGAGGAACCACCGCAGGCCCACGGCGTCCTCGAAGTCGAGCTTGTGGTTGACCACGCGCTCGAAGCCGGGCCGGTAGTGCGCCTCCAGCAGCGCGGTGCCCGCAGTCTCGCAGGCGTGGTAGAAGGCGTCTTCGTCCGTCGTCCCCATTCGCCCGATCGTAGGCCACTCGTCCGTGTGACCGTCCACTTGAAACACCGGCGTCACGCCGGAACGCTAGAGTGCCGCCAGGCTCGGCAAGATCGACCCGCGAGGGAGGACGATGCTCCGCAGCACGCGCTTGTTCGGACCGAAACGCCGGGTGACCTTCTCGCTCCCGGTGGACGACCCCGACGGCCCGGTCAGCGTCGTGGGATCGTTCAACAATTGGACACCCGGCATCCACGAACTGGTCCCCCGCCGCGACGGCACGCGCACGGTGACGGTGATCCTGCCGCCGGGCACGCACCGCTTCCGCTACCTGGGCCCCGACGGCCACTGGTTCGACGACGACCACGCCCAGCGCCTCGACGGCGACAGCGCGATCACCATCTGACCGACCGACCGACCAACCGACACGACACGAGCGGGCCGCCGCCGAGCGGAAACCGAAGAGCGGGAATCGAAGAGCGGGAACGGGTAGCGCGAGCGGGTCGGCGGGCGAGCGGGCAACCGGACCCGGCGGTGAGCACCCCGGCCCGGCGGGCGAGCGCCTGGGCGGACAACCCGAACCCTTCGGCGAGCGCTTCGGCCCGGCGGCGAGCGCCCGTTCGGGCGCACCCCGGCCCGGCGGGCGAGCGGCCTCACGATCCCGCTCGGCGGCCGGCCGGTTCGTCAGTCGTCGGGCAGGGCGACCTCGTGGCCGTGGTCCAGGCCCCAGCGGCCCATCGCGTCGATCGGGCCCAACAGGCTCTCCCCCAGGGCGGTTCGCGGGCACGACGTGCCGGTCGGCGGGCGGTCGCGGCAGAAGGCGGCGGCGTTGGCCGAGGGGATCGGGGCGCGGGCCGGGGAACTGCGCGAGGCCGTCGCGTTCGGGGACGTCGTGCTGGTCGCCGTGCCGGCGCGAGCGGCGGCCGAGGCGGTCGGGGACGCGCGCGGCAAGGTGGTGGTCGATCGCACGAACTCCATCGCCGAAGCGGGCTGGACCGCGCCGCGCTGCTGGAGGCCACGGCCGCGTTCGCCATCGGCGTCTGGGTCGGCGCCGGGCAGGACGTGCGGGGGATGTTCCCCACGGCGGAGGCGAGCGTGGGCTAATGTAACAGCACTGTTGTATCTGGCGAGGGGGTTGGCGTGTACCCGGAGATCGAGCCCTACGACCACGGCGTGCTGGACGTCGGCGACGGACACCTCGTGTACTGGGAGGTGTGCGGCAACCCCGACGGCAAACCCGCCGTCGTGCTGCACGGCGGCCCCGGGTCCGGGTGCACGACCAACGCCCGGCGCTACTTCGACCCGGCCGCGTACCGGGTGGTCCTGTTCGACCAGCGCGGCTGCGGGCGGTCCACGCCGCACGCGGGCGCGCCGGTGGTCGACCTGTCCACCAACACCACCGACCACCTGATCGCGGACATGGAACGGCTGCGCGAGTTCCTCGGCATCGATCGGTGGCTGCTGTTCGGCGCGTCGTGGGGTTCGGTGCTCGGCCTGACCTACGCGGTGCGCCACCCGGAGCGGGTGTCCGAGATCGTGATGGCGGGCGTGGCGACCGGCCGGCAGGAGGAGGTGGACCTGCTGGTGACCGGCCTGGGGGCGATGTTCCCGCAGGCCCACGCCCGCTTCCGCGCCTTCGCCGGCGACCCGGACGACCTGTGCGCGGCCTACGCGAAGCTCCTGCACGACCCGGCGGTACGGCAACGGGCGGCCGACGAGTGGTGCGCTTGGGAGGACGCGATGCTCCCGCTGACGCCCAACGACCCGCGCATGGACCCGCCGGAGTACCGCCTCGCGTTCGCGCGCCTGGTCACGCACTACTGGTCGAACGGCTCGTTCATCCCCGACGGGTACGTGCTGGCCAACGCCGACCGCCTGGCCGGCATCCCGGGCGTGCTCGTGCAGGGCGAGCTGGACCTGGGCAACCTGGTCGGCACGCCGTGGCTGCTCACCCGGGCCTGGCCGGACGCGGAACTCGTCCTGATCCGCGACACCGCGCACGGCGGCAGTGCCGGCATGGCGGAAGCCAGGGTCGCCGCCACCGACCGGTTCCGCTGACACCCGGCCCGCGCCCGAGCGGTTCCGCTGACAACCGGCCCGCGCCCGAGCCGGGCAACTGCGTCGGCCGTCTGGTCGCCGGCGGTCGAGACCGCCTGGTCGCCGGCGCTCTAGACCGCCGGCGACCAGCCCGGCATCGGGTGGGCCGCCATCAGCTCGGCCACCTCCGCCGCGATCCGGTCCAGCGTCGCCTCGTCCCCCGCCGCCTGCACGGCCGCCTCGATCCACGCCGCCACCTGCGGCATGTGGTCCGGCCCCAGCCCGCGGGTGGTGATCGCGGCGGTGCCCAGTCGCACACCCGACGGGTCGAACGGCTTGCGCGGGTCGAACGGCACGGTGTTGTAGTTGGCCTCGATGCCCGCCCGGTCCAACGCCTTGGCCGCGGGCTTGCCGCCGATGGCCTTGTTGGTCAGGTCCAGCAGGATCAGGTGGTTGTCCGTGCCGCCGGACACCAGGTCGAACCCGCGCTGGAGCAGGGCCGCCGCCAGCGCCTTGGCGTTGGCGACCACGTTGTGCGCGTAGGTGCCGAACTCGGGCGTCGCCGCCTCCCCCAGCGCCACCGCGATCGCCGCGGTCGTGTGGTTGTGCGGACCGCCCTGCAGGCCGGGGAACACGGCCTTGTCCACGGCCTTGGCGTGCTCGGCGTCGGACAGGATCATCGCGCCGCGCGGACCGCGCAGGGTCTTGTGGGTGGTCGTCGTGATCACCTGGGCGTGGCCGACCGGCGACGGGTGGGCGCCGCCCGCGATCAGGCCCGCGATGTGCGCGATGTCGGCGACCAGCACCGCGCCCACCTCGCGGGCGATCTCCGCGAACGCCGGGAAGTCGATGGTGCGCGGGATGGCCGTGCCGCCGCAGAAGATCACCTTCGGGCGCTCCCGGCGCGCCAGGTCGCGGGCCTCGTCCAGGTCCACCCGGCCGGTCTCCTTGCGCACGCCGTACTGCACGCTGCGGAACCACTTGCCGGTCGCGGACACGCCCCAGCCGTGGGTCAGGTGCCCGCCGGAGGGCAGCGCCAGGCCCATCACGGTGTCGCCGGGCTCCATGAACGCCAGGTAGACGGCCAGGTTCGCGGGCGAGCCGGAGTAGGGCTGGACGTTGGCGTGCTCGACGCCGAAGACCGCCTTGGCGCGCTCGACGGCCAGCGTCTCCACCGGGTCCACGACCTGCTGGCCCTCGTAGTAGCGCCGGCCGGCGTAGCCCTCGGAGTACTTGTTGGTCAGCACCGTCCCGGTGGCCTCCAGGACCGCCCGGGACACGTAGTTCTCCGACGCGATCAGCCGGATCTTCTCGAACTGGCGACGCGCCTCGGCCTGCACCAGGCGGGCGACCTCGGGGTCGGCCTGGGTCAGCGCGGGGATGGCGGGTTCGTGCACGACAGCCTCCAGCGACTGCCGGGCACCCAGGCGCGCGGTGCTCTCTCGGCTCTTCGCTCCCCGGTGGTCGATCCCACCCTCGGCACGCCAGTCGCGAACGCTGTTCATCCTAGCGCCGCCTGTTAGGGGTATTGCCGGACGTGTAGGCGTGATTACATACTGCGTCGGAAAAGTTCTAACAGAAAACGTACCACGTCAGAGTTTTTCCCTGCCCCTCCGAAAGGAGCTGACGTGCTCGATCGACGCACGTTCGTGCTCGGCGCCGCCGTGACGGCCGTGGCCGCCACGTCCGTCGGGACCGCCCACGCCGCCGCCCCGCCGGCGCACGCCACCGGGGCCGCCTCGCTGGGCGGAACGCCCGTGACTCTCGCACGCATCGACGGCCGCTGGGCGCTGCTCGGCGACAACGGTTCGGTGCGCATCACCACCGGCCTGGACAACGCCGACCTGGTGGACCTGGCCGACGACGGCACGCGGCTGGTCGCCGCCGGGTCGCTGGCCGGCGACCCGGTCGCCGCGCTGTGGACCTCCACCGACGGCGTGACCTGGCACGAGGCCCGCCGCCTGCACGGGACGCGGTCGGAGTTCACCGCCGTGACCGGGACCCTGGCGCTGGGGTCGGTGGTGCGCCACGAGCGCGCCGCCGAGGTCCGGGTGGCCGTCCGGCGCACGGCTTCGGGCTGGACCACCACGCCGGTGCGCGGCCTGGCCGACGGCCTGCTCGCCTCCGCGCTCGCCACGACGCCCGGCGGGTTCGTGTGCGCGTCGGTGGACTCCGCCGGCACCCGCGTGCACACCTCGGCCGACGGGGTGGCGTGGAGCGAGCTGCCGCGGGTCGAGGGCGTCGCCGTGCGCGGCCTGGTGGCCACGTCCGGCGCCGTGCGGTGGTTCGGCAACGAGATCGCCGGCTCCGCGCCGCTGACCGGCGTGGTCGGCGGGTCCCCGTCCCCGGCGGCGGTGCCCGCCGACGCCAAGGCCCTCGGCGTGACCGGCGCGCGTTCCGCGTGGCTGTCCGGCGGCCGACTCCTGACCACCGCGATCTGAGGGAGCCCACTGGTGATCACGTTCAGCCGGATCGACGGCACCCCGGTCTACTACTGGCGCTCCGACCGCGGCAACACGACGTTGCGCAACTGGCAGGCCACGCAGGGGTTCTACGACAGCCTGGTGCTGTGGATCCGCGACCTGCGGTCGCTGTCCTCGGCCTACGGCAGCATCACCTACCTGGTGTCGGCCGGGTTCTACGTGAACAAGCCGGGCCAGCACGGCGCGGGCACGGCCATGGACCTGGACTACGTGCGGTGGTCGGGCGGCCAGGTCTCGTCCCCGCTGGACCGCCACCACGCGTCCACCACGCTGGCCACCCGCCGGCGTTACCTGGCGGTGGACGCGGTGTGCCGCAGGCGGTTCCGCTACGCCCTGGACGGCTGGTACAACGCCGACCACGCCGACCACATCCACTCCGACTTCGGCGGCCTGCCGGTGCGGTGCGTGAAGAGCTCGGAGTCGGACACGAAGTTCGTGCAGGCGCTGTGCAACAACTTCATGAGCTCCGGCCTGGTGGTGGACGGCATCTGGGGCACCAACACCCAGAACGCCTTCAACACCGCCAAGTCCCGCCTGGGCATCACGGGCGACCCGCACACGACCACGTCGGTCTGGCAGGCCTTCCTCTCCGCCGCCGCCCGCAAGGGCTTCGCGAACCAGCCGTTCTAGGTGACGGCGTGGACGAGCCGGGCCACCCCCGGCTCGTCCACCCGCGGCGGGCACGTGCCGCCGGTCCGCCGGGGACGGTGGTCCGCCTTGTCGGCTTCCTGCCGGCACCCGGCCCGCCCGGCTGGTGGACTCGGGGCCATGCCGGTCATGAGCACAACCCCAGTCGGTCAGTGGAAACGTTGGTGCGCGGTCGTTTCCGTCGCCACGGGGATCTTCGCCATCGTCACCACCGAGATCCTGCCGATCGGTCTGCTGACCTCGATCGGGGGCAGTTTCGCGGTCTCGGACGGCACCGCGGGGCTGCTGATGACCATGCCCGGCTTCCTCGCCGCCGTGGCCGCGCCCGTGGTCACCGTCGTCACCGCGCGCGTCGACCGGCGGATCATGTTGTGCGCCTTGATGGCCCTGCTCACCCTGGCCAACGTCGTCACGGCGTTGGCCCCCGACTACCGGGTGCTGCTGGTCGCGCGGGTGGTCGTCGGGGTGGTCATCGGCGGGTTCTGGTCCATCGGGGCCGGGCTGGGGGCTCGGCTGGTGCCCGGATCGGGTCCTCGGGCCACCGCGGTCATCTTCTCCGCCGTGCCGCTGGGTTCGGTGCTCGGGGTGCCGGCGGGCACGCTGCTCGGCGAGTTGGCCGGGTGGCGGGTCGCGTTCGCGGTCGTGGCGGTGTTGTCGGCCGTCGTCCTGGTCGCGTTGCCCGTGGTGCTGCCGCCGCTGCCGCCGGTTCGAGCCACGGACCTGCGTGTGCTGCGGACGTCCCTGCGCGGCCACGGCACCCGAGCGGCGCTGCTGGTGACCTTCCTGGTGGTGCTGGCGCACTTCGGCGCCTACACCTACGTGAGGCCGTTCCTGGAGCAGGTCACCGGTCTGAGCGGGACGGCGGTCACCGCGGTGCTGCTGCTCTACGGCACGGCCGGCGTCGTCGGCAACTTCCTCGTCGGTAGGCACGGGTTCGGCCCGGCCGCCACCCTGCTCGCCGCCTCCACCGCGCTGCTGCCCTTCCTGGGTCGGTGGGACGCGGGCGCGGTGGCGCTGCTCGTCGTCTGGGGCCTGGCCTACGGAGCGGTGCCCGTGTGCTCGCAGGTGCTGTTCACGAAGGCGGTCCCGGACGCGCCCGAAGCCGCTTCCGTCCTGTTCACCGCGTCCTTCCAAGCCACCATCGGGGTCGGCGCGCTGGCCGGCGGAGCAGTGCTCGACCACGCCTCGCCGTCCGCCGTGATGCTGCTCGGTGGTGGCGTCGCGGCGCTGGCCGTGGTGGCGATCAAGAAGACGGCTCCTCGCTGAGCAGCGCGGTTCACAGGGGCACGTTGCCGTGCTTGCGCGCGGGTGTGCGGCGGCGTTTGTCGCGCAGCATGGCCAGGCCGCGCAGCACGGCGGCCCGCGTTTGGGCCGGGTCGATCACGTCGTCCACCAAGCCTCGTTCGGCCGCGTAGTACGGGTGCACCAGCTCCTCCGCGTACTCCACCATCAGGGCCGCCCGCAACGCGTCCGGGTCGGCGGAAGCGGCCAACTCCTTGCGGTGGACGACGTTCACCGCCGCCTCCGCCCCCATCACGGCGATCTCGTTGGTGGGCCAGGCCAGCGACAGGTCGCAGCCGATCGACCGCGAGTCCATCACGATGTACGCGCCGCCGTAGGCCTTGCGCAGGATCACCTGCACGCGCGGCACGGACGCCTCGCAGTAGGCGTACAACAGCTTCGCGCCGTGCCGGATCGCCCCGCCGTACTCCTGGTCGGTGCCCGGCAGGAACCCCGGCACGTCCACCAGCGTCACCAGCGGGATGTTGAACGCGTCGCAGAACCGCACGAACCGCGCCGCCTTCTGCGACGCCGCCGTGTCCAGCACCCCGGCCAGCACCAGCGGCTGGTTGCCGACCACCCCGACGACCTCGCCGCCCATCCGCGCCAACGCGCACACGACGTTGCCCGCCCACCCCTCGTGGACCTCCAGGAAATCCCCGTCGTCCACGACCTCCGCGACCACGCCCCGGATGTCGTAGGGCTGGTTCGGCTCGACCGGGACCAGGTCCGGCAACGCGGGCCGCAGGTCGTCACCGGACGAACGACCGAACGCGGGCGGCGGCTCCATGTTGTTGGAGGGCAACAGGGACAGCAGGTAGCGGACGTCGGCCAGGCAGCTCTCCTCGTCGTCGTGCACGAACGACGCCACCCCGGACAACGACCCGTGCACGTCCGCGCCGCCGAGCTGGTTGTGCGTCACCCGCTCGCCGCTCACGGCCGCGACCACGTCCGGCCCGGTCAGGTACATCTGCGCGGTGTCGCGCACCATGAACGTGAAGTCCGCCAACGCCGGCGAGTACGCCGCACCGCCCGCGCACGGCCCCAGCACGACGGCGATCTGCGGCACGATCCCGGACGCCTCGACCTGCCGGCGGAAGATCCCGCCGTAGCCGTGCAGCGCCATGACCCCTTCCTGGATGCGGGCGCCGCCGCTGTCGTTGACCGAGACGATCGGCGAGCCGGTGGCCAGCGCCAGGTCCACAACCTTGTGGATCTTCTCCGCGTGCGCCGCGCCCAGCGAACCGCCCGAGATGGTGAAGTCCTGCGCGTAGACGAAGATCCGCCGCCCGTCGACCGTGCCGGACCCCGCCACGACACCGTCGGTGTGCGCGCCCGTGGTGCCCCGCCGGAACATCTCGACCTCGACGAACGACCCCTCGTCCAGCAGCAGCTCCAGCCGCTCGCGCGCGGTCCGCTTGCCGAGCTTGCGCTGGCGCCGCACGGAGTCCTGGTTGCCCAGCGCCACGCGGGTGGTCAGCTCGTCGCGCCGGTCCCGCAGCGACCGCATGGACCGCGGCGGCGGGGTCGGCCGGACGGCGGGCCGGAAGTCCATTTCGGAGATGCTCATTCGACGCCTTTCGCTCCGCGGGCCACTCCACCCTGCATCGGGTCCGCGGAGCGGGAAAACCCCTACCCACCCCCACTCCGGGTGGCCGGGGAACCCGTGCCGACCCCGGCCTACCGGGTGAACCGCCCGGTCGCCCACGCCCGGTCCCCCGGTTCGGCCACGACCTCGACGCGGCGTCCGTCCACGTGCAGCTCGACCGGTTCGACCAGGCCCTCCTCGACCGCCGCCGTCCACGCGCGGTGCGGGCCGACGCCCCACGGGTACCAGGGGATCACGTCGTCCACCACGACCAGCGCGCCGGGCCGGGCCAGGCGGCGGGCGTTGACGACGTCGGCGTAGGCGATCTCGAAGGTGTGCCCGCCGTCGACGAACACCAGGTCCGGCCGCGCCCCGCCGTACGCGGGCACGGTGGCGGTCGAGTCGCCGACGACCAGCTCGTGCCGCCCGGGGTAGCGGACGTCCACGAACTCCTTGGCCAGCGCGACCGACCGCCGCTGGTCCAGCTCGAAGGACACCACCCGGGCCTCCGGCGAGCTCTCCAGGAACGCGATCGCGGAGAACCCGATGTTGAACCCGATCTCGGCGACGGTCCGCGCGCCGGCGGTGCGGGCGAGGTCGGCCAGGTACTCGACCTCGGCCAGGCTCGCGAACCCCTCGGTGATCGGCGCGCCGCCGTCGCGCACGTGGCCGTAGACGTCCCACAGGAGCTGTTCGAGCGCGCTGGTCCGCTGCACGGGCGTCTCGCTTTCGTCGCCGGGGACCGCAGCTTGGGCGACCGGCCGGAGCGGCGGCAAGGGCGTGCGCGGATTTCCGTCCGACACGCGAAACGCGCCCGCCGAACCTCGCGCCGCGATGAATAGTTGACACTGACTAGTCGAAGCTGGATAGTTGATCCTGACTATAGGAGGACGGATGGCGAGCAAGCGCAAGGTCGGCAACCTGCTGGCCCTGGCGGTGCTGAGCTACCTGGTCAGGCAGCCCGCGCACCCCTACGAGCTGAGCCGCATGCTGCGCGAGCACGGGGACGACCGCAGCATCAAGTTCACCCACGGCTCGCTCTACATGGTCGTCGGGCAGCTGGAGAAGGCCGGGTTCATCGCCCCGCGGGAGACCGTCCGGGACGGCCAGCGCCCCGAGCGCACCGTCTACGCGCTGACCCCCGAGGGGCGGGCCGAGCTGCGCGACTGGCTGCGGGACCTGGTGGCCGAGCCGCGGCACGAGTACCCGCACTTCGTCGCCGCCCTGTCGCTGATCGGGGCGCTGCCGCCGGACGAGGTCGTGCCGCTGCTGCGCGACCGGCTCGCGCGGCTGGCCGAGCAGCGGGCGGAGATCCGCGCGCTGGTCGACGGGGCCGCCGGCGTGCACCCGCTCTTCCTGGTCGAGGAGGAGTACCGGATCGCCCTGCTGGACGCCGAGGTGGCGTTCGTCGAGGGCTTCATCGACCGGATCGAGGACCCGGAGACCGGCTGGGGACCCGTGTGGGCCGGTTTCCACCAGAACCTGGAGGGGACATGAACGTGCTGGTGGTGGGCGGCGGCATCGGCGGCCCGGTGGCCGCGTTGGCGCTGCGGCGGGCGGGGATCGACGCGACCGTCTACGAGGCGTACCCGCGCACGGCGGAGGGGGTCGGCGGCGGCCTGGGCATCGCGCCCAACGGGTTGCAGGCGTTGAGCGTGGTCGGGCTGGACGACGCGGTGCGGGCGATCGGCACGCCCATCACGTCCATGGCCATGCAGAGCTGGACGGGCAAGACGCTGGGCGCGTTCGCCAGCGACCCGCCGCAGCTCATGGTGTGGCGCGACGAGCTGTACCGGGTGCTGCGCGAGGAGGCGCTGGCGCGCGGCGTGGAGTTCGTGCTGGGCAAGCGGCTGGTGGACGCGTCCTCCACCGACGACGGGGTGGTGGCGCGGTTCGCGGACGGGTCGACGGCGCGCGGCGACCTGCTGGTCGGCGCGGACGGCATCCGGTCCACCGTGCGCGGGGTGATCGACCCGGCCGCGCCGCGCCCCCGCTACGTCGGGCTGCTCGGGTTCGGCGGTCGGGTGGCGGACACGGGGCTGCCGTCCACCGGCGGGCGGATGTACCTGGCGTTCGGGAAGCGGGCGTTCTTCGGCTACCAGGTCATGGACGACTCCTCCGGCGGGTGGTTCGTGAACCTGCCGAGCAAGATCCCCATGACGGTCGCCGAGGCCCGCGCGGTGGGCGCCGCCGAGTGGCTGCGGCGGTTCCGGGAGGTCTTCGCCGACGACCGGGTGCCGGTGCTGCCGATGCTGGCGCGGACCGCGCCGGAGGACCTGGTGATCACCGGGCCGTTGGAGGACATCCGGTCCGTGCCGAGGTGGAGCCGGGGCCGGATGGTGCTGATCGGCGACGCGGCGCACGCCACGTCCCCCAGTTCCGGGCAGGGGGCGTCGCTGGCGTTCGAGAGCGCCGTGGAACTGGCGCGGTGCCTGCGCGACCTGCCCCACCCGGAGGCGTTCGCGGCCTACGAGCGGCTGCGGCGGGACCGCGTGGAACGCATCATCGCCCTGGCCGCGCGGACCAACCAGGACAAGGCGGCCGGGCCGGTGGCGCGCGTGCTGCGCGACCTGATCATGCCGGTGGCGGTGAAGTTCGCGAAGCCGTCCAAGTTCACCTGGCAGTTTGAGCACCGGATCGAGTGGGACGAGCCACTGACGACCGCATAGGAAGCGCACAGTCGACGCACGGGTACCGGGGTCGTGCGACGGTGGCGTGGCGTCCGGTTACACGGTCACCCTGTCGGTGCTGGTGCGAGCGCTGCGCGTGGTCGTGCGGGTGCGTGAGGCGAGGCCCACGAGGCTGCGCCGGTCGTGCCGCAGCCGGGCGGCGAGCCCGACGACTGCGGCCAGGAGCAGGACGAGGTCCGCGCGGTCGAACGCCAGGAGCACCAGCACCGGCAGCCACCACACCGCGAACCGCCGGAGGACCGCGGCGCGGTCGCCTTCGACGGCGAGGTGGAAGGCGATCTGTCCCGGGGTTGCCCGGTCGGCGCGGGTGAGCGGCACGACCAACGCGCACACGCCCACCACGAGCACGACCACCACCACGCCGAACCAGCGGCTCGTGGCGACGTCCAGCGAGCCCGCCAGGCCGACCGTGACCCGGATCGCGCTTTGCACCAGCCAGATGACCAGCAGGTCGCCGGCGAACGCGAACCCGCGCCGGGCCAGGCCGGGCGGGTCGAGGTCGGCCACGGGGTCGGGGACCGCTCTCGGCAGGGCCCGGTGGACCGCCTGGGCGACCAGCCAGCCGACGACGGTGCCGGCGGTGTTGGTCAGGAGGTCGTCCACGTCGGCCAGGCGGTAGGGGCACGGGTAGAGGCCCAGGACCGCCGTGCCCTGGATGGTCTCGACGGCCAGCGAGGTGGCCAGGCCGATCAGGGTGGCGGCGGCGAGGCCCTTGGCGAAGCGGTAGCGCAGCAGGAAGCCCAGGGGGACGAAGAGGACGACGTTGAGCAGGACCTGGGCGAGGGCGGCGCGGCCGTCGCGGGCGATGTCGTTCAGGGATTCGAACGGCGTGGTCTGCCAGTAGTCGTGGAGGGCGCGGTCGCCGCAGAAGTCCGGCGTGATGGTGGGCAGCGGGAACAGCGTGAACGCGACCAGGCCGCAGCCGTAGAGGACCCCGGCGGCGGCCACGAATGCCGACCACCCGCGCAGGCGGCCGACGCGCCGGTACTGCCAGGCGACCCAGGGCAACGCGACCAGGGGCACGACCAGGGCGAACAGCAGAACCGCGATGATCGACTCGCTGACCCTGACCGACAAGCCACACCCTCCCGCCGCCCGGCACGCGCCCGAACGCCACCACGCCTTCCCGCCGCCCGGCACGCGCCCGAACGTCACCACACCCCCACGCCCCCCGCAACCGGAAACAACCGCCCGCCGCGACCGGGCGAACCGCCTCCCGCGAGCCGGGCGCTGCCCTACCATCCGCGCGTGATGCGCCGCAGCGACACCGACTTACCCACCCGCTCGCGACCCGCCGTGGGCACGCGAACCCGGCGGAGGGCGGTGACGCTGGCGGCCCTCGCCCTCACCGCCTGCACCACCGCCCCGCCCGCACCGCCACCGCCCTCCCCCACCGTGCGAGCCGGGTGGACGGAACTGCCGCTGCCCCAGCGCACACAGGTCAACCTCGCCGACCTCGCCCCCGAGACGCCCCGCCACTTCACCGACGGCGACGTGTGCGCCCTGCTCACCGAGCCGGAGATCGTCACCGCTGCAAGCACTCCCTACGCGCGGACCGTCGAGTCGCAGCCGGGGCAGCGGTGCGTCTGGCAGGTCGGCGACACCCTGGACGAGCGGGGCCGACCCGTCGACACGGTGATCGTGCAGGTCGGCGGCGCCGACTCGTGGCTCGGCGAGGAACAGGGCGCGATCGCAGGCCACCCCGCCCGCCGCCGCGGCTGGGACGGGCTGTGCCTGCTGCGCGCCGCGCTGCGCAAGCCCGTGGACGACACCGACAAGCGCGCCGTGTTGACCCTCGTGCTCCGACCCGGGAACCCGACCGCCAACGCGTGTGCGAGCGCCCAGTCCCTCGCCGAACTGGTCCTCAGCCGCCTGCCCGCCGCCGGCTAGGGGTGCATCCGCGCGCCCTTGAGCACCTTGTCGACCACGTTGCGCCCCGCGTGCACGGCCAACCCGACCAGGTCCAGTTGGTCGCGCGGCACGGCCCGCACCGCCGCCCGGTTGTCCCGGTCGTTGCCGGTGCCGAACAGGTCCGAGGTGAACACGGCGATCGGCAGCTCCCGCGCCACCGCCCGCGCGTGGGCGGCGGTCAGGACTTCCTTGCCACCCGCGAAGACCAGCACCGGCTGGCCGAACATCGCCAGGTAGGGGGTGCCGTTGGCGTCGGCGTAGGGCTCGCCGACCAGGTCGGGCCGGGCGGCGGCGAGCGCGCCGGACAGGAAGGCGCAGACGTTCAGGGCCTGCCACGGCCGGAGGTCGTCGCGCAGCAGGACGGCGATCTTGGTGTCGAACCGGGGAGCTTCCACGCCGCCGAGCCTCGCCGGTGGCCCGCCGCCCGGTCTTGTACGTTCTTGACGCGGGTACGTTGAGGGCGTGTCGGCGAACCCGGAGGTCACGGCGTGGCGGCCACCCGTGGCGGGCCTGGCCGAGGTCTTCCACGCCCACTTCCCCGACCACGCCTACCCGATGCACACCCACGACGCGTGGACGCTGCTCCTGATCGACGACGGCGCGGTCCGCTTCGCCCTGGACCGCCAGGAGCACGGCGCGATCCGCCCGCTGGTGACCCTGCTCCCGCCGCACGTCCCCCACGACGGCCGGTCGGCGACCCCGCACGGCTTCCGCAAGCGGGTGCTCTACCTCGACACCACCGTCCTGGACGCGGCCCTGGCCGGCCGGGCCGCGGACCACCCGGCCCTGCCCGACCCCCTCCTGCGCCGCCGCGTCCACCAACTGCACGAGACCCTCACCCGCCGGACCGAGCCGCTGGAAGCCGAGTCCCGCCTGTCCCTGATCACGACCCGCCTGGCCCACCACCTGAGCCGGACCGAGCCCGTCACCCGCCGCGACCGCCCGCTGGCCAAGCGCCTGCGGGGGCTCCTCGACGCGAACGTCCGATCAGGACTGACGTTGGCCTCCGCCGCCGCGGTGCTCGGCGCGAACCCGGCCCACCTGGTGCGGACGTTCAGCCGCGAGTACGGGATCGCGCCGCACCAGTACCTGACCGGCCGCCGGGTGGACCTCGCCCGACGCCTGCTGCTGGCGGGCGTGCCCGCGGCGGAGGCGGCGACGGCGGCGGGCTTCTACGACCAATCGCACCTGACCCGCCACTTCAAGCGCCTGGTCGGCGTCCCGCCGGGTCGGTTCGCCCGCTGAGCGCGGGCCGCCCGGGAGGAGTCCCGAGCGGCCCGCGCTCAGGTCAGCGGACGCGCAGGTTGCGGGTCGCGGGTTCCGCCTGCCGGGTCTTGATGCGGTGGCCCGGCATGATGAGGTCCGGGTTGGTCAGGTGGCTCGGGTTGAGCGCCACCAGGGCCTCCCAACCCCCCTTGACGTCCTTGCGCTCGGCGATCGCCGCGAGCGTGTCGCCCGCCTGGATCGTGTAGTCGCCCGCGGGGTTGTCCGTGGACGGTGGTCGGGCCGGCGCCACGGGTGCGGCGGGCACGGTGCGGACGGCGCCCTGGCGGTTGCCGGTGCGCGGTGGCGTCGTGCGGACCGGGGC
Organism: Saccharothrix mutabilis subsp. mutabilis; assembly: GCF_039521145.1. NCBI lineage: Bacteria > Bacillati > Actinomycetota > Actinomycetes > Pseudonocardiales > Pseudonocardiaceae > Saccharothrix > Saccharothrix mutabilis. The sequence goes on from NZ_BAAABU010000006.1 coordinate 127,375, forward strand.
GGACCGGCGGCCGGCGCAGGTGGGCCACGCGCCCGGTCCCTGGGTGCGGAGGACGTTCTCCGCGACGCGGATCTGCTCTTCACGAGTGGCGTTGTGCGGCATGCCGGTGCCGCCGTTGGCCGCCCACGTGCCCGGGGTGAACTGGAGACCGCCGTAGTACCCGTTGCCGGTGTTGATCGACCAGTCGCCGCCGGACTCGCAGCGCGCCACGGCGTCCCAGTCCAGACCGGGGTTCGCCGCCGCGACGCCGCCGCCCAGCCCGATCAGGCAGGCGGTGGCGGCGGTCAGCAGCGCTGCCCGGCCGAGGTGGTGGGTCGTGCCGCTCCCGTAAGTGCTCGCGTGATCAGACATGAACGTCGCCGCACCGCTGCGCCGCACCGGCGCGTCCACACAGGACGCCCGACCCTCCGTCCCACGGCTCGACCTTCCGTGAGGGAATTCGCCTCCGGGTGGCGCGGTGGACGGAGCGTGGCGCCCGGCCGCCCGGTCGTACCCGTGCCCGGTCTCGGACCGGTCACGAGCGGACCATAGGAACAGGCGGCCGGAACGGCGCGGCGAGACCGGCGTCACAAGCCTCGCCACGCGTCAAGTCCACTCGAAACGGTGATCTCCAGCGGTAACGCGTTAATCCGGTCGGGAAATGCGTGACGGCCACCAGATCCGCGCGCCGAGGTCCACCGCGAGCGCCGGCACCAGCAGCGACCGCACGATGATCGTGTCCAGCAACACCCCGAACGCCACGATGAACGCGATCTGGGCCAGGAACAGGATCGGCAGCACGGCCAGCGCCGCGAACGTCGCCGCCAGCACGACACCCGCGGAGGTGATCACCCCACCGGTGATGGTCAGCCCGCGCAACACGCCCTCCCGCGCGGACCCCAGCGCCCGCGTCTCCTCGCGCACCCGGGTCATCAGGAAGATGTTGTAGTCGATGCCCAGCGCCACCAGGAAGACGAACCCGAACAACGGCACCACCGGGTCCGCGCCCGGGAAGTCGAACAAACCGTTGAACACCAACGCCGACACGCCCATCGTCGCGCCGAAGGACAGCACCACGGTGGCGATGAGCAGCAACGGCGCCAACAACGACCGCAGCAGCAACGCCAACACCAGGAAGATCACCAGCAGCACGATCGGGATGATGACCAGCCGGTCCCGCTCGGACGTGTCCCGCGTGTCGAGCTGGGTCGCGGTCGGCCCACCGACCTTCGCCTCCGCGGACGGCACTTCCCGCACGGCCGTGCGCAGCCGTTGCACGGTTTCCAGCGCCGCCTCGGAGTCGGCGGGGTCCTTCAACACCACGTCCAGCCGCACCAGCCCGTCGACCTCGCCGCGCTGCTCCACAGTGGACACCCCGGCCACCTTCGCCGCGGCGGCGACCTCGGCGGCGGACCCGGCCTTGGCCAACACGATCGCGGGCGACCCGCTGCCGCCGGGGAAGTGCCGCGACAGCACCTCCTGGCCCGCCACGGACTCCACGTCGGTGAGGAACACGTCCGACTGCGCCGTCCCGGACGCCTTGAGCTGCGGCACGAACGCCACCCCGGCCAGCAGGACCAGCGTGGTGACCACCCACGTCAGCCGCGGCCGGGCGCCGACCAGGCGCGCCACCCGCGCCCAGACCCCGCCCGCCTCGGGGTGCGGCGAGCCCAGCACCGGGCGGCGCGGCCAGAACGCCGCCCGGCCCAGCAGCACCAGCACCGCGGGCAGGAACGTCACCGACGCCAGCAGCGCCGCGCCGATGCCGATGGCCGCGACCGGCCCCAACCCCTTGTTGGAGTTCAGGTCGCTGAACAGCAGGCACAGCACGCCGAGCACGACGGTGCCCGCGGACGCCGCGATCGGCTCGATCGTCGCCCGCCACGCCGTCCGCATGGCCGCGAACCGGTCCTCGGTGTCGCGCAGCTCCTCGCGGTAGCGGGAGACCAGCAGCAACGCGTAGTCCGTGGCCGCGCCGAACACCAGGATGAACAGGATGCCCTGGCTCTGGCCGTTGAGGTCGAGGACGTCGTTGTCGGCCAACAGGTACACGGCCAGGCTCGCGACGCCCAGCGCCATCACCCCGGACACCAGCACCACCAGCGGCAGCAGCGGGCTCCGGTAGACCAGCACGAGGATCGCCGCGACGACGGCCCCGGCGACCAGGAGCAGCAACCCGTCGATGCCGCCGAAGGCCTCCTTGAGGTCGGCGATCTGCGCGGCCGGGCCGGTGACCAGGACGGTCAGCCCGTCGGGCGGGTCGGCCAGCGCGGCCCGCAGGTCCTCGACGGCCTCGGCCGGGTCGGCGGCGTCGATCGCGACCACGACCTGGGCGGCCTGGTCGTCCTGGCGGGACGGGAGGACCGGTGACGCCTGGCCCGGGTAGGCGATGCCGCCCAGGTAGGCGCGGTCGGCCTCCGTCATGCCGGATGGGCGTTCGGCCACCACAATGGCGGGCAGGCTGGTCTGGTCGCCGAACCGCTTGACCTGCTCGGCGACTTCGGTGGCCTCCGCGGAGGCGGGCAGGAACGCGGTGCTGTCGTTGACCGCGACCTCGCTCAACTTGCCGGTGAACGGGCCGGAGAAGCCGCCCAGGGCGAGCCAGGCGACGGCGATCAGGGCGGGGACGACCCAACGGGCGCGCACGGGAGAATGACCTCCGGCAGTACTTGTGATTCGATCGTCGGATAGTTCGATGGTCGAAATAGTAACCGGAGGGCGGATGGCCGACAACACGACCCTGGTGCGGCTCCTCAGGCAGCTCGTCGTCGAGTCGGACCACTTCGTCGGGCTGTTCGGCGAGTGGCACGGCCTGCACCGCACGGACATGAACGCGCTGGTGCTGATCATGGACGCCGACCGGCGCGGCACCCCGCTGTCGCCGAGCAGGCTGGCCGGGGCCATGCACCTGAGCGCGTCCGCGACCACCTCCGTCCTGGACCGCCTGGAGTCCTCCGGCCACGTCCAGCGCGCCCGCAGCACCACCGACCGGCGCAAGGTCGAACTGCGGGTCAACGACAAGGCCCTGGACCTGGGCCGCCGCTTCTTCGCCCCGCTCAGCGGCGCGTACACGGCGGCGTGGGAGTCGTTCAGCGACGAGGAGAAGGCCACCATCGCCCGCTTCCTGACCGCGAGCATCGACGCGACGGTGGCCGTGCGCGGGGAGATCGCCGGCTCCCCCACCGACGGCTGAGCTGCCGTCCCACCCGGTGTGGCGGTGGCCTCACCCAGCGAATTCACCGGGCGGCGAAAAAGTGGTTACGATCGAACCGGTGAAGATCCTCTTTTCGAGCCTCGGCTCGCACGGTCACACCTATCCCTTGCTACCGCTGGCGGTCGCGGCCCGCGAGCACGGCCACGACGTCACCTTCGCCACCACCGCGGCCTTCGCCGACACGATCACGCGGCTGGGCCTGGAGCACTTCGCCGCCGGCATGGACATGCGGGAGGCGTTCGGCGAGGTGGTGGCGCGGCACGGGTCGCCGCAGCAAGCAGGCCAGGCCGAACCCCAGCTCATCGCCGAGGTGTTCGGCTCCACCCTGCCGCGCCGGTTCCACGCCGACCTCGCGCCGTTCATCGAGCGGTGGCGGCCCGACCTGGTCGTCCACGAGCTGGGCAACCCCGGCGCGGGGCTGGCGGCCCGGACCGCGGGCGTCCCGGCGGTCTGCCACGGCTTCGGGCGGATGTGGGACTCGGACGAACTCCCGTTCGTGCTCGACTCGCTGCACGGGTTCGCCGGCGAGCTGGGCGTCGAGGTCCCGGCCGACAACCCCATGCCGCTGGGCAACCCGTACCTCGACATCTGCCCGCCGTCGGTGCAGGTCAAGGCGTTCCTCGCGGCGCACGACACGATCCCGCTGCGGCCGGTGCCGTTCGCGGAACCCGGTGAGCTGCCGGACTGGGTCGTGGCGCACGAGCGGCCGTTGGTGTACCTGACGCTGGGCACGGCGTTCGGCCACGCGGACGTCCTGCGGGCCGCGATCGCCGGCCTGGCGGCGCTGGAGGGCACGCGCGTGCTCGTCGCGGCCGGGCCGACGGTCGAGGTGTCGGCGCTGGGCGACGTGCCGGACCACGTGACCGTGCTGCCGTGGGTGCCGCAGGCGGAGCTGTTGCCGCACACGGACCTCGTGGTGCACCACGGCGGCAGCGGCACGACGTTGGGCTCCTTCGCCTCCGGCGTGCCGCAGTTGCTCCTGCCGCAGGGCGCGGACCAGTTCAGCAACGCCGAGGTCGTGGCGGAGCACGGCCTGGGCGCGCGACTGCTCGGCGACGCCGTGACCGCCGAGGCGGTGACCGAGCACGCCCGCGCGCTGCTGTCCGACCCGGCGGTCCGGGAGGCCGGGCGGGCGATCGCCGCCGAGGTCGCGGCGATGCCGTCGCCGGCCGAGGTGGCGGCCTCGCTTTCCGACCACGTGCGTTGAGCCTGACCACGCGGCTCTTGGGGTGCTTGGTCTTCGCCGCGTGTTGATCGAGTGGACGCGGGCACGGATTCCTCCGGCCCGCGTTCTCCCACACCCGACCGCTTGACCGCCGGCTGGGCTCGCTGCGCTGACGGCGAACGCGCCTGACAGCACGCCTCTCCCGAGCGCACGATGGGTTCAAGTGATCCCGGGAGGGCCGCGTGGACGAGAGCCCGTTGGACGCCTACTCGCGGATCGTGGTGGCGGTCGCGCGGGACGTGACGCCGCACGTGGCCAGTGTGCGGATGCGCCGCGGCGCGGGGTCGGCCGTGGTGTTCACCGACGACGGGTTCCTGTTGACCAACGCGCACGTCGTGGGGTCCGGGCGGGACGGGACGGCGGTGTTCGCGGACGGCAGCGAGGCGCGGTTCGACGTGGTGGGGGCGGACCCGTTGTCGGACCTGGCGGTGCTGAAGGCGCCGGACGCGCCGGCGGCGGCGGTGTTCGGCGACGCGGACGCGTTGCGGGTGGGCCAGTTGGTGATCGCCGTGGGCAACCCGTTGGGCCTGGCGGGTTCGGTGACGGCGGGCGTGGTGAGCGCGCTGGGCCGGGCGGTGCCGGTGAGCAGCGGCCGGGTCGGGCGGGTGATCGAGGACGTGATCCAGACCGACGCGGCCCTGAACCCGGGCAACTCCGGCGGCGCGCTGGCGAACTCGCGCGGCGAGGTGGTCGGCATCAACACGGCGTTGGCGGGCATCGGGTTGGGCCTGGCGATCCCCATGAACAGCACCACGCGACGCATCCTGTCGACGCTGATGGTCGAGGGCCGGGTGCGCCGGGCGTACCTGGGCGTGGTGGGCGTGCCCGCGCCCCTGCCCGACCCGGTGGCCGAACGGACCGGGCAGAAGGCGGGCGTGCGCCTGGTGCAGGTCGTCCCCGGCGGCCCGGCCGACCGCGCGGGCCTGCACGACGGCGACCTGGTCCTGAGCGTGGCCCGCACGCGGGTCCACGACGCGCAGGGCATCCAGCGGCAGCTGTTCGCGGAGGCCATCGGCCTGCCGCTGCCGGTGACCGTCCTGCGCAACGGCGCGATGGTGGACGTGATCGCCACCCCCACCGAACTCACGGCCTGAGGTCGACCAGCCGACTCCGCGGGCCGCCGGTGCGGCGCGCGAAGCCCGTGCGGCGGTGGGAGCCGGTGCGGCGCGCGAAGCCCGTGCGGCGCGCGAAGCCGGTTCCGGCTCGGGTGTCAGACCACCAGGTCGGTCAGCAGCACGAACACCAGGCCGGTCACGGAGATCACCGTCTCCATCAGCGACCACGTCTTCACGTTCTGCCCCACCGGACCACGCTGCCCTTCGCCAGGACGATGTCGGCCAGCGCCTTGCCGATCATCAGCACGACCGGCAGCAGGACGGTCGCCGGCGTGGCGCCGAAGCCCGGCTTGGGCCGGTCCGGACGCTCGTCCGCCTCGAACAGCTCCGGCGCCGGCACGTCCACCCAGCGGGCGGCGTAGCGGGCGAACAGCGGGCCGGCGATGGCGCCCGTGGGCAGCGCGATCAGGACGCCCAGGCCCAGGGTGATGCCGAGTCGGCCTTCAGCGCGTTCACCGCGACCAGCGGACCGGGGTGCGGCGGGACAACGGCGAGGGTCATGTCGGCAGTCCTTCCGCGACGGCGAGGCAGGAGGTGACCAGGCTCACCGGCATGAAGTGGCCGGGCCGGGCGGCGACGCGGGCGCGCACCACGTCCGGGTCGCCCGCGAGGTGCACGAACACCGCGGGCGCGGCGGCGCGCAACCGGTCGCGGAACGCCCGTTTCAACGCCGAGCAGGTGACCACGCCCCCGTCGGCGTGGTCGGCCAGCCACGCGGCGATCGCGGCCAGCCACGGGGCGCGGTCGGCGTCGTCCAGGGGCGTGCCGGCGGCCATCTTGGCGATGTTGGCGGGTGGGTGGAAGTCGTCGGCGTCGGCGAACGGCACGCCCAGGCGGCGAGCGAGCGCGGTGCCCAGGGTCGTCTTGCGGGGGCGGCGTGTTGGCGGGGGCGGCGTGTCTCGGAGGGGTCGCGTAACGGTCGGCTAGATCGGCACGACCCCGAGGTATGCGGATCCTGTTCGCCACCACGGCGAACATCGGCCACTTCGGACCGATGACGCCGTTCGCCCGAGCCTGCGCCGCCGCCGGGCACGAGGTCCGGGTCGCCGCGCCCGCGTCGTTCGCGTCGACGGTCTCCCGCGCGGGCCTGCCGCACGCGCCGCTCGCCGAGCCCGCTCCCGGCGAGCACGGGCCGATCTTCGCGCGGCTGCCCGGCCTGCCGCGCCTGGAGGCCGACCGGGTCGTCGTCAACGAGGTCTTCGCGGGCATCGACGCCCGCGCCGCCCTGCCCGCCATGCGGGCCCTGGTCGAGGAGTTCCGGCCGGACCTGGTCGTGCGGGAGTTCGCCGAGTTCGCGTCGTTCGCGGTCGCGACCGGGGCGGGCGTGCCGCACGTCGAGGTCGCGATCGGGTTGGCGGAAGCCAGCGCCGTGGCGTTCGGGATGCTCGACGACGCCACCCTGGACCAGCTCGGCTGCACCGGCGACGGCCTGCTCACCGCGCCGCTGATGACGGTCGTGCCGCAGTCGATGGAGGCCGGGCCGCAGTCGATGGAGGGCGGGCCGCCCGACCGGCCCGTGCACCGGTTCAGCCACCCGGTCCCGTCCGCGACGGCCCCGCCGCCGAACGTCCCCGGCACCGGCCCGCTGGTGTACGCGAGCTTCGGCACGGTCGCCGCCGCCCTGCCCCCGTTCGCGGGGGCCTACCGGTCCCTGGTCGACGCGCTGGCCGCGCGCCGGGTGCGGGCGCTGGTCACCGTCGGCGAAGCGGGCGACACCTCACTGTCCACAGTGGATCATGTGCGGGTGGAGCGGTTCGTGCCGCAGGCGGACGTGATGCCGCACGCCTCCGCCGCCATCGGCCACGGCGGTTTCGGCACCACCATGACCGCCCTGGCGGCCGGGGTCCCGACCGTCGTCGCACCGCTGTTCTCGCTGGACCAGTTCCTCAACGCCGACGCCGTGACCCGGTCGGGCGCGGGCGTGGCGGTGCCGTCGCCTGCGGAGGTGGGCGAGGCGCTGGACCGCGTGCTGGCCGACCCGTCCTACGCGACCGCGGCGCGCCGGCTGGCCGACGAGATGGCCGCCCTGCCGCCGGTGTCGGAAAGCGTGGAGGTGCTCACGCGGGCGGCTCGGTGACGAGGTCCGGCGGGTTCCGTTCGCGGGCGGGCGCTGCCGTGCTCGTCGGTCCGGGGCTGTCCGCATCGTAGCGGCTTGACCACATCTTGTTGCCGCGTAACGGTTTCCCCCGCACGAGCCGATGGACAAACCAAAGCGGACCGGGAAGGGGGCCGCGATGAGACTGCGCCCCAGGCTGAAGACAGCTCTGCTCACCCTCGCCCTGCTGGCGCCCGCCGTGGTCGCGGTGCCGGCCGCGCACGCGGCGGTGCTGCCGCCGAACTTCAGCGACCGGGTGGTGTTCAGCGGGCTCACCAACCCCACCGCCGTGCGGTTCGCCGACGACGGTCGGGTGTTCGTCGCGCAGAAGAACGGTGTCGTCAAGGTCTTCGACAACCTGAGCGACCCGACGCCGACCACGTTCGCCGACCTGTCCGCGAGCGTCCACGACTTCTGGGACCGCGGCCTGCTCGGCCTCGAACTGCACCCCGGGTTCCCGGCGAACCCGTACGTCTACGTCCTGTACGCCTACGACGCCCGCATCGGCGGCACCGCCCCGACCTGGGGCGACGCGTGCCCGACGCCGCCGGGTCCGACGACGGACGGCTGCCTGGTGTCGGGGCGGCTGTCCCGGCTCACCGCGAGCGGCAACACGGCCGTGAACGAGCAGGTGCTGATCAACGACTGGTGCCAGCAGTACCCGAGCCACTCCGTCGGCGCGCTCCTGTTCGGCCGCGACGGCGCGCTGTACGTCACCGGCGGCGACGGCGCGAGCTTCAACAACGTCGACTACGGCCAGTACGGCAACTTCTACGCGGGCAACCAGGCCAACCCGTGCGGCGACCCGCCCGGCAGCGTCGGCACCGCGCTGACCTCGCCGAGCGCGCAGGGTGGCGCGCTGCGCAGCCAGAGCCCGCGGCGCACGCCCGTGACGCTGGACGGCGCGGTCCTGCGGCTGGACCCCGCGACCGGGCAGGGCCTGCCGGACAACCCGTTCGCGTCCTCCGCCGACCCGAACCTGCGCCGGGTCGTCGGCTACGGCCTGCGCAACCCGTTCCGCATGACCCAGCGGCCGGGCAGCGACGAGCTGTGGATCGGCGACGTCGGCTGGGGCGGCTGGGAGGAGATCAACCGGCTCGTCCCCGGTGGCGGGCGGAACTTCGGGTGGCCGTGCTACGAAGGTGCGGCGCGGCAGAGCGGTTATGAGGGCGCAGGGCTGACGATGTGCGCGCAGCTCTACAACACGCCGGGATCGGTTGCTGCGCCTTATTACGCCTACAGCCACAACGCGTGCGTCGTGAGCTACACCGGGTGCCGCACCGGCAGCTCGTCCATCACCGGTATCGCGTTCTACAACGGCGGCTCGTACCCGGCGGCGTACAACGGGGCGTTGTTCTTCGGCGACCACAGCCGCAACGAGATCTGGGCGATGATGCCGGGCGCGAACGGCCTGCCCGACCCCGCGCAGCGGCAGTGCCTGGTGTGCGTGGACTCGTCGGGTGGCGGCGCCGGGCACCCGGTGGACCTGGAGATCGGGCCGGGCGGCGACCTGTTCTACGTGAACATGGACAACGGGACCATCCACCACATCGTCCACACGGCGGCGAACCAGTCCCCGACCGCGCGCGTCTCGGCCAACCCGACCAGCGGCAGCGCGCCCCTGACGGTGAACTTCAGCGGGACGGCGTCCACCGATCCGGAGGGCGGCGCGCTGACCTACAGCTGGGACCTGGACGGGAACGGCACTTTCGGTGACGCCACGGGTGCGACGACGTCTCGTACGTACACGACGGCCGGGACGTACACGCCCGCGTTGAGGGTGACCGATCCGCAAGGGGCGACGGGGACGGCGACGGTGACCATCACGGTCGGCAACACGCCGCCGTCGCCGGTGATCGACGCGCCGTCGGGTGCGGTGCGGTGGAAGGTCGGAGACGTTGTTGCTTTTTCCGGGCGGGCGGGTGACGCCCAGGACGGGGCCGTGCCGGCGGCCGGGTTGAGTTGGACGTTGCTGGTGGACCACTGCTTCTCGGCGGCGGACTGCCACGAGCACGTGGTGCAGACGTTCAACGGTGTCGCGAGTGGACAGTTCACCGCGCCGGACCACCAGTACCCGTCTTCGCTGCGGTTGCGGTTGACGGCGACGGACTCGCAGGGGTTGAGCGCGTCGACCACGGTCCGGTTGGAGCCGCAGACCGTGCTGTTGACGTTCAAGACCAACCCGGGCGGGTTGCGGTTGTCGGGGTTGGGGTTCAACGAGTCGGCTCGGACGACGCCGTTCTCGGTGACCGTGATCGTGGGGTCGGCCAACTCGGTCAGCGCGCCTGAGTCGCAGGTGGTGAACCGGTCGACTTACACGTTCTCGTCCTGGTCGGATGGTGGGGCCAAGGAGCACACCATCATCGCTCCTTCTGTTCCTACTACTTATACCGCTTACTACCGGAAACGCTGAACGCGCTGGGGCGCTGTCGAGAGCGAAGAGCTGAAAGCGAAGAGCGAAAGCGAAGAGCGAAAGCGAAGAGCGAAAGCGAAGAGCGAAGAGCGAAGAGCGAAAAGCGGCGCTCGCCGCGCGGCAGGCCCCCGGGGGGGGTGGAAGGGCGTCGGTTCGTTCCCCGTACGGCCTGCCGGAGGCAACCACCCTTTGGTCTTCTGCGCAACCGGTGAAGCGTGGTTGCACAGAAGACCAAAGCGTGGTTGGGCTGCGCCCAGGCCGTACGGGGAACGAACCGAGGCCCTTCCTGTGGCTTGGCAGCCCTTCGAAGAGCAGTGGGGCCGACCGCTTGGCGGCCGGCCCCACTGGGACGTGCGACTACTCGGAAACCATCATTACAGCGTCAGGCTCCAGGAGTCGATGTTGCCCGTGTCGTAGCGGGCGACGTCCTGGACTCGCAGGGACCACGTGCCGTTGCGGGCCTCGGAGGACAGGTTGGTCGTGTACGTCGCGTCCACGTTGTCCGCGCTGTCGCTGCCGCTGGTGTTCTTCAGGCGGTAGGCCGTGCCGTCCGGGGCCACCAGGTCGATGACCACGTCACCGCGCCACGTGTGCTTGATGTGCACCTCGACCTTGGAGGTGGCCGAGGCGTTGCCCGTGCAGCCCGACACCGTGATGGTGCTGGTCACGGCCGCGCCCGCGTCCGGGATGGCGACGTCGGTGCCGTTGGTCTGCGTGGCGCAGCCGGCCGTGCCGACGGTCCAGGTGAACGTGGTGCTGCCGGAGCCGCCGGCGCTGGCCGTGGCGGTCGCGGTCACGGTGTAGGTGCCGGCCGTGGTCGCGGTGCCGGTGATCTGGCCGGTGGACGCGCCGATGGTCAGGCCCGCCGGGAGGCCGGTGGCCGACCACGTGTACGGGGCGGTGCCGCCGGTCGCGGTCAGCTGGAGGTTCGCGGTGCCGCCGACGGCCGTGGTCTGGTTGCCGGGGTTGGCCACCGAGACGCCCGTGGTGCCGCCGTTGACGCGCAGCAGGCGGTTCGGGGTGCTCGCGCCCGGGTTGGTGACCTTGTTCGGGGTCGCCTGGGCGAGGATCGCGCTGTGCACCTCGGCCGGGGTCTTGGTCGGGTTGGCCGCCAGGTAGAGCGCGACCGCGCCGGCCACGTGCGGCGAGGCCATCGACGTGCCGCTCATCGTCGCCGAGCCCGTGTTGTTCGAGTACGACGCCGACACGATGTTGGAGCCCGGCGCGAAGATGTCGGTGCAGGTGCCGTAGCTGGAGAACGAGGACCGGGCGTCGGTGTTGGTGGTCGAGCCGACGTTGATGGTCTCGGTGACGCGCTGCGGCGAGTACTTGCACGAGTCGTCGTTGAAGTTGCCCGCCGCGACGACGTAGGACACGCCCTTGGCGATCGAGGCGCGCACGGCGTCGTCGAGCACGCGGCTGGGTTCGTTCGCGGTGCCGGTGTAGAGGCTCATGTTGGCCACGGCCGGGAACACCGCGTTCGCGGTCACCCAGTCGACGCCGGCCGCCTCGGTGGACACCGAGCCGCCGCCCTGGCAGTTGAGCACGCGCACGGCCTTGAGGTTGACCTTCTTGGCCAGGCCGTAGGACGCGCCGCCGACGGTGCCCGCGACGTGCGTGCCGTGGCCCTGGCAGTCCTTGCCGTTCTGGCCGTCGTTGAACGCGTCGAAGCCGAACGTCGCGCGCCCGCCGAAGTCGCTGTGGTTGTAGTTGATGCCGGTGTCGATGATGTAGGCGGTGACGTTGGACGCCTCGGTGCCGTAGCTGTACTTCTGGTTCAGCGGCAGGTCCGCCTGGTCGACGCGGTCCAGGCCCCACGACGGCGGGTTGAGCTGGTCGGCCAGCACCTGGACGGTGCGGTCCTGCTCCACGTAGGACACGGCCGGGTCGGCGGCCAGGCGCTTGGCCTGCTTGGCCGACAGGGTGACCGAGAAGCCCTTCATGGCGGCGCGGTAGGTGAAGCCGACCTTGCCGCCGTAGCGGCCGGTCAGCTCGGCGACCTTGCCGCTGACGTCGGACTGGGCGAGCCCGTTGTCCTTGAGCACGACGATGTAGCTGTCCGCGACCGCGTTCGGCGCGCTCTCGGCGACGATCGGGCCTTCGGGCGCGGCGGTGGCCGCGCCGGGCAGGACGAACGCGGTGGCGACGGCGGTGGTGACCGCCAGTCCCAGGCCGAGTGTTCGTCCGGGCAGGGTTCGGTCTCGCATCACTGCTCCTCGATGCAGGGCGCCCGGGGAGCGGCCAGCCCTCGATGGCCCTTCGTGTCCCGGGCGGTGTGAGGTGTCCTGGTCGGACGTGCCGAGTATTTGGGGCCGTCGGCGCGCCGGACAAGATACTTTCGTACTGTTCCGGCGCGCCGTGCCCGGTCGCCCGCCCGTCGGGAGCGGTGCGCGCGTTGGGGGGCTCGCCGGTCGGCCGTGCGGTTCGCCCAGGTCATCGGGCGTGCCCGAGGCCTCGGTCGCGCGCCTCGGATCCGCGCCCACTAGGCTCCGCGCATGGCGAGGTACTTCGACGTGCACCCGGTCAACCCCCAGCGCAGGTCCATCGACCAGGCGGTGGAGCTGATCCGGTCCGACGGCTTGATCGCCTACCCCACGGACTCCTGCTACGCGCTGGGCTGCCGGCTGGGCAACAAGGAGGGCCTGGACCGCATCCGCCAGATCCGCCACCTCGACGACCGCCACCACTTCACCCTGATGTGCCGTGACTTCGCCCAACTGGGTCAGTTCGTGCACGTCGACAACGCGGTGTTCCGCGCGATCAAGTCGGCGACGCCGGGCAGCTACACGTTCATCCTGCCGGCCACCCGCGAGGTGCCGCGCCGGCTGCTGCACCCGAAGAAGAAGACCGTGGGCGCGCGCATCCCCGACCACCCGGTGGCGCAGGCGCTGCTGGAGCAGCTCGGCGAGCCGATGCTGTCCTCCACCCTCCTGCTGCCCGACCAGGACGAACCGCTGGTGCACGGCTGGGAGATCAAGGACCGCCTGGACAACGTGGTCGACGCAGTCCTCGACTCGGGCGACTGCGGCACCGAACCCACGACCGTCGTGGACTTCTCCAGCGGTGAGCCGGAGATCGTGCGGCGCGGCGCGGGTGACCCGGGTCGGTTCGAGTAACGCGCCGGTCAGGCGCCCCGCCAGAAGTGCGAACCCCTCCGCCACCACGACCATCGGTGCCGGAGGGGTCGCTGTCCGCCGCGGTTTCTAAGGGGCCAGGCCCAGTCCGAAGAAGTGCATGTCGGCGTTGGCGGGCAGGGTCACCGTGTCCACGGTCTTCGCCGGGTCGATCGCGGCCGAGTGGGCGAAGACCGTGTAGCGGTAGGCCGTGTCGCCGTAGCCGCTCTGCCGGTTGCGGCCCACGACCGTGGCGACGGCGGTCGCGCCGCCGGCGGCCGGTTGCGTCCAGTTCGGGAACGCGATCGTGCCACGCGCGGTCGTGCCGTCGGTGTAGCGGACGACCAGGTCGCCGCCGGGCAGCGTCCCGATGCCGGAACCCAGCACCACCACCCGGCTTCCCCTGCCCGACAGGCGGATGACCTGCCCGGCTCCGCGCGCGTTGTTGCGCACGCCGACGCCGGTGGGCCAGGTGATCGACGCGCCCAACGCCGTGACGGTGGCACCGGGCGCCAGGCCGGCGGCGGTGAGCTTGTCGGCGGAGAAGCTGTTGCCGTCGCCGTCGAAGTCGCCCGGGGTGGTGTTGTTCTCGTGGGTGGTGCCGACGTTGTCGAACGCCGCCGCCAGGTTGGCCAGCGGGGACGTGCCGCCCCCGCCGGGCATGTCGGTCTCGGGCGAGTCCAGGCCGGGGCGCGGGCGCGACCAGTCGCCGCGGGTGAAGTCCGGCACCGCCACCGCCGCGCCGCCGGCGTCCAGGGACAGCACGCTCAACGGGATCGGCGCGCACCACGCCGCCGAGTCGTAGACGTCGATGTCGGGCACCAGGCCGGACCGCATGAGCTGCACCGTGCGCCACTGCATGATGCCGTCCATGCCGCCGTGCCCGCCGACCCCGTTGGGGAACTTGCGCCACAGCCAGTGCTTGTACTGCTCGCGGAACGTCCCGAAGTCACGCCACGAGTGGTCGGTGTGGCCCGGTTCGAAGTACACGCGCGCGCCGGACGCGGTGCCCGCGTAGTCCTCGAAGATGCCGCGCGTGCCCGCGATGCTGTTGATGCGGCTGTACGGGCGCGGTGTGCTGACGTCGTGGGCGGTGCGGATGTCGTAGCCCTTGGACGTCCTGATGTGGCACGTGACCAGGTCGCCGTTGACGTAGGTCTCGTTCCACGACGGGTGGGTGCGCGGCACGAACCGCTCGCGGTAGTCGGCCAGGCCGCGCGCCGGGGTGGCCGTCGCGCTGACCGTGGTGAACCGGTCGCCGCGGTTGATGTCCATCGCGGCGGCAACCGGGGCCAGGCCGTGCATGTGGTAGAAGCTGGCCTTGCTGCGGGTGTGCCACAGCCTGCGCCACGAGTCGGTGTAGTAGGTGTCGCTGAACAGCAGCGCCCGCAGGTCGTGCAGGTAGCCGCCGTGGCCGTTGGTGACCTCGCCGAAGACCTTCTCGTGCGACATGCGCAGCATGGCCAGCTCGTTGTTGCCGTAGCAGCAGTTCTCGGCGAGCATCAGGTGCTTGCGGGTGCGTTCGGAGGTGTCGACCAGGCTCCACAGCTCGGACAGCTCGGTCGCGATGGGCAGTTCCACCGACGCGTGCTTGCCGGCGAGCATCGCGTCCCGGCCCTGCGCGTAGTGGAACTCCCACGGCGTGGCGATGTAGACCAGGTCCACGTCGGTGCGGGCCAGCAACTGCCGGTAGGAGTCGACCGAGCCGCCGATCACGGCGGGCCGGGGGTGGCCCTGGGCGACCAGCCGGTCGGCGGTGCTCTGCGCCCGGCTGGTGCGGATGTCGCACACCGCCGTGACGACCGCGCCGGGCACCGACGCCCAGCCGGAAGCCATCGCGCCACCGCGGTTGCCGAGGCCGATCAGGCCGATGCGGACGGTGTTGTGGGCGGGGAACGGGACGTCGATCATGGTGGTCTGACCGGGCGGACGGGGCGGGTCGTCCGCGGCCGAGGCGGTCGTGGCACCGCTCATCGCGACCACACCGGTCGCTAAGGCGCCACCGAACAACGACCGCCGCGTGATGTCGGCCATGAAAGGCTCCTTGTGTCGCAGGGGTTATTTGACGGCGCCGAGCGTCATCCCTTCGACGATGCGCCGTCCGAGCCAGACGTAGAGCGCGAGCATGGGCAGGACGAGGATGCAGACGCCGGCGAACAGGGCGCCGTAGTCCGCTCCGGAGTACTGCTGGGTCTGCATGAAACCCAGCAATGCCAACGGAAGCGTTTGGAGTTCGGTGTCCTGGACGAACACCAGCGCGATGAACGTCTCGTTCCACAGGCCGATCGCGTTGAGGATCAACGCCGTGATCAGGCCGCCGCGCGCCAACGGCAGGCTGATCTGGAGGAACGTCCGCAGCGGCCCGGCGCCGTCGATCGCCGCCGCCTCCTCGACCTCTTCGGGCAGCGATCCGAAGAACGCGGTGAGCAGGAAGACGGTGAAGGGCAACGACAGCGCCACGTACAGGACGAACAGGCCGGTCAGGGAGTTGACCAGGCCGATGTTCTCCAGCATCACGAACAGCGGGATCACGATGACCTGCACCGGGATGCCGATGCCCAGGGCGAAGAACAACGCCATCGCGCCGGAGATCCGGGTTCCCGAGCGGGCCAGGGCGTAGGCGGCGGGAGCGGAGATCGCGACCAGCACCACCGCCGACCCGGCGACCAGCAGGACGGTGTTCAGCGCCGCCGCGCCGAACCCGCTGTCCGACCAGGCCTTGGCGAAGTTGCCGAACTCGCCGAACGTGGACAGCGACCAGGGCTGCGAGAAGATCGCCGTGTGGTCCCGCAGCGCGGCGATGCCCATCCAGGCCAGCACGCCGACGTTGAAGACCGCCAGCAGCCACACCAGGCCGACGCCGCCCCGGTAGAGGGGGCCGTGGCCGTGTCTAGAACTGGATTTGCGCACGGCGCATCACCCTCCGCAGCAGGACGACCAGGACACCGACCACGAGCAGCATCACGACCGCGGAGGCGGAGGCGTACCCGAACTGGTACTGGGGGTTGCGCCCGCCGAACGTGCTGCCGTAGATGAACAACGCGCTGTTCCACACCTCGACCGTGGGCATGTCGTTGGTCGTGCCGCCGAACGCGTAGATGAACTCGAAGATCTTCAACGACGAGATCGTCCAGATCACGGCGGCGGTGGCCACCACGTCCCAGGTCAGCGGGAGGGTGATGTGCCGGAACCGCTGCCACGCCGTCGCCCCGGCCAGCGCCGAGTCCTCGTACAGGTCGGCGGGGATGCGGTCGACGCCGGCCATGATGATCGTGGTGAAGAACCCGGTGTTGACCCAGATCAGGCCGATGCAGATGACCGTGAACAGGTTGTCGCCCAACCAGTTCGGCGTGCTGCCGGTGACACCGGACCACAGGGTGGTGAGCAGGCCCTCCGGGGAGCGGAACAGGAAGCCCCACAGCACCGACAGCACCACCGGGGAGACGATGTAGGGGAAGAACAGCACCGCGCGCACGAACTTGCGCCCGCGCATCTCCCGCAACACCATCGTCAACGCGAACGACACCGCGAACGTCGCCACGCCCACCACGACCAGGATCAGCATGGTGTTGACGAACGAGTCGAGGAACGTCGAGTCGTCCAGCAGGATCTCGTAGTTCTGCACGCCGCGCGGTTCGAGCGCGCCGACGCCGTCCCACTTGTGGAAGCTGATCCACACCGACGCCAGCACCGGGCCCACGAAGAACACCAGGTACAGCGCCAGGGCGGGCGCGACGAAGGGCCAGAACAGGGCGCGGCGACGACGGGCCAGCGGCGTGAGCGGTGCGGCGGACGCCCGCGCCCGCCGCACCCGACGCCCGGCGACCGCGGTCGCGGACGCAACCGCCATCAGCCGTTCTTCTTCCAGTAGTTCGCCTGCTTCTCCGCCAGCTGCGACAGGAAGCCGTCCACGTCGGTCTTGCCCTTGATGAGCTGGTCGTTGACCGGGTAGAACGCTTCCTCGGCGTAGCCGGGGATCTCGTCGATGCCGTCGATCGGGCGCGACACCGGCAGGGTCTCCAGGGCGGCGCCCAGGCCCTTGAGGTCGTCGGGCACCGGCAGGGCCGGGTTCGGGGTGAGGTTCTTCGCCGTGGTCGCGATCTTGGACAGGTGCGCGTCCTTGAGGAAGTAGGCGATGAACTTCTCCGCCGCCGCGGCCTTCTTGGCGGGCTTGGGGATCGCGAACCCGAGGTTGCTCACCGGGACGGTGGTCTTCGCGCCGGGCAGCGGGGTGAAGGTGAACTGGAAGCCCTGCGCGGCCTTCGGGCCGGTCTCGGACGGGGCCCACGAGCCCATCAGCAGGAAGTCCGCCTGGCGCTGCGCCCACTTCTCCTGCACGGCGGGCCACTTGGAGCCGTCGTAGCCGTCGATGAAGTGCTTGTCGTCCACCAGCGCCTTGACCTTGCCCAGCGCGGCGCGGACCTCGGGGGTGTCCCACGCCTTGCCGGTCTTGTCCTTGGCCAGCTCGTCGACCTTGCCCGCGCCCAGCGCCCCCTGGAGCACGCCGACGGTCCAGTAGGCGTTGTAGTACGGGATGTCGGCGTCCAGCGCGATCGGCGCGCGGCCCTCGCCCTTGGCCTTGGCGAACAGCGCGGCCAGCTCGTCCCACGACTTCGGGGCCGTGCCGGGCAGCTTGGAGCCGTCGAACCACAGGCCGTTGCCGATGATCTCGTAGGGCACGAGGAAGAACTTGCCGTCCTTCTTCAGGGTCCCGGTGTACTTGTCGGCGACGACGTCGGAGACCTTCTTGCCCGAGCCGGGCACCTCGGCCGCGTAGACCGCGCTCAGGTCGCGGAACTGGTCGGAGGCGACCAGGTTCGCGCGCACACCCGCCTCCTCCTGGTCCACCAGGTCCGGCACGTCGCCGCCGCGCAGCGCGGGCACGACCTTCTTCAGGACGTCCCGGCCCTGCCACTGGACGGTGACGTCGATGCCGGTCTCCTTCTCGAAGTCGGCGACCGCCTGCGCGAGGACCTGCGCCTGCGGCTCGTTCTCCTTCCACATCGACCAGTAGGTGAACGACTTGCCGTCGTCGCTTGCGGCGTTCCCGCCGCTACAGGCGGTCAGGGCCAGCGCGGCGGCCGTGAGGGCGGCGGCGGCGCGGAGTGGAGCAGCGGTCACGGGGCACTCCCTGAGGGGCTGTGTGGTGCACTGCACACCGGAGCGGCTGGTGAGCAATTGTGCACATACTTCCCCTCGAACGCGCACCGGTCAACAGTCAGTTGTCACCGTTTGAGCACGGTTCTAGCCAGAACAGGGTGTTCGGGATGCAAAATCATGCAGTATGTTCGTGGCTTGAGTGCAGAAATGCGCACTGTCTGGAGGAGAGCCCGTGAGCACCCACGTCGCTGTCGAGATCGCCACCCAACCGGACTGTTGGCACCGGGCGTCCACGCTGGCCAAGGAGGTCGCGCCGGTCCTGCCCCGACCCGGTGAGCGGGTGGCCGTGGTCGGCTGCGGCACGTCGTGGTTCATGGCGCAGTCCTACGCGTGGCTGCGCGAGGCGCGGGGCCAGGGCTTCACCGACGCGTTCGCGGCGTCGGAGTTCCCGGGGGCGCGCGACTACGACCGGGTCGTCGCGATCACCCGCTCGGGCACGACGTCGGAAGTGCTGGACCTGCTGGAGACGGTGGCCGTGCCGACCCTGGCGCTGACCGCCGACGGCGGCACGCCCGTGGTCGACGCGTCGGACGAGGTCGTCGTGCTGGACTTCGCCGACGAGGTGTCGGTCGTGCAGACGCGCTTCGCGACCAGCGCGCTGGCGTTGCTGCGGACGTCGCTGGGCGAGGACCTGTCGTCCGCGATCGCCGACGCGACGGTGGCCGTGGGCGCGGAACTGCGCCCGGAGTGGACCGCCGCCACCCAGATCACCTTCCTGGGCCGGGGCTGGACGGTGGGCCTGGCCCACGAGGCGGCGCTGAAGATGCGCGAGGCGGCCGGCGCGTGGACGGAGTCGTACCCGGCGATGGACTACCGCCACGGCCCGATCAGCATCACCGCCCCGGGCCGCCTGGCGTGGGTGTTCGGCACCGCGCCGGAGGGGTTGGCGGAGGACGTGGCGGCGACCGGGGGGACGTTCGTGACCAGCGCGCTGGACCCGATGGCGGCGCTGGTGGTGGCGCAGCGGCTGGCGGTGCACATCGCGGAAGCCGCCGGCCTGAACCCCGACCAACCCCGCCACCTGACCCGCTCGGTGATCCTGTCCTGACCCGCTGACCGGCGAGCCGGCTCGAGTCGGGCGGGCCGGCGCGGGTCGGGCGGGCCGGCGCGGGTCGGGCGGGCCGGCGCAGGTCGGGCGGGCCGGCGCAGGTCGGGCGGGCCGGCGCAGGTCGGGCGGGCCGGCGCAGGTCGGGCGGGCCGGCGCAGGTCGGGCGGGCCGGCGCAGGTCGGGCGGGCCGGCGCGGGCGGCGCGGGGCGGGTCGGCTCGGATCGGGCGGGCCGGCTCGGATCGGGCGGGCCGGGCGGGTTGGCGCGGGCCGGGCGGGTTGGCGCGGGCCGGGCGGGTTGGCGCGGGCCGGGTCTGGCGGGTTGGCGCGGGTTGGCGCGGGCCGGGTCTGGCGGGCGGCGCGGGGCGGGTTGGCGGCGAGCCTTGCCGTGGCCGGCCTCCGGCCCCCGCTTCCATGATCCCACGCCCCACCGACAATTCCGGTGACCGAGCGGCGGGGATCGACCACGCGCGGGTTCCCCGAGTGCCGGCCGCTCAGGGCGGGGTCAGGTCGCCCGGGCGGGCGTGGTGGATGAGGGTGCGGAGGCGCACGGCGGCGACCTGCCCGCGCGGGACCGCCGGGGTCGGCCCGATTTCCCGGCGGCCGACACCGGCGTGGGGCGGCTGGAGGAGAGTTCCGGGGTGCGCCGCACCGCCGACGGCGCACCCCGCGCTCTTAAGCCGGCCATGGCACGCACTCCGCTGAAGTCACACCACGAACGCTAGGCCGTTCAGGCGAAACCGGCCACGCGACGTCCCGCGTCCGGGTGACCCCCCTACAACGTGCGCAGGTCCACCACGTGCCAGGTCAGGGCCGTGTTCTCGCCCGTCGACCACCACACGAACGGGCCGCGCGCGAGCACCGTGCCGAAGCCGGTCGCCAGGTCCGCCGTCCGGTCGCCGCGCGTGTCGTACAGCGCCAGCGCGCCCCGGGCGTCGTCCACGACCACCGCGAACCGGTCCAGCAGCACGACGTCCACGACCGCCGGGCGCACCTCCCGCCCGCCGACCCGCCGCCGCGACGACCCGTCGGGCCGCATGAGGTCGAGCCTCGCCGTCCCGCTCTGCCGCAGCACCTGCACGCGGCACCACTCGGGCGTGCAGTCCACCAGCTCCACCCCCTCGCCGCGCACGGTGGTCACCGCGCCGGTCCGCAGGTCCGCCAGCCGCGACGACCCCGCCGCCTCCACCTCGGCCGCCGTCGCCCACGGCCACGCGGACAGCGTGTACCGGCCGGACAGCCGGACGGTGTCGACCGGACCACCGGTCACGGGGACCGTGCGGACCTCGGTGTCCTCGCCGACGACCGTCGCCCAGCTCGCCAGGCCGTCGTGGACGACCAGGTCGTACTGGGAGTCGAGCAGCACCACCCGGCCGGTGTCGGCGGTGACCGGCGTCGGGTCCTCGCCGCGGGGACCCGACCGCCACAGCGAGCCGGTGGCGGTGACGTCGGACAGCTCCAGCCACACCAGGGCGTCCGGCGGGGTCGCGACGGCGAACCGGGGCGAGCCGGCGGCCGGCAGCTCGCGGACGACCCGGTCGCCGACGACCAGGCGGACCACGTCGCCCGCGTTGGTGACGCTGACCGGCGTGTCCAGGTCGAGGTAGGCCAGCGGGGTGTGCGCGCCGCCGGTGGTGGAGGAGGTCCGCGCACCCGGGAACGCCTCGCCCAGGGTGAGCGGGGCGGTCGAGGCGGGTGCGCGGACCGGTTCCGGCAGGCCGACCAGGACGACCGCTGCCAGAACGACCAGGGCGAGACCGAACCACGTGCAGTCCGCCGGCGACCGGAGCCGCGAGCGGAGAGCGGCGGCACGGGCCGAGCGCGCCGAGCCGGCCGAACCACCCGAGCGGGAACCATCCGTGGCGCGGGCCGAGCGGGAACCGTCCGTGGCGCGGGCGTGGGCCGCGGGTTCGGCGGTCCCGCGCGTCACCGGGGCACCGCCGGCGAGGAGGCGTCCGCACGCACCAGGACGGGCGCGCCGCTGCCGTCCGCCGGCACCGAGTACACCGCCTTGTCCCGCCCGTAGGCCACCGTCCGGTCGTCCAGCCACTGCGGCTGGTCGTCGAGGTGCGCCGGGTCGGCCAGCGGCACGTCCGCGCCCGACGCCAGGTCCAGCACGTGCAGCCGCCACCGGTCGCCGGTCCGGTGCTTGTACGCGATCCGCGTCCCGTCCGGTGCCAACGAGGGGCACTCCACGTTGCGCCGCAACGACTCCAGCGTCCGCGTCCGCAGGTCCCCCTTCACCAGCCACGTCGACTCGCCCGTCCGCAGCGTCGCGTAGAACGTCACGTCGTCGCGCGCGAACGTCACCCCCCAGTAGTTGGCGTCGTCGGCGTCGTGCGGCTGACCCTCCAGCACCAGCGAGAAGTCCTCCAGCGACCCGTAGTGGCTCCGCGATGCCAGGTCGTAGATGCCGGCCGTCGTGGAGAACGTCCCCACCCCGCCCAGGTACGAGTCACCCGCGCGGAACACCGTCCACGTCACCAGGCGCCCGCTCGGGGACACCCGCGCCCGCGACGGCGTCCCCCACTCCGTCAGCCGCACCTTCTCCCCCGCGGCGTCGGACACGACGACCTCCGACTGCTCCGGCAACGCGGTCGTCCGCAGGCACACCATCGTCCCCGCCGCTACGTCCACCCGCTGGCACGCCGGCCCGACCCGCCCCTCCTGCCGCACCCGCCCGGACCCGTCCACGTACACCAGCCCGCCGCGCAGGTCCAACGACTCGGGCGGCGCGACGGCCCCCACCGACCGCATCCCGACGAACGCCACCCCACCCGCCAGCGTCGCCGCCACCAGCCCGACCCCGACCCACGTCCGCCGCGCGATCACGACCGCACCGCCCCACCGACCAGGACCGCAACCAGCAACGCCGCCGCCAGCACCGCGAACGCCGGCTGCAACGCCAACCCGGTCGCGACCACCCCGAAACCCACCGCACCGCAAGCGCGGGCCAACGCCTGTCCTGTTTGGACTATCGCCAAGCCGGTGGCACGCAACGCCTCCGGCACCAGCGGTGCCGCATGAGCCATCAGAACCCCATCGGTGCAAGCGTAGAAAACCCCGTGCGCCACCAACACCAGCGCCGCCACGGCCCACCCCCGCAACGCCAGCGCCAGCAGCACATAGGCCCCGACCAGCACGACGTGCCCGAGCAGGAACACCCGCCAGCGCCCGAACCGGTCGGCCAACCGCCCCACCGGCGTCGCCAACGCCATGAACGACAACGCCGTCGCCAACGGCAGCAACGGCAACACCCCGGACGGCAACCCGGCACTCTGCTGCACCCCGACGAACAGGAACATGTCCCCCACCGTGCACAGCCCGAGCAACGCGGCGACCAGGCACGTCCGCCGCACCCCGCGCTCCCGCAGCAACCCGAACCCCGACCGCAGCCGGACCCGGGTCCGCGCCACGGTCCCGACCGGGGCCCGCACGAACACCGCCAGCACCACCACGGCCACCACCGCCAGACAGAAGCTGACGGCGAACACGGCCGTGTAGTCGCCGACCAGGAAGTGCAGCAGCCCGAACGCCACCAGCGGACCCATCAACGCCCCGGCGGTGTCCAGCGCCCGGTGCACCCCGAACGCCCGGCCCAGGCCGTCCCCCGGAGCCGCGAGCGTGATCATGGCGTCCCGGGGCGCGGTGCGGATGCCCTTGCCCGCCCGGTCCACGCCGATCAGGCCGCCGATCAGCGGCAGCGAGGACCCCGCCAGGGGAAAACCCAGCTTGGTGACGGCCGAAAGCCCATAGCCGGCCAGCGCCACGGCCTTCGGCCGGCCCAGCCGATCGGCCAGGTAGCCACCGGCCAGGCGCAACAACGCCGTCGCGCCGGTGTAGAGGCCGTCGATCGCGCCGAGTTGCAGGTACCCGACGCCGAGGCCGTAGACGAGGTAGAGCGGCAGGACCGCGGTGACCATCTCGGCGGACATGTCGGTGATCAGGCTGACCACGCCCAACCCGACGACGGTCGCCGGCACGGCGTGCCCCGACCGGCCCGACGGCCGCCCGGTGTCCGCGGAGCGGATGGTGGAGACGTACATGCCAAGGCCTTCCGTGGTGGTGCGCACGGCCGGGCAGGACCGGCCGTGCGCACCGTTCGAACACCGGACTACGCGACGCTGACCCGCACGTCGTCCACCGCGGCCTCCACGAGGGACGCGGTCGAGGCGTCGGCGGTCTCGACGAGCAGGCGCACGCCGCGGCCCGCGAAGGCCGCCAGGTCGACGGTCGCCGCCTGCCACTGGCCGGGGACCGCGACCGACGACTGGCCGAGCCGCTCGAACACCGTGGTCGCCGTGGACCCCTCCAGGACCCGCACCCGCAGGTAGTCCGAGGTCGAGGAGTTGTTGCCGTGCGCGAAGTTGTAGTTGAAGCTCAGCTTCGCGCCGGACGGCACGGTGAACGTCGGCGACGCGATGGACGTCTTGCCGCCGTCCACGTCGTTGGCCCCGTCGGACGCCCCGGCCAGCCGGCCGGTGACCAGGCAGTTGACGCCGCTGGTGGCGTCGCCCAGCTGCTTGATCTGGCCGTTGCCCGCTTCGGCGGTCTGCTCGGGGTCGCCGCGCTCCCACCTGCCGGTCGTGGCCGTGTCGTTGGCCTGCGGGTTGACCTGCCAACCCTTGTCGGTCTCGAAGTCGTCGAAGAACGCGTCACCGACCGTGGACGACACGCTCACCGTGACCCGGGCGGTGTTCGAGGCCGTCGTCGCGGTGCCCGTGACGGTGGCCGTGGCGCTGCCGTTCGGCGCGGACGCCGAGGCGGTCAGGGTCAGCGTCGCCGACGCCGAGCCGCCGGCGGTCGGGGTGACCGCAGCCGGCGAGATCGTCCCGGTGACGCCCGAAGGCAGGCCGGACACGCTCAGCGAGGTCTGCTCCGAGAAGGTGCCCGTGCTGGTCACCTTCACCGCCACCGACGCGGTGCCGCCCGGCTTGAGGCTCACCGACGCCGGGGTCGCCTCGACGGTGAAGCCCTTGGCCTTCTTGCACGCGCCGGACACCGTGTCGGTGAACGTCCGGCCGGACACCGGCACGAAGTCGCTGGTGTAGCCGGTGGAGGTGAGGGTGAGCTTGCCGACGCCGAAGGTGTTGGTGTTGCCCACTTCCTGCGTCGCGGCGGAGGAGGAGTCGAAGTTGTAGTAACCCCGGCCGCCGGTGCCGATCAAGAGTTGCCGGACGCCGTTGACGGTGTCCTTGGTGCCGTCCGGGCGCGAGGGCGCGAACCGCTGGTAGTTGTGGTCGTGGCCGACGACGACCAGGTCGGCCTTGGCGTCGTAGAGGGCCTGGAAGAACGGCGTGACCGACGTGTCGTCGCCGTGGCTGCCGCGGCTGAACCGCGGGTGGTGCCAGAACGCCGCGGTGCACGGCTTGGTGTTGGCCGCCAGGTCGTTCTTCAGCCACGTCACCTGGCTGGAGGTGCTGGTGCGGCTGATGTTGGAGTTGAGCGCGACGAAGTGCCAGTCGCCCACGTCGAAGCTGTAGTAGCCCTTGCCGCGCTCGCCGGCCCGCGTGCCGAAGTAGTCGAAGTAGCCCGCGGCGCCGGAGGTGTTGTACTCGTGGTTGCCCGGCGTCGGGTACGTGATCGACTTGAACTGGCCGTAGTACGGGTTGTAGGCGTTGTTGTACTCGGACAGGGTGCCGGAGTTGTAGGCGTTGTCGCCGGCCAGGATCAGCGCCTGCGGGTTCATGTTCTTCACCAGCGGCGCGGTCTGGTTGCACGACGAGCCGCACACGTCGCCCACGGCCGCGACGGTCGCCGTGGCCATCGCCAGGGACTGGGTGCCGGCCTGGTAGGAGTCGACCGCGAACCGGCTGCCCGGGTCGGTCAGGTTGGGCGAGACGCGGACGCAGTCGCCCTCGAAGGCGCGGGTGTGGAACGCCTTGCCCGGCCAGTTGGCCGCAGTGAGGGTGAAGCTGCCCGCCGCGGACCCGGTGAGCGTCACCGAGTCGTTGCCGCGCAACGACAACTGGGTGACGCGCAGCCGCAGCCACTTGGCCTCCGGCGCGCAGACGTGTTGGTCGGTCGCGACCCGCGTGGCCCCGCCGGAGGCGGTGACCTCGGCGCGGGCCGCGGTGACGCCCGGTTCGGGCAGCTGCGGGACCTGGTCGGCGATCTCCGGTGGCGCGGCCGGCGCCGCGTGCCCGGTGGCCGCCGGTTGGGCGGCCACCAGGAAGGCGCCGACCAGCAGGGTGGACGTCGTCGCGGCCACCGCGGAGCGGCGCCATCGG
Organism: Saccharothrix mutabilis subsp. mutabilis; assembly: GCF_039521145.1. Classification (NCBI taxonomy): domain Bacteria; kingdom Bacillati; phylum Actinomycetota; class Actinomycetes; order Pseudonocardiales; family Pseudonocardiaceae; genus Saccharothrix; species Saccharothrix mutabilis. Next base: position 152,965 of record NZ_BAAABU010000006.1, read on the forward strand.
CGTCGTTGGATCACTGATCGCATTCGGATTCCTCTGGGCAGGGACGGGGACGGCCGGGTGCAGGAGTGGAATTCCGGCCGTCCCCGACATTCGGTTCGAGAACCAGCAGGGAGGATCTCCCGAAAATTCGCGAACCTTTTTCCGGTTGTCCGGGAAAAGGCCGCACGGAACCGCGCAGCCGGCTCGCCGAGGGGCGGCCTCCACAAGACGGTGCGCGGTACCGGCCCGATGTGCCGCGGAGAGGCTTCGGGCGTTGGCGCCAATTCGGTTGTCACGGCTTTCGCCGCGGGGTTTCACCTCCTGCGGAGGGGGACGCTTTCGACCCTAATCGCAGGTGAAGGGCCGTCAACGACGATCCGTCCGGGAGGTTGGATAACTCTGAACAGGAGGTGGACTAGGTCGTGACCGCCACGTCGTCCACCGCCGCCTCCCACAGCGAGGCGGTGCCCGCGTCGGCCGTCTCCACCAGCAGCCGCACCTCGCGCCCGCCGAACGCCGCCAGGTCCACGGTCGCGGTCCGCCACGCCCCGGCGACCTCGGTGGCCGCGCCGAGCCGCTCGAACACGGTCGTGGCGCTCGTGCCGTCGAGGACCTTGATCCGCAGGTAGTCGGCGGTGCCGGAGTTGTCGCCGTGGGCGTAGGTGAAGGCGAAGCGCAGCTTGGCCGCGCTCGGCAGGGTGATCGCCGGCGACACCATCGAGGTGACGCCGCCGTCCACGTCGTTCGCGCCGTCCGACGCGCCCGAAAGGCGGCCGGTGACCAGGCAGTTCACGCCGCTCGCCGCGGTGCCGAGCTGCTTGACCTGGCCGCTGGAGGCCGACGTGGTCTGCTCGGGGTCGCCGCGCTCGAAGCGGCCGGTGGTGGCGGTGTCGGCGCCCGAGGGGTTGGCCCGCCAGCCCTTGTCGGTCTCGAAGTCGTCCGACCACACCGGCGGGGTCACCGGGCCGCACGGGACCTGGAGCAGGCGGTTGGGCGAGTACGCGCCCGCGCCGGTGACCAGGCCGGTCGCCGCGCACGCCACGATCGCGTCGTGCACCTGCTTCGGGGTGGCGGCGGGGTTGGCCTCCACGTACAGCGCCGCCGCGCCCGCGACCGCCGGGGCGGCCATCGACGTGCCGGACATGGTCGTGGTGCCCGTGTCGCTGCTGTGCGAAGCCGAGACGACGTCCGTGCCGGGCGCGAACAGGTCCAGGCAGCGGCCGTAGTTGGAGGTGCCGCGCCGGGCGTCGGAGCGGGTGGTGTTGCCGACCGTGATGCCCTCGGGCACCAGCGCCGGCGAGTGGGTGCAGGCGTCGGTGTTGTCGTTGCCGGCGGCCAGCACGTAGGTCAGGCCCGAGGCGATGGACCGGCGGACCGCGTTGTCCAGCATGGTGTCGCCCGCGCCGTCGCCCAGGCTCATGTTGACCACGGCGGGCTTGACCGCGTTGGCGGTCACCCAGTCGACGCCCGCGATGACCACCGAGTTCGGCCCGGACCCGCCGCACGGCAGGACGCGCACGGCGTGCAGGGTCACGGCCTTGGCCACGCCGTGGGTCCGGCCGCCGATGGTGCCCGCGACGTGCGTGCCGTGGCCGTTGCAGTCCTGGGCGACGGAGTCCCGGTCGACCGCGTCCCACCCGTTGACCGCCCGGCCGCCGAAGTCCTGGTGGGAGATCCGCACTCCGGTGTCCAGCACGTAGACGCGCACGCCCGCGCCGGTCCTGTCGTAGGTGTAGGTGCCCGACAGCGGCAGGGTGCGCTGGTCGATGCGGTCGAGGTTCCAGGGCGCGTTGGTCTGGGTCGTGGTGGCGTGCACGACCGAGTCCTGCACGACCCGTTCCACCCGCGGGTCGGCGGCCAGCCGGGCCGCCGCCGCCGCGGGCAGCCGAACCGCGAACCCGGTCAGCGCCGAGCGGTAGACCTGGGTGACCTGCCCGCCGTAGCGGGCGGCGAGCGGTTGCGCGTGGTCGGCGTCGCGCACCTGGACGAGGTAGCTGTCGGCGATCGCGCCGGCCGGCACCTCGACGGGTCCGGACGCGGCGGCGGGGACGGCGGTCAGCGCCGCGAGCAGGCCCGCGACGACGACGGCCGCGCAGGTGTGGGTTGATCTCACCGGTGGCTCCAGGGGAAGGGGAACCGCGGCCCGTGCGGGCGCGCGGGATCTGGGAGCCGCCCCTCGGTACCGGAAACCCCACCCGGTTCGCCGCGATGCTAAATCGAATCCGACGTTCCGGACGCATTCGTCCAGAACGATCCTGGAAATTCCGCGCGAACGGGCCGGCGGGGTACGCTGCCCGGCGGCAGCAATTCCCTGGACGCACCCCTGCGGCGTTGACGGAGGAGCCATCATGACGACCACGGTGCCCGCGGATTTCAGCGCCGCGCTGAGAGCGGCGATCCAACGCAGCGGGCTGAGCCTGAACGAGATCAGCCGACGGCTGCGGGAACAGGACACGCCGGTCAGCATCAGCGCGCTGAGCTACTGGCAGAACGGCGAGAACCGGCCCGAGCGGGCCAGTTCGCTGGCCGCGGTGACGGCCCTGGAGGAGATCCTCGGCCAGCCACCGCGCACCCTGACCGCGCTGCTGGGCCCCCGCCGGCCCCGCGGCCGGTGGACCAACCGCGGCGGTCCCGTGGTCACCTACGACCAGGTGTGGCACCGGCCCGAGTCGGTGGCCCGCGCGCTGGCCAAGGTCGACGCGACCCCGGAGGACCTCAAGTCGCCGCACCGGCTGTCGCAGTACCTGTCCTACCGGGTGGACGCGCGCGGGCACGAGGAGTCCATGCTGGTGCGCCGGCTGATCCGCGCCGACCGCGACGGCACGACGAAGTTCGTCTTCGTCACCCGCTGCTCGTCGCTGACCCACCCGCCGACGATCATCCACACCGAGGGCTGCCGCCCGTCCCGGTTCCGCGCGGACGTGCCGTCCTCGACCTGCGTGTTCGAGTTCCTCCTGGACCGGCCGCTGGCGGCGGGCGAGCTGGCCTTCGTGGAGTTCGGCCTGCGGTTCCCGCCCGGCCAGACCGACCAGCACGCGCAGATCGCGATCTACCGACCGGCCCGGGACCTGGTCCTGCAGATCGCCTTCGACCCCGACCACCTGCCGCGCACGTGCAGCGGCTACTTCCAGCCCCGCAGCGGCCTGCCGCTGGAGAAGCGCGGCGAGGTGAGCTTCAACCGGGCGGCGAGCACCTACCAGTTCATCACGCTGGACCCGGAGCCGGGCCAGTACGGCATCCAGTGGTGCTGGCGCTGACCTACTCGTAGGGCCGCTGCGGCTCGGGCACGACCTTCACCGACTCGACCGCCAGGAAGGGGATGCTCTCGCCGTTGACACCGTCCACGACGGACCCGGCCCGGTAGGTGCCGACCACCTCGACCCACGTGTCGGGCTCGGCCGGCACCACCCCGTCCAACACCACCTTCACCGGACGCCCGTCAGCCGCACAACACGTCAGGATCATGCGCACCAACAGGTTCTCGCCACCGGGGCCCCGGGCGACGAACCCGGTCAGCACGACCCGACGACCACCCAACGAGCGCCCCTCGTCGAACACCGCACGAGAGGCGTAGTCCAACACGGTCACCCGCACCGGATCACCCCCCGGCAACGGCGGGTACTCGTCCGACTCGACCAGAGCGGTCCCGGAGTTCCCCGCCGCGTAACTGCCCAGGGGCTGCGGCGCGACCACCACCAACGCCAACACCGGCACCACGAGCAGCCAAGCCACCCGGGGCTGGCGGTGCCGGTTCGCCACCGCCAGCACCAGGACGACCACACCGGACAACAACAGGAACGGCCACAAGCCTGCCTTGACGTACCGCAGGTACTGGCCCGTCAGGCACACCTTGACGACCGCCGCCCCCAACAGCAGCAACACCACGCACGACGCCGTCCGGTTCACCAGAACACCGCCCCCACCGCCACCGCGCTGGCCACCGCCACCACGAACGTCACCGGCGCGAACCGCAGCGCGAACCGCCGCCCGAACGTGCCGACCTGCATGGCGAACAACTTGAGGTCCACCATCGGCCCGACGACCAGGAACGCCAGCCGGGCCGTGGTGGAGAACTGGGTGAGGGAGGCGGCGACGAACGCGTCCGCCTCCGAGCAGATGGACAGCAGCACGGCGAGCAGCGCCAACGCCAACACGCTCAGCCAGGCGTTGTCCGCCAACGCCTGCAACCACCGCCCGGGAACCAGCACGTTGATGGTCGCCGCCGCGACACCCCCGACGACGAGGAAGCCCCCGGCATGGACGAGGTCATGCCCGGCGGCCCCGAAGAACGCGCGCCACTTCGTGTCCCCGTGCACGTGCTCGGGCAACCGGATCCAATCGGTGCGCCCCCACCGCAACCAGAGCCACCCCATCGCCACGGACGCGACGAAGCTAGCGATCGCCCTGGCCGCCACCATCCCGGGTTCCCCCGGGAAGGCGATGGCGGTGGCGGCCAGGACGACCGGGTTGACGGCCGGCGCGGAGAGCAGGAACGCCAGCGCCGCAGCAGGCGTGATCCCTTTGCGCACCAACGCGCCGGCCACCGGCACCGAGCCGCATTCGCAGCCCGGGAGCACCAGTCCCGTGGCGGCGGCGGCAGGCACCGCCAACACGGGTTTGCGCGGCAACGCCTTGACGAAGAACGACCGGGGCACGAAGACCGCGATGGCAGCGGACAACGCGACCCCGAACGCCAGGAACGGCAAGGCCTGCAACACGATGGACACGAACACGGTGGCCCAGGTCTGCACGACGGGCGTCAGGAAAACCTCCCCGAACACCCCACGAACAACCAGGACCAGCAGCAGAAGCCCCGCCAGCACCTCCACCGACCCGATCGTCCGACGAACATCCGGCACGGTGGCGGTCATGACGGGGCCTCCCCTCGGTCCCCCGAACCCTAAGCCCGCCCAACCGCCACCCGGAACACCCCGATCTGGAGAAACTCTCAACACACCGCAGGCCCACCCCCGAAGGGCTGCCAAGCCACAGGAAGGGCCTCGGTTCGTTCCCCGTACGGCCTGGGCGCAGCCCAACCGCGCTTCGCTCCTTCTCGCAACCAGCTTTTCCGGTTGCGAGAAGGAGCGAAGGGTGGTTGCCTCCGGCAGGCCGTGCGGGGAACGAACCGACGCCCTTCCACCCCCCGGGGGCCTGCCGCGCGGCGAGCGCCGCTTTTGATCTTTTGCTCTTGATCCTGAACCCGCACCGGCGCGATCAGCCGGAAGGCGTCAGCGAGGCAGATAAGCCCGGTGGAGCTTGGAGAACTCGTAGTTGTTGTGGCGGTCCCAGTTGACCGACCACGTCATCAGGCCCCGCAGGTTCGGGTACGTGGCCTTCGGCTTGTAGGTGCCGCAGTTCGTGCCCTTCATCAGGCAGTCCAGCGCCTTGTGGGTCTCGGCCACCGACGTGAAGCCGTTGCCCGCGTTGACGCTCGCCGGCAGGCCGATCGCCACCTGGTCCTGGCGCAGGCCGGTGAAGAACTTCGTCGCGTCGCCGCGCACCGGGAAGCCCGCCAGCACCATGTCCGCCATCGACACGTGGAAGTCGTGGCCGCCCATGAAGTGGTACTGGTTGTCCAGGCCCATGATCGGGCCCGAGTTGTAGTGCTGGACGTGCAGCAACGTCAGGTCGTCGCGCATGGCGTGGATGACCGGCAGGTACGCGCCCGCCCGCGGGTCGGCGCCGCTGCCGCCGCCGTAGTGCTGGTAGCCGACCTGGACGAAGAATGTCTCCGGGGCCATCGTCAGGACGAACCTGGCTCCGTACTTCGCCTTCAGGGTCTTCAGGGCGGAGATCAGGTTGACGATCACCGGGGTCGTCGGGTTGCGGAAGTCCGTGTCGCCCGTGTTCAACGACAGCGAGTGGCCCTCGAAGTCGATGTCCAGGCCGTCCAGGCCGTACTTGTCGATGATCGCGCTCGCGCTGCGCACGAACGCGTCCCGCGCCGCCGTCGTGGTCAGCTGGACCTGGCCGTTCGCGCCGCCGATGGAGATCAGGACCTTCCGCCCCTGCGCCTGCTTCTCGCGGATGGCCGCGATGAACTCCGCCTCGCTCTCGACGTTCGGGCACTCGGCCACCGGGCACTGCTGGAACCGGAGGTCACCCGAGGTCGCGGAGGTGGGCTCGGCGAAGGACAGGTTGATGATGTCCCAGTCCGGGGACACGTCCTTCATGCGGATGTAGCCGGACCCGTTCGCGAAGCTGGCGTGCAGGTACCCCACCAGCACCCGCCGCGGCAACCCGGTCTGCGGCGGAGTGGTGGTCGTCGTCGTAGTGGAAGTCGTACTCGTAGTCGCACTCGTAGTGGAAGTCGTCGTAGTAGAAGTGGCGGAAGTCGTCGTAGTCGTGGCGGAAGTCGTAGTGGTGGTAGTGGAAGTAGGCGCCCCCGCGCACGAAGCACCGTTGATCTTGCAGTTGGCCGGCGCGGCGGTCCCGGACGCGTTGAAGCCGAACGTCACCGTCGCCCCGGGGGCGACGTTCCCGTTGTACTCGCGGTTGGTGAAGGTGTAGTGCCCGGACGCGTTGGTCTGGAGCGCGTCCCAGTACGCGCCCACCGCCGTCCCCGCCGGCAGGTCGAACTCGACCTTCCAGCCCGTGATCGCCGTGCTGGTCTCGTTCTTGATCGTGAACTGGCCGGTGTACCCGGACTCCCACGCCGACGTCTTGGTGAACGTCGCCGTCACCGACGCGGCGTAGGCGGGCGCGAAGCTCACCACGACCGCACCCAGGACCAGCGCGCACACCGCCGCCACCCGGGCGAACAACACTCTGCGGGACATCTCGTCATCTCCTCGGTGGCGGCCTGAGGTGGTGAAAATTGGACTAGACCACGCGATCACTGTCAATACCCACGCGGCCACCGTCCGCGACGATGCGAAATCCGCCACACCGACCCGCTTCGGCAAGTTACTTTCACAACGTGCAGCTACCGTGGAGGGCCGCCCCGCGCGCCGCGTTGTCGAGCCCGCTGACGCTCCTGGTCAGCGTGATCACCGCGCTGCTCCTGAGCTTCGTGGTGGCCGCCGCGGTCATGCACCACTCCGCTTCGGGCAGCGCCGCGCTGGACTACCAGCAGGACCGGCTGTGCGCCGAATCGCTGCACCCGTCGCTGGAGACCACCGTCCGCGCCGAGCTGGTCACCCCGCTGCTCGCCGACGTGCGCGCCAACGCCCAGGGCCGCTCGCCCCTCCCCGCGACCTACACCCGCGAGGCCCGCACGGACTTCGGCGGCAACCAGACCTACGCCAAGTTCGGCTACCGCCCCGGCGCCACCGACCACCTGCAAGTCCTGGAGGGCGGCTCGAAGGACGGCCTGTGGGTCCCCCAGAGCATCGCCCGCACCACGGACCTGCAACTGGGCAAGCGCGGCATGAACGGCGCCCTGCCCCCGGTCACCGCGATCTACGCCGATCTCCGCGACCCGCTGGAGCCCTACTGGTGTTCCGAGCGCGCCTTCGTCGTCCCGAACATCCACAGCCGCAACGACCTGCTGACCTCCGTGGTCTGGATGCCCAGCGAGGAGTCCTTCGCGGCGCTGCCGCCCCAGTTGACCCGGCAGGTCGACGTGACGGTCCGCTACCCGGCCGAGGTCCCCACGACCGTGGACGAGGCCGACCGGCTCCTGGCCGCGGGCACCGCTCTCATCAAGCCCTACGACCACGAGGGCTTCCGCGTCTTCTCACCGCTCGTCCACCCGATCGAGAACGCCCGTGAGACGGCGCGCAACGTCCGCTCGGCCATCCTGCCGCTGACGCTGATCAGCCTGCTCATCGGCCTGGCCGGGGTGGCGACGGTGACCGCGCAGTGGGCCCAGCGCCGGCACGCCGAACTGCGCCTGCTGTGGGTGCGCGGGTCGGGCCCGGCGGCGCTGGGCGGGCGGGCCGTGCTCGAACTGGGCCTGCCCCTGGTCGTCGGCGGGGCGCTGGGCCTGGGCGTCGCGTGGCTGCTGCTCCCGGTCTACGCGCCCTCGACCGCCCTCCCCGCCGGCACCGTGCCGCAAGCGGTCGTCGCGGTCGTCGCCGTGATCGCGCTGAGCCTCGCCGCCACGTGGGCCGCGGCGGCGTTCCGGACGCACCGGGCGTTCCAGGCCACCTCCTCCGGCACGCGGCTGCGGCGGGTGCTGACCGCGCTGCCGTGGGAACTGGCGACCGGCGCGCTGGCCGTGTGGGCGTGGAACCGGGTGCAGCACAGCGGCCTGGCCACCCCGCTCAAGATCGGCGGCCTGCCGCGCATCGACGCGGCGGCGCTGGCGTTCCCGCTGCTGGTGGTCCTGACGACGGCGCTGCTGGCGGCCCGGGTGGCGCGGTGGGCGCTGCGCGCCTCGCACCGGGCGTCGCTGTGGTCCAAGCCGGCCGCGCAGCTGGCGATCCGCCGCCTGGCCGCCGCCGCGGGACCGGTGACCGGGGTGCTGCTGGTGGGCGTCCTGGCCATCGGCACGATCGCGGTCGGCACGAGCATCGCCGGGTCGCAGAAGACGGCGCTCGACGTGAAGTCCGGCATGTACGCCGGGGCGGAGAGCCACGCGCAGGTCCCGTCGGACGTCCAACTGCCCGAGGCGCTCAAGTCCAACTCCACGATCGTGGGCGTGAGCGTCCTCAACGACTACACCGCCCTGGTGGTGGACCCGGAGACGTTCGCGCGCGGCGCGTACCCCAGCGGCGTGGACCCGGCCCTGCTGACCCGGCCGCTGCGCGTCGGCACCGCGCCGCGCCGCGAGATCACGCTGCCCGGCCTGCCGACGATCAACCCGACCGCGCACGTGCCGGCGTTCCCGAAGCTGGGCACGTCCGGCTGGGTGGTGCCGCGGTCGAGCATCGAAGACCCCGACGACGTCAACTCGTGGCACGTGTGGTCGTCGCTGCCGCTGGGCGAGCTGACCGCCGCGCTGGCGGACAGCGGGATCAAGTACCGCAACGTGGGCGAGAAGTCCAAGGCGGTCGCGGGGCTGGCGTTCCTGACCATCCAGTGGACGTTCGGGTTCGTCACGGCCATCGGCGCGGTGCTGGCGGTGGTGGCGGCCATCGCGCTGCTGCTGGCGATCGAGGTGCGGCGGCGGCAGAACGCGGTCTCGGGGGCGTTCAGCACGCGGATGGGGCTGCGGCCCTCGGCGCTGCTGGGCAGCCACCTGCTGGAGCTGGGCGCGCTGGCCCTGGTCGCGGTGGCGGTCGGGTTGACCGCGAGCGCGGTGAGCAGCGGGTTCGCCGTGCCCAGGCTGGACCCGGCGCCGCGGATGACACCCGCGCCGGAGGTGCCCGACGTGGTGCCGCTGCTGGTGACCACGGTCGCCGGGAGCGCGCTGGTGGTGCTGGTGGCGGCGTGGATCGCGGTGCGCGCGGTCCGGTCGGCGAGGATCGGGGAGCTGATTCGTGGCTGAGACGGTGTTGCGGCTGCGCGAGGTGGGGGTGCGGTACCGGACGCCCGCCGGGTCGGTGACGGCCGTGTCGGAGGTGTCCCTGGACGTGCCCGCGACCGGCATCACGGTGCTGGCCGGGCCGTCGGGGTCGGGCAAGTCCACGCTGCTGCGGGTGCTGAGCCTGGTCGAGCGGCCCACGCTGGGCGCGGTCGAGCTGCGCGGGCGCGGCACCACCGGCCTGTCCGCGCGGGCCCGGCGGGCGCTGCGGCGCACCGAGGTCGCCCTGGTGTTCCAGAACCCCGGCGACAACCTCATCGGCCACCTGACCGTCGGCGACAACCTCCGCGCCGCCACCCAGGCCGCCCGGCGAACGCCCCGAACCACCCCGCTTCCACCTCAAGCCACCCGAACCACGCCCCAAGCCACCACAACCCCACCCCGAACCACTCCACCCCCACCCCAGGCCACCGACCGGATCGCCGGCGTCGACGAGCTGCTCGACCAGCTCGGCCTCCCCGGCACGGCCGACTGGAAGGTGTCCGCCCTCTCCGGCGGTCAACAGCAACGGCTGGCGTTCGGCTGCGCCCTGGCCCGCGGCGCGTCGGTGGTGCTGGCCGACGAACCGACCTCCCAGCTCGACGCGGCGTCCGCGGACCTCGTCCTGGACACCCTGCGCGACCTGGCCGCCCGCGGCGTCCCGGTGGTCGTGGCCTCCCACGACCCGCGGCTGATCGCGCTGGCCGACACGAGGTTCGACCTGCGGAACGGAGCGTTGGCGGCATGACGGCCCTGCGAACCGGGACCGCGCTGCGGGCGGTCGGCGTCAAGCGGTCCTTCGAGCACGCCGGCGGACCGGTGCACGTGCTGCGCGGCGTGGACCTGGCCGTGGAGGCCGGCGAGCTGGTCACCCTGTCGGGCCCGTCCGGGTCGGGCAAGAGCGCGCTGCTGACCGTGCTGGCCGGGTTCGACCGGCCCGACGAGGGCACGGTGGAGCTGTGCGGGCAGGTGCTGACCGCGCCCCCGGCCTGGTCGGTGTGCGCGCTGCTCCCCCAGGCCCTGGGCCTGGCGACCGAGCTGACGCTGGCGGAGAACGTGGCGCTGCCGGTGCGGCTCGGGTCCGGCGGGGACGTGTCCCGCGTCGAGGCCCTGCTCACCGAACTGGGTATCGCTGAACTGGGTGACCGCTACCCCGGCGAGGTGTCGTTCGGGCAGCAACAGCGGGCGGCGCTCGCGCGGGCCGTCATCGCCTCGCCGCGGGTCCTGCTGGCCGACGAACCCACCGCGCACCTGGACGACGCGAGCGCGCCCCGCGCGGTCGGGGTGCTGCGCCGCGCCGCCGACGCCGGGGCGGCCGTGCTCATCGCGACCCACCACGACGAGGTCCACCGCGCCGCCGACCGCACGGTGGTCCTCTCGGGCGGCCGGGTGTCCGTAGGATAGGTCGCGATGGTCCGCCGACTCGCCGCTCTGCTCATGGTGCTGCCGCTGGTGGCCCTGCTGGTCATCGTGTCCGACACGGCGCAGCCGCCGCTGGTCGGGCCGGGTCCCGACGCGCCGACCGCCGCCGTGGCGCTGGGCGACAGCACGATGTCCGGCGAGGGCGCGGGCACCTACGAGCCCGGCACCGACGGCGAGGGCGGCAACTGGTGCCACCGGTCGTTGAAGGCGTCCATCCACCGGGTGAAGCTGCCCGTGGACAAGGTGTTCAACCTGGCGTGCTCGGGCGCGAACGCCGAGCAGGTCGGGCTGACCGACCAGGTCCGCAACACCGAGGGGTCGCAGGCGCGCCGGTTGGGGCAGCTCGCCCGCGAGTACCGCGTGACCACGGTCGTGGTGGCCGTGGGCGCGAACGACGACCCCCGGTTCGCCGAGGTGCTCAACACCTGCCTGCAGGCGTGGTTCCAGCGGCGCGCCGACTGCTCCAAGGCGTTGACCGAGGACTGGCGCGGGCGCGTGGAGCGCATGGTGCCCAAGGTGCGGAAGGCGCTTCTGGACGTCCGCCGGGTGCTGCGGGAGGCCGGTTACACGCCCCGCTCCTACACCCTGGTCCTCCAGTCCTACGCCGCGCCGGTCACGCCGGACCTGCCGTTCGAGCTGCAGAACCTCGCCGGGTGTCCACTGAGGACCGCCGACCTGCGGTGGGTGCGCGACACGGCGGTGGGTGAGCTGTCGGCGGCGTTGCGCCGGGCGGCGTCCGGCGCGGGGGCGCGGTTCCTGGACCTGTCCAAGGCGGGGTTGAAGCACGAGGCGTGCGCGGGCGGGAAGAACCCCGACACGGAGTGGTTCACGCGGCTGACCGTGGACTTCGACGGGCTGCGCGACGAGGCGCGGGCGCGGCACGCGTTGCAGGAGTCCTTCCACCCCAACGCCCGGGGGCACGAGCAGTTCGGCCGGTGCCTGGGCGAGTTCCTCGACACGACCGACCGGTCCGCGTCGTGCGTGGTCGACGGCGACGGCAACCTGTCCCCCGTGGCGGACCAGGACCAGCGGTAGCGCGGACCGGCGGGATCGGTCAGGCACGCAGGTCGGTGTTCGAGCCCTAGCTGACGTACCGAACCCGTGCCATGCGCTTCAGCGGTGGTTGGCGGCGCGCCACTCGTCTTCGAGGATCGCGTAGACCAGCTCTTCGCCCCACGCGCCCTTGAAGATCTCGTTGTGCCGGAAGTGGGCTTCGCGGCGCATGCCGAGGCGTTCCATGACCTGCCACGAGCGGTCGTTGTTCGCGTCGCAGGAGGCGACGATGCGGTGCAGGCCGAGGTTGACGAAACCCAGTTCCAGCATGGCCCGCGACGCCTCGGTGGCGAAGCCGCGGCCGTGGTGGTCGGGGTGGAAGATGTAGCCGATCTCGCCCTGGCGGTGGGCCTCGCTGAGGTACTTGAGGACCGTCTCGCCGATGACCCGTCCTTCGTGGACGACCGCGAGGGCGACGTGCTCGCCCTCCTTCTCGGGCCAGGTGACGGACACCTTGAGCTTGAGGTTGTCCGTCGTCTCCTCGGGGGTGCGGGCTTCGCCGTAGAGGAAGCGCACCACGTCCGGGCGGGACTGGTAGGCGTGCAGGTCGGCGTGGTCGTCGGGGGTGAAGGGGCGCAGGGTCAGGCGCTCGGTGCGGATCGGGTAGTCGGGCTTGGTCACGTGGATCAATCTATGGGGAACCCGGCCCGGGGTGGGCCGGGTTCCACGGGTTTCGCTCACAGCTCAGCGAGGGCCGTGATCGGGTTCTCGACGCAGTCGGCGACGAACCGCAGGAACCCGCCGGCCGTGCCGCCGTCGCACACGCGGTGGTCGAAGGCGAGGGTCAGCTGGGCGACCTTGCGGACGGCCAGCTGCCCGTCCACGGCCCACGGTCGGTCGATGATGCGGCCGATGCCGAGGATCGCGGCTTCGGGGTGGTTGATGATCGCGGCCGAGCCGTCGACGCCGAAGACGCCGTAGTTGTTGACCGTGAAGGTGCCGCCGGTGAGGGCGGTCGGGGGGATGCGTCCTTCGCGGGCCTGGGTGGCGAGTTCGGTGATGCGCTGGGCGAGGGTGGACGTGGTGAGTGTGTGGGCGTCCTTGACGACGGGGACGACCAGGCCGCGGTCGGTCTGGGCGGCGAAGCCGAGGTTGATCTCGTCGAGGACCGCGATCTCGTCCTGTTCGACGCGGGAGTTGAGCTCGGGGAACTTGCGGAGGCCCAGGACGGTGAAGCGGGCCAGGAGGGCGAGGAGGGAGACGCCGGGGAGGGCGGCTCGGGCGTCGAGCAGGCCGGTGGCGTCGACGTCCACCCAGACGGTGGCTTCGGGGATCTCGCGCCGGGAGGTGGCGAGCTTCTCGGCCACGGCCCCGCGCAGGCCGCGCAACGGGATGCGACGGGCGACGACGGGTTGGGCGGCGGTGGCTCGCGCGGCTTGGGCGGCGGTGGGTTGAGCGGCTTGGGCGGCGGTGGGTTGAGCGGCTTGGGCGGCGGTGGGTTGAGCGGCTTGGGCGGCGGTGGGTTGAGCGGCGAGTTCGCGCTCGACGTCGGCTCGGCGGATCACCCCGCCGGGGCCGGTGCCTCGGATCGCGCTCAGGGACAGGCCGTGCTCGCGGGCCAACTGCCGGACGATCGGCGAGATGACGGCGGGCGCAAGGGCAGTCGCGGTGCCGGCCTCCGGCCCCCGGTCACCATTGTCCCGCAGGGGTACGACATTGTGCGGCGCGGCGGCGGCGGGAGTGGCGGCGGCGGGAGCGGTCGGCGCGGCGGGAGTGGCGGCGGCGGTTCGGCGAGAACGCCGGGAGCGGCGGGTGGGTTCCGAGGTGCCGTAGCCGATCAGGACGTTGCCGCTGTACTCCGAGGACACGTCCCCCACCGTCAGCAGCACCGACCCGACCGCCAGCTTCTCGCCCTCCTCGCCGTGCCGCGCGGTCACGACGCCGGCGTACGGGCACGGGACCTCGACGACCGCCTTGGCCGTCTCGACCTCCACCACCGGCTGGTCGATGGTCACGGTGTCGCCCACCGCCACCAGCCAGTTCACGATCTCGCCCTCGGTCAGCCCCTCGCCCAGGTCGGGCAGGCGGAAGTCAGGCACCGCGCACCTCCACGACCTCGTCGTCCCACTGCAGGCGGGCGATCGCGTCCAGGATGCGGTCCACGTTCGGCAGGTGGTGCTCCTCCAGCTTCGGCGGCGGGTACGGGATGTCCCAGCCGGTCACGCGCAGGACCGGCGCGTGCAGGTGGTGGAAGCAGCGCTCGGTCACGCGGGCCGCGACCTCCGCGCCGTAGCCGCCGAACCCGGAGGCCTCGTGGACGACCACCGCGCGACCGGTGCGCCGCACCGACGCGCACACCGTCTCGTCGTCGAACGGGGCCAGCGACCGCAGGTCGACCACCTCGACGTCCCAGCCCTCCTCCGTCGCGGCCTCGGCCGCCTCCAGCGCGGTGGCGACCATCGGGCCGTACGCGATGAGGGTGACGTCCTTGCCGGGGCGGCGGACCAGCGCCCGGTCCATGGCCACCGACTGGTCGAACGACACCTCGCCCTTGGACCAGTAGCGGCGCTTCGGCTCCATGAAGATCACCGGGTCGGGTGACGCGATGGCGTCGCGCAGCAGGCGGTACGCGTCGTCGGGGGTGCCCGGCGTGACGACCGTCAGGCCCGGCGTGTGGGTGTAGTACGCCTCGGACGAGTCGCAGTGGTGCTCCACGCCGCCGATGCCGCCGCCGTAGGGCACCCGGATCACGACCGGCAACGAGACGCGTCCGCGCGTCCGGTTGCGCAGCTTGGCCAGGTGGCTGGTGATCTGCTCGAACGCGGGGTAGGCGAAGGCGTCGAACTGCATCTCCACCACCGGGCGCAGGCCGTTCATGGCCATGCCGATCGCGGTGCCGACGATGCCCGACTCGGCCAGCGGCGTGTCGAACACGCGGGTGGAACCGAAGCGGGCCTCCAGGCCGTCGGTCACCCGGAACACCCCGCCCAGCGCGCCGACGTCCTCGCCGAACACCAGCACGGTCGGGTCCTCGGCCAGGGCGTCGGCCATCGCCCGGTTGAGCGCGCCGGCCATCGAGAGGGCGGTCATGCCAGTTCCTCCGCCAGCATCGCGGCCTGCTCGCGCAGGTGTCGGGTGGGGGTCGCGTAGACGTGCTCGAACAACGACATGGGGTCGTGCTCGTGGTCGGTGTTGAGCGCGGCGCGGACGCCGGCGGCGAACTCCTCGGCCTCGGCCGCGACGGCGGCGCGCCGCTCGGGGGTCAGCAGGCCGCGCGCGGTCAGGTAGGTCTCCAGGCGGTCCACCGGGTCGCGGTCCAGCCACGCGGCGACCTCGTCGGAGGTGCGGTAGCGGGTGGCGTCGTCGGCGTTGGTGTGGGCCTCGATGCGGTAGGTGATCGCCTCGATCAGGGTGGGGCCGCCGGCCTCGATGGCTTCCCTGACCACGGCGTACACGGCGGCGGCGTCGTTGCCGTCGACCAGCACGGACGGCACGCCGTAGCCGATGCCCTTGTGCGCCAACGACGGCGCGGCGTTCTGCTTGGACATGGGCACGCTGATGGCGTAGCCGTTGTTCTGCACCAGGAAGACGACCGGGGCCTTCCACACGCCGGCGAAGTTCAGCGCCTCGTGCGTGTCGCCCTCGCTGGTCGCGCCGTCGCCGACGAGCACCAGCGCGGCGGTGTCCTCGCCCTTGACGCGGGCGGCGTGCGCGAAGCCGACGGCGTGCAGGGTGTTGGTGGCCAGCGGGGTGCACTGCGGGCCGACGCGGTGCTCGTACGGGTCGTAGCCCAGGTGCCAGCCGCCCTGGAGCAGCGTCAGGGTCTCGGCCGGGTCCACCCCCCGGGTCACCAGGGCGACGCAGTCGCGGTAGGTGGGGAACAGCCAGTCCTGCTCGCGCAGCGCCAGCACCGACCCGACCTCGCACGCCTCCTGCCCGCGCGACGACGGGTACACGGCCAGCCGGCCCTGCTTGGTCAGCGCGGTGGCCTGCGTGTCGAAGCGGCGGCCGACGACCATGCGGCGGTGCAGCTCCAGCAGCACGTCGTCGTCGGGCATCGCCAGCGGCGAGTCCTCGACCGGCGAGCCGTCCTTGCGCAGCAGCGACAGCGGTTCCGCTGTGGGCAGCAGTTCCCTTGTGGGGACCATCAGCTCCTCCGACCCCTCATGTGGCGAGTGGGGGCATGGTCCGCGTCACACCGACCAAAGTTCCAGATCCGAACCCGAAATCTGGACGAATGGCCGCGCAAGCGGGTTACAGTGCGCCACATGACGCCCAGACCTGGACATTCGGCACCGCTCGACGCGACCGACCGCCGCATCGTGGAGGCGCTGCGCGAGGACGGCCGGCTGTCGATGCGGGCGCTGGCGGAGAAGCTGCACATCTCGCGCGCGAGCGCGTACTCGCGGGTGGAGCGGCTGCACCGGGACGGGGTGATCACCGGGTACGCGGCGGTGGTGGACCCGGAGCGGTACGGGTTCGGGATCTCGGCGTACGTGTACCTGAAGATCAGCCAGCACTCGTGGAAGGCGGTGCGGCAGCGGGTCCTGGAGATCCCGGAGGTCTGGCACGGGGCGCTGGTGTCCGGGGACTACGACCTGGTGCTGCTGGTCCGGGCCCCGGACGCGCACAGCCTGCGCGACCTGGTGCTGTCCCGGCTCCAGACGATGCCGGACGTGACGTCCAGCCACACCGTGCTCATCCTCGACGAGCTGTCAACCTGACTCGACGATGCGCCACTGCGGGCCGTTGACCCAGGTGGCTTCCAGTCGGGAGCGGTGGCCCGCGCCGACGAACTCCACCACGACGGCGTCGGCGGGTTGTTCGACGCTGGCGGCGAAGCCCTGGCGCGGGGTGGCGGAGATGGGTTCGATCTCGCTCGCCGAGAAGCGGATCGCCGTGACGCCGCCCTGGAGGCGGAAGCTGCGCAGGTAGACCGGTTCGCCGTTCTGCTCGCTCCACGTGCCGTTCTCCGGCGGCAGGGGCGGGACCGTCGTCGTGGTGGTCGTGGTGGTCGTCGTCGGCGGTGTGGTGGTGACGACGACCGTGGTGGTGGGCACGGGCGTGGTCGTGGTGGTGGTCGTGGGGACCGCGCTGGACTGCTGCGTCGGGCCCGCCACCAGGCGGGGGCGTTCGGGGACGCCCGCGTCCAGCACGAACCGGATGCCCAGCCACGACAGGGCGACCGCCACGGCCGTGGACGCCGTCCACGCCGCGAGGTACTGGAGGCCCCGGGTCACGCGGGACATCCTGCCGGCTGCCGGAGAACGCGCGCCGGGGTTGACCCTCCCCCGACGGGAGACCCCACGCTCCGCCGCATGACGATCACCGGCATCTTCCCCACGATCTGCAGCGACGACATCGCGGCCACCCGCGACTTCTACGCGTCGCTGTTCGGCATGTCCCCCGTGTTCGAGAACGACTGGTACGTGCAGTTGCAGGCCGGCTCGACGCACCTCCAGATCGGCGTCGTGCGGCGCGACCACGGCAGCGTGCCCGAGGGGCACCGCGAGCTGCCCGCCGGCACCCTGGTGGCCATCGAAGTCGACGACGTGGACGGCGTGCACGCGAAGGCCCTCGACGCGGGCCTGACCATGCTGCTCGACCTGCGGGACGAACCCTGGGGCCAGCGGCACTTCATCACGCGCGACCCGAGCGGCACGATGGTGGACGTGATCAAGCCCATCCCGCCGGACGCCGAGCACGCCCCGTCCTATGTCTGACCTCGTCCCGATCGGGGTGTTCGCCGAGGCCGCGCGGGTCACGGTCAAGGCGCTGCGGCACTACCACGCCCTCGGCGTGGTGGTGCCCGCCCGGGTCGATCCCGCCACGAACTACCGCTACTACCGGTGGGACCAGCTCGGCGACGTGCTGTGCGTGACGACCCTGCGCGACCTGGGCACACCGTTGGACCGCATCAAGGAGCACCTCGTCGGCGGCAGCCCGCTGCACGACGTGCTGGCCGCCGAACGCGTCCGCCTGCGCCGGCAGGTGGCGCGGGCCGAGCGCGCCCTGGCCCTGGTGGACGCCCTGCGGGACGCCCCGCGCCTGCCGGAGGTGCGGCCCGACGTGGTCGAGCTGCCCGACCGGGACACGATCGCGCTCACCGGGCCCGCGCACGCCGACACGATCGGGCAGGACGCGGCGGAGCTGATCGGCAGGCTCCTCGCGACCCCGGGCGTGGACGCCGGCGCGCCGGTGATCGGCGAGTACCCGTTGAAGCTCGCGCACAGCTTCACCATCCGGGTCCGGCTGGAGGTGGCGGGGCCGGTGGACGGGCTGCGCGTCGAGCCGTGGCCGGGCGGCCGGTTCGCCCGGGTCGTCCACGTCGGGCCGCTCGACGCGCTGCCCATCGCCTACCACGGCCTGGTCCGCTGGCTGCACGAACACCGCCACCGCCCGGCCGGCCCCGTCTTCGAGCGCTACTTGGACGACCCGGCCACCACCCCGGCCCACCTCCTGCGCACGGAGGTCCTGCACCGCGTCCGCTGACCTGAGCCGACCGACCTGATCCGACCGACCTCAGCCGGCGAAGGTCTGCTCGCGGCGGCGCTCCTCGTCGGTGGTCTCGATGTGCTTCACGGCGTAGCGCAGCATCGGCGGCGCCATCAGCGACGTCACGACCGCGACCAGCACGACGATCGTGTAGCCGGCTGTGGTCAGCACGCCCACCCGCAGGCCGACCATCGCCACGATCACCTCGATCACGCCGCGCGCGTTGAGCCCCGCCCCCAGCGCCAACCCCTCCCAGTGGGTCAGCTTGGACAGGCGCGCGCCCAGGTACGCGCCGGCGAACTTGCCGCCGATCGCGACGGCCAGCACCACCAGCGCCGAGACCAGCACGGGCCACTGGCCGAGCAGGGTCAGGTCCATCCGCAGCCCGGCCGTGGCGAAGAAGATCGGCGCGAGCACGGCCATGGTGATGGTGCGCAGCGGCGCGAGCTTGCGGCGGTCCAGCAGGCCGGACGTGCCCAGCAGGATGCCGCACAGGAACGTCCCGAGGATCGGCTCCAGGCCCAGCGCGTGGGTGCCGGCGGCGGAGGCGACCAGCAGCAGCACCACGGCCGCGACCGTCGGGCCGGCGTCGGTGGACCGGTTGGCCAGGGTCAGCGCGGTCTTCACCACCGGGCGGCCGAGCAGCACGGCGACCAGCAGCGCGGCGACCAGGCTGCCGACGGTCAGGGCGACGTGGCCCAGGCGCAGCCCGGTGGTGGCCATCGCGGACACCACCGACAGCAGGGACCAGCCGACGATGTCGTCCACGGCGGCTGCGCTGATGGTGAGCTGGCCGATGTCGCGGTGCAGCAGGTTCAGCTCCACCAGGGTCTTGGCGATGACCGGGATGGCGGACACGCACATCGCGACACCCAGGAACAACGCGAACACCAGCGTCTCGTTGCCGCCGGACAGCAGCGAGGCGGGCAGGGCGAACCCGACGCCGACGCCCAGCGCCAACGGGATGAGCAACCCGCCCAGCGACACCCACAGCGCGGTGCGGCCCCGGCGGCGGACCATCGGCATGTCGATGTGCATGCCGGTGAACCCGACC
The DNA here is from genome assembly GCF_039521145.1 of Saccharothrix mutabilis subsp. mutabilis. Lineage (NCBI taxonomy): Bacteria > Bacillati > Actinomycetota > Actinomycetes > Pseudonocardiales > Pseudonocardiaceae > Saccharothrix > Saccharothrix mutabilis. The sequence goes on from NZ_BAAABU010000006.1 coordinate 172,296, forward strand.
AGCAGCAGCACCCCGAGCTGGCCCACGGCGTCGAGCAGGTGGATCTGGTCGGCCACCGGCGGGAACAGCCAGCCCGACAGCGCGGGCAGGACGTGGGCCAGCAGCGACGGGCCGAGCAGGACACCGGCCGCCAACTCCCCCACCACCTGGGGCAACCCGAACCGGGCCGCGAGCTTGCCCAGCGCCAACGCCACGCCCAGCAGCACGGCGAGCTGGAGCAGGAACACGAGCATCTGGTGCGCGCCGATCGGGGTCGGCGGCGCGGCGGCGAGAACGGTCATCACGGCCCTCTCGGTCGTGCGGTGCGGAAAAGCGGTGCCCTTGACCTCTACGCCGGCCCGCTCACGCGCGGAAGGACCAGGCACTTCGTGGTGCCGAACACGTCAATCGCGCCACATGTGCGTGGGGCATTCCCGTCGGTCGCGCACAGGGGCGTTACGGTGCCCGCCATGGTCTCGGTGCTGCTCGTCGAGGACGACCCGGTGGTGCGGTCGGCGGTGACGCGCGCGTTGTCCGGCCTGGGGCACGCGGTGCTGCCGGTGGGCACGGCGCTGGAGGCGTTGCGGGAGGTCGCGGGCGCCACGTTCGACCTGGTCGTGCTGGACCTCGGGCTGCCCGACATGGACGGCGCGGACGCGTTGCGGATGATGCGCGGCGTGTGCGACGTGCCGGTGATCGTGGCCACCGCCCGCGACGACGAGGCCGAGATCGTGCGGCTGCTCAACGCGGGCGCGGACGACTACCTGGTCAAGCCGTTCTCCAGCGAGCACCTCGCGGCGCGGCTGTCGGCGGTGCTGCGCCGGGCGCGCAAGGAGGACCGGCCCGAGCCGATCCGGATCGGGCAGCTGAGCATCGACCTGGACCGGCGGGAGGCGCGGCTGGGCCGGCGCGAGCTCAACCTGACCCGCAAGGAGTTCGACCTGCTGGCCTACCTGGCGGCGCGCGAGGGCAAGGTCGTGCCGCGCGCGGAACTGCTGGCCAACCTGTGGAACCTGCCCGGCCGGCACGACGACCAGACCCTGGACGTGCACCTGTCGTGGCTGCGCCGCAAGCTCGGGGAGCGGGCCGCGCAGCCGCGCTACCTGCACACCGTGCGCGGTGTCGGGTTCAAGCTGACCGCGGCGGAGTGACGTGCGCAAGTCGCTGGCCCTGGTCTCGCTCGCCGTCACGTCGATGGTGGCGCTGGCGTTCCTGATCCCGTTGGCCCTGGTGGTGCGGCAGCTGGCCGAGGACCGGGCGGTGACCGACGCCGAGCGGCAGGCGGGCGCGCTGACGCCGGTGCTGGTGATCACCGACGACCCGGTGACCGTGCAGCAGGCGCTGGCGTCGATCTCCGGCCGGGTGGCCGTGCACCTGCCCGGCGGGCAGGTGGTGGGCGAGGTGAAGGCGACCGGCGACCAGTTGCGGCAGGCGCGGGAGAAGGGGTTGGCGTTCAGCGAGTCCGTGTCCGACGGGTGGGTGCACCTCCAGCCGGTGGTGCTGGGTGAGGACCGGGTGGCGGTGGTGGAGGCGTTCGTGCCGTCGGCCGAGCTGTCGCGCAACGTCACCTCGGCGTGGCTCGCGCTGTCCGGGGTGGCGGTGTCGCTGGTGCTGGCGTCGGTGCTGGTCGCCGACCGGCTGGGGGCGCGGGTGGTGCGGGCGTCGCGGGCGCTGGCCGAGGGGGCGCGGCGGATGGAGCAGGGCGACCTGACCACGCGCGTCACGCCCACCGGTCCGCCGGAGCTGGCCGACGCGGGCGGCGCGTTCAACCGGATGGCCGACCGGATCGGGCAGTTGATGGCCAACGAACGGGAGATCCTGGCCGACCTGTCGCACCGGCTGCGCACCCCGTTGACGGCGCTGCGCCTGGACTCCGAGACGTTGGGCGCCGACCCCGGCGCCAACCGCGTGCGGCAGGCGGTGCACGCGTTGGAGCGCGAGGTCAACGAGCTGGTCCGGGCCGCCCGCAAGGAGTTGGACGACCCCGCGGGCGGGCGGTGCGACGCGGCGCAGGTCGTGCACGACCGGCTGGTGTTCTGGTCCGCGCTGGCCGACGACCAGGACCGGCTGTGGAACCTGCGCGGCACCGAGCGGCCCGCGTTCGTGCCGCTGACCCGCAGCGACCTGGCCGCGGCGATGGACGTGGTGCTGGGCAACATCTTCCGGCACACGCCGGAGGGCACGGGGTTCGTGGTGGCGCTGTTCCACCGGCCCGAGCAGGTGGTGATCGTCATCGAGGACGCGGGACCGGGCATCGAGGACCTGGAGACGGCGCTGCGCCGTGGAAGCAGCAGCGCCGGCTCCACCGGTCTCGGACTCGACATCGCCCGCCGCGCGGCCGAGTCCACCGGAGGCTCGCTGGTCGTGGACCGCGGGCCGCTCGGGGGCACCCGGGTGCAGTTGCGGCTGACCCGGCTACCGGAGCACCAAGGCTAGCCGGCGCTTTCTTTGGCGCACCTGATGGCACCTTTAAATGTTCCTTAAATAAATCGCTTGTTGACATTCGCGGAAATGGCTGCCAAGGTCATTAGCGGAATTGGTGACGACCGCAGCGCTCTCCCCCTTGCCCGGCCACCGTTCCACGTTCGGTGCGGCGACCGCGAGCGTCTACCCTGCGAAAAGACGCCACCGCGGTCGCCGCACCCGAAAAGCCGTCGAATGCAGATGAGGTTTTCCGCGTGTTCCGCAACAAGCGTGCACTGCCCGTCGTCGTCGTGCTGGCCGGCCTGGCGCTGGCCGGGTGCGAGGAACCCGAGGAGATCGGCCTGGTGACCGCCACGGCCACCACGTCGGTCCGCACGACGTCCCAGGCCGGCACCCCGGCCGCGTCGTCGTCCTCGCCCCCGTCCGCGTCGTCCGCCACCCCGACGACCACGACCACCACCGAGACCACCACGACCGAACCCGAGCCGACCGCCACCACCACCGAGGCGCCGCAGCAGCAGCCCGCGCCCCCGGCGACCCCCACCAGGACCGAGGTGGAACTGGCCGAGGCCAAGGTGTTCAACCTGACCAACGCCGAACGCGTGGCCAACGGCTGCCCGGCGCTGGGCATCGACGAACGCCTCGACAAGGCCGCCCGCGGGCACAGCGCGGACATGGCGGCGCAGAACTACTTCAGCCACACCTCCAAGGACGGCCGCACCTTCGCCGACCGCATCAAGGCCGCCGGCTACCCGTCGCCGGGCGCGGAGAACATCGCCGCGGGCCAGCGCACGCCGGAGGCCGTGGTGAAGGGCTGGATGGAATCCCCGGGCCACCGGGCGAACATCCTCAACTGCAAGCTGAAGACGCTGGGCGTCGGCATGGCGCGCGGCGGCGCGTACGGCATCTACTGGACGCAGAATTTCGGGTGGTAGGCGGATAATCGGTTGTGACCCGACCGGGGCGCCCAGCATGCTCAAGCAGCGCTCCCGGTGCGCAGACGAGGGTTGCTTCCACTCCTGATGGGCGGGTTGCGGGTTCGAATCCCGTCGGCGCTTCGGGCGTCGTAGCTCAACTGGCAGAGCAGCTGTCACCTTCGTCGACCTCTGATCTCGGGATCGCACCCGCGCACGCGTCCTCTTCGGAGGGCGCGTGCGCGGTTCTCGTCCGCGACGGAGGTGGGTCCCTTGGCGGAGTTCATCGTCGGCGCGCTGCGCACCCTGGTCACGAGCTTCGTCAAGTCCGAGCGCGCCCCGTCCGGGCCGACGCACGAGCGCGGCGCGGGCTACGCGCGCGACACCCGTTCGGAGCTGTTCCTGTTGGCCGTCACCAACATGGTCGGCGAGGACACCTTCTACGAGTCCGCCGGCCACCGGGACGACCGGTACACCGCGCTCGTGCGAGCGGCGGCGCTGGAAGACCCGGACTGGACCGCCCGCCTGCTCGCCTGGCTGCGCCGGGACGCGAACCTGCGCTCCGCCGCCGCGGTCGGCGCGGCCGAGTACGTGCGCGCCCGCCTCGACGCGGGCGACGAGCGCGGACCGTCGAACCGCTCGGTGATCGGCAGCGTCCTGCTCCGGGCCGACGAGCCGGGCGAACTGCTCGCGTGCTGGCTGAGCAGACACGGGCGGGCGGTCCCCAAGCCGGTCAAGCGCGGTGTCGCCGACGCGGTCCTGCGCCTGTACGACGAGCGTTCGCTGGTCAAGTACGACAGCGCCGCGCACGGCCTGCGCTTCGGCGACGTGCTCAACCTCGTGCACCCGGTCACCCGCCGGTCCCGGCAGTCGGACCTGTTCGTCCACGCGCTGGATCGCCGCCACGGCAACGACTCCACGATCCCGGCGTCGCTGGGCGTGCTCACCGGGCGGGCGGGGTTGCTGTCGTGGCCGGTCGAGCGGCGGCGCGCCCTGTTCGGGCGGGACGACGCGGCGGCGGTGCTGCGCGGGGCGGGCATGACGTGGGAGTCGGTGGCGGGTTGGCTGAAGGGCCCGATGACCGCCGACGTGTGGGAAGCGCTGATCCCGTCCATGGGGTACATGGCGTTGCTGCGCAACCTGCGCAACTTCGACCGGGCCGGGGTGTCCGACGAGGTGGCCGCGACCGTCGCCGCGCGGTTGGCCGACCCCGACGAGGTGGCCCGGTCCCGGCAGCTGCCCCTGCGGTTCCTGTCGGCGCACCGGGCGGCTTCGGCGCGGTGGGGGCCGGCGTTGGAGAGGGCGCTCGACCACTGCCTGGCCGGCGTCCCGGTGTTGCCCGGCCGCACGCTGGTCCTGGTGGACACCTCCCGGTCGATGCGGGAGCCGTTCGCCGGGAACAGCACCCTGCTGCGGTGGGACGCGGCGGTCGTGTTCGGCCTCGCCCTGGGGACGCGGTGCGAGCACGCGGACGTCGTGTCGTTCTCCAGCCCCTATTACGGCACCGCGACGAAGCGGTTCCGACCGCGGCGTGACGAGTCCCTGCTCGCCGCCGTGACGAGGTGGCGGGCGGAGGGCTACCTGCTCGACGGCGGCACGGCGACGGCGTACGCGATCCGCAAGCACCTGCGCCGCCACGACCGCGTGGTGGTCCTGACCGACGAGCAGGCGGACGGCGAGGACGTGAACCGGGCCGTGCCCAACGGCACCCCGCTCTACACGTGGAACCTGGCGGGCTACCGACGCGGGCACGCACCGTCGGGCGCCTTCCACCGCCACACGTTCGGCGGGCTGAACGACCACGCGTTCCGGGCGATCGGCTTGCTGGAGGCCAGGCGCGACGCCGACTGGCCGTTCTAGCGGGTGCCCACGTGGCGCCGGCCCCTTGTCAGAGGGCCAGCGCCACGTCTGCCCGCAAGCGGGGCAGCAACGCGTAGAAGGCGTCCCCGGGGCACACCGTGTCGCCGTAGAAGTCGCGATGCCCGTGGATCTCCGTCGGCGGGATGTCGTACTGCCGGCACACCCGCGCGCACATCCACACCAACGCGTCCCACTGCGCGGCCGGCGGGGTCTCCGTGACGTAGGTGCCCTCGTTCTCGATGCCCACCGAGGTCCGGTTCTGGCCCGGGCAGTGCGCGCCCTCGACCAACCGGTCCCCCGAGCGCAGCGCCGCCAGGCTCCCGTGCCGGCCCTCCAGCACCCGGCCGCCGCGCGAGATCGTGAAGTGCTGGCCCGTGTCGCCCCAGCCCCGGTCGTCGGTGTGCAGCCGCTGGAAGAACCGAGCCAGCTCGAACGCGTGCCGCTCGGACGTGTCGCCGACGTTCTCCGTCGCCGTGTGGTGCACGAGGACGCGCTCGGGCCGGCGCGGCACGACCTCGGGCTGCTCCGCCGGAACCCGCGCGCCCCACTCCGCGCACCCGGCGACCGTCCGCGCCGCCGGCAACGGCCACGCCACCGCCGCCAGCGCCCCGGCGCCCAGCAACGCCCGTCTGCTCACCAACGCCCGGCTGCGCATGGCTCCCCCCAAAGCTCCGGCGGAGCATAACCGCCGCCGAAGTGGTTCGATCACGCCATGACCCACGCCGGCGAAGCGCACCACGACGACCTCTCCGAACGGCTCAACTGGCTGCGCGCCGGCGTCCTCGGCGCGAACGACGGCATCGTGTCCACCGCCGGTCTGGTCGTCGGCGTCGCGGGCGCGACCACCGACCGCACCGCCGTCCTGGCCGCCGGCGTGGCGGGACTGGTCGCGGGCGCGCTGTCGATGGCGGGTGGCGAGTACGTCTCGGTCAGCACCCAGCGCGACACCGAGCGCGCCGCCCTGCGCCTGGAGGCGCAGGAGTTGCGCGAGATGCCGGAAGAGGAGGAGCAGGAGCTCGCCGACATCTACGCGGACAAGGGCCTGTCCCCGGAGCTGGCCGCCCAGGTGGCGCGCGAGCTGACCGAGCAGGACGCGCTGCGGGCGCACGCCGAGGCCGAGTTGCAGATCGACCCGGACAACCTGACCAGCCCGTGGCACGCGGCGTGGGCGTCGCTGGTGGCCTTCGCGGTCGGCGCCCTGATCCCGCTGGTCGCGATCGTCCTGCCGCCGCTGTCGTGGCGGGTGTGGACGTGCGCGGCGGCAGTGATCGCCGGGCTGGTGCTGACCGGGGTGGTCAGCGCGCGGCTGGGCGCGAGCCCGGTGTGGCGGGCGGTGCGGCGCAACGTCGTGGTCGGGACGCTGACCATGCTGGTGACCTACTACGTGGGCCTGCTGTTCGGCGTGGCCGTCGCCTGAGCCCGTCCGCGACGCCGGCGATCCGCCCCGCGTTCCGTCAGCCGACCGGCGCCCGACCGCCCGCGCTGTGACAGCGGTCACGCAGAGCGCGCACCCGAGGTGGGTGCGCGAAAAAAGTTGTCCCTCGGAGGTGTGAAGACCGCAGGAAGCGGGTAACCGCCGCTGGCTTGACGCCGTTGGGCGCGTCAAGACCAGGAGTGGAGGTGCTAGCCGTGACCCATCCCCCGACGACCCTGCTCGTCCCGCGCAGCGCGCGTGCCGAACGGCGGCTCTGGGTGTTGCTCGCCCTGCTCTTCATCCTGGTGGCGGGCGTGAACGGGATCGTCGCGCTGTCCGAGGCGCAGGTGTGGCAGGGCGGCCTGGCCGGCCTGTCGATCCTCGCCGCCGCGGGCTGCGCGAGAGTCGCCCACCGGGTGCCCGGAGCGGTTTAGTCACCACTGAAGAGGGTGAGGAACTAGTCCGACCGGGCGTAACCCGTTGGTCGGAACGATGTCAACTGGGCGTGGGATTCACCACGACGCCCTGTCGGACTAGAGCCATAACCGCGAATTCACACTATCGTCACAAGACCCCGGCAACCCCGGTGCACCGCCCCGCGTGACCAAGCGGCCCGATCAGGCCTCGCGGACACGCGCACAAGGAAGTGCAGTTTCCCGCACAACGGAGTGCGGCCCCACGCCCCCATCTCCCCCGGCGTGGACCCCCAAGCCAGCAGTCCTGCAGGCCGAGCTGCCGCGCGTCGACGAAGCGCGCACCAGGCACCCGGCCATGTCTGTTTGCCCGAAAACAGTCGAGACAGGCGATGCCACGGGAGGGCCCGTTGTGACCCACCACCACCAGCCGAAGCACGGTCTTTACGACCCCCAGTTCGAGCACGACGCCTGCGGCGTCGCGTTCGTCGCCGACCTCGCCGGTCGGAGAAACCACGCGATCGTCGCCCAGGCGCTGGTCGCGTTGCGCAACCTGGAGCACCGGGGCGCGCGGGGCGCGGAGCCGGAGACCGGCGACGGCGCGGGCATCCTGATCCAGGTGCCCGACGCCTTCTTCCGCGAGGTCGTCGACTTCGACCTGCCCGAACCGGGCGCCTACGCGGTCGGCACCGCCTTCCTGCCGCACGAGGACGACGAGGTCCGCGCGCGGATCGAGCGCATCGCCGAGGAAGAGGGCGCGACCGTCCTGGGCTGGCGCGACCTGCCCGTGGACGCCGACCACGTCGGCCCCACGGCCAAGACCACCATGCCCCGGTTCCGCCAGCTCTTCCTGGGTGGCGAAGACGGCATGGAGCTGGAGCGCCTGGCGTTCGTCGTGCGCAAGCGCGCCGAGCACGCCACCGGCGTCTACTTCCCGAGCCTGTCCGGCCGCACCATCGTCTACAAGGGCATGCTGACCGAGCCGCAGGTCGAGAGGTTCTTCCCCGACCTGACCGACGAGCGGGTCACCAGCTCGATCGGCCTGGTGCACTCCCGGTTCTCCACCAACACGTTCCCGTCGTGGCCGCTGGCCCACCCGTACCGGTACGTGGCGCACAACGGCGAGATCAACACGCTGCGCGGCAACCGCAACTGGATGGACGCGCGCGAGTCGATGCTCGCCACCGACCTCATCCCGGGCGAGTTGGAGCGGATCTTCCCGGTCATCACCCGCGACGCCAGCGACTCGGCGACCTTCGACGAGGTCCTCGAACTGCTGCACCTGAGCGGCCGGTCGCTGCCGCACGCCGTGCTGATGATGATCCCCGAGGCGTGGGAGAACCACGCCGAGATGGACCCGCAGCGGCGCGCGTTCTACGAATTCCACTCCACGCTGATGGAGCCGTGGGACGGCCCGGCGCTGGTGTCGTTCACCGACGGCACCCTGATCGGCGCGGTCCTGGACCGCAACGGCCTGCGCCCCGCCCGCTACTGGGTCACCGAGGACGGCCTGGTCGTGCTGGGCTCCGAGGCGGGCGTGCTCGACCTCGACCCCACCACCATCGTCCGCAAGGGCCGCCTGGAGCCGGGCCGCATGTTCCTCGTCGACACCGCCCAGGGGCGGATCATCGACGACGAGGAGATCAAGGGCGAGCTGGCCGCCGAGCACCCGTACCAGGAGTGGGTGTCAGACGGCATCCTGCACCTGTCCGACCTGCCCGCGCGCGAGCGCGAGGTGCCGACGCACGCGTCCCTCGTGCGTCGTCAGCAGGTGTTCGGCTACACCGACGAAGAGCTGTCGCTGCTGCTGCGGCCGATGGCGAAGACCGGCGCGGAGCCGATCGGCTCGATGGGCAACGACGCCCCGTTCGCGCCGCTGTCCAACCGGCCCCGGCAGCTGTTCGACTACTTCACGCAGCTGTTCGCGCAGGTCACCAACCCGCCGCTGGACGCGATCCGCGAGGAGCTGGTCACCTCGCTGCACGCGACCCTGGGCGCGGAACCCAACCTGCTGCGGGCCGACGCGTCCTCCTGCCGCCGGATCTCGCTGCCGTTCCCGGTGCTGGACAACGACGAGCTGGCCAAGCTGGTGCACGTGGACGACGACGGCACCCTGCCGGAGTTCCGCACCTACACCGTGCACGGCACCTACGACGTCAACGGCGGCGGTGACGCCCTCGTGGGCCGGCTGGCGGAGATCAAGGTCGAGGTGTCGGCGGCGATCCGCGACGGCGCGCGGCTGGTCGTGCTCTCCGACCGGGGCGTGGACGCGGGCCACGCGCCGATCCCGTCGCTGCTGCTGACCGGCGCGGTGCACCACCACCTGGTGCGGGAGAAGACCCGGACCCAGGTGGACCTGATCGTGGAGTCCGGCGACGCCCGCGAGGTGCACCACATCGCGCTGCTCATCGGCTACGGCGCCAAGGCGGTCAACCCGTACCTGGCGATGGCGTCGGTCGAGGAGATGGCCGACCTCGACCCGAAGACCGCCACCCGCAACCTGATCAAGGCGCTGGGCAAGGGCGTGCGCAAGACGATGTCCAAGATGGGCGTCTCGACCGTCGCCTCCTACACCGGCGCGCAGATCTTCGAGGCCATCGGCCTGGGCGAGGAGGTCGTGGAGTCCTGCTTCACCGGCACCACGTCCCGGCTGGGCGGCATCGGGTTCGACGTGATCGCCGAGGAGGTCGCGCGCCGGCACCGGCTCGCGTTCCCGCCCGACGGCGTCCGCGCCCACCACCGGGAGCTGGAGGTCGGCGGCGAGTACCAGTGGCGCCGCGAGGGCGAGGCGCACCTGTTCAACCCGCAGACGGTGTTCAAGCTCCAGCACTCCACGAAGACCGGCCGCTACGACATCTTCAAGGAGTACACGAAGGCCGTGGACGACCAGTCCAAGCGGCTGATGACGCTGCGCGGCCTGTTCGAGTTCAAGGACGGCGTGCGCCCGCCGGTGCCGATCGACGAGGTCGAGCCGGTGTCGTCCATCGTCAAGCGGTTCGCCACCGGCGCGATCTCCTACGGCTCGATCTCGCAGGAGATGCACGAGACGCTGGCCATCGCGATGAACCGGCTGGGCGCGAAGTCCAACACCGGCGAGGGCGGCGAGGACCCGGAGCGGCTCTACGACCCGATCCGGCGCTCGGCGATCAAGCAGGTGGCCTCCGGCCGGTTCGGCGTGACCAGCGAGTACCTGGTCAACGCCGAGGACATCCAGATCAAGATGGCGCAGGGCGCGAAGCCCGGCGAGGGCGGCCAGCTGCCCGGCGCGAAGGTGTACCCGTGGATCGCCCGCACGCGGCACTCCACGCCCGGGGTCGGCCTGATCTCGCCGCCGCCGCACCACGACATCTACTCGATCGAGGACCTCGCCCAGCTCATCCACGACCTGAAGAACGCCAACCCGGCCGCCCGCATCCACGTGAAGCTGGTGTCCGAGGTCGGCGTGGGCACGGTCGCGGCGGGCGTGTCCAAGGCGCACGCGGACGTCGTGCTCATCTCCGGCCACGACGGCGGCACGGGCGCGTCCCCGCTGTCGTCGATCAAGCACGCGGGTGGCCCGTGGGAGCTGGGGCTGGCCGAGACGCAGCAGACGCTGCTAACCAACCGGTTGCGCGACCGGATCGTGGTGCAGACCGACGGCCAGCTCAAGACCGGCCGGGACGTCGTCATCGCGGCCCTGCTGGGCGCGGAGGAGTTCGGCTTCGCCACCGCTCCCCTGGTCGTGTCCGGCTGCATCATGATGCGGGTCTGCCACCTCGACACGTGCCCGGTGGGCGTGGCCACGCAGAACCCGGCGCTGCGCGCGAAGTTCGCGGGCAAGGCCGAGTACGTGATCAACTTCTTCGAGTTCGTAGCCCAGGAAGTGCGCGAGCTGCTGGCGCAGCTCGGTTTCCGGTCGCTGGAGGAGGCCGTCGGCCACGCCGAGCTGCTGGACACCCGCAAGGCCGTGGACCACTGGAAGGCCGCCGGGCTGGACCTGTCGCCGATCTTCCACGTGCCCGAGCTGCCCGCGGACGCCGCGCGGCACCAGGTGGTCGAGCAGGACCACGGGCTGGAGAAGGCGCTGGACAACACGCTGATCCAGCTCGCCGAGGGCGCGATCGCCTCCGGTGACCGGGTGCGGCTGGAACTGCCGGTGCGCAACGTCAACCGCACCGTCGGCACCATGCTCGGCTCGGAGGTCACCAAGCGGTGGGGCGGCGAGGGCCTGCCCGACGACACCATCGACGTGACGTTCACCGGCACCGCCGGGCAGTCGTTCGGCGCGTTCCTGCCGCGCGGCATCACGTTGCGGCTCATCGGCGACGCCAACGACTACGTCGCCAAGGGCCTGTCCGGCGGGCGGATCACGGTGCGGCCGGTGCCCGACGCGCAGTTCACCGCCGAGCAGCACATCATCGCGGGCAACGTCATCGGCTACGGCGCGACCAGCGGCGAGATCTTCCTGCGCGGCAAGGTCGGCGAGCGGTTCTGCGTGCGCAACTCCGGCGCGCTGGCCGTGGTCGAGGGCGTGGGCGACCACGGCTGCGAGTACATGACCGGCGGCCGGGTGGTCGTGCTCGGACCGACCGGGCGCAACTTCGCGGCGGGCATGTCCGGCGGCGTGGCCTACGTGCTGGACGCGCGCGAGCAGCGGGTCAACCAGGAGATGGTGGACCTGGACCCGCTCGACGACGCCGACCGCGACTTCCTGCGGACGGTCGTGGAGAAGCACTACGCGGAGACCGACTCCGCCGTGGCGCACGGGTTGCTGGCGGACTGGGACCTCGCGGTCGACCGGTTCACCAAGGTCATGCCCAAGGACTACAAGCGGGTGCTGGCCGCGCGGGCGCGGGCCGAGCAGGAGGGCCGCGACGTGAACGAGGCGATCATGGAGGCCGCACATGGCTGACCCGCGCGGTTTTCTGACCACCGAGCGCGAGACCCCGCGCAGCCGTCCGGTGTTCCTGCGGCTGCGCGACTGGCGCGAGGTCTACGAGGAGTTCGAGCGGCCCAAGCTGGAGAAGCAGGCCGGGCGCTGCATGGACTGCGGCATCCCGTTCTGCCACCAGGGCTGCCCGCTGGGCAACCTGATCCCCGAGTGGAACAGCCTGGTGTGGCAGCAGGACTGGCGCGACGCCATCGAGCGGCTGCACGCCACCAACAACTTCCCGGAGTTCACCGGGACGCTGTGCCCCGCCCCGTGCGAGGCCGCTTGCGTGGTCGGGATCAACGGCGATCCCGTCACGATCAAGCGGGTCGAGATCTCGATCGTCGACCGCGCCTTCGACGAGGGGTGGGTCACGCCCCAGGAGCCCCGGACCCGCACCGGCTTCAAGGTGGCCGTGGTGGGTTCGGGGCCCGCGGGCCTGGCGGCGGCGCAGCAGCTGACCCGCGCGGGCCACGACGTGGTGGTGCTGGAGCGGGCGGACGCCATCGGCGGGTTGCTGCGCTACGGCATCCCCGAGTTCAAGATGGAGAAGTGGCGGCTGGACCGCCGGCTGGACCAGATGCGGGCGGAGGGCACCCGGTTCCAGACCAACGTCAACGTCGGCGTGGACGTCACGGTGGAGGAGCTGCGCGCCACGTACGACGCGGTGGTGCTGGCCGGTGGCGCGACGGCGTGGCGGGACCTGCCGGTGCCCGGCCGCGAACTCTCGGGTGTGCACCAGGCGATGGAGTACCTGCCGTGGGCCAACCGGGTGGCGCGCGGTGAGCTGCCGGACTCGCCGATCTCGGCGGCCGGCAAGCACGTCGTGGTCATCGGCGGCGGCGACACCGGCGCGGACTGCGTCGGCACCGCCCACCGCCAGGGCGCGGCGTCGGTGACCCAGCTGGAGATCATGCCGCGGCCCGCGGAGACGCGGTCCGAGGCGCACCCGTGGCCGACCTACCCGATGCTGTACCGGGTGACCTCCGCGCACGAGGAGGGCGGCGAGCGGCTGTACTCGGTGTCCACCGTGGAGTTCCTCGGTGACGCCGACGGCGCCGTGCGGGCGTTGAAGCTGGTCGAGGTGGACTCGGGGTTCCAGCCCGTGCCGGGCACGGAGCGGGAGCTGCCGGCCCAGCTGGTGACGCTCGCGATGGGCTTCGTCGGGCCGGAGAAGGCCGGGTTGCTGGAGCGGTTGGGCGTCGAGCTGGACGCGCGCGGCAACGTGGTGCGCGACGAGGAGTTCAAGACGACCGTGGACGGCGTCTTCGTCGCCGGCGACATGGGCCGCGGCCAGTCGCTGATCGTGTGGGCCATCGCGGAGGGCCGCTCGGCCGCCGCGGGCGTGGACGCGTTCCTCACCGGGCGGCAGGTGCTGCCCCGACCGATCGAGCCGACCGACCGGCCGATCGCGTGAGCCGGCTCCGCGGTGGGTGGACAACGGAGTCCGCCCACCGCGGGGCCACCACGCTCAGAGCGTCTCCGCCAGCGCCACCAGCTCGTCGGTGGACAGGTGCCCGGTGACGGCCCAGCCGACCCCGTCGCCGGCGGTCCACATCAGCCTGCGGGCCGAGCACCTCGCCGGTCCGCCCGAGCCGGACCGGTCCGGGTGGTCGACGTGGTACCAGCTGTCCGACTCCGCTTCCAGCAGCAACGCGGTCGCGCCGGCCAGCGGCACCTCGGCGGCCGGCGTGCCCGGCTCGGGCACCAACCGGGCCGCCTCGGGGTAGCGCTCCACGGTCACCGGCGTGCCGTCGACCCGGTACCTCGCCACGACGAACCCGGTCGGCGGCCGGACGACCGAGAACCGCAACTCCTCCGGTTCGCCCCACGGCGTGCCGGCCCCCGGCGGTCGCCACCCGGTTCGCTCCGCCACCTCGTCGGCGGTGGCCACCCACGGCTCGCCGAAGCCCTCGCAGTGCGCCGACCGCCACGGGTGGCCGGTGTGGGTCGTGGAGGGTGTCGAGGTGGTCGTCGTGGCGGGCACGGCGTCCCGGGCGACGACCCACGGCACGACCACGCCGGCCACCGTCACGCCGGTCAGCAGGGCCGCCGCGGCGGCGAGCACGCCGATGTCGCCGAACCGCCGCTCCCGCTCCGAAGCGCTGGTCGCAGCCTCGGTGTTGGCGGCCACGGTGGCGTCGTCGGGCTCGCGGTCCCCGTCGCGCCCGCGGGGGCGCGGTTCGTCCTCCAGCCGTTCAGCCACGGTCCGCCTCGCCTTCCACCTGCGCCGCAGCCGCTTGAGCGCCCGCGCGGCCCGCGACTCGACCGTGCCCTTCGGCCACGTCCGTGGCGGTCGCCGTCATACCCCCTCTGCACCGCGCGGGGATCGGAGGTTCCACATCAGCCCACGGGCGCGAGTTCGACGTCCGCCACGCGCAGCGGCCGACCCACGAAGTCCCGGCCCGGCCACCGCGGGTCGGAGCCGGTCCACGACACCGAACCGCAGCTCATCGTGACGGTCGTCCGGCCCGGCTCGGGCGTGCCGGGGAACGCGAACGTCCCGCGCACCTCCGCGCCGCCCGGGACGTCGAGGAAGAACGGCTCGCGCAGCACGTCGAACAGCCCGTCGAGCCGGAACTCCGACTCCCCCGCGACCAGCCGGCACGAGTCCACCACGCTGACCTTGGCCGCCATCGCGCCGCGGTTGACGGCGGTGAACGTCACCTTGGTGAAGTTGTCCGTGACCTCGACCTTCTCCACCTTCAGCGACAACGGCCCGAGCGTCCCCTCCACCGGCTGACCCAACCGCTGCGCCCGCACGCCCTCCCCGCCGGTGATCCGGTCGATCGTCCACGACAGGGCGTAGGCCGTCCCACCGCCTACCACCAGCAGGACGAACGCCGCCGCCGCGAACGGCCCCATCGTGGCCCCGCGGGCCCGCCGCCGCTCCGGCAGTTCCCGCAGCAGGTCGACGATCAGCGGCACAGCCCCCAGCGCCACCGCCAGCCCCGCGGTCAACAGGGGCGTCATGGCCGGCACCAGCAGCTTCACCACGCCACCCACGACGAGCGCGATCCCCCCGAACAACACGGCCCGCCCCAGCGTGAGGAACCTCCGCCGCCGCCGAGGCGCGGGCCCGGTCCGCCGAACCGCCGCCCGCCGCTGGTCCCGCCGATCCTGCGAAGTGCTCACCGAACCCCCACCACGACACCCAAGGTCCACAACGGACACCAGCGTGCGCCCCACTCCCCCGTCCGGCCGCCCGACGTGCCGGGAAACCACTCGGAAGAAGGATCACCGTTCACGCTTCGGTCAGGTGCTCCCCGCAGTGCCCGGGGCCGGCGGGTCGGTGCACGCGGAAACGGCGGCCAAGGCCTCCTCCCCGGACGGGCATTCGGCGCAAAGCGGTTCCGCGGAAATGCGGATCATGGTCGACGCGTCGCGGCGGAGTGCGGCTGACCCGGGGTTTCTCGACGCCTTCGCGCTTCGGGGTGCCGCATGATGCGGATCCGTTCGGGGAAAGTCCAGACTGTCTTTGTCCAACGTTCAACCTTACGGTCGATCCGGACTGCGGGCTCGGCGGAGGTCGAACGGCGGCCTGGCGGGCTCGGGTTGGAGGGCTGCGATGGGCGACAGGCTCGACGGTCACGAAGTTCGCGATCCCCACGATCTGCACACCCGCGTCGAGGTCCAGTTGGACCAGGCCGCGGAGGAGGTCGCCCGCCGGTTGGCGGGCACCAGGAGCTACGGCGTCGTCCGCGAGGCCGTCACGGACGCCTACCGGCAGCTCGCCGCGCGGGCGAAGGTCCACGCCTTCCTACCCATCCTGGCCGCCCGGCTGGCGCTCCAACGGCTGCAGGAGGTCCGGTAGGCCGCCCCGGGCACGCCGTGGAGACCGACCGGCGGGGCCGGTGGCTCACCGCCGAACGCCGCGTGGTCCGCGGCGGGCGGCGCTGGGTGATCGGGTTGACCCGGTCCGGGACGGCGTCGCGGCGCTCGTGCTGTGGTCCGGTGACGTCGTGGCCGGGCACGCGCGCGGGTCCGAGGCGGACATGTGCCTGCGGGCCCACCGATGGGTCACCGAGCTGCTCGGCGACGGCCTGATGCCGTGACCCCGAGGTCGCGCCGCCCCGTCGGACCGGGGCGGCGCGGGCCGGTCACGACTCGCCGGTGATGCGCGCCGAGCCCAGGGAGGCCGCGGCGATCGTCCTGGCGGCGGTTTGGGTGGAGGAACTGGACGTCAGGGTGGTCAGCGACGTCTGGTTGAGCGCGTGGACCACGAACTCGTACGTGTTCACCGTCGAAGGCGAGCACGGGCCCTGGTAGCCGTAGAGGCTCGCGCTGCCCCGGTAGTAGACCTGCCGGGAACCCGCCGGGACCGCGGGGCGGTAGGCGTGCTGCACGTTCTGGGGTAGCGAGGTCGTGGTGGTCGGGATGTCGTAGATGACCCAGTGGATCAGGTTGTTGTTGTCCAGGTCCCGCATGACGATCGCGTAGCTGCGCGCGGTGGCGGGGGCGCCGGTCCACGTCAGGGGTGGGGACTCGTTGCGTTTCGCCGGGTCGTTGCCGCCGCCGCTGGTGCACTCGTGGACCTTGGGGATCGTGCCGCCGTTGGCGAACGCCGGGCTGGACAGGACGAAAGCGCTCGATGACGCGGCGGCCGGCGTGATGCCCGCGACCAAGGCGATGAGCAAGGCGTACAGCACGGTTCTGGTGCGTTCCACTTGACGCTCCCGAGGATTTCGGTGGTCGGTCCGTGGGGCACGTGCGCCTGCGGCCCGGCCAGCGTAGGCACCCCGCACCCCGGCGGCAAAGACCGACGGGCGGCGACCGGTGCTGAGTGCCACCTTCACCCCGGTGATGACCACAACCGTCCACAGTGGAGCGGTCGCACGGACCGCCGGTCACGGTGTCCGCGAAACCGGGGCCGCCTCGGCCGCGGGCGCCCCGGTGGCGGGTGCGGTGCGGGTGCGGATCCAGCTGGCCGTGACCGCGACGGCGAGCAGGACGGCGACCACGGCCAACGAGAGGCCGGTGGGGATCTTGTAGAGGTCGAGCAGCAGCATCTTCACCCCGACCCACACGAGCACCAGGGCAAGGCCGAGCTTGAGGTAGACGAAGCGGTGCATGAGGTCGGCGAGCAGGAAGTACATGGCGCGCAGGCCGAGGATGGCGAAGGCGTTGGAGGTGAACACCAGGAACGGCTGCTGGGTGACGGCGAAGATCGCCGGGATGGAGTCGACGGCGAAGACGATGTCGGTGACCTCGACCAGCACCAGCACCGTCAGCAGCGGGGTCGCCACCCAGCGCCCGGCCCGGCGCACCAGGAACCTCTGCCCGTGGTACTCATCCGTTGTCGGGATGAGCTTGCGGAACAGCTTCAGCACGACGCTGCGGTCGGGGTCGATGGTCTCGTTGCGGTGCACCGCCATCTTGACGCCGGTGGCGACGAGGAACGCGCCGAACACGTACAGGATCCAGGCGAAGGACGCGATGAGCACCGAGCCCGCGGCGATGAACGCCGCCCGGAACACCAGTGCGCCGAGCACGCCGTAGAACAGCACCCGGTGCTGGTACTCCCGCGGCACGGCGAAGTAGCCGAAGATGATCGCGAAGACGAACACGTTGTCCACCGCGAGGGACTTCTCGATCACATAGCCCGCGAAGTACTGGCCCGCGAACTCCGCGCCCCACGCCCACCACACGATCGCGCCGAACCCGAGGCCGAGCGCGACCCACACCGCCGACCAGGCGGCGGCCTCGCGGACCCCGACCACGTGCGCGCGGCGGTGGGCGAACAGGTCGACGGCGAGCATCACCAGGATCACGCCGAGCACCGCGGCCCACGCCCACAACGGCACAACCACTTTCAAGCACCTCCGGTCACGTCGAGTGAACCGGAGGTCTCCCCAACCACCAGGACACGAAATGTCGTGCGTGGTGGCGTCGGGACCGGGCAGCCGTCGAGCTGCCGTAATGACGATCCCGGACCGGGTGGGTACTCCCCTCCGCACCACCAGAATGACGAACCACAGTTCACCTGTCAAGGCTTGACCGGCGAACTGCGGTTCGTCAATCCCAGCCTGAGGCCCGCTCGCCGGCAGCGGCATCGGGAGTGGAACAAATGCCTTATGGTCGGCCACATGCGACCCGCAGAACCCCCAACCGACCACGCCGGCGCCACCGCGTCGCAGGCTTCAGGCGGGTCGTGGACGTTCCTGAGCAACCACGCCCACGTGCTGCTGTGCCTGGCCGCCGACCCGCACCAGACCCTGCCCGTCATCGCCGAGAAGGTCGGCATCACCACCCGCGCCGTCCAGCTCATCCTCACCGACCTCATCCAGGGCGGCTACATCGAGCGCACCAAGGTCGGCCGCCGCAACCACTACCGCATCAACCCCGACGGCCACCTGCGCCACCCGCTGGAAGCCCACCACCGCATCGCCGACCTCATCACCGCCGTCGGTCCCGCCACCCCCGACGGCAGTGCTCGTGATGCCGCGGGTGACGGCGCCTCGACTCCTCCGCGTCGTCGCCGCACCGGATGATCCACCACCCTTGACAGGCGAACCACAGTTCGTCATTCTCGACGGCGAGGGGAGTACCTCGACGATCGAGCCCCGCGTCGTCAGCACGATCCGGCCGATCCGGATCCGGCGCGAGCACCCGCCGTCCCACCGCGCGGGCCGAGGAAGACCTCACTCCACCGACGCCGGCACCACCACACCACGCCCGACGAGGGGTTGTGCGGTGCGGCTCGGCGTCCTGCGGACAGGACCCTCACCATGGCCCCTCTCGCTTCACAACCCACCAACCCGACCGGCACCGTGGTGTCGCCCGGTGCGCCGGACAGCGCCGGAATCACGCCCGTCACCACCCACGCGGTGACCGCACTTCAGGCGCTGCGCGCCTATCCGAGCATCTCGCTCCTGGCCCGGACCCGCCCCGGCCCGGTCATGCACCCCGAGGATCTGGCCACCCTGCGGACCCTGGCCGGTCAGGCCCGGCAGCGACTGGCCGCCGAACACATGACCAACCCGCGCCCACTGCTCGACGCCCTGGACACCATGATCCGCGACGCGGCCGGGCGACCCACCGACCAGGCGGTGGCGCTGTTCGCCAGCGCCGCGCACAGCCGACGCTTCGACCTCCCGATCCCCGTGGTGGACCGGTGCGTGATCGACCCGACCTTCGCCACCCGCGACCTCGTCCGCGCCCTGCGACACACCCCGCGCCACACCGTGCTGCTGCTCTCAACCGACCACGCCCGACTGCTGCACGGCCACGGCACCACCCTGGTGCCCGCGCCCGGCAGCGCCTTCCCCGCCCGACGCCGTACCGACGGCAGGCATGCCGGCCGCGGCGCGGAAAAGCCGATCGAGTTCCTGCGCCGCGTCGACCGCGCACTGGGCGCCGCACTGCGCCGCTACCCGATGCCGCTGCTGCTCGTCGCCGCCGAACCCACCGCCGGCAACTTCCGCCGCCTGTCCCGCAACACCACCCGCCTCGCCGGCCTGGTGAAGGGCAACCACCTCACCACCCCCACCGACACCCTCGTCGATCTCATCAGCCCAGTCCTACGCGACCACCTGCGCTCCCGCGCACAACAAGCCCTCGACCTGATCGAACAGCGCACCGCCGAAGGACCCACACCGACGTCATCGACGACGCCGTCGACGAACTCATCGAAATCGTGCTCAGCCGGGGCGGCTGGATCGCCCTGCTCCAACCCGGAGAGCTACCCGACGGCACCCACCTCGCACTGACCCCTGCGCCGCCGCTGACCACCCGCGCCGCCCAGCACCCGCGCGGCGTTGCCCAGGCCGCGCGTCGGCGGCGCGACTCACCGCGGGTGCGCGGTCCGGCCGCCGCGTGCGCGGAGACCTGGCGGCCGGCTCCACCTACTCGGCGCGCTCGGTGACCTGGTCACCACGCCGGCCCCCGAGATCGGCGCACATCCGGGTCAGGTCGCTTTGGGCAGGGTGAAGGCGTCGGCGGTCTTGCCACCCGGGTTGATCCCGTAAGCGTGCAACCTAACGGCTTCCGCGCCGCGGCCGGTCGCGTCGAGCAGGTTGATCAGTTGACGCATCCCGTACGGATCGGAGATGCCCAGCGCGTGGGTGTCGGTGGTCGCCTCGACCATCCAGCGCAGCAGGAGTTCCGCCTCGTCGTGCCGTCCGAGGAGCATGAGCGTCTCGGCGAGCCGTTTCGTGGCCGACCAGTTGCCCTTGTCGTGCTGGGCGCGCAGTGGGGGTTCGGCGTCGGCGACGCGGTTGAGTTCGCGGCACTTGTCGAGGATCAGCCGCGCGGCCATGGGGTCCTCGGCGGCGCTGCGCTGGAACCACGTGATCGCCTCGGCGAGATCGCCCTGCCGCACGAGGAATCCCCCGAGGTGCCACATCACCGGGGTAGCGCCCGCCTCGGCGTGCCGCCGCAGCAGTTGTTCCGCACCGTTCCGGTCGCCTCGCCGCTGCAACGCGGTGGCCAGCTTCGACACGGCCAGCGGGTCGCCGGTCTCCGCGCGCGCCCCGAGCCAGTGGAACGCCTCCTCGGTTTTCCCTTGCCCGGTCAGCAGGTGCTCCAGCCGCCACATGGCGCCGGTGTCGCCGGCCTCCGCCAGGGAGATCAGCAACCGCTTGGCCTCCTCCGTCCGGTAGACGCGCTCCAGCGCGTCGGCCAGCCGCAGAACCGGCTCGGACTCCCCCGTTTCGGCCGCGCGCCGTGCCCACAGGAGGGCCTCTTCGGGGTCTGTGGCCGACAGCCCGTCCGCGAGCAGCATCATCGCTGCGCGGTCGCCGGCCGCCGCGCGTTCACGCAGCTCGTCTTCGTCCTCCGCAAGGTCGGTCGAGGTCAGGACGAACCCCAGGCGCAGCGGCGGATCGAAGGTGTCGGCACGGGCGCGCCACGCGACCGCCTCGGCGGTGGCGGCTCGCTGTTCGTGCAGCCACCCCAGCAGTCGCATCGCCCTCGCGGTGGCGGCGCCACTACCGTCCGACGCCACGCCCAGGGCCCGATCGGCCAGCCGTGCGGCCACCGCGTAGAGGCCCCGCTGCTGCGCCTGCTCGGCCAGGGTCACCAGGTCGTCCACACCGGTCACGTGCTCGACCAGCACGTCCCACAGCCCGGCCGGACACCGTTCTCGTTCGCGGTCCTGCTTGCCTTGCTGGTAGAGGTAGTCGTGCAGCCGGTACAGGGGTGCGCGATCGGTCCCGGCGGGGTGTCGGATCAGCGGTCCCGGCGCGCCTTTGCACAGGCGTGTGGCGTAGCCCAACGCGCGCTCGAACCAGTCTTCGCCCAGCTGGTCGACATCGACCTCGTTGAGGTACGCCAGGGCGCCTTGTGCCAGGAAACGCGCCGACAGGTCTTCGGAATACCCGAGACGCCGGACGTCCACCGCCGTCCGCAACACGGCCTCGGCCGCGCGCGGCGCCGTGCGCCACCGGTCGAGCAGTTCCGGTGCGCCCGCCAGGGACTGGGTGATCTGCCGGCGCTCGGCGTTCTTGCTCGCCCACGCCAGCCGCGGGTCCGCTTTCGCGGCCTGTGCCAGGGCCGGGAGGTCGACGTCCTCGAACTCGTCGGACACGGGAATGACATGTCCCGCGAGCAGCGCGATCGTCTGCGAGCCCTGTCCCTGTGTGAGGGCCTCGTGGTGTTCGCGCCACAGCGTGCCCAGCACCAGCACCGGCGCCCGACGAGAATCATTGAGCAGGGCGCGCAGCATGCCGACGACCCGCTCGCCCTGGTCCCCGCTTGCGCCCAGGTACTCCTGAAGCTCGTTGAGCCACACGACGGTGCGCGGCTCCACGCGGTCCAGCCCGTCCAGAGCCGCTTGCGGACGAGTGGGGGACTGCGGATGCCACAAGCGCCACCCGCCCGCGGCGCGCAGTGGCGCCAACGCCTCCCAACAGGCGCGGGTCTTGCCCGCCGCCGATCCCGCCGTGAGCACGGCCATCGCGCTCAGGCCCCGCACAGCCCGCTCGACCACCACGCGGAGCCGCGTGTCGTGGGCACGCGGCACGTAGAGCGGCAAGTCGGGCAAATGCCCTTCGTCCAACGTGATCGACCGGTGCACCTCCACCGCGAACGGGTCCACCACCTGCTCCAGCGGCACCCCCACCGGACCGCTCGGCGGCACCCTGGTCAGGTACACGTCACGTCCGGCCTGCACCACCATCGAACCGCCCGAGGCCATGGCGTTCTGCATGATCTCGGGGGTGGCGTCGCCCTCGTCATCGTCCTTCCGCCCGCCCATCGCGCCATCCTTCCAGTGCGGACCGGGCACTCCACCGCGTCAATACGGTCCTGTGGGCACGGCTGAGCGGCATCACGCGGTCCCGCAGCCGCCGGAAGGTCGAGAGCACCGGGTTCAGTGATCGTCGTTCGAGCGCGTCGGCACGAGCACAACCGGAACTTCGCTACGCCCGCGTAGCGTAGTCTGGTGGTCGTGTCCTCCACTCCACGTCCGGCGGTCGAGCGGATGCGCCCGCCCAAGGCTCCCTACGTCCTGGTCAACCGCGTGCTGGGCGCGCTGTTGTCGTCACCCCGGCGCTCCGCGCGCGTCGGCGAGCACCTGATCCTGCTGCACGTCGTGGGGCGCAAGACCGGACGGCTGTTGCGGTTCCCGGTCGCGTACCGGCGCGTGGCGGACGGCCGGTTGCTGGTGTTGACCAACTCGCCGTGGCGGGTGAACCTGCGCGATCGGCCGGATGTCGAGGTGACCCTGTCGGGTGTGCGCCACGGCGCGCGGGCCGAGTTGGTGGAGGACCCCGCGGCCGTGGCCCGGGTGTACCGGGAGCTGATCGAGCAGGCGGGGCACCGGCGGGCCGGACGGCGCATGGGGATCCGGATCAACGTCGACCGCACGCCCACGCTGGAGGAGTTGGCCGAGGCCGTCCGCCGCGACGGGTTGTCGCTGGTCTACCTCACCCTGGACCGGCGGACGTGACCGGCCCGGTCCTGGTCACCGGGGCGACGGGCAACCTGGGAGGGGCTACCGTGCGGTCGCTGCAAGCGGCGGGCGTGGCGGTGCGCGCGGCAGCCCGCGATCCCGAGGCCGTGGCGCGGCGCCACCCCGGTGTCGAGGCCGTCCGGTTGGACTTCGCCGACCCCGCCACCTTCGCCCCCGCGCTGCGCGGGACCTCCGGGCTGTTCCTGGTCAGACCCCCGCACATCACCCGCGTGGGCAACACGCTCAACGCGCTGATCGACGCGGCCGACTGCCACGTGGTGTTCGCCTCGGTCGCCGGCGCCGACTCCAACCGCCTCGTGCCCCACCACCGGGTGGAGGCGCACCTGCGCACCTCCCGCGTCGCGTGGACGGTGCTGCGGCCGGGCTTCTTCGCGCAGAACCTCGCCGACGCCTACCGCGCCGACATCGTCGACGACGACCGCCTGCACGTGCCCGCGGGCACCGGGCGCGTCGCGTTCATCGACGTCCGCGACATCGCCGACGCAGCCGCCCAGGTGTTCACCGACCCCGCCGCGCACCACGGCTCGGCCTACCGGCTCACCGGCCCGCACGCACTCGACTTCACCACCGTCGCCACCCTGCTCACCCGTGAACTCGACCGCACCATCTCCTACCAGCCCGCCACCACGCTCGGCTACCTGCGACACCTGCGCGCCCGAGGGCTGCCACTGGCCCAGGGCCTGGTGCAGACCGTGCTCCACGTAGGCCTGCGGCACGGCCAGGCCGCCACCGTCGACCACACCCTGCCCACGCTGCTGCGCCGCCCGGCCCGCACCCTGCGGCAGTACATCCACGACCACCGGACGACCTGGCTGCCCGGCGGGCAGGGTCCACCAGCGACAATCCGGGGGTGACACCGCGCATCGACCCGCGGATGACCCGCAGCCGCGCCGCCGTCCTGAGCGCCACCCTGGAACTGGTGGCCGAGCGCGGCATCCCCGCCACCACCGTCGAAGCCGTCGCCGAGCGCTCCGGCGTCGCCAAGACCACCATCTACCGCCAGTGGCCCGACCGCGCCGCCCTCGTCCTCGACGCCTTCGACACCATCCTCGCCCCGCCCGTCGACCCGGACACCGGAACCCTGCGCGGCGACCTGCTGCACCTGATCACCGCCCTGGCCGACGCGCTGACCACCGGTCCCGCCGCCGCCCTCATGCCCGCCCTCATCGACGCCGCCCAACGCGACCCCGCCTTCGCCGCCCTGCACCGCCGCGAAGCCGAGCGCCGCCACCACGTCGTCCTGCACGCGATCACCCGAGGCGTCCACCGCGGCGAACTCCCCGCCGACACCGACCCCGCCGACCTGCTCGACCTGCTCGCGGGCCCCCTGTTCCACCGCCGCCTGATCTCCACCGCCGAACTCACCCGCGACTTCGCCGAACGCACCGTCGACCTCGTGCTGCGCGCCCACACCACGCCGCCGACGTGAACCCACGAGCGGGCGGCGACCCGCGAGCGCCCCTTCGCCTGTTGCTCCAAGCGCATCACGTACACCACCCACACGCCGAGCCCCGCAGCCGCACCAGGCCGACCCCCGGTAGCCGCCGTTCGCGGGAGCGCTTGGGCACCGTTGGGGGCGCAAGGCGTGGTGACCGGTGATCGACGTCGTCGAACCAGACCGGCAGCAACGAATTCCCATAGTGGGACACCGAATTTTTGCGGACTAGCCGACGTTCTCGGCCAACTCACGCCAGCTACTTCCGCGCTCACCCACTAGGGTCGCCAGACGCTTATTAGGGTGTATGTCGTGCGCTCATGTTGAGCGGGCCGACTGGATGTGCCCACCATGAAGCGGCGACCACTAGCGCAGGCGCCGACGACATCACGCAGCGGGAACGGCGATGGCCGGTCGCTGAACCGAGCACGAGGGTGGTCTTCCCGGTGTGGCGCGGCACCGCGGTGCTCACCCCGCCCGGAGGTGCGGAACATGGGACAGAACGACGAGGTGTTCGACGACTTCGACCTGGTCATCTCCGTGACCCAAAAAGCGATCAACGAGCAGTTGGAGAACCTGGTCAACAACGGCACGATTCCCGGACGCCTCCGGATGAAATCCGATGGAGGCCAGTGGGTCTACCTGGCCGATGACGAAAAGCTGCCGGACGACGACAAGCTCGGGAAGTACGACTGTTACCTGGACGTAGAATTCCTCCCGAAAATCCACTTCGACCGCAAGAACGAGCAGGACGTCCTCTTCGGCGTCGTGCTCACCAAGGGCCAGGCGCTCTTCACGCTCTACGGGAAGGGCGACCAAGCGCCGCAAGTGCGGCGGTACACCATCGAGAGCTCACCCGGGAACCGCTACCGCCTCAGCGTCCGGGCACGACTGCGGATGGCGAAGTGGGACAAGGAGCAAGCCGATCGGACCTACGTGTCCGACTCGCTGCGGCGCACGCTCGACGGACTGGTCGACGACTACTTCGCCGTCCGGCACGTGTACTGCGGCCTGAGCGATCTGGACTTCTCCAAGCGCAACCGGTCGGAGATCAACAGCTGGTGGGAGGGCACCATGCCACCGGACGTCGAGCAGCTCGACATCCTCGGCGGCTTCCTGCAACACCACTTCTCGGCCGCGAACTCCCCCAGCGGGAAGCGCGCGGTGGTGGCGGGCTATTCGGTCAGCCACACCGAGCAGAGCCTGGCGCGCGCCGGCGCGGACCCGGCGGGCGGACCGTCGGACTGGATGGTGCCGGTGAACGCCACGTTCTCCACCATGCGCGACGACCAGGACCCGGACCTGAGCACGTTGAACTTCTTCGCGGTGACGAGGTGGCGGAACAAGCACGACGTCGACCTTGAGCCGCCGAGGCACCGGGACAACTGGGTCGACCAGGACCGGGACGTGGACGGGGTGCTCACCGTCGGCCCGCACGCGTTCCTCTTCCCGGCGGTGCTGGAGCCGATGTTCGACCAGCTGAGGCAACGAGCGCTACCACCGGTGCAAGAGGTGGCGCCCGATGCCCAGGCGTTCCCTTTCGGGAAGGTGGTGTCCTTCGACGCCCACCGCGGCCAGGTCGAAGTCGAGGTCGTCAGGCGCTTCGCCGGCTCTCCGTGCGCGGCTCCGTTCCAGCGGCTGGCCGCACGCGTGGTCCTGATGGCCATACCCCGAGGGAACAACGTCATCGTCACCGGCAAGTTCATCCTCGACTCGCTCGACGCGGCCAAGGACGGCTGCGTGGTGCCGCTGCGAGCGTCCTGCCAGGAGTGGGCCGACGCGCTTTACGCGGACCTCGCGCTGGACAGCGACGGCAGACCGGTCCTCCGAGCGCGGCAGTCCGAGCACTTCCACTTCCGGAACGAACTGGACGAGCGGGCAGAGTCCGGCAACTGCCGGGACAACGGAGTCGAGGAAGACCTGAAGAGCGCCCTGCGAAGTTGGGCGGCCACGGTGAACGAACCCTACCGCCACGGTTTCAAGTCCCTGTTCAAGCACTCGTGGGACCACTTCGACAGGTGCGCGGACGACTTGGCGAACGTGCCGGTGCTGCTGCCGGCCGGCGACACCTTCTTCTTCCGCAACGCCTTGTTCCGCGAACACGGCTCCATGTCGATCGACATCACCTACCAGGCGGAACGTTGAACCGAACAGGAAACAGCCATGAGCGGTGTGGACTTGTCGACCTCCGTCCCCGTGGACCGGTTGCGGCTGACGCGGGGCCCGGCCCCGGTGACCGCGACGGTGTCGTGCGAGGCCATGACCAACCTGCTGCCCACCATCCCGGTCGACCCGCGCAAGGGGTGTTGCCTGGCGCAGGACGCCCAGGGCAACCCGCTGGTGTTCACCCTCGGGGAGATGGGCCAACTGTGGCTGCACCGCTTCCGAGCGGGCCACCGCGACGGCTGGCGCCGCATCCACCTGGGCAACGGCTACATCACCAGCGAGTACACCGCGCGCGGTGAGGCGTTCGACGTCGTGCAGGACTCCCACGGCCGGATCACCCTCGCGGTCGCGTTGCGCTTCCTGTTCAAGGACGGCACGTCGGCGCTCCGGGTGTACGCGACGGGCCTGTTGCCCCCCGACACGTCCGACGCCGACTGGGAACAGTTGCCTGAGCGCCACCTCCAACGGGTGGGCAACGACCAGATCATCCCCGAGGACCTGACGGTGGAACACGTCCGGCTGGGCAACTCGGAAGGGGTGCCGGTGAGCGCGCCGGACGCGGGCGGTCAAGGCCCCGTGCTGGCCGTCGTCGGCAAGGACTCCAGCGGCGCCCAGATCTACGTGGAAGCCGACCCCACCGCCGGGTCCGCCACCCGCCGCACGATCCCCGAGGACATGACGTCGGTCAGCCAGGTCGCGGTCGGCCACCACAACGGGATGCGCGCCGTGTGGCTGCTCGGCACGGGAAAGAGCATCGAGGGACCGCCACCACAGCGGATGTACGCCGTCGCGGTCGGCAAGGGGACCAAGTGGAACTTCAGCCCCGGCAGCTCGAAGATCCCGAAGGACCTGCGCTACACCTGCGTCACACCGATCACCTACCCGGGGCAGACCAGGGCGCTGACCTCCGACGTGTACGTGGGCACCGCCGACGGGGTGCGGGTGTTCCTCAACGGTCGCGGCGCACCCCTCCAGCTCCCCGTCGGGCTGAAGGACGTGCGGTCGCTCGTGGTCAACGAAACCCACCACGGTGGCGCGAAGACCGTCGCCGTGTGGGCGCTGTGCGGACCCGAGGGCGCATCGGAACGCCGCCTGCACTACGTGCGCGGCACCCGCACCGGCAACACCCTGCGGTTCACGCGGCCCGTGCTGCTGCGGCAGGACGTCGCCGCGCTGGGCGCGAGCCGCAACCGCGCGCACCCATTGGAAATGATGATCGCCAACACCGCGGGCGAACTCACCCACGTGTGGCAGGACCCGACGCACGGCATGTGGCACACGCGCCCGGTCGGCAACGCGCGATCACTGCCCGAGCCCACCGGAGCGACGGACTTCGCCACCCTGACCCGGCTCGACGCGGAGTTGGTCGAGGCGATGAACAAGCCGCAGCAGCGGTGCGTCGAGTCGTACACCTCGGTCATCACCCTCACCAACGACCACGGCACACCACTGGCCGACAAGCCCGTGACGCTTCGCGCCTCCCAGCACCTCTACGTCCTGGTCGACAACCACATGCACCTGCTGTCCCCCGACGCCGGCCCCACGCTGCACGCCGACGCCGACGGCAAGCTCACCGTCGTGGCCGTCGCCTCGGGCGCCACCCCGGCGGCCCTGCACCTGACCTCCCCGGCCTTCCCCGGGCGACTCATCGTCCGGCCCAGCGGCAAGGCGTACGGCATCATGCGGGCGATCACCTCCGAGGAGGACCTCCGCGGCGCCCGGGACAACGCGGGCAACCCGATCATCGGCGCGGACGTCCCGCAGGAGACGGTCCTGACCGCGGCGGGACTGCTGCCCGCCCTGTCCACCCCCGCCCGAGGCACCTCGCCGGATCCGGGCTGCGTGCACACCAGGTACGAGCCCACCCCCAGCTCCGACGGCGGCGAAACGCTGCACGCCTTCACCACCAGCGTGAAGGTCAAGCGGGTCCAGGGCGACAAGTGGACCCTGGAGACCCGCGGCACGCCCTTCCCCGTTCCCCTCCCGCCCGAACCCCCGCCCGAGCCGAGCGACATCTTCGAGGACGCCTACGACTGGGCGTGCGACCGCTGGGAGGACCTCAAGCGGTGGATCGAGGAGTTGAAGAAGGACATCGACAAGGCGGCGGAGATCGTCTGCAACGCGGTCGAGGAAGGCATCGACTGCGTGGTGAAGATCGGCGAGGAGGTCTTCCGGTTCGCCCTCAAAACCGCCGCCCAGGTCTTGAAGGCCGTCAACTCGCTGCTCAAGCTCATCGGCATCGACCTGCTCGCGTGGATACGCCAGGCGCTCGGCTGGGACGACATCGTCAAGATCGCCGACGCCACGGCGTCCGGGGTCACCGAGTGCCTCACCCGGCTGAGCGAGGTGACGCGGTCGAAGGCAGCCGGCTGGAAGAGCAGGGTGAACGGCTGGGCCGGGGACCTCAACAGGAAGTTGGAGAAGGCGAAACTGCCCGACGCCTACGCCGGCAAACGGCTCAGCCACGTCAAGTCCGAGGCCTTGGCCTCCGCCATCGGCGTCCTGGGTTCCGCGCCGGTCAGCGGCCTGCTCAGCCCCGCCATGCGCAGCCTGATGGACAGCTTCCAGGCCGGGATCGACTTCGGCCCGGTGGACGAGGAGATCGACGCGATGGGCGCCCTGGTCGGCGACACCCTCGCCAAGATCGCGGCGAAGGCCGGCGCCGAGATCATCCAGGACTGGCAGGCACTCGCCGACAACCCGGACTTCAAGACCATCGGCGCCGTCTACAACGGGATGATCAGTCTCGCCCAAGAGTGCGTGGCGCTGGCCGCCGAGTTGTTCTGCGGGCTCATCGACCACGTGCCGCCGCTGCTGAGCGGCATGGTCGAGGTGTTGGGGCAGCCCTTCGACAACCCCTGGGTGCAAGCCATCCTCGACTTCCTGGACGACCTCGGCTTCCCCCCGCCCCGGGACCGCAGCGTCGTGGGGGTGTTCGCCCTCGCGGTCGCGATCCCCGCTGCCCAGTTGAGCAGGGCGTTGACCGGTTCCCGGTGCCCCGCGGACATCGACCTCATCGGCAAGCGGGGGACCTGGGAGGACATGATGCCGACCGGTGGCCAGTCGCCCCACGTCGCGGCCGACGCCTGGAAACCGCTGGTGTGGGCGTGCGGTTGTGTCGGCACGATCTTCACGATCGGCGGTGGGCTCTTCTCCGCCGCCGCGCTTCTCGAAGAGGGCAAGAAGAGCGGCAAGGACGACGGCTTCATCCGCAGCTGCAAGGTGTTCAACGTGTTCTTCGGCACCTTGAAAGCGGTCTACTCGATCCCCGGGGTGATCTACAGCCCCAACCTGTGGAAGGGCATCGGTTGGGTGCTGTCGGCCGTCAGCACCGCGCTCGCGTGGCCGTTCGAGAACGCCAAGATCAAGGACGCCGCCAACTACGCCCGCGCGGTCCTCGACGCCTGCTCCGGGGTGGCGGTGACCCTCAGCGCCTACCCGGAACACTGCGAGGGCAAGGACGCGGGGTACTCCTGCGGGTTCGTCCTCGTCGGCGGCTTCTGCAACACGGCCACCACAGGACTGGTCCTGGGCGCCAAGAAGGCGCGGGCGATGCGGATCGCACTGGCCGTTCTGATCGCGGGCAAGGGTACCGCCGCCGCCTCCAACGTGTACCTGACCCTGGCCAAGGGCATAACCGACATCGGCATCGGCAACGGCGGCAGTTGACAGCCGAACCGACCGGCGACCGGCGAGAGCACCACCGAACACTGCCTGGAGATGTCGACCTCGACTGGCCCCGGAGTGACACCCGAGGTGGACCAGCTCCCTTCAGGCTGGCGGTTGCCGGTCGAGCAGCCCGGCGGGGTCGTTGCTGTAGGCGACCATCCAGCTGGGGTCGATGCGGTAATAGATGCTCTCGTCCCAGAACGGGTCGTCGCTGTCGCCGTCGTAGTGGTTGACGAGGTGGTCGCGGATCGCCGGCCAGGTCGGGTCGCTGCTCGTCCCCTCGGGGTTGAGCGGAACGGCGTGTCCGTGCGTGAAGATGCCGAGCTGCTCGCCGCGCATGTAGGTCGCGCTGATGCCGGGCCGTGCCGCGAGCTGACGGGCTTTGGCGGCCTGGCGGTGGGTGCCGAAGATCCAACGGCCGTGCAGGAAGTGCCCGTCCGCGCCGCTGATGCGCGGCTCACCGCGCCGGGTGACCGTGGCGATGGCCAGGGTGCACATGCCTTGGCACACTCGGACGACCTGCTCGGCGTCCAAAGTGCTCTCACCTGGCCGGCTCGGTGCGCGGTCGCCGACCGGGCGCTCGCACGGCCCCGCGAGGGTGGGCCGTGCGAGCACCACCAAAAGCTGCTACCTGCACACCTTCCAGGCGAAGTGGTAGACCGTGTTCACGCTGCCGTCCGTCGAGTCCATCGACATGAAGCTCGTCGTGGTGTTCGGGTTCGACGTGCCGGCGTTCACGCGCAACTCCGTGTTGATGTTGAAGTTCCTCCGTTCACCGCACGGGTGGTAGACGATCGCCGCCACCTCCACCGTGTCCGTCGCCTGCCAGTCGTCGCTCAACGGCCCGCTGTAGTTGTGCGTCTTGTAGGCCGTGGGCGACATTCCCTGGAAGTAGTAGTTCGCCCGCTCCACGCCGGTCGCGCCCCGTTCCAGGTGGGCGAAGCCCCGGTAGTCGGCCTGGGCGATGCCGTAGGTGAAGCCCTGCGGCACGTTGACCTTCAGGTTGAGCTGGCAGTTCTTCCTGAAGTCGGTGGGTTGCGCGCCCACCCCGACCTGCGCCATGAACTCGCTGTAGGTCACGGTGAACGCCTTGTTGTCCGGGGACACCGCCACCGCGGCGGTGCCCGCCGGGCAGCCGGACCCGTTGACCGTCACCACCTCGATGGTGATGTGGTCCGGCGGCGGGGTGGTGTTCGGGGCGCCACCCGGCGGGAAGACGATCGTCGTCGCCGCCAGGACGGCTGCGGCAAAGCTTTCGAGCATGTGAGCACCTCCGACTGGACGCTGGTGGCGGCGGGGGTCGGGAGGGGCGGTGGGTTCAGCAGCGTTTCCACGAGAAGTGGTAGCGGGTGCTCACGTTGCTGTCGGTCGAGTCCATCACCATGAAGCTGGTGCCGCGCGAGCTGCCCGCCTGCACGCGCAGCTCGGTGTTGACGTTGAAGATCCGCCGCTCGCCGCACGGCGGGTACACGATCGCGTCCCACTGGGTCGTGTCGGTGACCTGCCAGTTGTCGCTGAGCGGGCCGTGGAAGTGGTGCGGTTTGCGGGCGGTCGGGGAGGTGCCGGCGAAGTAGTAGTTGCCCTGCTCCATCCCGGACGCCCCGGCCAGCAGGTGCGCGAAGCCCCGGTAGTCGGCCTGCGTGATGCCGACGGTGAAGCCCTGCGGGTAGCTCAACTGCAGCGCGAGCTGGCAGTTCTTGCGGAAGTCCGTCGGCTCGGAACTCCCGCCCGCCTGGGCGAGGAACTGGCTGTAGGTGACGGTGAAGGTCGTGCGGTCCTCGGCGGTGGCGACGGCGGCCGTGCCCGCCGGGCACCCGGACCCGTTGACGGTGACGACCTCGACGCGCACGTAGTCGGGCGCCGTCTGGACGGTCGGGCCGTCCGCGGGCACCAGGGTGGACAGGGTGAGGGTGGCCGCTGCCATGATGGTCAGCATGGGAGGCCTTTCTGCTGCGTAGTCCACGCGGCGGCGCGCACGAAATGTAGCGCACGGATATCTCCGCACCCGTTCCGCCAAAAGAGTGGCTACCGCTTGACCGGACCGCGCGAAAAGCCGGCGAGAATTGGCCACAACGTCCGATGACCACATCGCCGGCTATTTGGTGCGACTTTCAACGAAATCTTTCGGGTCACCGGCCGCCCGGATCGGGTCGAATGGCCCGGTGTTATGCCCCCGAACGCCTCCGGCATACCCGCCAACGGCTCACGACACCGAGCGGACCGATTCCGCCCACGCCCGGACGTGCGCCAGCGCGGGCCCCAGGACGAGGGTGAGCACCGCGCGCAGCCGGTCGGCGTGCTCGAAGGCGAACCACCCGCTCTTCAACCGGCTGCGCACGCGCGGGTTGTCCTCGTACAGGGCGCCCAGGGCCTTCTTGCCCAGCGCCTTGTCCAGCGCCTGCGGCGTGACCTGGAGGCGCGAGTCCATCGGGGTGTTGCCCACCTCGTCCGCCGCCGCGGTGTCCTCGGCGGTGAAGAGCAGACCCCAACCGAGGTCGGGGTCCCACCCGTTGCGGTCGAGCTGGACTTTGAGGCGGACGCCGCCGGGCAGTTTGTAGGTCCCCTTCGCACCGGTGAACCCGTTCTCCCGGAACACACCGTCGAATTCCCGGAGCACCGCGTCGACGTCCGCCTTCTTCACGTCCTACCTCCGGTACACGTGCGTCTTCAACCCGTACTTCCGGTGGATGTACGCGTCCTTGAGCTGCTGCATCTTAGTGTACCGGGACTTGCCCTTCTTCACCTCGACCAGGAACGACCCGCGCGGGCCCTTCACCTGGAAATCGGCGAACCGCTTCCCGAGCACGGGCACCTTGAAATACACCTGCTTCTGGACGTTGGCCCGCCCGTACTTCTTCACCAGGATGCGTTCCACGCGGCCTTCGAGCACCTTTCCGGCCTTGCGGTTGGCCGCGATGCACGCCGCCGAGGCGTTGTGCACCAGCACCGCGACGGCGCCGGCCACGACGCTGAAGGTGTGCGGTCCCGAGACGTTGAGGTTGTAGACCGTCTCGCGGCTGGTGCCGAGGTCCTTGACGTGCCGGACGGACGCCGTGCCGCCGCCGGGCAGCAGCACCCGGTCGCCGATGCCGATGTCCG
Source organism: Saccharothrix mutabilis subsp. mutabilis (assembly GCF_039521145.1). Lineage (NCBI taxonomy): Bacteria > Bacillati > Actinomycetota > Actinomycetes > Pseudonocardiales > Pseudonocardiaceae > Saccharothrix > Saccharothrix mutabilis. The sequence continues at coordinate 205,490 of NZ_BAAABU010000006.1, forward strand.
CCGCCGCGGTCCAGCCGCGCCCGTCCACCCACACCGGGTGGTTGGCCGTCGCGGTCACCGGGCCGCCGCCCTCGGCGGTGAACTGCACCAGGTGCTTGTCGCCGTGGCCGACGACCACGTCCACGACCGGCTCGACGCGCACCTCGCCGGTCACCGGGTCGGTCGCGACGACCAGGTCGCCGACCTCGACCTCAGCGATGGGCAGGGTGCCGCCGTCGCCCATCAGCACCCGGGTCTCGGGCGCGAACGAGTTGCACCGGCCGCGCGACACCAGCGACCGCGCGGACTTCGCCACCGAGGACGCCGCCTTGGGCACCGATCTCGCCGCGGCCTTCACCGCCGCGACCCCGACCCGGACCGCCGCGCCCGCGCCGACCAGGTTGGCCGCCGCGGTGACCGCCATCTCGGCGGCCTTGCGGTAGTTGCCGGTCGCCGCGTAGGCCACCGACGACACCGCGCCCGCGACCGCGCCGATCGGGCCCGGGATGTAGGACACCACCTCGGCGACCTTGGCCACGACGTTCGCGACCTTCTTCAGCCAGCCCCACCGGCCGTCGAGGTCGGTGCAGTTGACCGGGTCGGCGGCGCAGTAGTCGTAGGCGGTGGCGTTGCCGCCCTCCTCCGGGTCGGGCTGCCAGAACCGGCCGGTGCCCGGGTGGTAGAGCCGCACGCCCATCAGCACCACGCCGCCCAGCGCCTCGGCCGAGCGCTGCTTGCCGCCCAGCCAGGCGTAGCGGGCGGTCGCGGCGGCCGGGGTGTCGGCCGACGGCACGCCGTACTCGTCGGCGTCGAGCACCGTCACCGCGCCCAACTGCCCGGCGACCACCGGGACGGTGGCCATGACGTCGCCGTGCAGGTTGGTCAGCTGGAGCGTGACGTCCCCGGACAGGCCGGTGGTGAACGCCAGGTCGCCCTCGGGGCTGGAGATGTTGCGGGTGACGTTGTTCGCCTGGGTGACGTCCTCGGCGATCCAGCGCGGCTCGTCGGAGTCGTCGGCGTAGTGGTTGAGCTTGGTGACGGCGTTGGCCCAGCCGCCGTTGACCAGCTGCTCGGCGGTGAACGACCGCTGCCGCAGCGCCGGGTCCAGCGTCCACGTCATGCGCCGGTCGGCGGTCTGCTGCGACCGCACGAGGTCGTTGACGTAGTAGCTGTTCTGCACGCCGTCCGGGGTGGTGGTGATCCGGCCGAGGGCGTCGTACACCCAGCCCGCGTCGGTGAGGCGGTCGGCCGAGTCGTAGGTGTGCGACTGGGTTTGCGCCGGTTCGGAGTCCCCCGGGCACACGCCCCCGGTGGCCCCGGTGCGGGTGGCCTTGCCGGTGCGGTTGGTGCGCCGGTCGAAGGTGTAGGTGCGCACCGTGCACAGGCCGGTGGCGGCCGAGGTGTCCTCGACGCGGGTCAGCCGGCCCAGGTCGTCGTAGGCGTAGCGCTTGTCCGAGCCGGGACCGGAGTGCCGCAGCCACTGGCCCTGCGCGTTCTCCACGACGGTGCTGGCCGCGACGACCGTGCCGTCCTTGCGGTAGGTGCGCCCGACCGGCACGCCCGCCGGGTCCAGCTCCTGCTCCATCACCACGCCGCCGGGCAGGTCCAGGCCGACGACCTGGCCGTCCGGGCCGTAGCGGGTGCCGATCGAGCCGCCGACGCTGTCGGTCACCGAGGTGACCAGGCCGCGGGGTTCGGCGGCGCGGTCGTAGGCGAAGGTCTGCGTCGTGCCCAGGGAGTCGGTGATCTTCGCGGGCTTGCCGTGGCGGTCGAACTCCGTGGCGGTCCACGCGCCGTCGGCGTCGGTGTAGCGGACCAGGCGGCCCAGGCGGTCGAACTCGCGGGTCACCTTGGTGCCGTCGGCGAACCTCGTGGTCAGGTTGTCGCCGGAGACCGGGTCGAAGTCGGTGCCGACCTGCTGCACCGCCTCGCCGAGGTCGCCGGTGATCCTCGTGCCGACCAGGCGGTCCGCCGCGTCGTAGGTGTTGACGGTCGTGCGGGTCTTGCCGGCGACGGTCTCGGTGATCCGGTCCGGCTCGCCGAACCGGGTGTAGGACTCGACCCGGCGCACCGGCGCCTCGCCGACCATGCGGGCCGGGTCGTGCCCGGTGATCGCGCCCACGGCCCGCACGACGCACGCCTGCCCGGCCCACTCCGGCCGGTTGCCGCACGCGGCGTCGTCCGGGTTGGCGCCGGCGGTGTAGAACACCGAGCGGGTGGTGCCGGCGTCCGAGCCGGTCGAGTCGATCTTGCGCGACTCCCGCGCGCGGCCCTGGTCGTCGTACTTGGTCGCGGCTTCCAGCGGCTGCGCGGTCTCGGCGGCCGTGATCACCTTGGTGGGCTTGCGCAGCACCCAGCCCGAAGCGCCGCCGTACATGGGGCCGTACTCGTTCTTGGTGACCCGCACGTCCTGGTCGCCGTCCACGCCGACGACGCGGGCGCCCGCGCGCACGGTCGTGGGCAGGTGGTAGGCCACGCCGTCGGGCTTGCCCTCGTCGTAGGTCGTCGCCGTCACGCTGCGGGCGTTGACCAGCCGGTTCGCGTCGTTGGCCAGCGCGATGCGGTGCAGCGGCGACACCGTCTCCAGCAGGTCGATGCCGTCGGGACCGTAGGTCGAGCGGGTGTCCAGCCACGTCGCCCGGGTCCGGCTGTCGTACTGGGCGAGGCCCAGCGCGGACAGGTTCGCCGCCGCGTTCGGGGACTGGCCCAGCGCCAGGGCGCGGTTGGACGACTCCAGGGCGCGCACGACGTTGCCGAAGCGGTCGTACTCGTTGGTGTCGATGTGCCCGCCCGGCGTGGCGGTGTTGACCTCCTTGCCCGAGGCGTTGAGGTAGTGCACGGTCGCCGCGCGGTAGCCGTCCGGGCCGGGGCTCGACGCGGTGGCGGTGCCCACCGCGACCGGGTCTTCGGGCCCGAAGACGGCCACGGCGTCGGTCGGCGCGTCGGCCTGGGCCCACGCGGCGATCGACGGGCCGTCCAGGTCGTACGGACCGCCCGCGCCGCGGGTCAGCGGCACGCCGTAGACGACGGTGGTGGCGATCTCGCCGTCGAGCTGGTCCTTGGTGCCCGGCCGCAGGGCGTCGCGGCGCACCTTTAGCAGGCGGCCGGTGTTGGTGTCGCCGGGGGTCGCCGTGCCGAAGTCGAATCGCCACGGCAGGTCGCCGGGCTGGCCCAGCTCGGTGATGTGACCGGCGTCGTCGTAGGAGTAGGTGGTCTTCAGCGGTTGCGCCAGGCGCGGGTCCCACACCTCCCGCAGGCGACCGCGGTCGTCGTAGGCGTAGCGCGCGACGTCCACCGCGGACACCGTGCCGGTGGCCGGGTCGGTGCTCCACGCCGCGATGGCGCGGATCCGGCCGGCGAAGTCGCCCGGGGCCGACGCGGTCGCGGTGGTCGCGGTGGCGTAGTGGTACTCCAGCACCTCGCAGCCCCGGGCGGGCGTGGCCGCGGTGCAGTCGCCGATGCCCGGCTCCTGCGCGGCGATCACCCGCTTGATGCGGAGCTGGTCGTCGACGTTCTCGTAGGTGTAGCGGGTCGTGTTGGCCTGCGCGGGCGGGGTGGCGCTCTCCACCACGAAGGTGTCGGTGCCCGCCGGCTTGGCGAACGTCGTCACCGTGCCGTCCAGTTCGGACAGCCGGTAGAGCTCGCCCTCCCTTGCCAGCTTGAGGTCCTCCGCGCCGGGCTCCGGCCAGAACTTGCCGTCCGGGGTGCGGGTGAACCAGATCGAGGAGCCGTCGGACTGCTCGACCTGCACGGTGTCCTCGTGCGGGAACGCCAGCCGGGTGTAGTCGATCTGGGCGGAGTCGACCTCCGCGCCGGTCTCCCAGTGCGGGCCGAACGGCGCGGTGATCTCCCGCAGCGACAGGTCGTCGTAGTAGACCTTCTTGCCGCTGCCGGCGGTGAAGCCGTTGTAGAGCCGGACGAACGCCTCGGTGGCGTCGGCGGGCACGGTGTAGTCCAGCGTCAGCTGCTGCCAGGCGTCCACCGCCTGCGCGGTGTTGCTGTGGTGCTCCTGGTAGCCCGCCGCGGTCTTGGTGAAGGCCACGATCCGCAGCGCGCGGTGGTGGGTGGCGTTCAGGCCGGTCGCGGCGGGCACGTAGATCCAGCCCGTGACCCGGTACGTGCGGCCGGGCTTCATGCCCAGGCGCAGCGCGCCGATGTCGTCCTCGATGGAGGCCATCGTGTCGTCGGGGTTCCAGCCCTGCGCCGCGACCGGGGTCAGCTCCAGCGAGTCGGTGCTGTCGTGGCCGCGCTCGGTGTTGCGGGCCGCGCTGGAGGTGTAGAGCTTGAAGCCCGCGGTGTCGGTGGAGATCTTCTGCTGGTTGGCGGTCAGCCGCTGCCGCTGGAGCTGGTAGCCGGTCTTCGGGTCGCGGGAGGAGGAGGTGCGCGACACCGACAGGCCGAACTCCTCGGCGTCGGTGGAGCGCAGCGAGTAGTCGCCGGTGAGCAGGTTGACCGAGCCGGGCCCGATGTCCGTGCCCGCCGCCGTGTCCGCGCTCGGGTCGACCACGGCCGTGCGCCACGACGTCGAGTACGCGCCCGCGCCCGCCGCGTCGGTCGCCAGGACCGCCTTGACCTGCACCACGCCCGCGTCCACGCCGAGGGTGTCCACCGCGTTCCACACGGCGAACTCGCCGAAGGAGTCCAGCGGCACGAACCCGGCGCCCAGCGGCGACCCGTCGGCCTTGGTCAGGTGCGCGGGCGGGACGTCGGACTCGACCGCCGCGCCCGGACCGCGCCGCCACGCGAACTTGACGTGCGTGAACACCGGTTCGCCGACGACCTGGAGCTGCACCCGCCGCGGCGCGCGCACGTTCTCCGCCGGGCGCAGGAGTCCGGCGCGGCCGACGTGGAAGGTGTAGGAGGTGGTGCCGGACAGGCGTCCGGCCCGGTCCTTGGTGCGGACGTTGAGCGTGTGCTGGCCGTCCGTGCTCGGCGTGATCGACGGGGTGGCCCTGCCGTCCGCGCCCGCGGTCACCTCCGTGGTCGGGACCGCGTCCAGCGCCCACAGGTAGGAGTGCGCGTCGGTGGTGCCGGCCGGCGGGGTGAAGGTGAACGCGCCCGCCTGGCCCGCGCCCTTGTGCCACTTGTTGTCGTTCGGGTAGTCCGTCGAGGACACGAACGGCGCGCCCGGGTCCACGGTGTCCACGGTGAACTGCAACCACTGGAGGTTCACGCCCGGGTCGGGGGCGGCGTCGAGGCGGAACTTCTGGCAGGGGCAGCCGTTCGGGGTCCACGTCCAGACCTTCTGGCCGTTGTCCGGGCTGCCCCACTGGACGTCCATGACCTTGCCGGAGTGCTTGGCCACCAGCGTGTACTCGCCGTTGCCGACGCGGTCCAGCCGCCACTTCTGGCAGTCGTTGCCGTTGCCCGGCCACTGCACGATCTGCGTGCCGTCGGCCGTGCCGCAGCCGGAGACGTCCAGCACCTGGTCGGAGTGCCGCGCCCGCAGCATGTAGTAGCCGTCACCGGTGCCCACCAGCGCGAACCGCTGGCAGCCGCCGCCCCAGTAGTCCCACTGGATCGCGTGCGTGCCCGACGCCGTCGAGCAGCCCGTGATGTCCACGGCCTTGCCGGAGTGCACCGGCCGGATCGCGAGGAACGCGTCACCGGCCCAGTCGTGCGCGTCGAACGAGGTCGCGCGGAACCGGTAGGTCTTGCCCGGTTGCAGCAGCCCGTCCGGGACCTTCCAGGTCGCGACGCTGCCCGACGGGACGCCCCACACCCAGTAGTCGGTGACCATGGTGTCGCCGTCGTAGACGTAGAACACGGCCGTGACCGTGCCGCCGTCGGGGTCGCTGGGGCGGAAGGACAGCGTGGGGGTCGTGCTGCGGGTGAAGGTCTGGCCGTTGGAGTCGCCGCGGTCGGAGACGTCCAGCGCGGTCGCCGGGTCCGGGCGGGAGTTGTAGTCCACCGACAGGTGCGGCACGCCGCCGGCCTCGGCGGAGTCGAACTTCTTCCAGCCGTAGTTGTCGCTCTCGTTGGCCGCCTTGGCCATCACGCCGACCGTGCCCGAGCCGTTGTCGGCGGCCAGCTGCACCAGGCCGCGGATGTCGCCGCTGACCCAGCCGTCGTTGCAGGAGGAGGAGTAGCCCTTGGTCTCGCTCGTGGTGGACCAGCGCGTGTACCAGGGCGGCTGCGCGCCCCAGTTGGTGTTCCAGCCGACCAGGCCGGTGTCCCAGATCTCCCAGTCGCGGGCCTGGCAGGACCAGGCGTGCCACTCGTACAGGTTCAGCCGGGCGCTGTGGATGCGGCGGCCCCGGAACTGCGAGAGGTCGAAGTTGAAGTAGCTGCGCGCGACGGTCGCGCCGCCGTCGAAGGTGCCCAGCCGCAGCTCGGTGTCACCGCCGGTGTCGCGGCTGGTGCCGGTCTGCACGTACTTGTCGTAGACCGGGCCCACGGTCACCGCCGGGTCCACGACCACGGGGTACTGGGTGTCCTTGGCGTGCAGGAAGTTCTCGTCGGCGGTGAGGTTCAGGTCGGTGACGGCCTGCCCGGCGGCCCGCGCGAGCCCGGGGGCCAGCTCCATCCCGACCGCGACCCGCTTGAGCGGCTGCCCCGCCTTCTCGTCGCGCCGGGCGTCCCACATCTCCGGCTTGGGCACGGAGCCGATCACGGCGCCGGAGGCGTCGACCAGGTCGGTGTTGCCGTCGTCCTTGCGCTGGGGGGTCGCGCCCTTGGTGCGCAGCGGCAGGGACAGCTTCACCGGTCCCTTGGGCCGCTCCTTCAGGACCAGGAACTGCTCGAACCCGGTCCGGGTCGCCTCCACGACGAGGTCCGCGCCGGGCCGGACGTCGGGGAAGGTGACCTTCCGGCCGTCCAGCTTCGGGTTGGGCAGCGGTCCGCGCCACTGGAGGGCGACCTCGGCGTCACCGTGCTTGACGGCGGCTAGGTCGCGGACGTCGTCGGACCCGCCACCGGGGGCGGCGATCACCAGGTCGCGGGGGTGGGCCTTGGGGGCGATCGTGCCGTCCGCGCGCCGTTCGAGGGTCAGGTCGACGGGCACCCACGCGTCGCCGCGCTTGACCCGGACCGGGCCGGCGTGGATCTCGGTGGTGAGCTTGCCGTCGGCGTTGACGAAGGTGGCGGTGTTCTCGGTCCGCTCGCTGAGCGCTTCGACCCGGATCTTGTGCAACGCGGCCGTGGCGCGGGCGGAGGGGATGTCCGGGGCTTCGTTGGTGACCGGCGGCGTGGGAGCCGGGTCCCTCGCGGGCTGGGCGACGGCCTGCGAGCCGACGGCGGTGACGGTGGAAGCCACGAGCACGAAGCTCGTCGCGACCCCCAAGACCCGTCTGAGCAGCGACTTTTGGGCGCGCGAGGACCCGGGACGAGACATGTGAACCCCCCGTGAGGACGAACCCCGATTTGTGCGGAGGCAGCATCCGCGACGGGAACCGTTCCCCACAATGGGCCACTGGTGTGACGCCTCCGACAGGCGGCCAACTGTGAGTGGGTGGCTGGAGGGGCGCCGACGGCACCCCTCTTCGCCCTTTCAGCGCCGGAACCCGAAGAGCCAGGTCAGCGCCCCGACCACGACCATGTACGCGACGCAGACCGCGACCAGCGCGTCCGCCGGCACCACATCGGCACCGAACCTGAGCAGCACCGCCTCGCCCGCGACGAGACACGTGGCGCCCACCCCGAACCCGGCCAAGCCGAGCATCCGGGACGCTTCCCGCTCGGGCACCCGGAGGTCCCCGTGCGCATCGCGGTATCGCACCTGGAGACTCGCGCCCTCACCCGGCACGCTCGCCTCCGCCGCCGCGCTCGGCGCGACGACCTCTTCCACCTTGAAGATCACCTCGGCGTGTTCGGTGGGCGCGACGTAGTCCACCCACCTCCGCACGGGCTGCTCCACGTCCGAGGTGGACCGCGCCACCGGCGGCGCGTCGGGGTTGTTCACTAGGTCATCCCTTTCCCTCCTCTCCCATCGGCCCGAGGTTCCCTGTCCGCCCTCTACAAGACCGAGGGAGTGACCACCTGGCTCAAGTGGTCGTCGATACCGGCCGAACTCCCGCTGGCCGACCTGCCGGTGGACACCCGGCGGTGCCACAGCGCACGTCCCCCCGACCTGCGGCCGTGGTGGTCGGCTCGTGACGGCCGGACCGCACGTGGTCCAGCCGGCCGCACGGCACGCCGCGTCCGAACCGCACCGGGCCGCGGAAGGCGTCCCGGCCACGCGCGCACACCGGTGCTGACGAACAGCGGTGGGCGCGCCAAGGCGGTGAAGATCACGACGACCAACACGATCACCGGCTGCCACCCGGTGATCCATGCCATCAATGCGGCGACAAAGGCACTTGACGGTGCCTCCAAGGAGTGACGACCTCGCATCTCCTTCTCCCTCTGACAGGGCCACCCGCTCCTGCGGGCTTGGCCGCCACGGTACTACATGAGATGCATCACCGTGCGATTTAGGCACATTCAAGGCATCACTTTGATGTCTCAGAAGCGACTATTCGCTGGCTGTGAGCGCTCTGATGTGGCAAGCTACGCAGGGGGACGAGGCCGCGAACAGGGAAGACCCGCCGCGGCCTCCAGGAAGGGAGGTGTGCATGGCAGCCAAGACCCGTGGTGAGTCGCGGGCCGACGGCGGGCTCGACGACCAGCAGGAGTACGTGATCAACCGGATCACCGTCGGGATCATCCCGAAGGTGTGGGCCGAGCTGGCCCGGCTCATCACGAACACGAAGTTCAACCGGACCGACGTCGTGAACCGGGCCATCTCGGTGTACGCGATGGTCGACGAGAACCTGCGCAACGGTCAGGAACTGGTGTTCCGCGACCCGAAGACCGGCAAGGAACGCGTGGTCGAGATCATCTGACCGCGCACTCGGGAGGCCAAGCCGCGCGAAGACCGACCCTCGCGCGGCTCACCTCCCGGCGGGGAGCGGGGGTCAGGCCGGGCCGGCCGCGACCACGCGGCGGATCAGTTCCACCAGCAGCGCGCGTTCGCCGGCGTCGAGCACCTCGAACCACCGCGCCTCACGGGCGTTCTGCGTCGGGAACACGCCCGAGACCGCCCGGCGCCCCTCCTCGGTCAACGCCACGAACACCACCCGCCGGTCCTGCCCGTCGCGCGACCGCTCGACCAAGCCCGCCTTCTCCAGCGTGTTGATCAGGTTCGACATCGCCGACCGGGTCGTGCCGGACAGCTCCGCCAGGCGGGCCGGCTGGGTCGGTCCGAGGATCCACAGCTTGAACATCAGCCGGAACCCGGGCATCGTCCAGCCCTGCTCCCGGTGCACCAGGGCCTCGTAGTCGGTGATCAGCTTGTACGCCAGGTGCAGCACGTTGTAGGAGACGCCGAAGGCCTCCGCGTCGCCGCCGAACTCCGCGATGCGGTGCCGCGCGAAGCGCTCGTAGTCCAGCTCCGTCACCACGTCCTCGGCCACGGGCACGTGCGCCGCCACCGGAGCCGCCGAGCCGGCCGAACCAGCGGAGCCGGCCGCCGAAGCCACCGCCGGACCAGCCGGACCAGCCGAACCCGCCGAACCGGCCGCCGGACAAGCCGAGCCAGCCGAACCCGCCGGGCCGACCGGACCCGGCTCCACGACGGTCGGACCCGGTTCCGCCACCCAAGCATCCCGCTCTGCCACCCGCGCATCCTCGCAGGGCTCACCCCTGAGTGGAACGCGAATGCGGCACACTGGCCCGGTGCTCGGGACACGGCGGTTCGGCGTCACGGCGGCGGTGGTGCTCGGTTCGGCCGCCGCCGCGTCGCTCGCCGCGAGTGTCGACGTGGTCACCGGCGAAGCCGCCGTCGCCCTGGACGACCTCGCCCAGCTCGCCACCGGGCTGTTCGCCACCGGCGCCTGCTGGTGGTCGGCGCGGCGCACGGCCGGGCCGGACCGGGTGTGGCGGGTGCTCATGGGGCTGGGCATGTTCGGCTGGTCGGTCGGGCAGTCCCTGTGGACCTGGTACCAGCTGGTCGAGAAGCGCGCGGTGCCCTCGCCCTCGCCCGCCGACGCCGGGTACCTCAGCATCGTGCCGTTCGCGTTCGCCGCGCTGCTGGTCATCGGCGGCCACCGCCGCTCCGGCACCCCCGACGCCGTGCTCGACCACCGCTCCCGCTACTCCCGCCTGGTCCTCCTGCTCGACGGCGTGATCGTGACCGGCTCGCTGTTCGCCCTGACCTGGACCACCTCGCTGGGCGGCCTGGTCGAGTCGGGCAACCCGAGCACGCCGGCGTTCCTGGTGGCCATCGCCTACCCGTTGACCGACCTCGTGCTGCTGGTGATCGTGGTGGTGCTCGCGGCGGACCGGAAGGTCGTCCTCAAGCCCCAGCTGCACCTGCTGGGGCTGGGCCTGGTCGGGCTCGCCGCCTCGGACAGCGCGTTCGCCTACCTGGTCAGCGTCCAGGCCCCCGAGGTGCCGCCGCTGGCCAACGCCGGGTTCGTCGTCGGCCCGGCGCTGATCGCCCTGGCCGCGCTGGCCCCGCCGATGCCGCACGCCGCGCCCCGGCACATCGCCCGCGCCTGGCAGTGGGCCTACCTGCTGATGCCCTACCTGCCGCTGCTCGTGTGCAGCGCGATCGTGCTGCGCCGCACGCTGATCGGCGACCTCGCGCCGGCCGACGCGGTCGAGATCGGGTGCGGCTTCACGGTGTTCGTCGCGGTGATGCTGCGCCAGCTCACGACCATCGTGGAGAACACGCGGCTGGCGGCGATGCTGCGGGAGTCCGAACGCGACCTCGTGCACGAGGCCCAGCACGACGCCCTGACCGGCCTGGCCAACCGCGCCCTGTTCGAGCGCCGGCTGGACGAGGCCATGGCCGCGCACCACGACGGTGTCCCCTTCGGACTGCTCTTCGTGGACCTGGACGACTTCAAGGCGGTCAACGACGAATCCGGCCACGCGCACGGCGACGCGGTGCTGGAACGGGTCGCGCAACGGCTGCGCCAGTGCGTGCGGGACACCGACGTCGTCGCCCGGCTCGGCGGGGACGAGTTCGGCGTGCTCGTGGAAGGCGTGGACGAGCCGGAGAAGGTGGCCTTCCGCATCCTCGACGCGCTGGGCGAGGTGATCAGCGCCAGCGTCGGCGTGGTGATCTGCGCCGACCCCGATCCCGAGGACACCGCCGAGTGCGTCCTCAAGCGCGCCGACAAAGCCATGTACGAAGCCAAAAGGGACGGTGGCCGGGGTCTGGTCATCCACCCGTGATGCGCGCCGCCAACTCCTGCGCCTCGGCCGCCGTGAACCCGCCGGCGATCCGCACGCCCCCGCCGCCCGCCGCCTCCACCACGGCGGGCGCGGCCACCACGGACGGTTTCACCACGGACGTGTTCACCACGACCGCCATCCGACGCCCGGCCGGCGGTGGCCGAGCCCGTACCAGGCGGCGGTGGCGTCGGGGTCGTGCCCGGGAACGCGGTGGTGCACCCGGTCAGCACCAGCAGGACCGGGAGGACCACTCTCACCGCTTGGGCACGAACGCGTAGACGCTGGCCGGCGACCCGGACCCGCGCCGGTTGATCGTGCCGCCGACCAGGACGTGCGCCCCGGTCTCGGGCAGCTTCGCGAGGTTCGCCAGGATCTCCAGGCTGATCCGGTGCTCCCGGTACAGCAGCTTGGACACCGAGTAGGTCGCGTCGGTCGCCGGTTCCGGGCTGAACGTGTCGGTGCCCAGCGCGCCCCGCCGCCCGAGCCGCCCGGTGTCCACCAGCCACCGCACCGCCGCGAGCGAGAACCCGGGCTGGTGCATCTGCCCGGCGGCGTCGTAGTTGAAGAACGCCGGCGTGCCCCAGCGGTCCTCCCACCCCGTCCACAGGATGACCGCGGCCTCGTCCGGGATGCGACCGTGCCGCTTCTCCCAGCGCTGGAGGTCCTCGACGGTCACCTCGTAGTCGGCGTCGCGCCGGGCCTGCTCCCGCACGTCGATCTTCACGGCGGGCAGGAACAGGTCCTCGGCGTCGAGTTCGTCGGCGTGCGGCTGGTCGGCGTTGAAGTGCGCCGGCGCGCCCCAGTGGGTGCCGGTGTGCTCGCCCTGCTGCGCGTACTGGAGGTAGAAGCCGTCCTCGGGCACGGTCGTGACCGTGGTCAGGGTGAAGGCCGGGTCGCCGGGGTAGACGTTGGTCCGCGCCGGGTCGTTGACGTGCGCCAGGTTCACCAGTTTGTAGTCGCCCAAGCCGCGCGGCGCGGCCGTCGCCGACCCCGCGCCCGCCACGGCCATGCCGCCCACTGTCGAAACCACACCCGCGAGCATCGACCGCCTGCGCACCGCCGACCACTCCCCTGCCCCTGGATCACCCGATCCGGGCAACTCTAACGGGAGGGTTGATCACAACACGACGACCTGCCGGACGGCTTCTCCTGCGGCCAAACGGGTGAACCCGGCGTTGACCTCGTCCAGTGCGAGCCGCCCGGACAGCAACCCGTCCACGGGCAGCTTCCCCGCCCGGTACAGGTCGACGAACCGCGGCACGTCCCGGCGCGGCACGCACGAACCCAGGTAGCTGCCCTTCAGCGTGCGCTCCTCGGCCACCAGGCTCAGCGCCGGCAGCGTCACCGTCCGGTCCGGGTGCGGCAGGCCGACGGTGACCGTGGTGCCGCCCGCCGCCGTCGCCAGGTACGCCTGCTCCAGCACGGCGGCCACGCCGGTGGTGTCGATGACCTTGTCCGCGCCGCCCCCGGTCAGGTCCCGCACCGCCGTCACCGCGTCCGGCCCGCCCGCCGCGTCGTGCGTCGCGCCCAACGTCCGCGCCAGGGCGCGCTTGTGCTCCACCACGTCCACGGCGACCACTTGGGCCGCACCGGCCGCGACCGCGCCCAGCACGGCCGCCAGCCCGACCCCGCCCAGGCCGAACACCGCGACCCGGTCCCCCGGCACGACCCGCGCGCTGTAGAACGCCGCGCCCGTGCCGGTCAGCACCGCGCAGCCGAACAGCGCGGCGACGTCCAGCGGCAGGTCGGGGTCCACGCGGGTCGCGGACTTCTCCGACACCACGGTGTACTCGGCGAACCCGGACACGCCCAGGTGGTGGTTGGGCCGGGTCCCGTCGGGCAGCCGCCACCGCCGCGCGCCACCCAGCAGCGTGCCCTCCCGGTTGGCCGCCGCGCCCGGCTCGCACAGCGCCTGCCGGCCGGACACGCACCGCCGGCACGCGCCGCACGCGGGCACGAACGACAGCACCACGTGGTCGCCCACCGCGAACTCCGCGCCCGGCCCGGTCTCCACGACCTCGCCCGCGGCCTCGTGCCCCAGCACCATCGGCAGCGGCCTGAGCCGCGAGCCGTCGATCACCGACAGGTCCGAGTGGCACAACCCGGTCGCGCGCACCCGCACCAGCAGTTCGCCCGGCCCCGGCGGGTCCAGTTCCAACTCCACGACCGACAGCGGCTCGCCGACCGCCGTGAGCACCGCGCCCCGGGACTTCACGCGACCACCAGCCCTTCCATCGCGGCGCGCAGCCCCGCGGGGATCTCCACCGGCTTGCGCGACCCCCGGTCCACGAACACGTGCACGAAATGCCCTTCCGCCACCACGTCGTCGCGGTCCTCGGGGTAGAAGCCGACCTCGTAGCGCACGCTGGAGCGGCCCAGGCGCCCGACGCGCAGCCCGGCGTCCACCGCCTCCGGGAAGGAGATGGAGGACTTGTAGTTGCAGTGGGACTCCACGCACAGGCCGATCGCGGGGCCGTGGTGGATGTCCAGCCCGGCCTCCCCGATCAGCCACGTGTTGATCACGGTGTCCATGAACGCGTAGTGCACGACGTTGTTCACGTGCCCGTACACGTCGTTGTCGGCCCACCTGGTGGGGATCCGCTGCCAGTGCCGGTAGTCCGCGCGCACCCGACCTCCTATCCGATCATCCTGGTCAACTCCACCCGCGACCGCACGCCCAGCCTGGTGAACATGTTGCGCAGGTGGTGTTCCACCGTGCGGTGGCTGAGGAACAGGCGCGCGGCGATCTCCCGGTTGGTCGCGCCCTCGGCGACCAGGCGGGCGATGCGCGCCTGCTGCGGGGTGAGGTCGGCGGGCCCGCCGACCGGGGCGGTGGTCTCGCCGGCGGCGCGCAGCTCGGCGCGGGCGCGTTCGACCCAGTGGTCCGCCTCGTAGGACTGGAAGATCTTCACCGCGTCGCGCAGGAGTTCCCGGGCCGCGCGGGGTTTGCGGGAGCGGCGCAGGCGGTGCCCGTAGAGCAGTTCGGTGCGGGCCAGCTCCATCGCGGTGCCGCTCTCGCGGTGCAGCCGGATCGCCTCGCGGAAGTGCTCGTCGGACCCGGGCCCCTCGGACAACAGGCCGCGGCAGCGGTGGGACAACGCCATGCGCGCCGGGCAGTTCGTCGCGCCGGCCCACTTCTCGAACCGGCGCAGCGCCCGGTCCCCCGTGGACGGTTGGCCGCAGCCGACGGCGGCCTCGACCACCTGCGGGGCGGCCATCACCCGGATGCCCGCGTGCACGCCCGCGGCCTTGAGGCGCAGCCGGTCCAGGGCGTCGGCCGGGCGGTCCAGGACCAGGTCCACGCACGCGAACGCCCACGCGCCGAACGTGCCCGAGCGGCCCAGGCCGCGGCGGACGATCTGCTCGTTGGCGGCGTCGATGTTGTGCAGGGCGGTGTCGGTGTCGCCGCGGAAGGCCGCGAGCAGCGCGAGGATCGTCAGGTGGTCCACCACGGCGTTGTGCTGGCCCAGCGCGGTGGCGGCGTGCGCGCCCTCGGTGGCGGCGGACAGCGCGACGGCGTGCTGGTCGAGCAGCAGCGCGGACAGCGCCCGGTACACCAGCGCCCACGACACCAGGGCGGTGAGACCGGACTCGCGGGCGGCGGTGACCGCGCCCGCGGCCAGTTCGTGCGCGCGGGCGGCGTCGCCGAGGACGTAGGCGGCCTGCGCGCCCCAGATGCCGGCCTGCGGGTGCGCGACCCGGTCGGCCAGGTCCACCACGGACCGCAGGTGCGGCAGCGCCTTCTCGTGCCGGCCCGCGAAGGTGGCCGACATGCCGACCAGGTGGTCCAGGGTGATCCGGGTGGCGGGCGGCTCGTCGGGCTCGCGGACGTGCTCGGCGAACGCGGCGATGTCGGCGTGCCGCTGGTGGTCGCCCGCGACGCTGGCCGCCTCGCCCGCGAAGCCGAGGGCGGCGATCGCGAGGGCGCGCCGGGTGCCGACCAGCCCCCGCGCGGCGCGCACGAGCCGGCGGGCGGCGACGTCGGGCAGGCCGTCGCCGAGGTCGATGCCGCCGCGCACGAGGTCGGTGAGCGCGCGGAGGTCGGGGTCGTCGGTCAGCCGTTCGGCGACGCGCAGGACGGCGCGCGACCGGTGCGCCGCGCCCATCGCCCAGTGGTCGGCGGCGGCGGAGACCAGCCGGTGCGCCTTGAGGCCGGGGTCGTCGGTGAGCGCCGCCGCGCGGTCGTGGTCGCGGGCGGCGGAGACGTGGTCGCCGCGCAGCCGGGCCCGTTGCGCCGCTTCGAAGAGCCGGTCGGCGAACGCCCCGGCACGGCCGGGGGCCCGGGTGGCCTGGTGCCAGGTGCGGCGCGGTCCGGGCGGCAGGGCGGCGGCCAGGGTCCGGTGGGCTTCGTGCCGCGCGGTGGGCGGCAGTTCGGTGCGCAGGGTCGAGCGGATCAGCCGCCGCGGGTCGAGCAGCGGACCGGCCTCCTCCACCGCGCGGGGATCGACGCCCAGGGTGAGCAGGGCGTCGGCGTCGACCTCGTCGTCCACCGCCGCCAGCGCCACCGCCCGCACCGCCTCCGGGGACAGGGCGTCCAGGCGCGCCCGCAGCCGGGTCCGCAACGCGCTGTCCGAGGGCAGGGTGGTCGGCGCGGGCGCGGTGCCGCCCAGCTCGGCCGAGGTCAGGGCGTCGGCCAGCTCGACCAGGGCCAGCGGGTTGCCGCACGAAAGGTCCACCAGGTCGGCCGCGAGTTCGGCGGGCAGGCCCGGCCGGCGGTCGTGCAGCACGCGCAGGCTCGCCGCCCGGTCCAGCGGGTCGAGGGTGACGCTGGGCAGCCCGAAGGGCGGACCCTCGGTCGCGATGAGCACCGCGGCCCGCGTGCCCTCGACCTCGCGGGCCAGGGCGAGCAGGTCGTCCAGGTCGTCGCACTCGTGGGCGTCGTCCACGCACAGCACCGCGCCGTAGCGGGCGGCGGCGTGGGCCAACAGCGCCGACTTGCCCGACCCGGGCTCGCCCCGCAGCACCAGCACGCCACCCCGGCCGGCGCGGGCACGGTCGAGCACCGCGTCGACGGCGACGCGCTGCCGATCACGTCCGTGCAGCACCCGGCCAGTCTCGCCGGACGCCGCCGCCGGGCGGAAGACCTGCGGCGAAAATTATCTACCAGCGTTAGTTTTCGGGTGGACACCGGTGGTTGCACCGATGCGCGCCCGGCCCCGGCCGGAGCAGGGTCGAGGCGTCCGTTTCCCTGCGCAAGCGAGGTGTACAGCGACGTGCAACTCCGCAGACTGATCCCCGCGGTGGCCCTGCTCCTGACCGCGGCGACCCCCACCGCCATCGCCGCCGAGAACCCCTACGAACGGGGTCCGGCACCGACCAACTCCAGCATCGAGGCCGCCCGCGGCCCGTTCGCCACCGCGTCGACCTCGGTGTCGTCGCTGGCGGTGACCGGCTTCGGCGGCGGCACCATCTACTACCCGACCAGCACCGCCGAGGGCACCTTCGGCGCGGTCGCGATCTCGCCCGGGTTCACCGGGACCCAGTCGAGCATCTCCTGGCTGGGGCCGCGCCTGGCGTCCCAGGGCTTCGTGGTGTTCACCATCGACACGAACTCGATCTACGACCAGCCCGACAGCCGGGCGTCCCAGCTGCTGGCGGCGCTGGACTACCTGACCCAGCGCAGCACGGTGCGCAGCCGCGTCGACGCCACCCGCCTGGGCGTCATGGGCCACTCGATGGGCGGCGGCGGCACCCTGCGGGCGGCCGAGACCCGGCCGGCGCTGCAGGCGGCCATCCCGCTGACGGGGTGGCACACCGACAAGACGTGGGGCAGCGTGCGGGTGCCGACCCTGGTCATCGGGGCGGAGGACGACTCGATCGCGCCGGTGTCGTCGCACTCCGAGCCGTTCTACAGCAGCCTGCCGGCCACGTTGGACAAGGCGTACCTGGAGCTGAACGGGGCGGACCACTTCGCGCCGAACACCTCCAACACGACGATCGCGAAGTACAGCATCTCCTGGCTCAAGCGCTTCATCGACAACGACACGCGCTACGAGCAGTTCCTGTGCCCGGCCCCGGGGCGCAGCCTCCTGATCGAGGAGTACCGGGACACCTGCCCGCACTCCTGAGCCCACCGGTTCCGACCACCGCGGCCACCCCCGAGCAGGGGGTGGCCGCGGCCTTTCGCGCGCGTTGACGCGGGCGTGGAGCTTTGCGGCGTTCCAGCGGGGGCTCGCGCGGCAGCCCCGACAGCGGGGTGTTCAACCGCGCGGCGGGCTGTGAGCGATCTACGACGGGGCGACCGGGGCGAGTCCAGTGCCGTACCCGCTGATGGCTGATTTCCGGCCCGCCTCATTGCGGAAAACCGACCCCACCGACACCCCACTCCCGGGTCAACAACACTTTCGAGTGAGATTCGTTGCAGCGAAAGAGTTACACATTCCAGCCCGAGCCGAATACGGCTTCCACCGTCCCCGAGACTCACCCGATATTGCTTGCACCGACCACTACCTCCACCCGGCGTACACGCAGCGCAGCCGCATAGCACTATGGGAGGTCGCCGTATCGGCCCCTTCCGAACGCCTATTCGGCGTCACTACCGTCAATCCGGCCCAATGAACAAATCCGATTGGCGGTGTACTGGTGACTGTGACCGATTCCGACGTGGACATCGAACAGCCACGGCTGAGCCTCGGCACAGCGGCGGCCCGGAACCTGGCGACCACGACCAAGTCCGTTCCGCAGATGCAGGGCATCACCTCCCGGTGGCTGCTCAAAGTCCTCCCCTGGGTCCAGGCCTCCGGTGGCGCCTACCGGGTCAACCGCCGGCTCACCTTCGCCGTCGGCGACGGGCGGCTCACCTTCACCAACATCGGCGCGGACGTCGACGTCATCCCGCAGGAGCTGTGCGAGCTGCCCTACCTGCGCGGCTTCGAGGACGTCGGGGCGCTGGCCGCGCTGGCCGAGCGGTTCCAGCAGCACGAGTACCAGCCCGGTGACGTCATCGTCGAGCGCGGCCGGCCGCAGGACCAGGTCTGGCTGATCGCCCACGGCAAGGTCAACAAGATCGGCCAGGGCGAGTACGGCGACCAGACCGTGCTGGGCGTCATGGCCAACGGCGAGTACTTCGGCGCGGAGGTCCTCGCCGGCCCCCAGGGCGAGTGGGAGTTCACCGCCAAGGCCGTCACCCCGGTCATCGCGCTCTCGCTGAGCTGGGACGACTTCGAGCGGATGAACGGCAACGCGGGCGGGCTGCGCGCGCACATCCAGCGCCTGTCCGCGCCCGGCGCGCGCAAGCAGAACCACCACGGCGAAGCCGAGATCGACATCGCGTCCGGCCACGAGGGCGAACCGGACCTGCCCGGCACGTACGTGGACTACGAGCTCAAGCCGCGCGAGCTGGAGCTGAGCGTCGCCCAGACCGTGCTGCGCGTGCACAGCCGCGTCGCCGACCTCTACAACCACCCGATGGACCAGGTGGAGCAGCAGTTGCGGTTGACCATCGAGGCGCTGCGCGAGCGCCAGGAGTACGAGATGGTCAACAACCGCGACTTCGGCCTGCTCAACGCCGCCGACCTGCGCAACCGCATCCCGACCCGCAACGGCCCGCCCACCCCGGACGACCTCGACGAGCTGCTCGCCGTGGTGTGGAAGGAGCCGACGGCGTTCCTGGCCCACCCGCGGGTCATCGCGGCGATCGGCCGCGAGTTCAACAAGCGCGGCATCAACCCCGACTCCATCGACCTCAACGGGCACCGCGTGCCCGCGTGGCGCGGCGTGCCGATCCTGCCGTGCAGCAAGATCGAGATCAGCAAGCACCGCACCAGCTCGGTGATGCTCCTGCGCGCCGGCGAGAACAACCAGGGCGTCATCGGCCTGCACCAGACCGGCCTGCCCGACGAGTACCAGCCGGGCCTGAACGTGCGGTTCATGGGCATCAACGACAAGGCGATCATCTCCTACCTCGTCAGCACGTACTACTCGGCGGCGATCCTCGTGCCGGACGCCCTGGGTGTGCTGGAGCACGTGGAAATCGGCCGCGAAGACTAGTCCCCCGAACGAGATTGGGTACCTGACGTGACCGTGACAGACCCCGGCCTCAGCGCGGAAGAGGCCGAGCAGCAGCGGCACAGCCTCAGCACGAAGGCCGCGCGGAACCTGGCCAGCACGACCAAGTCCGTGCCGCAGATGCAGGCCATCTCGCCCCGGTGGCTGCTGCGCAAGCTGCCCTGGGTGCAGACCCAGGCCGGCACGTACCGGGTCAACCGCCGGCTCACCTACGCCCTCGGCGACGGGCGGGTGACCTTCACCAGCACCGGCTCGGACATCCGGGTCATCCCGCAGGAGCTGCGCGAGCTGCCCGGCCTGCGCGACTTCACCGACGAGTCGGTGCTGGCCGCCCTGGCCGACCGGTTCGAGCAGCGCCATTACCAGCCCGGCGACACGATCGTCGAGGTGGGCAGGCCCGCCGACGAGGTCTACCTCATCGCGCACGGCAAGGTCAGCCGGCGCGGGCGCGGCGAGTACGGCGACGAGACCGTGCTGGACACCCTGGCCAACGGCGAGTACTTCGGCGCCGAGGTGCTCACCGGCCAGGAGACCGAGTGGGAGTTCACCGCGAAGGCCGTGACCCCGGTGATCGTGCTGCGGCTGCCGCTGCGCGCGGTGCAGCAGCTCAACGGGCACGCCGGCGCGCTGCGCGCCCACCTGGAGGACTTCGCGCGGGGCCGGGCCAAGCCGCAGAACAAGCACGGCGAGGCGGCCATCGAGATCGCGTCCGGCCACGAGGGCGAGCCGGACCTGCCGACCACGTTCGTGGACTACGAGCTGCACCCGCGCGAGTACGAGCTGAGCGTCGCCCAGACCGTGCTGCGGGTGCACACGCGCGTGTCGGACCTGTTCAACCACCCGATGAACCAGACCGAGCAGCAGTTGCGGTTGACCGTCGAGGCCCTGCGCGAGCGGCAGGAGCACGAGATGGTCAACAACCCCGAGTTCGGCCTGCTGCACAACGCCGACCTCAAGCAGCGCATCCACACCCGGAGCGGCCCGCCGACCCCGGACGACATGGACGACCTGCTCGCCCGGCGGCGCAAGACGGCGTTCTTCCTGGCCCACCCCAAGACGATCGCGGCGTTCGGGCGCGAGGCGTCCAAGCGGGGCCTCTACCCGGCGACCGCGCTGGTGGACGGCACGCACGTCTCGACGTGGCGCGGTGTGCCGATCCTGCCGTGCGACAAGATCCCGATCACCGAGCACGGGACCAGCTCGATCCTGGCCATGCGCGTGGGCGAGGACGACAACGGCGTGATCGGCCTGCACCAGACCGGAATCCCCGACGAGTACCAGCCGGGCCTGAACGTGCGGTTCATGGGCATCGACGAGAAGGGCATCATCTCCTACCTGGTCAGCGCGTACTTCTCGGTGGCCGTCATGGTGCCCGACGCGCTGGGCGTGCTGGAGCACGTCGAGATCGGCCGCTACTAGCGGTGTTCCGCCTGCCGGCGGCCGGGTGCGCGCACCCGGCCGCCCGGTCACTCCTGCGCCCGTTCCAGTCCTGTGTGGACGTTGAGGCGCTCCCCCCAACAGGAGTTGGAGTCCATGACCGACCTGGACGTGACCCCCGCGCGCCGGTCCGCGGGTGAAGTGCTGAGCTGGAGCCGCGCGGGCGTCGACCCCGCGCTGCGCACCGCGGTGGACCGGCTGCCGGAGTCGATGCGCGCCATCGCGGGCTACCACTTCGGGTGGTGGGACGAGCAGGGCGAGCCGACCGGCGCGGACCCGGGCAAGGCGATCCGGCCGGCGTTCGCGCTGCTGGCCGCGCAGGCGGTGGGCGGCGCGGCGGCGACGGCGCTGCCCGCGGCGGTCGCGGTCGAGCTGGTGCACAACTTCTCGCTGCTGCACGACGACGTGATGGACGGCGACACCACCCGGCGGCACCGGCCCACGGCGTGGAGCGTGTTCGGCGTGAACGCGGCGATCCTCGCCGGCGACGCGCTGCTGACCCTCGCGCTGGACGTGCTCGCGGGCAGCGGGCACCCGTCGGCGGCGCGGGCGATCCGGGCGCTGTCCGACGCCACCCAGCGGCTCAACGACGGTCAGGCCGCCGACCTCGCCTTCGAGGAGCGCGGTGACGTGCGGGTCGCCGAGTGCGTGCGGATGGCGGAGAACAAGACCGCGGCGCTGATCGGCGCGGCCTGCGCGGTGGGCGCGCTCTACGGCGACGCGGAGGGCCACCAGGTCGAGCAGTTGCGCTCGTTCGGCGAGCTGGTGGGCCTGGCGTTCCAGTTCACCGACGACCTGCTGGGCATCTGGGGCGACCCGGCGGTCACCGGCAAGCCGGTGTACTCCGACCTGAACAACCGCAAGAAGTCCCTGCCCGTGGTGGCGGCGCTGGCCTCCGGGACGCCCGCCGCGCGCGAGCTGGACGAGCTGTACCACTGCGACGCGCAGCTCGGCCCGGCCGAGCTGGAGCGTGCGGCCGAGCTGATCGAGGCCACCGGCGCCCGCGCGTGGAGCCTGTCGCAGGCCGAGGACCTGGTGGCGCGGGCGCGGGTGCACCTGCGCGCCGCCGACCCCGACGACCGCGCCGAGCGGGAGCTTCACTCCCTGGCGCGCCTGGCCACCCGCCGAGACCGCTGAAGGAGCCCGCCCGATGGTCCTGCCCGTGGTGCTGCTCGCCTCGCCCCGCTCGTTCTGCGCCGGGGTCGAGCGGGCGATCGAGATCGTGGAACGCCTGCTCGCCCAGCGCGGCGGTCCGATCCACGTCCGCAAGCAGATCGTGCACAACACCCACGTCGTGGCCGACCTGGAGGCGCGCGGGGCGGTGTTCGTCGACGAGTTGGACGAGGTGCCCGACGGCGCGACCGTCGTGTTCTCCGCGCACGGCGTGTCCCCCGCGGTGCGCGCGGAGGCGGCGCGGCGCGGCCTGCACGTGGTGGACGCGACGTGTCCGCTGGTGACCAAGGTGCACGCCGAGGCCCGCCGGTTCCTCGCCCGCGGCGACACGGTGGTGCTGGTCGGGCACGCCGGGCACGAGGAGGTCGAGGGCACGCTGGGCGAGGACCCGGAGCGGATCGTGCTGGTGGAGAGCGCGGCCGACGTCGCGGCGCTGGAGGTGCCCGACCCGACGCGGGTGTCCTACCTGACCCAGACCACCCTGGCGGTGGACGAGACGACCGAGGTGGTCGCGGCGCTGCGGGCGAGGTTCCCCGCGCTGCGCGGGCCGGCGTCCGACGACATCTGCTACGCCACCACCAACCGGCAGGACGCGGTGCGCGAGATCGCCGGCGAGGCGGACCTGGTGCTGGTGGTCGGGTCGGCGAACTCGTCGAACTCGGTGCGACTGGTGGAGCTGGCCCGCCGGCAGGGCGTCCCGGCGCACCTGGTGGACGACGCGTCCGACATCCGGCCCGAGTGGCTCGCCGACGTGCGGGTGGTGGGCCTGTCGGCGGGGGCGTCGGCGCCGCCGCGGCTGGTGGACGAGGTGGTCGAGGCGTTGGGCGCCTGGGACGTGCAGGTGCGCGAGACGACCCGGGAGACGATCACGTTCACGCTGCCGGCGACGGTGAGGACACGATGACCCTGCTGGAGGCCACTGCCGGGCCGGGTGACGTGCGGGCACTGCCGTCCTCGGCGGCGGAGAACGTTCGCGGGCAGCGGCTGTGGGGGTGGGGCGGCAGGGGGACGACAGGAAAGGCGAACGCCCCGCCGGATGAGTGGCGGGGCGTTCGTCTGGCGATCGGCTACTCGTACGAGATCGCCTGGAGCACGTTCAGCCGTGCCGCCCGGATCGCCGGCAGGATGGCCGCCACCACGCCGATCAGGGCCGCGATCAGCAGGTAGCTGCCCAGCTGCGCCCACGGGATGCCCAGGTCCGTGAAGCCCTCGTCCTTCAGCGCTCGGACCGCCCCGATGCCCAGCGCCGTCCCCACGCCCAGACCCAGCAACGCGCCGAAGACCGAGATCACCACCGACTCGACCGTGATCATCCGCATCACCTGCGCCCGCCGCATGCCGATCGCCCGCAGCAAGCCCAGCTCGCGCGTCCGCTCGATCACCGACAGCGCCAGCGTGTTGATCACCCCCAGCACCGCGATCAGGATCGCCAGCGCCAACAGGATCTGGATCATCAGCAACACCGTGTCCAGCTGCGACGCCTGCTGCTTCACGAACGCGCTGCGGTCCTGCACCGTGATCTCCGGGTTGTCCGCGAACAGCGGCTCGACGCGCTTCTGCACGTCCTGCACCGAGACGCCCGGCTCCACCTGCACGAACACCGTCTCCAGCTGCTCCAGCCGGAACTGCTTGGCCGCCCCCACCGGGAGCACGATCGCGTTCACCAGCACGTTGTTCTTCGCGTACACGAACCCGACCGTGTAACTGCGCGCCTCGCCCTTGGTCGTCTGCACGGACACCGTGCTGCCCGGCTTCAGGTTCAGCGTCTTGGCCGACTCCTCGTCCAGTGCCAGCGTTCCCTCGGCCAGCGCGGTGAACGCGCCCTCCTTCGCCGACAGGCCGAACTGCTTCTGCATGACCGGCACGTCCGTGACGGCGATGCCGAACTGCGGCTTGCCGTCCACCAGGATCCGGTCCGCGTACCAGCCGAACGACGTGTCCACCCCCGGCGTCCGCGCCACCTCCTCCAGCCGCGCCGGCTGGAACGTGGCGTTGCCTTCCGGGCCACCGCCCTCACCGGCCACGATCAGGTCCGACTTCACCTGGCCCTCGGCGACCTTGGTGATGCTCGTCGTCGCCGACGTCAGCACCACGCTCACGCCGGTGATCAGCGCGATGCCGACCATCAGGGCCGCCGCCGTGATGGCGGTGCGGCGCGGGTTGCGGGCGGAGTTGCGCCTGCCCAGGGTGCCGGGCATCGACCACGACAGCAGCTTGCCGATCACCGACACGACCGGGCGGCTGATCAGCGGGGTCAGCAGCGCGACCCCGACGAAGGACACCAGCAGGCCGGACATGATGAACCACAGCGCGCCCTCGGCGAACCCGTACCACAGCAGGCCGGCGGCGGCGGTGGTCAGCGCCGCGCCCGCGATGGTCGGCCGGGTCAGCGGCCGGTCGGGGGTGGCGGCCTCGCGCATCGCCGCGACCGGCGGGATGCGGGACGCGCGCAACGCCGGCAGCACCGCCGCGAGCACGGTCACCACGATGCCGACCGCGAACGCCGAGATCACCGCGCTGGGCGGCACCGAGATGCCCTCCAGCCGCAGGCTGCCCCCGCCGAGCGTGCTGAAGATGTTCGCCAGCAACGCCCCCACGCCGATGCCCGCGCCCAACCCCACGACCGACGCGATCAGCCCGATCACGACGGCCTCCAGCACGACCGTGCCGACCATCTGCCGCCGGCTCGCGCCCATCGCCCGCAGCAGCGCGAGTTCGCGCGTCCGCTGGGCGACGATGATGGAGAACGTGTTCAGGATGATGAAGATGCCGACGAACAGCGCGATGCCCGCGAACCCGAGCAGGATGTAGTTGAAGAACGACAGGCCCTCGCCGATCTGGTCGGCGGAGTCCTTGCTCAGCTGCTCGCCCGTCTTGACCTGGTAGGCGTCGCCCAGCTTGTCCTGCACGCGCTGGCGCAGCACGTCCTCGGCGACGCCGGGGGCCGCGGCCGCGGTGATCGAGCTGAACGCGCCGGGCTGGCCCAGCAGCAGCCGCTGCGCCGCGGCCTCGGTGAACGCCGTGGTCAGCTCGCCGCCCAGCGAGTCCCGGCCGCCGGGGTAGCCGAACACGCCCGACACCGTGAAGGTCTTCTTGGGTTCCAGGGTGATCAGCGAGATCTGCTCGCCCACCGAGAACCCGCCGGTCTTGGCGAGGTAGGCGCTGACGGCCACCTCGTCGTCGCGCTGCGGCGCGCGGCCCTCGCGGAGCTGCTCCTGGCCGCCGTCGCGCCAGGCCGTGCCCAGCCGGGGCGCGCCGGAGGTGGTGATCACCTTGCCGTTCTCGCCGACGGGCCGAGCCGACCCGACGACGTCGCCGACCACCCGCCCGACGCCGGCCACGGACTTGACCTTCGCCAGGTCGTCGCCGGTCAGCGTGCCGGCCAGCGCCTGGTCCGGCTCGCCGGAGCCGACCTTGGGCTTGACGGCGACCTGCACGTCGACGTCGGAGTAGATCGTGGTGAACAGGCTCTTGAACGAGCGGTCCAGCGTGTCGGTCAGCACGAACGAGCCGGACACGAACATCACGCCCAGCACCACGGCCAGCCCGGACAGGACCAGCCGCAGCTTTCTGGACAGGACGCTCTTGAGCGTCGCCTTCAACATCGCTACACCACGACCAGTTCGTCGCCGTCGAGGTTCTTCATGGTCTCCAGCACGGCGTCCGCGGTCGGCTGGTGCAGCTCGCGCACGATGCGGCCGTCGGCGAGGAAGATGACGCGGTCGGCGTAGGACGCGGCGTTCGGGTCGTGCGTGACCATCACGACCGTCTGCCCGAACTCGCGCGCCGACCGCTGGAGGAACGCGAGGACCTCCGCGCCGGACCGGGAGTCGAGGTTGCCGGTGGGCTCGTCGGCGAAGACCACCTCCGGCCGCGACACCAGGGCGCGGGCGCACGCGACGCGCTGCTGCTGGCCGCCGGAGAGCTGGGTGGGCCGGTGGCTGAGCCGGTCGCGCAGGCCGACGGTCTCCACCACCGTGTCGAACCAGGCCCGGTCGACCTTGCGGCCCCCGATCGCCAGCGGCAGCGTGATGTTCTCCTCGGCGGTCAGCGTGGGCAGCAGGTTGAACTGCTGGAAGATGAACCCCACCTTGGTGCGCCGCAGGTCGGTGAGACCCTTGTCGCGCAGGCCGTTGACCTTCGTCTCGCCGATGAACACGTCACCGGAGTCGATGGTGTCCAGGCCCGCCAGGCAGTGCATGAGCGTCGACTTGCCCGAGCCCGAGGGCCCCATGATCGCCGTGAACCGCCCGCGCTCGAAGTCCACGCTGACCCCGCCCAACGCGGTGACCGCGGCTTCACCGGTCCCGTAGGACTTCCACACGTCCACCGCCCGCGCGGCGGACTCCGTCTTGCCCGTCACCAGATCCTCCAGTGCCCCTCATGACGGCACGCGCCGTCCCGCACCATCGTCCACGGGCGCGGCTGAGAGCGGCTCCGGTCTCAACCCTGAACCGTTCTCAGGGAGAACCCCGGGCTCAACATCAAACCTTCGTCAACAAGTGTTGTGAGAGCGCTCTAGCCCCTTCTAGCGTTCCGGCCGTGACCAAGAACGCCACCCCCATCGGCTGACGACCCGATCATCCCACCGTTAGCACGCCGGTTCAGACACCCTTGGGAGGCAACAGGACACAGTGCGTGGCGGCGACACGCGATCTGTCCCACATGCCGGGAAAACCGAGACAGGAGCCACTGTCGGCGTTAGGTTCTGGCACCGTCAGCCACCCTGACCGCCCGTGCACGAAGATCGTTTAGCCGACCGCTTGAGGAGCTGGTGGTGTCAACCTTCCGGGTGCGCCCCTACACCAGGACCGGCGGGCGGACGCGCTCGACGACCACACTGGCGATCGAGACGATCGTGTCGACGAACGACCGGGTGGACCGCGACGCCCTGACCTCCACAGCGGAACACCGCGCGATCAGCGACCTGTGCCGCCACCCGCACTCGGTGGCGGAAGTGGCGGCCAGGCTCCGCCTCCCGCTGGGCGTGGTGCGGGTACTCCTGGCGGACATGTCCGCGATGAGCCTGATCAACGTGCACGAACAAGCAGGCGCCGAAAAAGACGGCCGCCCCACCCTGGAACTGATGGAACGAGTCCTGATGGGCCTCCGCCGCATCTAACCCCGCCCGCGCCACACTCCGCGCGCAGCGCGGTCTCCTCTTCGGCTATCAGCCACAGGAAGGGCCTCGGTTCGTTCCCCGTACGGCCTGGGCGAAGCCCAACCGCGCTTCAGCCTCCTTTGCAACCACGCTTCACCGGTTGCAAAGGAGGCTGAAGCGCGGTTGCCTCCGGCAGGCCGTACGGGGAACGAACCGACGCCCTTCCACCCCCGGGGGCCTGCCGCGCGGCGAGCGCCGCTTTCAGCTTTCAGCTTTTCGCTCTTCGCTCTTCGCTCTTCGCTTCGACCCTAAGACCTTTGTGGACACTCAAGCGGTAGGCAAGCGGACCAGGGTCGAGCCTTCCTTGGCGTCGCGCACCACGAACTCCGAGATCTCGTGCCACTTCATCCCGACAGACCCGTTGAGCCGCACCGGATCCTTGTCCCCACCACCGGACCCGACCTGCCACGACCCGACCACCACGGTCTCGCCCCCGCGCCCCCGAGCCACCAACTCACAGCGCGTGGGACCCTTGGCCCCCTTGACTTCCAGCACCACCGAGGTGCCCCACGACTCGGGCACGGCGCTCAACCGCGCCCACACCCCGGTGGCCGGATCGGTCCGGGTGACGGTGCCGGAAACATCGGACTTCGCGACCGCGCTGGGCCCCGGCACCGTCGAGGACTGTTGTGCGGAGACATCCCCGGAAGGACCGGAAGGCCCGGACGACAGGCCGACCGTCACCACGGCGGTCAGCACGACCAGCAACACGGCCGCGGCGGCGGCCAGGAGCACCGTGTTGCGTCGTCGTCGGGCCCGGTCCTCGGACACGGAGTCCAGCATCGCGCGCACCGACCGGCCGTCCGGTCGTTCACCCGCGGCTCCGCGCAGCATGCCGTTCGCGTCGGCTTCGTCCAGCAGGTCCGGCAGCACGGCGAAATCGCGCAGGTCCAACGCGCAACGGCGGCACTGGGCGAGGTGGTTCTCGAAGGCGTCTACCTCGTCCTCGTCGAGGATGCCGAGGACGTACGCCGCCACGTCGACGTGGTCCGGACGCGAAGTCACCGAAGTCAGCCCCGATCCTGCAACGCCCGCCGCAGGGCGCGAAGCGCGTAGTAGACCCTGGACTTCACCGTGCCCGGGGGAACCCCGAGCACCGCTGCGGCTTCCCCGACGGTCCGATCCCTCAAGTACGTTTCGAGAATAGCCTCCCGGTGCTCCTCCGTCAGTCCGTTCATCGCCTCTGCCACCACTATCGCCGCCAGGGTGCGGTCCGCTTCGTCCCGCACCGGGGCCTCGTCGGACGGCGTCAACTCCGACTCCTGCGGTCGGACGCTGCGCTTGCGGCGGTCGTCGATGACCAGCCGCCGGGCGACGGTGAACAGCCAGGAGCGGAGCAGGACGGGGTCCCGTTCCAGCTTCTCGGCGTTGCGCCACGCCCGAACCAGCGTCTCCTGCACGATGTCCTCTGCCCACTGCCGGTCATTGCCCGTCAACCGCATGGCATGCCCGAGCAGCGCGCTGCCGAACTCCTGGTAGAGCCTGCGGATCAGCTCGTCTTCCAGGCTGAGGTCCGGCCAAGCGTGTTCTCTTGGGGGTTGAGTGCTGCGTCTGTGCCGCGCCACGCCGAGCATCCAAGCGCGCCAACCGGTTCCGCGTCGAGTGTTTCGGGTGAGAAAAAGTCGCCGATCTGTTTTTGAACCGTCACCGCATCGTGTCCGTACTCCCCGGTATCCGCTTCGAAGGCACGGCCGGGACACCTCCGCCGCTGCTCCCTTCGGCGGAACCCGCCAGCAGGAGAAAGGACGAACGATGCGCGGTCGACGTTTCCGGGAGGCACTGCGCGCCGTTCCGGCCGCCGGGGCATTGTTGCTGGTCAGCGCCTGTGGCGCGACCGGCACGGGTGCCGCGGGCGGCCAGGACGGCGCGGTCGGCGCCGGCTCTGGCACGACGACTCTCCAGCAACAGCCCGAATTCAGCAAGGAGCCGCACCAGATGCTGTCGGCGACCGAGTCGAAGCAGGTGGGCTGGTTCGTCGCGGACGCCGGCGGGTTCGCCCTGTACCGGTACGACAAGGACACCGCGAAACCGCCGAAGTCCAATTGCGACGGGGAATGCGCCAAGACCTGGCCGCCGGTGCTGGTCGGCGAGCACACCATGACGTCCGGTGTGGACCCGACGACCGTCGGCTCGGTGACCCGCGCGGACGGCAAGAAGCAGGTCACGCTCGCCGGCTGGCCCCTGTACCGGTACATGGGCGACAAGAAGGCCGGCGACATCACCGGGCAGGGCAAGGGCGGCACGTGGTTCGCCGTCACCCCCGAGGGCAAGAAGGCGCAGGCCAACGACGGGGCCGCGCCCGCGCAGGGCGACGGCTACTGAGGGAAACCCATGTCAGGCAAGCGATTCGCGGCGCTCGTGCTGGCCGCGCAACTCCTGCTCGCCCCGGCGCTGCTCGCCCCGGCGCTGACCGGCACGGCGAGCGCCGACGACCCGGCCGCCCCGGGCGCGATCACGCAGACCCCGCTGGGGCCGATCACCGAGCTGGACAAGGAACTGCTGGTCAAGGTGCGCCTGGCGGGCCTGTGGGAGATGCCCATGGGCGACGAGGCGCAGACCCGCGCGGGCAGCCAGCGGGTCAAGGAAGTCGGCGCGCAGCTCATGAGCGACCACACGTTCCTCGACGAGCGCGTGGTGCGGCTGGCCGGGCAGATGGGCGTGCCGATCCCCGACGAGGCCAACGCCGACCAGCAGTCCTGGATGGCCGAGATGCGCTCGCGCACCGGCGCGGCGTTCGACGAGTCGTTCGCCAACCGGCTGCGCGCGGCGCACGGCGCGATCTTCCCGGTCGTGTCCACGGTCCGCGCGAACACCCGCAACGAGGCCATCCGGCAGTTCGCCCAGATCTGCAACCAGGTCGTCCTCAAGCACATGACCCTGTTGGAGAGCACCAACATGGTCACCGAGATGGGGCTGTCCAAACCGGTGCCCGCCGGTGGCGCGGCCCCCGTGCAGGGGGCGGTGAACGCCGACCCGCAGCGCGCCGCGCAGGTCGGCGCGACCGGCCCCGACCCCGTGACCGTCCTGTTGATCTGCCTGGTGGGCGCGGTGGTGACCATCGCGATCCTGCGCCTGCTGCGGCCCAAAGCCGACGTGAAGTGAAAGGAGGTCCACACCGGAGCACTCCCCATCGCGGAAGAAGCACACACCCCTCACCCCGCCCGGGGCGGTCGTGACCACTCCTGCGCGGCCGTTCCCGGGCGGGCCGCCGCAACCCTCCTCCCGCCAACCCGGAGGTCGACAAGTGTTCTCCCAGGTCCCGCTGCTGGTCGCGCAGGCGGCCGGCGGCGACCACGACGCCGGGGTGCGCCACGTCGCGCAGATCTCGGCTCGCCTGGCCTACGCGTTCATGTGCGCGACCCTGTGCTGGGGCGTCCTGATCGCGACCGGCTGGGCGAACAAGCTCACCGGCAGACAGGGGCTGCGCAACAGCCACATGGTGCTCGCCACCGCGGCCCTGTCCTTCGGTTGCCTGCACGCCTTCGCGTTCACCCTGCTCAAGATCGCCCCGTTCAGCTTCGTCGGGATCGCCGTGCCGCTGGTCGGCGGCGGGCTGTTCCGGCACGCGCTGGGCATCGTCGCGCTGGAGGTCATGCTGGTCATCGCGTTCACCGCGGGCCTGCGCAAGAAGATCTACTACCGCAAGTGGTTGCGGCTGCACCAGCTCGCCTACCCGGCCGTCGGCCTGGGCGTGGTGCACTCGTGGTTGGGCGCGATCGCCAACGGCAACCTCGCCGTGCTGTGGCTGGCCGGCCTGACCATCCTGATCCCCACGGTCACCATCGCCCTGGCCCGCTTCCTGCCGCCGCACGTGCTGGTGCGGCTGGGCATGCTGGAGCCGGAGCCGGGGTTCGAGCCCGAGCCGGACGGCGCGGGCGGCAGCGCGCTGGACGTCAGCGTGGACAACGAGCGCTGCCACCGCTACGGCATCTGCCAGGCCGAGGCGCCGGGCCTGTTCCAACTCGTCGACGACGAGCGGCTGCGCTACGAGCGCCGGCCGCCACCCGAGCTGTTCGCGAAGGCGCGGGCCGCCGCGCGAGCGTGCCCCATGCGCGCCATCGAACTGCGGGAGCGTGTCAGGTGAGCACCCACGTCCGGGGCGGTGCCCGGTGAAGAACGAGGAACGCGTCGTCATCGCGGGCGGCGGGCTGGCCGGGTTGCGGGCCGGGGAACGGTTGCGCGAGCTGGGGTTCCAGGGCGAGATCGTGATCGTCAGCGCGGAGCGCCACCTGCCCTACCACCGGCCGGCGCTGTCCAAGGAGGCCATCAACGGCGAGCTGCACGCCTCCGACCTGCGCCTGACCATCAGCCGCGAGCTCAACGCGATCTGGCGGCTGGGCACCGCGGCCACCCACCTGGAGACCGACCGGCGCGTGGTCGGCCTGCCCGGCGGCGAGGAGCTGCGCTACGACGGCCTGATCATCGCCACCGGCGTCGAGCCCCGGCACCTGCAGGGCGCGCCGCGCCAGGACCCGCGCATCCACGTGCTGCGCACCGTGGACGACGCGGTCGCCATCAAGCAGGCCATCAACTCCACGCAGGGGCTGGTGGTGGTGATCGGCGGCGGTCTCATCGGCTGCGAGATGACCGCTTCGGTGAAGATGATGGGCCGGGACGTGGCCATCGTGAGCCGGTCGAGCACGCTGCTGGGCAGCGCGGTCGGCAAGAACATCGCGGACACCGTCACCGAGGCGCACCGGGCGCGCGGCGTGCGGATGGCGATGGGCGTGAAGATCCGGCACTGGATGCCGCAGGCGGGCGGGGTGGCGATCCACCTGTCCGACGGCCAGGTGTTCGTCGCGGCGGTCGTGGTGATCGCCGTGGGCGCGTCGCCGTCGGTGGCCTGGCTGCGCGGGTCCGGGCTGGTGCTGGAGGACGGGGTGCTGTGCGACCCCACGTGCCACGTGGTCGGCGCGTCCGACGTGGTGGCCGCGGGCGACGTCGCGCGCTGGCCCAACCTCCGGTTCGGAGGGCAGCCGCGTCGGGTCGAGCACTGGCTCAACGCGGTGGAAATGGGGCGGGCGGCCGCGGAGAACCTGTTGGCGGGCAGGGAGGGATCGCGGCCGTTCACCCCCGTTCCCCGGTTCTGGACCGAGCAGTACGGGATGCGCATCCAGGGGTCGGGGCTGCCGTCGATGGGCAAGGACACCACGACGCTGGCCGGGTCGAAGAAGGACCACCGGACCATCACCGGGTTCGTGGACGGCGGGCGGCTGGTCGGCATGGTCGGGCTGGACGCGCCGACGGCGATGATCAAGCTGTCGATGGAGCTGTGGCGGCAGAACCGGGTGCCCGAGGCGGACCGCGCCCGCCGGGTCCCGCAGCACCTCGCACCCCCGGAACGCCTGGCCGACGGGCAACACCCCGACGCGCAACACCCCGGCCGGCAGCACCCCAACACCCAACGCCTCAACCCGCAGCACCCCGACGCGCAACACCCCAGCCCGCAACACCCCAACCCACAGCACCCCAACAGCCAACGCCCCGACCCGCAGCGGCCGGTCGCGGCCGACCCGGGCTTCGCCGCCACGCAGGGCTCCGGCTACGGCCGACCCGTGCCACCCGACCCGGGCTTCGCCGGTCCGAACGGCTCCGGCTACGGTCACCCGGTCGAGCAGCCCCGGCGGCCGACGCGGTCCGAGCAGAGCGGCCGGCACGAGGTGCCGGACTACGAGTTCCCCCGCCAGCAGCAGGACTCGCAGCCGCTGCCCATCCCGCCGCACGCCCCCGTCGTGCGGTCCCGGACGCACCCCCGGCCCCTCGCCCGCACCGGACCGAGGGCAAGACCCCGGTGAGCTGTTACCTCACCGCCGTGTTGCCGTAACCCGCGGCACCAAGCATTCGGACCCATGAACCGAACCACCGTCGTCGGCATCCCCGCCCGCGACGAGGAGCGCACGGTCGGCGCGGTGGCCCGGGCCGCCGACGCCGGCCTGCACCTCGCCTTCCCCCGCGGGACCAACGTCGTCGTGCTCGCCGAGAACGGCAGCACCGACGGCACGGTGCGGCGGTTCGCCGAGGCGCCGCTGCGCGCCCGCAAGGTCGTGGCCAGCTCGCCCGGCGCGGGCACCGGCAAGGGCACCAACGTGTTCGCGATCATCGACCGGGCGGTGGAGCTGGACGCCGACCGGGTGTTGCTGCTCGACGCCGACGTCCGGTCCACCGAACCGGAGTGGGTCGGGCGGCTGGCGGACGCGGTGGCGGGCGACGAGCCCGCGCTGGCCGTGCCGTCCTACCGGCGCGACCGGTTCGAGGCCAACACCACCAACCACCTGGCCAGCCCGCTGCTCGCGGCGGTGTACGGGGTGCACGTCGAGCAGCCCATCGGCGGCGAGTTCGCGTTCAACCGGGCGTTCCTGGAGCGGGCCGCGACCTGGTCCCGGCCGGACAGCGCCTACCTGTACGGCATCGACGTGTGGCTGACCGCGAACGCGTTGCGGGAGCACGTGCGCGTGGTGGAGGTGCCGTTGGGGCGCAAGCTGCACAACTCGCCGTTCCCGAAGATCCTGCGGCTGCCGCAGCAGGTGCTGGACTCGCTGTTCCACGTCGTGCTGACCACCGACCGGGTGCGTCCGCCCGGCGCGGGCGTCCCCCGGGCGCGGGCGGCGGTGGACGGCGCGGCGGTGCGGCAGGACCCGGCCGTGGTGGCGCGGGTGTCGGCGGCGGTGGGCCGCTACCTGGACGTGCACCTGGCCGACGTGCGGACGTTGTTCCCGGCGGCCGGGGAGGTCGGGCCCGCGCCGTGGGGCCTGCGGGTGACCGCCGAGGAGTGGCCGCACGTGCTGGCCGACGCGGTGGCGGCGGTCGCCGGCGGGCGGTTCGAGGCGGCGCGCGACCACCTGGTGGCGCTGTACGTCAACCGGGTGCTGACCTTCTGGGAGGAGATCGACGGGCTGTCGGGCGCGGAGGTGGACCGGTTGCTGGACCGGCAGGCCGCGCGGACCGTCGCCGCGGTGCAGGCCAGGCGGGTGGAGCTGGGCGGCGCGGCCGGGCCGCGGGAGTTCGACGTGCGGCGCTGGGCGGGGTTCGACGACGAGGCGCCCGTGCCGGCGTGAGTAACGACCGGGCGGTCGTGAGCGCTGTTCAGGTCATGAGATCGACGCGGGAGAAGTCGCTGGTCGCGTTGGCCGTCGTGTTCCTCGCGGTGGCCGCGTTCAACGCCGTCTTCGCCCTGTTCGACAACGTGGCGTGGCGCAGCGTGACGGCGGGCGCGTGCGCGGTCGCCTCCGCCGGGCTCCTGTTCGTCGCCCTGACCGAGCACCGCCGGTGACAGTTGTTCACACACTGTTGAACAGGTGTGAAATCTTCAGACATTCGGGACAGATTGACGCCCGATCCCGACCTCCGCCAGGCTCCGAGGTCCGTCCCCTCGCAGTCTGGAGGTCCCTGTGCTCCGACGCTTCGGATCGATCATCACCGCGTTGTCACTCGTCCTGGTAGGCCTCGTGTTCGGCTCCGCACCGGCACAGGCCGACGGCTGCTACACCTGGACCCGCACCCTCTCCCAGGGCGCGACCGGCGCGGACGTGCGCCAACTCCAGATCCGCCTGTCCGGCTACCCCGGCTACGGCGGCGTCCTCGCCCTCGACAGCTCCTTCGGCCCGGCCACCCGCTCCGCCCTGATCCGCTTCCAGCAGGCCTACGGGCTGGCCGCCGACGGTGTCGCGGGCAGCGCCACCTACAACAAGCTCTACGCCCTGCAGGACGACGACTGCACCCCGGTCAACTTCACCTACGCCGAGCTGAACCGCTGCAACTCCGACTGGTCGGGCGGCAAGGTCTCGGCGGCCACCGCGAAGTTCAACGCCCTGGTGTCGATGTGGAAGCTGCAAGCCATGCGGCACGCGTTGGGCGACCAACCGATCACGGTCACCAGCGGGTTCCGCAGCATCGCGTGCAACAACGCCGTCGGCGGGGCGTCGGACTCCCGGCACCTCTACGGCGACGCCGTGGACCTCGGCGCGGGACCGCACTCGCTGTGCCGCCTGGCCCAGCAGGCCCGCAACCACGGGTTCAACGGCATCCTCGGGCCCGGCTACCCCGGTCACGGCGACCACACCCACGTCGACCACCGGTCCAGCCGGTTCTGGTCGGCCTCGCAGTGCGGGATCTGACGACCGTGTGAGTCCGGCGTTTCCGGATACCCTGGGCGTGTGATCTTCCTCGGCGTCATGCTCGCCGCGATCGGGGTGTCCACCCTGGTGTGGCGCGATGCCGACCTGTTCGGGCTGCCCCCGGCCGCGGTCGGCATCGCGCTGCTCGTCCTGTCCGCCGCGTCCCTGGCCTACGGCGTCGTGCGCCGCCGGCGCCGGTGGACGGTGGGCGGCGAACCCGCGCCGGTCGGCTCGATCGTCGACCGCGCCAAGGCCCTGCCCCGGCTGCTCAAGCGGCGCAAGGAGTACGGCCTGCCCGGCAGCCGCCTGGCCCAGTGGGGCTTCGCCCTGGTCTACCTCGTCTCCCCCATCGACATCCTGCCGGAACTGCTGCCCGTGGTCGGCATCACCGACGACGCGGGCGTGGCGGTGTGGCTGCTGACCAGCCTGTCCACCGCCGCCGGCCAGTACCTCAACTGGGAGCGCTCGAAGCAGCGCCAGCGCGAGCCCTAGCGCCGCCGGCACGTCCACGCCGGTGGGGGCGAGCGTCACCGGCTCCCGGGGTGCGGGAGCTGCCGCACGTCGGCGAGGAGGGCGGTGACGGCGTCCATGATGCGGGTGGTGGCCTCGTCCAGGACGGTCTTGCCCAGGCGCTGGTCGTAGAGGTCGGACAGGTCGACCGGCGGGCCCGCCACGACGTGCACCTTCGTCCACGGGCGGGGCAGGAAGCGGCCCGGCGCGAGCAGCCGGCGGGTGCCCCACTGCGCCACCGGGACGACGGGGGTGCGGGTCTGCAGGGCCAGGCGGGCGACGCCGTTCTTGCCCTTCATCGGCCAGCCGTCGGGGTCGTCGCTGAAGGTGCCCTCGGGGTAGACGATCACGCACTGGTCGTCGGCGAGGGAGGCGCGGGCGGTGTCCAGCGCGCGGCTCGCCTGGACGGTGCCGCGGTCCACCGGGATGTGCCGGCCGCCGGACATCACCCATCCGATGACGGGGGCCTTCCACAGGCTGGCCTTGGCGAAGTACCGCGGGACCCGGCCGGAGGCGAGCGCGAACGCGGTCAGCGTGACGGGGTCGGCGAAGGAGAGGTGGTTGGACGCGAGCAGCACCGGCCCGCGCCGGGGCACGTTGTGCCGCCCCACCATCCGCATCCGCACGAAGAAGACGACGAACGGCCACAGCACGTCGATGGCCACCGAGTACCAGAACCCCCGCCCGCGTCGGGGCAACCGCGGGGTCAACGCCACCATCTGCGAGAAGCTCACCCGCCCATCTTCACCTGCTCGTGCCGGGTCGAGGTGCGGCGGGGTGTCGGGTCCGCGTGGGTGGGGCGGCGTGCGGGGCGGGTCGCCCGTCAGTCGTCCACGCGTAGCCGGCCCGGTGCCGACCGTCGTGGGCAGGCCGCCGCCGACCCCACCAACCGCCACCCGGCCGACCGGACCAACGCAACCCGCCGAACCGCGTGGGGCGCGGGTGATCGCTGTTCGGCTAGGGTCCCATGCCGTGACTGGGCTCAGCGGCGCGGACCGCATCACGGTGCTGCTCGTCGAGGACGACGAGGGCGACGCCGTGCTGGTCGAGGCGCTGTTGGAGGAGGTCGGCGCGGACGTCGAGCTGCACCACGTGCGCACGCTGCGGGAAGCGACCCGGCTGCTGGCCAAGGTGGACTGCGTCCTGCTCGACCTCGGCCTCCCCGACACCACCGGCCTCGACGGCCTCACCCGGCTGCTCTCGGTGTCCTCCCCACCCGCCGTCATCGTCCTCACCGGACTCAACGACGAACTCCAGGGCGAACGCGCGGTCGCCGCCGGCGCCGAGGACTACTTGGTCAAGGGCCAGGTGGACGGCCCGCTGCTGCTGCGCGGCATCCGGTACGCGGTCGGCCGCAAGCGCGCCGAGGAGACCCAGCGGCAGTTGCGCGACGAGCAGCTGCACGCCGCCGAGAAGACCCGGCTGGAACGCGGCCTGCTGCCCACCCCGATCCTGCACGGCCCGGACCTGGGCGTGGAGGTCCGCTACCGGCCCGGCGGCAGCCGGATGCTGCTCGGCGGCGACTTCTTCGACGTCGTCCGCACCCGCGACGGCACGCTCCAGGTCCTGATCGGCGACGTCTGCGGGCACGGCCCGGACGAGGCCGCGCTGGGCGTGCTGCTGCGCATCGCGTGGCGGGCGCTGGTGCTGGCCGACCAGGAGCCGTCGCGGGCGCTGCGCACGATGCACGAGATCCTGGAGCACGAGAGGCACCAGCCGGGCCTGTTCACCACCGTGTGCATGGTGTCCATCGCCCCGGACCGCAAGTGGGCCCGCATCTACCTGGCCGGGCACCCCGAGCCGATGCTGCTGGTCGGCGACCGGGTCACCGAGCTGCCCCGCGACCGCGCCGGCCTGCCGCTGGGCGTGCTGCCGGACAGCACGTGGAGCGGCCTGGACGTGCCGCTGCCGCCCGGCTGGTCGCTGCTGCTCTACACCGACGGCCTGGTCGAGGGCCGGGTCAAGGGCGACCCCGAGCGGCTGGGTTCGGAGCGCCTGATCGGGCTGATCGACGACATCACCCGCGACCGGCCGGACTGGGCGCGCGACCCCGCCGGGCTGCTGGACTCGCTGATCTCGCGGGTCAAGGAGCTCAACGGCGGCGAACTGGACGACGACATGGCCGTACTGCTGATCTCGGACCAGGGCTGATGGACTACCGCACCCGCTGGCCGGCGAGCCGGCTGCTCGTGGCCGCCGTGGCCATCCTGATCATCGTCTGCGCGAGCGCGATCGGCGGCGTGGCCGTCGCGCTGATGGGCCTGACCGACGCGCGGACCGTCCTGCTGGACCAGGTCGGTCCGGCCCGGCGCGTGGTGCAGGAGGTGGACGGCGCGCTGGTCGACCAGGAGAGTTCCGTCCGCGGCTTCGCGCTCACCGCCAAGGAGGAGTTCCTCGACGGCTACCGCGCCGGGCAGGAGGTCGAGGCCGACGCGCTGGCCGAGGCCCGGCGGCTGCTCACCGAGGTCCGCCCGGACCTGGTCGCGCGGGTCGACGCCATCTCCCGGCTGACCGCGAACTGGCGCGCCGAGTACGCCGAGCGGATCGTCGCCCAGATCCGCGCCGCCGACAGCCCGCAGGTCGACGTGGCCGGCACCGAGCGCGGCAAGGAGGTCTTCGACAACCTGCGCGGCGCGGTCTCGACGCTGGAGGCCGAGCTCGCCGGTGACGCGGCCCGCGCCCGCACGGACCTCGACGCCGTCGCCGACCAGGTGTTGTTCCTGGTCATCGGCCTGGGCGTGCTGCTGGTGGTGATCATCACGGCGGTGGCGGTGGTGCTGTACCGGATCCTGATCCGGCCGCTGTCGGTGCTGGCGGGCCAGGTGCGCGAGGTGTCCTCCGGCGACTTCGAGCACGTCGTGGAGACCGGCGGGCCGCGCGAGACGGTGATGCTCGGCGAGGACGTCGACGCCATGCGCACCCGCATCCTGCGCGACCTGGAGGACCTGCGCCGGTCCAACTCCGAGCTGGAGCAGTTCGCCTACGTCGCCTCGCACGACCTCCAGGAGCCGCTGCGCAAGGTCGCGAGCTTCTGCCAGCTGCTGGAACGCCGCTACTCGGGCCAGCTGGACGAGCGCGGCGAGCAGTACCTGCGGTTCGCGGTGGACGGCGCCAAGCGGATGCAGGTGCTGATCAACGACCTGCTGGCGTTCTCCCGGGTCGGCCGGCTCACCCGCGAGCACACCCTGGTCGACCTGAACGAGACCCTCGCGCAGGTCCTCGACAGCTACTCCGAGGTCATCGAGCGCACCGGCGCGACGATCGAGGCCGCGGAGCTGCCGACCGTGCGCGGCGAGGCGTCGCTGCTCGGCGGCGTGTTCGGCAACCTCGTCAGCAACGCGTTGAAGTTCCACGGCGAGGACCCGCCGGTGGTGCGCATCGGGGTCGAGCGCACCGACGACCACTGGACCTTCACGGTGAGCGACAACGGCATCGGCATCGACGCCGAGTACGCTGAACGGATCTTCGTGATCTTCCAGCGCCTGCACCACAAGGACGACTACCCGGGCACCGGCATCGGCCTGGCGATGTGCCGGAAGATCATCGAGTACCACGGCGGCACCATCTGGTTGGACACCGGTGGCGGCACCGGCACGACGTTCAAGTTCACCTTGCCGGCAGTAGAGGACACCGAGGAATCCGATGAATGACTCCCTGAACGTGGTCGACGTGCTGCTGGTGGAGGACGACCCCGGCGACGCCCTGATGACGCAGGAGGCGTTCGAGCACCACAAGATCCGCAACCAGCTGCACATGGTGCGCGACGGCGTGGAGGCCCTGGAGTTCCTGCGCCGCGAGGGCCAGTACGCCGACGCGCCCCGGCCGGGGCTGATCCTGCTGGACCTGAACCTGCCGAAGATGGACGGCCGGGAGGTGTTGGCGCAGGTCAAGGCGGACGAGTCGCTGCGCACGATCCCGGTGGTGGTGCTGACGACCTCGGAGGCGGAGGAGGACATCCTGCGCTCCTACAACCTGCACGCCAACGCGTACGTGACCAAGCCGGTGGACTTCGACCGGTTCATCGAGGTCGTGCGGCAGATCGACGACTTCTTCGTGACCGTGGTGAAGCTGCCCCGCTGACCGGTTCCGGCGCCTTCGGGAGCTGCACGCCCGGAATTGTCGGTGCTCCCGCGTACGGTCTCCTCGAAGATCCCGAACCAGTTCGAGGAGGCGAAGATGTCCACCGTGACCTCGGCCGATGGCACGACCATCGGCTACACGCGCACCGGCTCCGGCCCGCCGGTCGTGCTGGTGGACGCGGCGAGCTGCTTCCGCGGCAACGGCCCGATGGACGCCCTCGCCGAAGCGCTGGCCCAGGACTTCACCGTCTTCACCTACGACCGGCGGGGACGCGGCGAGAGCACCGACACACCGCCTTACACGATCGGGCGCGAGGTGGACGACCTGCGGGCGGTCATCGACGCGGCCGGCGGGTCGGCGGGCGTCCACGGGTTCTCGTCCGGGGCGGTCCTGGCGCTGCACGCCGCCGCGGCGGGCGCGCCGATCACCCGGTTGAGCCTGCTGGAGCCGCCGCTGGCCGACGACCCGGTGCCGGAGGTCGACCTCGTCGCCGAGCTGGAGCAGCTGGTGCGGGAGGGCCGCCGGGGTGCCGCCGTGCTGCGGTTCAACCAGGCCATCGGCGTGCCCGAGGAGTTCGTGGCGGGCCTGCGGCAGTCACCCGCGTGGCCCGCGCTGGAGAAGCTCGCGCACACGCTGGTCTACGACCTGGCGATCACGGGCACAGCGCCCGACCTCACAGCCGTGCGGGTGCCGGCGCTCGTGGTGGACAGCGAGCGGTCCGACCCGCGCCTGCGCGAGTGGTCCGACGGCGTGGCCCGGCGCCTGCCCGACGCCACCCGCGCCACACTGCCCGGCGAGTGGCACGGCGTGGGCCCGGATGTCCTCGCCCCGGTCCTCGCGGCCCACTTCGGTCAGGCGGCGGCGTAGACGTCCACCCCGTCCACCGCCTCGACCCGGACCAGGCCGCGGCGCACCAGGACGTCCAGGTGGGCGGCGGTCTCGCCGGTGGCCAGCACGCGGTTGAACAGGTCCAGCTCGTCGAACCGCCGGTCGCGCCGGGTCCAGCCGAGCTTGCGGGCCGTCTCGAACGCGGTCCCGGTGCCCGAGCGGACGGCGGCCAGGGTCGCGTCCAGGCGCTGCTCGTGGTGCGCCAGCAGTTCGTCCACGCGGGCGTGGCTGGAGTCGGTCACCGGGCCGTGCGCGGGCAGCAGCCGCAGGTCGGGGTAGGAGCGGACGAGCCGCAGGGAGTCGAGGTAGTCGCCCAGCGGCAGTTCCGGGCGGGCCGGTTCGAACCCGATGGAGGGGGTGATGTGCGGCAGCACGTGGTCGCCGGCGAACAGCAGTGACGACTCGACGTCCACGAACACGACGTGCCCGCGCGTGTGGCCGGGCGTCGGCAGCACGCGCAGGACCCGCTTCTCCAACCCGAGGTCGGTCTCGGTGAGCCACTCGTCGGGCTCCTCGTAGTCGCGCAGCTCGGCCTCGCCGACCGCCTCGACCGCCTTGCGCCACCGGTCGGCCAGCTCGCCGCCGCCCCAGCGCAGGAGGTTGCCCAGCTGCCCGTCGCGGGTGCGGCTGATGATCCGCCGCATGGACGGCTGCTCCCCCAGCCCCAGCGCGACGCGCGTCCCGAACCGCCGGCGCAGCGCCACGGCCAGGGTGTAGTGGTCGCGGTGCAGGTGGGTGACCAGGAACCGCCGGATGTCGGCGAAGTCCCGCCCGAGCGCGCCCAACGCGCTCTCCAGCGTCCGTTCGCCCTCCGCCAGCGCCCACCCGGCGTCGACGAGCACGAGCCCGTCGCCGTCCTCGATCGCGTAGACGTTCACGGTGTGCAGGCCGTCGTTGGGCAGCGGCAGCGGGATCCGGTGCACACCGGGCGCGACCTCGAAGACTCCGGGCTCGGTCCACTCCATTCCCGGATACTACTTGCCGGTAACCTCCGGCGGACGCGGGTGCTACCCCGTGACGACGTCCGCGAGTTCCGGGTGCTTCTCCAGGTAGCCGCGCACGAACGGGCACTGGGGCACGACCTTGAGCCCGCGCTCGCGCACGTCGGCGAGCGCCTGCTTCACCAGCGCGCTGGCCAGCCCCTTGCCCTCGACCGCGACCTCGGTGTGGGTGAACACGATCCGGTCGGGCTCCAGGACGTACTCGGCGAACCCGCCGAGCCGGCCGTCCAGGTGCACTTCGAACCGGGACAGCTCGCGGTTGTCGGACACGGTGACGGCATCATGATCGAGGCTCACGACGCCCACCGTAACCGCGCGGTGCAAGATTGCGCGATGGACGTCTACCTGCTGATCCTGGGCGACCACCTGCCGGACCCGAGCACCGGTCGGGTGGTGAGCGAGGCGCAACGGCTGCGCACGATCGTCGAGCAGGCCGTGGTGGCCGAGGAGGCGGGGTTCACCGGCGTCGCGATCGGCGAGCACCACTTCACCCGCTACATCGTCTCCGCGCCGGAACTGCTGCTGGCCACCATCGCCGAGCGGACCACGCGGCTGCGCCTGTCCACCGGCGTGACCCTGCTGGCCCACCACGACCCGGTCCGGGTGGCCGAGGAGCTGGCGACCCTGGACGTCCTGTCCGGCGGGCGCGCGGAGATGATCGTCGCGCGCGGGGTGTCCCAGCGGACGGACGCGGCGTTCGGCGTGCAAGACGACCTGCGCGCCCGTTTCGACGAGAACCTGCGCCTCCTGCTGCGCCTGCTGGAAGAACCGCACGTGACCTGGAACGGCCGCTTCCGCAGCCCCTTGGTGGACGTGACCACGACCCCACGACCCCTCCAACAACCCCGCCCGCTGGTGTGGATCGGCAGCGGTTCGGCGGTGTCGGCGGACCTGGCGGTCGAACTGGAACTCCCCCTGATGCTGCCCAGCACCCTGCGCGACCCCAACACCCACCGCGCCGTAGTCGAGCGCTACCGAACAGCCATGACCACCCGAACCGCGCGCGGCAGCGGCCAAGCGGCGATCGGCGGGGGGCGGGTCGCGTTGCCCAGTCACGTGTTCGTGGCCCCGTCCGCCGCCCGCGCCCGCGAGGTGTGGCGTCCGCACCTCGCGGCCTACGCGCACTTCGCCGATCCGTGGCGGGGTGACGGCGACGTGGACGTGGACGTGCTGATGGACGGCGCGGCGGTGTGTGGGGACCCGGCCGAGGTGACCGAGCGGCTCAACGACCTGGGGCGCCTGCTGGGCCTGGACGCCCACC
Source organism: Saccharothrix mutabilis subsp. mutabilis (assembly GCF_039521145.1). NCBI lineage: Bacteria > Bacillati > Actinomycetota > Actinomycetes > Pseudonocardiales > Pseudonocardiaceae > Saccharothrix > Saccharothrix mutabilis. The sequence goes on from NZ_BAAABU010000006.1 coordinate 248,261, forward strand.
TGGTGATGGTGGACATCGGCGGGCTGCCGCACGGGGCGGTCCTGGACACGATCCGCCTGTTCGGCGCGGAGGTCCTGCCCAACCTGAAAGCCCCGACCACCGCGCCCGAGTGACCGGGCCGGGCGGCGAGGTCCGGCTGACCGGGGCCGGCTGACCGGGGCCGAGCGACCGGGGCCGAGCGACCGGGGCCGAGCGACCGGGGCCGAGCGACCGGGGCCGAGCGACCGAAGACGGGTGACCGAAGCCGGGTGACCCAGCGGTCCGCCCGCCCGCCCTCCTCATCTACGGGACGCGTGAGTCGGCGGTTGGTCGCGGATCCTGCATGTCACACGATTGGGTGAGACCGCGAAACCGCTCCCTACCTGCGCGAACGGGTGGCGCGCCGTCCCGTCCAGACGGCGCGCCAACCCGACCCCCGGGCCGTCAGTGGAAGGCGGCCAGTGCGGCCAGCCTGGTGGCCGCCGGGTCGCCGCGCCGCACCACCACCAGTTCGCGCGTGGCCCGGGTCAGGGCCACGTACCGCTCGGCCGGCGACATGCGCTCCGGCTCCACGACCACCACCACGTCGAACTCCAACCCCTTGGCCGCGCGCGGCGTGAGCGGGCCGTCCGGTGAGATCACCGCGAACGTCCCCGACTCGCCGCGCAGCCGCGACACCACCGACAGGTCCGACACCACCATCTCCACCGGCGGCGATCCCCGGCGCACCGACCGCGGCGGCTCGGCCGACGCGTCCACCTCCGCCAGCGCCGCCGCCGCGTAGGACATGATCTCCGCGGGCGTCCGGTAGTTCACGGTCAACCGCCGGTACGCCCACCGCTCCCGCACGTACGGCGCCAGCACCGCCTCCCACGACCGCACCCCGGCCTCCGCCTGCCGCTGCGCGAGGTCGCCGACGATGGTCATGGAACGGTTGGGGCACCGCCGCATCAGCACCCGCCAGTCCATTTCGGACAGTTCCTGCGCCTCGTCCACCACGACGTGCCCGTACGTCCACTCCCGGTCCGCGGAGGCCCGCTCGGCGACGGTCCGGTGGTCGAGTTCGGCGTGCCGGTCGGCCAGCCACTCGGAGTCCAGCAGGTCGGTCGCGCGCAGCTCGTCGTCGGTGTCGTAGAAGCCCTCCAGGTCCAGCACCTCCAGCACGCCCCGGGCGTACGCGACCTCCGCCGCCCGCTCGCGCTCGGCCGCCCGCACGGCCTCGTCGGTGGTCCCGAGCAGCTCCGCGGCCTCGTCCAGCAGCGGCACGTCGGCCACCGTCCACGCCCGCCCGGCCTCCCGGTACAGCTCGGGGTAGCCCAGCGCCAGGCACCGCCCCTCGTACAGGTCGCCCAGCAACGCCTGCGGCGTGAGCACCGGCCACAGGGCGTCCGCCAGGGACCGCAGGTCGGCGTTGTGCGTCAACTCCCGCCGCACGTCCGCCGCCAGCTCCGGCCAGTCGTGCCCGATCAGCGCCAGCGCCGGCGCCACCAGCACGTCGACCAACGCCGCGAAGAACACCGGCCGCGCCTCGTTGTGCCGCAACCCGCTGGCCCGCGCCCGGTCCCGCGCGACCGCCACCAATCCGGCGTCCACCGGCACGGTCACGTCCTCCAGCTCGACCGGCACCGGCTCGACGGGCAGCTCCTGCCGGTCGGCGACGGCCTCCCGCACCAGGTCCACCGCGGCCAGCCCGCCCTTGAGCCCCTGCACCTCGGGCGGGTCCTCGCGGCGCGCCCGCACGCCCGGGAACAGCTCCCCCGGCGTCGCGAACACCACGTCGGTCTCGCCCAGCGACGGCAGCACGTCGCCGATGTAGCGCAGGAAGCCCGGGTTGGGCCCGACGACCAGCACGCCCTGGCGCGACAGCCGTTCCCGCTGCGTGTAGAGCAGGTAGGCGACGCGGTGCAGCGCGACGGCGGTCTTGCCCGTCCCCGGACCGCCCTCGATGACCAGCACGCCCCGGTGGTCGAGCCGGATCACCTCGTCCTGCTCGGCCTGGATGGTCGCGACGATGTCCCGCATGGTTTCCGTGCGCGGCGCTTCCAGGGCGTCCAACAACGCCGTCGCGTCGAGTTGCAGCTCGTCGTCGTGGAACCCCTCCAGCGCCCGCCCGCGGGTGCGGAAATGCCGCCGCCGGGTCACGCCCTCCGGATTGGCGCCGGTGGCCGTGTAGAACGGCCGGGCGACCGGCGCGCGCCAATCGGTGAGCAGCGGGGCGTAGTCGTCGTCGGGGTCGAACAACCCGATCCGACCGATGTAGGCGCGGCTGCCGTCGACCCGGTCGATGCGCCCGAAGCACAACCCCTCATCCGCCACCCGCAACCGGCTGACCTGCTCGGACAACGTCCGCACCGCCACCTCCCGGTGCCACCGCCGCTCGTGCGCGTCGAGCAGCGCGGCGTCCAACCGCGCCTTGGCCTCGGCCCGCTCCCGGTCGAGCCGCTCGTACAGGAAGGAAATCCGCTGCCGTTCGCTGGACAATTCTCCTGTCGTCACCCTTGCCCCCTGTGATACAATGGATTTGTATCGCATTACAGCCTCATTCCCGTATTTGAGGCGAACCTCCTTTTTAGCACGGCTTCCGCCATTCTCGGCGTTCCCGTTCGGGTGATTTCGCGCGGCGCGTTGCGGCACACTGCGGGCATGGGGTTCCTGGACGGCAAAGCGGGAGTGATCACCGGCGCGGGCAGCGGCCTGGGCGAGGCCTACGCGCGCCACGCCGCGCGGGAGGGCGTTTCGTTCGTGGTCAACGACCTGGCCGGGGTCGAGCGCGTCGTCGCCGACATCCGCGCGGACGGCGGTGTCGCCCTCTGACCCCCGAAAGCCCCGAAGCCCCGAGAACGCCGGAACTCGACGCTCAGGACGCGATGGCGACCCGTTGCCGGCGCAGCGGGACGACCATCGGCGTCCCCGTCTCCGGGTCCTCGATCACGCGGCACGGCAGGCCGAACACGTCCTCGACCAGTTCGGCCGTCACGACGGTCGCCGGGTCGCCCTGCGCCACCACGCCCTCGCCCGGCTTCATGGCGATCAGGTGCGTGGCGTACCGGCACGCCTGGTTAAGGTCGTGCAGGACCGCCACCAGCGTGTGCCCGCCGTCCTCGTGCAGGTCGGCGCACAGGTCGAGCACCTCGATCTGGTGCGCGATGTCCAGGAACGTCGTCGGCTCGTCCAGCAGCAGGATCGACGTCTGCTGCGCCAGCACCATCGCGAGCCACACCCGCTGCCGCTGCCCGCCGGACAGCTCGTCGACCTGCCGGTCGGCCAGGTTGTGCACGCCGGTCAGCCGCATCGCCTCGGCGGTGATCCCCTCGTCCTCCGGCGACCACTGCCGCAGCAGCCCCTGGTGCGGGTACCGGCCGCGCGCGACCAGCTCCCCCACCGTGATCCCGCCGGGCGCGATGGACGACTGCGGCAGCAGCCCGAGCCGGCGCGCGACCTCCTTGGAGCGGTAGGAGGCGATCGCCGCGCCGTCGAGGTAGACGGTGCCCGCGCGCGGCTTGAGCATCCGCGCCAACGCCTTGAGCAGCGTGGACTTGCCGCACGCGTTCGGACCGACGATGACGGTGAACGACCCGTTGGGGATCGCCACGTCCAAGCCGGCGGCCACGAGCCGTTCGTCGTAGGCCAGCGTCAGGCCCTCGCCGCGCAACCGAGAGGTCATCCACCCGCTCCCTGGATCGAACGTTTAGGCGAGGCTAACCGAACACCGGCCTGTTGTGGAGACCGGCCCCCGGACCGGAAAACATCAGTCCACAAAGGACCTAACTGCTCGTCGCCGCGTACGCGGGCTGCTCGGGCACCACCGGCTCCCGCCGCTCCAGCACCGACGACAGGATCTCGGCCACCCGCACGGACGTGTTGGACAGCAGCGACGACGAGATGCCGTGCGTGTGCTCGGTCCCGCCCTGCAGGTACAGCCCGCCCTCGACGCCGTCGTCCGTGCCGACCCGGTAGTCCCGGCCCACCCGCAGCCGGCCGTCCGCGTCGCGCCGGCACCGCGCCGCCAGCTCGCCCAGCAGGCCCGTCGGGTCCGCCTCGCGGTAGCCGGTGGCGTAGACGATCGCGTCCGCCTCCAGCACCTCCCGCTCGCCGGTGGACAGCGACTCCACGGTCACCCGCACCCCGTCGACGGTCTCCACCAGCTCCACGACCCGCGACAGGTTCAGCACCCGCAGCCGCCGCACGCCCAGCACCTTCTCCCGGTACACCCGGCGGTACAGCTCGGCGATCAGGTCGTTGTCCACCACGGCGTAGTTGGTGTTGGCGTGGTAGCCCACGAGCTTGCGCTTGACGTCCTCGGGCGCGGCGTAGAAGTCGTCCACCGCGCCCGGGTCGAAGATCCGGTTGGCGAACGAGCTGTCGTCGGCCGGGCTGTAGCCGTACCGCGCGAACACCGCGCACACCTCCGCGCCGCGGAACCGCTCGTGCAGGTGCGCCGTCACCTCCGCGCCGCTCTGCCCCGCGCCGACCACGACCAGCCGCCGCGGGTCGGTCAGCGCCTCGACCTTCTGCAGGAAGTCCCGGTTGTGCCACACCCGCTCGGACGCCTCGACCCCGTCGGGCAGGTTCGCCCGCAACCCGGTCGCCAGCACGAGGTTGCGCGCCCGCCGCACCTCGACCTCGCCCGCGGACGTGCGCGAGCCGACGTCGAAGTGCGTCACCACGCCGTCCTCCAGGACCGGGCGCACCGACACGACCTCGTGGTCGTAGGACACCAGGTCGTCCACCTGCCCGGCGGCCCACTCGAAGTAGTCGTGGAACTCCACGCGCAGCGGGAACAGGTTCTTGTGGTTGACGAAGTCGACCAGCCGGCCCTTGCCGTGCAGGTAGTTCAGGAAGCTGAACGGGCTGGTCGGGTTGCGCAGGGTCACCAGGTCCTTGAGGAACGACACCTGCATGGTCGCGTCGTCCAGCAGCATCCCGCGGTGCCAGCCGAACCGGGGCTGGCGCTCCAGGAAGTGGGCCGTCACCACGTCTTCGGGGCGCGCGGAGGCGTTGTACTCGGTGACGGCGATCGCGAGCGCCAGGTTCGAGGGCCCGAAGCCGACGCCGAGGACGTCGAAGACAGGTGGCTGTGGCATTTCTGTCCCATCGGTGCGACAACAGGGAGATCGAACTTTGGTTACCCTAACCTAAGTCCGCGCACGGTGGGAGTGATCCGGACCTCTCCGAAGATTAGGCTAGCCTCACCTTTTGGTGCCGGTAAAGGCCACTTCGGAGCACCCCGAACGCCCGGTCAGCCCATCGGGCGCCTTGACAGGCAAGTGACGACTTGCCTATAACTGGACGCGTGGACGCTGACCCCGACCTGTTCAAGGCCATCGGCGACGCGACGCGACGCACCATCCTGGACGAGTTGACCGAACGCGACGGCCAGACGCTGTTCGAGCTGTGCGGTCGGTTGACCATGAGGCACGGGCTGGCCTCCTCGCGGCAGGCCATCTCGCAGCACCTCGCGGTCCTCGAACAGGCCGGGCTGGTGCACACCCGGCGCGAAGGCCGGTACAAGTTCCACCACATCGACACGAGCCCGCTGCGCGCGATCCTCCAGCGCTGGCCCGTCGACCGAGAGGACCCCAAGTCGTGATCCGCATCAACGTGACCAGCGTGTTCGTGGACGACCAGGCCAAGGCGCTGGACTTCTACACCGGCAAGCTCGGCTTCACCAAGAAGACCGACGTGCCCGCGGGCGAGTACCGCTGGCTCACCGTCGTCTCCCCCGCCGACCCCGACGGCGTCGAACTGCTCCTGGAGCCCAGCGCCCACCCGGCGGCGGACCCGTTCAAGAAGGCGCTGGTCGCCGACGGCATCCCGTTCACGTCGTTCGCGGTGGACGACGTCCACGCCGAGGTCGAGCGGCTCAAGGGGCTGGGCGTCCGGTTCACCCAGGAGGCGACCGACCTGGGCCCGGTCGTGACCGCCGTCCTGGACGACACGTGCGGCAACCTGATCCAGATCGCCGCGATGAAGTAGCGGGTCACGCCGAGCGGCGGGGCACCAGGGTCGTCGGCAGCACGGCGGGTTCGGCGGGCAGGGCGTTGCCGTCGAGCCGGGACAGCAGCAGGCGGGCCGCCGTGCCGCCCATCTCCCGCATCGGCTGGCGCACGGTCGTCAGCTCGGTGTGCGCGGCGACCGGTATGTCGTCGAAGCCCACCACCGCGACGTCCCCCGGCACGGTCCGCCCGGCCGCCTGCAACACCCGGATCACGCCCAGCGCGGACAGGTCGTTGTGGGCGAAGACGGCGTCGAACGGCAGTCCCGCGCCGAGCAGCTTCTCCGCCGCCACCGCGCCCCGGTCGGTGCTGAAGTCGCCCTCGACCACCAGGCGGGGGTCGACGTGGAGGTCCTCCTCGGCCAACGCGTCGAGGAACCCGTCGAGCCGTTCCTTGACGCACCCGAAGGTCAACGGCCCGGTGACCACCGCGAACCGCCGCCGCCCGGCCGCGACGAGGTGCCGCGCGGCGTCCCGCGCGCCTTCGCGGTTGGTGGTGGAGACGGAGGGGAACCCGGGCCGGCTGCCGCGGTCGTCGATCATGACGACCGGCAGCCCCTGGGTGTGCAGGGTCTCGATGTAGCTGAGGGTGTCCGGCGGTTCGATGACCAGGAGCCCGTCGAACGCCTTGGCCGAGACGTGGCTGGCGAACTGCGCGAGCGACTCGGCGCCGCGGTTGACCGTGTAGAGCAGCAGCCCGTACCCCTCGGCCTCGACCTCGTCCACCGCGCCCTGGACGACTTCGCTGGTCCACGGCCAGGTCAGCGAGGGGACGAGCATGCCGACGGTGCGGGCGCGGCCCCGGGCCAACCCGACGGCACGCGCGCTGGGCACGTACCCGACGTCGGCGATGACCTGCCGCACCCGCGCCGCCGTCGCCGCGTCGACGTCCGGTTTGCCGTTGAGCACGCGGGACACGGTCGCCTTGCTCACCTGGGCGCGTTGGGCGACTTCGGCGATCGTGACTCGCACAGGACACTCCCCACGACGGTGTGGAACCGGTACCGAAACCGGTTACGAGCACGCAGTCAACCGCGCGTGCCACGGAGCGTCAAGGGGCGTTCACACCGGCGGCCCACCGCCGAGCGGGCTAACGCCCGAGGTCGGCGGGTGCGGGCGGGAGGGCGGGTGTCGGGCTGGGTTTCGAAGCCGGCGGGCGTGGCCTCCGGCCCCCGGATCGATCGTCCCACGCGGCACCGACAAACCACGGCCCTGGCCGGTTGCGCGCGGCCGGCCGCGGGCTATGCCAGCAGGGCCCGGCCGGCCGGGGTGATCTCCGCGGGCACCCACGGACCGTCACCGCCCCGCTCGGCCGGGCGGACCAGTCCGGCGTGCGCCAACTGGCAGGCGATCACCTGGTCGCTGCACCACAGCCCGTCGACCCGGAGGTCGGGTTCGACACTGTGCGTCACTTCGGCGCGGCCCGCCGCGACGGCCCGCAGGACCGCTCGGGCTCGGTGGGTCAGTTCGTCGTCCATGATCTTTCACCGTCGTTCCACAACGCTTGCAACGGCTTTATCGCCGCGACCCCGCGAAGTCTTACCGGTTAGGGTCATCGATCATGGGGACAGTCGAAGCAGTCAGTCGTAGCGCGGAGTACACGTTCACCAAACCGAACCGGGACGCCATCCGCCTCGTGGCCGGCCTCGGCGTCGACGGCGACGTCCACGCGGGCGTGACCGTCAAGCACCGCTCGCGCGTCCGGCGTGACCCCACGCGACCCAACCTGCGCCAGGTCCACCTCATGCACGCCGAACTCCACGACGAACTCAACGCACTCGGCTTCGACGTCCGCGCCGGGGCGCTCGGCGAGAACGTCACCACCCGCGGCGTGGACCTGCTCGCCCTGCCCACCGGCACCCGCCTGCACCTGGGCGCGGACGCCGTCGTGGAGGTCACCGGGCTGCGCAACCCGTGCCCCCAGATCGACGCCTTCGCCGACGGGCTGCTCAAGCACGTCGTCGGCCGCGACGCCGAGGGCGGCGTCGTCCGCAGGGCGGGCATCATGTCGGTCGTCCTGGTCGGCGGCGAGGTCCGCCCCGGCGACCCGGTCCGCGTCGAACTCCCGGCCGCCCCGCACACCCCGCTCCAGCCGGTCTGATGGACCTCACCGGAACCTCCGTCCTGGTCACCGGCGCCAGTGGCGGCATCGGGGCGGGCATCGCGCGGCGGTTCGCCGAGGCCGGCGCGGCGGTCGTCCGGCACGCCTTCACCGCGGCCGGGGACTTCGTGCGCGCCGACCTGACCGACGAGAGCGCCTGTCACGACCTGGTCGCCGAGGCCGTCCGCCGCGTGGGCGGGCTCGACGCCGTGGTGAACTGCGCGGGCGTCCAACCCGACCAGGACCTCGACGGCATGACGGTCGCCGACTGGCGCGCGGTCGTGGACACCAACGTGCTCAGCGCCTTCGCCGTCACCCAGGCCGCCGCGCGGGTCATGCGCGAGACCGGCGGGTCGATCACGCACATCGCGTCCATCCAGGGCACCCAGGCCGCCGAGGGCCACGCGCACTACTGCGCCTCGAAAGCCGCGCTGATCATGCACGCCCGGTCCGCCGCGCTGGAGTACGGCCGGTTCGGCATCCGGGTCAACACCGTGTCGCCGGGGCTGGTCGACCGGCCGGGCCTCGCCGAGGCCTGGCCCGACGGGGTCGAGCGCTGGCGGGCCGCCGCGCCGCTGGGCCGGCTCGGCACGCCCGAGGACGTCGGCGACGCGTGCGTCTTCCTCGCCTCGCGGTCCGCCCGCTGGATCACCGGGCACGACCTCGTGGTGGACGGCGGCGTGAGCGCCCGCCCGACCTGGTGACCGCCTACTCCGCCAGGATCGGCTGGGCGATGGCGAAGGCGCGGTTGGCCGCCGGGACGCCCGCGTAGACGGCGACCTGGAGCAGGACCTCCTTGATCTCGTCGCGAGTCAGGCCGTTGCGCAGGGCCGCGCGGACGTGCATGGCCAGTTCCGCGTCGTGGCCGAGGGTGGCGAGCATGGCCAGGGTGACGCACGAGCGGGTGCGCCGGTCGAGGCCGGGTCGCGTCCAGACCTCGCCCCACGCGTAGCGGGTGATGAAGTCCTGGAAGTCGGCGGTGAACTCGTCGGTGCGCGCGATCGCCCGGTCCACGTGCTCGTCGCCGAGCACCTCGCGCCGCACCCGCATGCCGTCGGTCATCGCGCCGCCAGGTGGTCCAGGAGGATGCGGGTCACGTCGTCGGCCGCCTCCACGTTGGCCAGGTGCGCGGCCTCGACGGTGTGCAGCACCGCGCCCGGCACGGCGTCGGCGATCAGGCGCTGGTGCTCGGGCGGGGTCGCGACGTCGTGCTTGCCGGCGACCACCGCGGTCGGGGCTTCGATCGCGGGCAGTACCGAGCGGAGGTCCAGCGCGGCCAAGGCGTCGCAACAGGACGCGTATCCCTCGTCGTCCGCAGTGGACACCATGGTCTCGAACTTCCCCACCACGTCGGGGTTCGCGGCCACGAAGTCCGGTGTGAACCAGCGGCTCACGGCCTGGCGCGCGATGGACTCCGTGCCGGCGGCGCGCACCGCCGCCGCGCGGTCCTGCCAGGGCCGGGCGGACGCGAAGGCGGCTGTGGTGCAGCACAGGACCAGGCGGTCGATGCGTTCCGGGGCGTGGCCGGCCAGCCACATGCCGACCATCGCGCCCAGCGACACGCCGGCGTACGAGACGCGCGCCAGGCCCAGGGTGTCCAGCAGTTCCAGGACGTCGTCGGCCAGGTCGTCCAGGCGGTACGGGCCGGGCGCGGCCGGGGTGCCGCCGTGGCCGCGGTGGTCGTAGCGCAGGACGCGGAAATGCCGGACCAGAGCGGGGAGTTGGTCGTCCCACAGGGCGGTGGTGGTGCCCAGGGAGTTGCCCAGGACCAGCACCGGGGCGTCCGGCGGGCCGGTCAGGGTGTGGTGCGGCCTCATCGGCCCGCCCTCTCCCGGTGGGCGGCGAGCGCGCGGTCCACGAACTCGCCGGCGCTGCCGATGTAGCCCGCCGGGTCCAGGGCCTCGGCGACCTCCTCGGGGGACAGGTCGATGCGCAGGTCGGCCTCCAGCGCGGCGCGCAGGGACTTCCCCGACAGCACCGCCGACCGGCACACCTCGGCGACCAGGTCCTGGGCCTCCGCGCGGCCGATGCGGGCGGCCAGGCGGACCGCCACGTTCTCGGCCATCAGCAGACCGCCGGTCAGCTCCAGGTTGCGCCGCATGCGCTCCGGGTCCACGCGCAGCCGGGACAGCAGCTCCCGCATGCCCCGCACCGCGCCGCCGACCAGCCGCAGCAGCTCGGTGACGGTCTGCCACTCGCTGTGCCACGCGCCGACCGCCCGCTCGTGCTCCTGGGCCATCGCGGACAGCACGGTCGAGACCAGCGCGGGGACGCGGCGCGCGCACGCGTTGACCAGCACGGCCCGCACCGGGTTGTGCTTGTGCGGCATGGCCGACGACGTGCCGCCATCGGCCTCGGCGACCTCCGCGACCTCGGTCTGGGCGAGCAGCACGACGTCCTGCGCGACCTTGGCCAGCACGCCGGCCGCCACGCCCAGCGAACCCGCCAGTTCCGCGATCCGGGTCCGGTTGGTGTGCCACGGGATCAGCGGCGCGGCCAGGCCGAGCTGCGCGGCGAGCTGGTCGGTCAGGGACGGGTCGTTGACCGCGGCCAGGGTGCCCGCCGCGCCGCCGAACTGGACGGCCAGCCGCTGTTCGCGCACGCGGGTGAGGTCGTCCACGGCCTCGTCCACGGCCACCAGCCAGCCCGCGCACTTGAGGCCGAACGTGGTGGGCAGCGCGTGCTGGGCGAGCGTGCGGCCGGCGATGAGGGTGTCGCGGTGGCGCTGGGCGAGCCGCTCGCACTCCTTGGCGACGCCGCGCAGGCCGTCCAGGACCGGTCCCAGCGCGCGGAACGCGACCAGGGACAGGGCGGTGTCCAGGACGTCCTGGCTGGTCGCGCCGTTGTGCACGGCGGCCCTGCCCTCGGCGGTGACGTGCGCGCCGATCGCCCGGACCAGCGGGACGACCGGGGTGCCCGAGGTCAGCGCGCCCGCGCCGAGTTCGACCGGGTCGTAGTGGCCGACGTCGATCGCCGTCACCACCATCCGCGCCGCCTCCTCGGACACGAGCCCGGCGCGGGCCTGCACGATCGCCAGCGCGCGCTCGAAGTCGAGCATCGCTCGCAGCCACGCGCCGTCGCTGATCTCGGCCTCGACGGCCGGGTCGGTGAACAGCGGGCCGAACAGGTCAGACGTCGAAGAAGACGGTTTCATGCTCCCCTTGCAACCGGATGTCGAAGTGGTAGCCGAACGGGGTGGCGGCGGCGACGAGGGTCGCCCGCGCGGCCGGGTCGAGGGCGGTCAGGACCGGGTCGTGGGCGTTGGCCTCCTCGTCCGGGAAGTAGATCCGGGTGACCAGCCGCACCAGCACGCCCCGGCAGAACAGCGACACGTCGAGGTGGGGCGCCTCCCATCCCCCGTCACCGGTCGGCAGCGGGCCGGGCTTCACGGTGAGGACACCGTAGCGGCCGTCGGCGTCGGTCGCGCACCGGCCGAAGCCCCGGAAATCCTTCCACCGCACCGCGCCGCGCGGGTCGTCGGGGTGGTCGAAGCGCCCGTCCGGGTCGGCCTGCCAGGTCTCCACCACGGCGTCGGGGACGGGGTCGCCGCGGCCGTCCAGGACGCTGCCCTCGATCCGGAACGCGCCGGGCGTGCCGTCGGGGACGACGAACGGGCCGTCCTCCCAGGGCAGGCCGATGGCGAAGAACGGCCCGACGGTCTGCGCGGGCGTGGTGGTCAGCCGCTCAGTCATCGTCGCCCTCCTCCTCCAGCGGGGTGGGGGTCTTGCCGCGCAGCACGATGTCCCACTGGTACCCCAGCGCCCATTCCGGAACCGTCGTGTCCAGGTCGAACCGGGCCACCATCGCCGCCCGCGCCTTCGGGTCGCGCACCGAGTTGTAGATCGGGTCCTGGAAGAACAGCGGGTCGCCCGGGAAGTACATCTGCGTGACCAGCCGCTGCGTGAACGCCGTGCCGAACAGCGAGAAGTGGATGTGCGCCGGCCGCCAGGCGTTGTCGTGGTTGCGCCACGGGTACGCGCCCGGGTGGATCGTGGTGAAGCTGTAGCGGCCGTCGGCGTCGGTCAGGGTGCGGCCCACGCCGGTGAAGTTCGGGTCCAGCGGCGCGGGGTGGCGGTCGCCGTCGTGGCGGTAGCGGCCGGCGGCGTTGGCCTGCCACACCTCCAGCAGGGTGTTCGGGATCGGCCGGCCGTCGCCGTCCAGGACGCGGCCGGACACGATGATCCGCTGGCCCTGCGGCTCGCCCTCGTGACCGGCGGTGAGGTCGTTGTCGTGCGGGCCGACGCGGCCCTCGCCCAGCAGCGGGCCGGTGATCTCGCCCAGGCGGTGCGGGACGAGCACCAGCGGGCGGTTCGGGGCGCGCAGGGCGTTGGACCGGTAGTCCGGCCAGCGCACGGGCGGCTGGGAGGCCGGGTCCCTCCGGTACTGCGGCGTGGTCTGCGTCGGCACCGCGTGCTCCTGTCCGTGTCCACCGGTTTCCATGATCGACCGTAGGTTTCGCCGTCCGCACCGGTCAACGGACGCTTCCACTCACCGGAAGACCAACCCCTCAGTGGTGAACCGGGGGCGACCCCTACGTTCTGAACCGGAGCCGGCCGGTGCCCGAACAGTCAGGTGTCCGCACGATCGCCGAGGAAAGGGATCGAGCAATGTCCACACCGCTCACCAGGCGCCGAACCACGCGCGTGACCGCCGCGCTCGCCGCGGTCGGCGTCGCGGCCGGCCTGGCCGGCGCGCCGGGTCCGGCGGGCGCGTCGAGCCACCGGGAGGCGCCGCTGATCGCCGGCGACCCGGCGGTAGACAACACCGACGTCTACGCGTTCGTCAGCCCCGAACACCAGGACACCGTCACGCTGATCGCGAACTTCGCGCCGTTCCAGGAACCCAACGGGGGCCCGAACTTCTACCCGTTCGCCACCGACGCCCGTTACGACCTCAACGTCGACAACGACGGCGACGCGAAGGCCGACCTGACCTACCGGTTCACCTTCCAGACCGAGGACAAGCGCGGCAAGTCCACGTTCCTCTACAACAACGGGGTCGTCACCACGCTGGACGACGAGAACCTGCTGTTCCGCCAGTTCTACACGCTGGAGGTGGTCGACCAGCGCGGCAACGCCAAGAAGCTGGTGCAGCGCGGCAAGGTCGCGCCGTCCAACACCGGCCCGAAGTCCATGCCGGACTACGAGGCGCTGCGCGACCAGGCGATCACCGCCGTGCCCGGCGGGGCGCGGGCGTTCGTCGGGCAGGCCGACGACCCGTTCTTCCTGGACCTGCGGGTGTTCGACCTGCTCTACGGGGCGGACCTGTCCGAGGTCGGCCAGGACACGCTGCGCGGGTTCAACGCCAACACGATCGCCGTGCAGGTGCCCAAGAACTGGTTGGCGCTCAAGGGCGACGCCAAGCGCAACCCGGTGATCGGCGTGTGGAGCGACACCGAGCGCCGGTCGATGGAGATCAGCCCCGGCCGCGCGCGGGCGCACGGCGACTGGGTGCAGGTCTCGCGCCTGGGCAACCCGCTGGTCAACGAGGTCGTGGTCCCGGCGGCGCTGAAGGACACGTTCAACTCGCTCACGCCCGACCAGGACGCCAAGGTCAAGGAGCTGGTGGACCGGGTCACCGCCCCCGAGGTGCCGCAGCTGATCGAGCAGATCTACAAGATCCCCGCGCCCAAGGGCAAGCGGGACGACCTGGTCGAGATCTTCCTGACCGGCATCACCACCAAGCTCGGCGGCCCCATCAAGGCCGACCTGAACTCCCAGCTGGACAACGCCGACGTGAACCCGAAGCGGTTCGTGCCGTCCGAGCAGCTGCGGCTGAACATGGCGGTGCCGGTGTCCGGCGACCAGAACCGGCTGGGCGTGCTGGCCAAGGACAACCAGGGCTACCCCAACGGCCGGCGGCTGACCGACGACGTGGTGGACATCGGGTTGCAGGCGCTGGAGGGCGCGGCGGTCAACGGGGTCGTGGAGGGGCTCGCGGCCGGGGACAAGGTCGACGCCAACGAGAACGCGTTCGGCAAGCAGTTCCCGTACGTGGCGCTGCCGAACAACACCGCCGTCAACGCGGGCGGCGGCGAGGTCGCGATCAAGCCGACGGCGGGCGGGTCGATGCCGACCGCGCCGCTGTGGGGCGGGCTGCTCGCGGTCCTGCTGATCGGCGCGGGCTTCTGGGTCTTCCGCAACCGCGCCGGGCAGACCGCCTCCCCGACCGAGTAGCCCGCACGCCCGGCGGGGACGCACCTCCCCGCCGGGCTCTCCCCCGCCGCGCCCCGCAAGCCCCCCGGAGGTCTTCCCATGATCCGGCTCGTCGCCGTCACGGCCATCGTCGGCGGGATCGCGCTCCTGGTCACCGCCGTCTCCGCGCTGTCCACCCCGGACGCCGACCCGCCGCCCGCGCCGGCCGCCGTCGAGTCCGCCCTGCACCGCACCATCACCGCCGCCCGCGACAAGCTGCGCCGCACCCCGTCCGACGCGCGCACGTGGGCGACGCTCGGCACCTCCTACGTCGAACAGGCCCGCGTCACCGGCGACCCCGCCTACTACGCCAAGGCCCGGGGCGCGCTGGACGAGTCGCTCAAGCACCAGCCCGACAACGGCTGGGCCCTGCTCGGTCTCGGCGCGCTGGCCAACGCCCGCCACGACTTCACCACCGCCCGCGACCTCGCCCAGCGCGCGGCGGCCGTGCTGCCCGACACCGCCGAGGTCTACGGGGTGCTGGCCGACGCCCAGACCCAGCTCGGCGTCGAGGCGACCGCGACCGTGCAGCGGATGCTGGACCTGGAACCCGGCGTGCCGTCGTTCACCCGCGCCGCGTACGAGTTGGAGCAGCGGGGTGACGTCGACGGGGCGCGGGCGGCGTTGGAACGCGCGCTGGAGGCGGCCGTCGTGCCCGCCGAGGTGGCGTTCTGCCGGTACCACCTGGGTGAGCTGGCCTTCGACAACGGCCGGCTGGACGAGGCCGAGACCCACTACGAACAGGGCCTGCTGGTCGATCCACGCGACGTGGTGTTGTCCCAGGGCAAGGCGAAAGTCGCCGCCGCCCGCGGCCTGCTGGACGAAGCCCTCGGCACCTACCAAGACATCGTGACCCGCGCGCCGCTGCCGCAGTTGCTGCACGAGTACGCGGTGTTGTTGCGCCGGGCCGGACGCGGTGAGGAGGCGGTGCGGCAGCACGACGTGGTGGCGCGGCAGTTCGCGTTGCTGGCGGCGTCGGGCGGGTCGGACGACCTCGCGGCGTCCGTGGTCGCGGCGGACCGGGGTGACGCCGCGACGGCGTTGCGGTTGGCCGAGGCGGAGTGGGGACGGCGGCAGCACGTGCTGGTCGCCGACGCGCTGGCGTGGGCGTTGCACCTCAACGGCCGGGACGCCGAGGCGCTGGGGTTCGCCGAGAAGGCGGCGGGTTCGGGGTGGCGCAACGCGGTGTTCGCCTTCCACCGGGGCACGATCCTGGCCGCGCTGGGCCGTCCCGAGGCGGCGGACGTGCTGGAGGAGGCGTTGCGGATCAACCCGCACTTCCCCGACGCCGGCGCGGCGCGGGCGACCCTGGCGGGGCTGCGGTGAAGTGGTTGGCGGGACTGGCGGTGCTCCTGGGGCTGTTCGGAACGGCCGGCGCCGCGTCGGCCCACCCGCTGGGCAACTTCACGGTCAACCACTACCACGGGATCACGGTGTCACCTGATCGAGTGGTCCTGCGGGCCGTGGTGGACACCGCCGAGATCCCGACGCTCCAGGAACGCCCGTCCGAAGTGGACGGTTACGCGCCGCGCGAGTGCGCCGCGCTGGCGGCGGCGGTGGCCGTGGAGGTCGACGGGCGGGCCGTGGACACGGTCGTGCGGTCCAGCGCGGTCGAGTTCCCGGTCGGCGAGGCCGGGTTGCCGACGACGCGGCTGACGTGCGAGGTGGAGGCGGCGGCGTCCGGGGAGACCGTGGTGGTGCGGGACGGGTACCGGGCGGACCGCGTCGGGTGGCGCGAGATGACCGCCGTGGGCGACGGGGTGGCGCTGGTGGACCCGCCGGTGCCGGCGGTGAGCGTGAGCGGTGAGCTGAGGACGTACCCGGAAGACCTGCTCGCGGATCCGCCGGACGTCCGGTCGGTCACGCTGCACGTGCGCCCGGGCGACGGCGGGTCCGCCGCCGGCACTCCCCTGCCCGACGGCGGACCTTCCCTGCTGAGCCGGGCGACGGCGGCGCTCACGTCGGTGGTCGGCACCCGGGACCTGACACCGTGGGTGGGCCTGCTGGCGGTCCTGCTGTCCCTGGTGCTGGGCGCGTCCCACGCCGCCCTGCCGGGGCACGGGAAGACGGTGATCGCGGCTTACCTGGCCGGAAGGGAGGGGACACCCCGGGACGCGGTGGTGGTGGGGGCGACGGTCACGTTGACCCACACCGCCGGGGTGCTGGTGTTGGGGTTGGTGGTGAGTGTGGCCGGAGCCTTCGCCGGGGAGGCGGTGCTGCGGTGGCTGGGCGTGGTGAGCGGTCTACTAGTGGCCGGAATAGGCACAACCCTGCTCCGCGCGGCCCTGACCCGCCGACGCGCAGACCAAGAACTGGTCGGAACCGCCCACGGACACGGACATGGGCACGGCCACGCCCACGGACATGGGCACGGGCACGGCGGATTCCGACTCGGGCGCGGCGGGCTGGTAGGCATGGGGCTGGCCGGCGGCCTGGTACCGAGCCCATCCGCACTGGTAGTCCTACTAGGCGCGGCGGCGCTCGGACGCACCTGGTTCGGTGTCGTGCTAGTCCTGGGCTACGGCCTGGGCATGGCCGCAACCCTCACCACCGTAGGCCTCCTACTGGTCAAACTGCGCGACCGCCTGTCCACCGTCGAACGCCTACGCGACCGCTTCACCGCCCTACCCGCCCTCACCGCCGGCCTGGTGCTCATCGTCGGCACCGGCCTGGCAGTGCGCTCGCTACTCGGCTAACACCCGCCACGCTCCGCGCGGCTCCGCCGCGCAGCGGCGGCTGAGCTACCAGCCACAAGGGGCCTTCGTGTTCCCCCCACTGGCGGCCTCCCCAGCCGCTTTTAGCTTTTCGCTTTCAGCTTTTGACTTTTTGATCTTGAGAGCGCCTCAGTCCTGTTCCAACCCGAGGTAGAAAGCGATCAAGCGAAGCAGGTGTTCGGTGTCCACCGGCTTCGTCACGTAGTCCGTCGCACCCGAAGCCAGGGACTTCTCCCGATCCCCCTTCATAGCCTTGGCCGTCACCGCGATCACCGGCAGGTCCGCATACCTCGACATCGCGCGAATAGCCGCGATGGTCGCGTTCCCGTCCAACTCCGGCATCATGATGTCCATCAGCACCAACGACACGTCGTCGTACTGCTCCAACGCCCGCACGCCCGTGATTCCGTTGTCCGCGTAGATCACCTCCAGGCCGTGCAGCTCCAGCACGCTGGTCAACGCGAAGACGTTGCGCAGGTCGTCGTCGACGATCAGCACCTTCTCGCCGTGGAACCGCATGGGCGCGGGAGGCAGGTCGTCGGGGGCGGCGGCGAGCGGGGTCGCTTCCTCGATCGGGGACAGGAGTTCGGGCAGTTCCGGTTCCGCCGGAGCGGGGACCAGGCTGTGGTCGCCCAACGGCAGGTACAGCGTGAACGTCGAACCCACACCGGGCTCGCTGCGGACGTCCAGGCGACCCTCCAGCAACGCCGCCAGCTCGCGGCTGATCGACAGGCCCAGGCCCGTGCCGCCGTACTTGCGCGAGGTCGTGCCGTCGGCCTGTTGGAACGCCTCGAAGATGACCGACAGCTTGTCCGCCGGGATGCCGATGCCGGTGTCCTGCACGTCGAACGCGACGGCGCCCTCGGCCAGCCGGATGCGCAGGCGGATCGCCCCGTCGTGGGTGAACTTCACCGCGTTGGACAGCAGGTTCCGCAGGATCTGCTGCAACCGGTGCTCGTCGGTGTGCAGCGTGGACGGCACGTCCTGCTCCACGGTGACCTCGAAGTCCAGGTTCTTCTCCGCCGCCAGCGGCAGGGTCAGCGCCTCCACGTAGTTCACCACGTCCGACACCCGCACCGGGTCGGTCTGCACCTGCATGTGCCCGGACTCGACCTTGGTCAGGTCCAGGATGTCGTCGATGAGCTGCAACAGGTCCGTGCCCGCCGAGTGGATCGTCTTCGCGAACTCCACCTGCTTCGGGTTCAGGTTGCCGTCGAGGTTGTCGGCCAGCAGCTTCGCCAGGATCAGCAGCGAGTTCAACGGCGTGCGCAGCTCGTGCGACATGTTCGCCATGAACTCCGACTTGTACTTCGACGCCGACGACAGCTGCCGCGCCCGCGCCTCCAGCTCCACCGAGCCCGCCCGCAGCTCCTCGGTCAGGCGCTGCGACTCGGCCAGCAGGCTGTCCGTGCGGGCGTTGGCCAGCATCGTGTTGACGTTGACGCCGATGTTCTCCTTCAGCTGGTCCAGCAGGTCCAGGTGGACCTCGGTGAACTCGCTGAACGACCCCAGCTCGATCACGCCCAGCGTCTCGCCCTGGAACACCACCGGCAGGATCACCAGGTTCAACGGCGGCGCGGAGCCCAGGCCCGAGCCGATCTCCAGGTAGCCCGGCGGCACGTCGCGCACCAGCACGGTCTTCTTCTCCACCGCGACCTGGCCGATCAACGACTCGCCGCGGGCGAAGCGGGTCGGTCGGCCGCCGCGCGGCTGGTAGGCGTAGGTGGCGGTCAGCTCGACCGCGTCGGACTCGCCGTCCACCAGGAAGAACGCGCCGTGCTGGGCGGAGACCAGCGGGGCCAGCTCGCTGATCACCAGCGACGCCATGGCGTGCAGGTCGCGGTGGCCCTGCATCATGCCCGAGAGCCGCGCCAGGTTGGTCTTGAGCCAGTCCTGCTCCTGGTTGGCGCGGGTCGTCTCGCGCAGGTTGCTGATCATCCGGTTGACGTTGTCCTTGAGGTCGGCGACCTCGCCGGAGGCGTCCACGGTGATCTGGCGGCTCAGGTCGCCCGCGGTCACGGCGGTGGCCACGACCGCGATGGCGCGCACCTGCCGGGTGAGGTTCCCGGCCAGCTCGTTGACGTTCTCGGTCAGCCGCTTCCACGTGCCGGACACGCCCTCGACCTCGGCCTGGCCGCCGAGCTTGCCCTCGGTGCCGACCTCCCGCGCGACGCGGGTGACCTCGTCGGCGAAGCTCGACAACTGGTCCACCATCGTGTTGATCGTGGTCTTGAGCTCCAGGATCTCGCCGCGGGCGTCCACGTCGATCTTCTTGGACAGGTCGCCGCGCGCCACCGCCGTCGTCACCTGGGCGATGTTGCGCACCTGGTTGGTCAGGTTGTTCGCCATGAAGTTGACGTTGTCGGTGAGGTCCTTCCAGGTGCCGGCCACGTTCGGGACGCGGGCCTGGCCGCCCAGGATGCCCTCGGTGCCGACCTCGCGGGACACGCGGGTGACCTCGTCGGCGAACGCGCGCAGCGTGTCCACCATGCCGTTGATCGTGTCGGCCAGGGCCGCGATCTCGCCCTTGGCCTCGACGGTGATCTTCTTGGACAGGTCGCCGCCCGCGACCGCCGCCGCCACGGCCGCGATGCTGCGCACCTGGGTGGTCAGGTTGTCGGCCATGACGTTGACGTTGTCGGTCAGGTCCTTCCACGTGCCCGCCACGCCCGGCACGCGCGCCTGGCCGCCGAGCCGGCCGTCGGTGCCGACCTCGCGCGCCACGCGCGTCACCTCGTCGGCGAAGCCGGAGAGCTGGTCGACCATGGTGTTGATGGTCGACTTGAGTTCGAGGATCTCGCCGCGCGCGTCGACGGTGATCTTCTGCGACAGGTCGCCGCCCGCGACGGCCGTGGTCACCTGGGCGATGTTGCGGACCTGGGCGGTGAGGTTGTTCGCCATGAAGTTCACCGAGTCGGTCAGGTCCCGCCACGTGCCCGCCACACCCGGCACCTGCGCCTGACCACCCAACCGGCCGTCCGTGCCGACCTCGCGCGCCACACGCGTCACCTCGTCGGCGAACGACGACAACTGGTCCACCATCGTGTTGACGGTGTCCTTCAGCTCCAGGATCTCGCCGCGCGCGTTGACGGTGATCTTCTGGGACAGGTCGCCGCGCGCCACCGCGGTCGCGACCTGGGCGATGTTGCGGACCTGGGCGGTCAGGTTGCCGGCCATGAAGTTCACCGAGTCGGTCAGGTCCCGCCACGTACCGGCGACCCCGGGCACCTGCGCCTGACCACCCAACCGGCCGTCGCTGCCCACCTCGCGCGCCACCCGGGTCACCTCGGCCGCGAACGACGACAGCTGGTCCACCATCGTGTTGATCGTGGTCTTGAGCTGGAGGATCTCGCCGCGCGCGTCCACGTCGATCTTCTGCGACAGGTCGCCCTGCGCGACCGCCGTGGTGACCTGGGCGATGTTGCGGACCTGGCTGGTCAGGTTGCCCGCCATGAAGTTCACCGAGTCGGTCAGGTCCCGCCACGTGCCCGCCACGCCCGGCACCTGCGCCTGACCACCCAGCCGGCCGTCCGTGCCGACCTCGCGCGCCACGCGCGTGACCTCGTCGGCGAACGACGACAGCTGGTCCACCATCGTGTTGATGGTGTCCTTGAGTTCGAGGATCTCGCCGCGCGCGTCCACGGTGATCTTCTGCGACAGGTCGCCCTGCGCGACGGCGGTGGCGACCTGGGCGATGTTGCGGACCTGGCTGGTCAGGTTGTTCGCCATGAAGTTGACGTTGTCGGTGAGGTCGCGCCACGTGCCGCCGACGCCGGGGACCTGCGCCTGACCGCCCAGCCGGCCGTCCGTGCCGACCTCGCGCGCCACGCGCGTCACCTCGTCGGCGAAGCTCGACAACTGGTCCACCATCGTGTTGACGGTGTCCTTCAGCTCCAGCATCTCGCCCGCGACCGTGACGGTGATCTTCTGCGACAGGTCACCCTGCGCCACCGCCGTCGCCACCTGGGCGATGTCGCGGACCTGCGCGGTGAGGTTGTCGGACATGAAGTTGACCGAGTCGGTCAGGTCGCGCCACGTGCCCGCCACGCCCGGCACGTTCGCCTTGCCGCCCAGCCGGCCCTCGGTGCCGACCTCGCGCGCCACGCGGGTGACCTCGCCCGCGAACGTCCGCAGCGTCGCGGTCATCGAGTTGAAGCTCTCCACCAGCGTCGCGACGTCGCCGCGCGCGGTGACGGTGATCTCCTGGGACAGGTCGCCCTCGGCCACGGCCGCCAGCACCCGGCTCAGCTCGGCGGTCGGGCGCGTCAGGTCGTCGATCAGGCCGTTGACCGCGTCGGAGGCCATCGCCCACCCCTGCGGGCCGGCCCCGGGCGCGAGGCGCTCGCTCAGCCGCCCCTCCTGGCCCACCGCCTGGCGCACCCGCACCAGCTCGCCGACCAGCCACTGGTTGCGCTCGGCGATCTCGTTGAACACCTCGGCCAGCTCGCTCGCCGGGCCGTCGGGCACCACGAGCCGGCGCCGGAAGTTGCCGTCCCGCATCTCCCGCATCGCGGACAGCAGGCGGGCCAGGGTCACGTCCGTGTCGTCCTGGGCGGTCGTCACGTGGGCCTCCAACGTCTGCGGATGTGCGCCAAGCCTGCCACTGTTGAACGCGGCGTGTCCGCTAGGTTGGGCACGACCCGACACACAGGAGCCGCGATGGCCCAAGGCTACCGGCAGGGCGCCGACTCGGGCCTCGACCCGGTCGCGTGGCGCCGGCTCGTCGACGGCTTCCACGAGGCCGTGGTGGTGTGCGACCCGGAAGGGGTCGTGCGCCTGGCCAACCCGCTCGCCGCCGTGCTGTTCCCCGAGGCCAGGCCCGGTGCGCCGGCGACGCCGCACGGCCGTGCCCAGGACCTGGGCGGCGGCTGGACCGCGTGGTACCGGGGTGTCGAGGACTTCCTGGAACGCGCGTCGCAGCGGCTCGCGGTGCTGACCGACCGCGAGGAGACGTTGCGGACCGTGGTCGAACTCGCGCCGTCGGACCACCCGGTCGTGGTGGTGCCGGGTGCGCGCGGTCGGCTGGAGTGGTGGCGGCGCGACGGGTCCGGCGTGGCTGTGGCGCGCACCACTCGGCAGGTCGCGGGCACGGTGCCGGGGCTGGTGGACGTGCTCGACGGGTCCGCGGCGCACGCCGAGATCACCCAACCGGGCGCGGCTCCGTGGGGCCGGCCGGCCGGCGGCGGGGTCGCGGTGTCGTTCCACGGGCACGGGGCGCTGGTCAGCTTCGGCGCGGCGCGGGACCTGGACTTGCTGACCCGGTTCGCCGAGCGCGCGTCGGCGGCGCTGGACGCCAGTACGCGGTTCAGCGAGCAGGAGAAGACCGTGGAGGCGCTGCGGGCGGACCTCCTGCCGCGCCCGCTACCCACGCTCGCAGGCGCGCGGCTGGCGCGGGTCTACGAACCCGCGCACCGGCGCAACCTGGTCGGCGGCGACTTCTACGACGTGCACCCGCGCGAGGACGGCAGCGCCGCGTTCGTGCTGGGCGACGTGGCGGGCAACGGGCTGGAGGCGGCCGTGCACTCCGGGCGGGTGCGGCAGTCGCTGCACACCCTGCTCCTGGTCGAGCAGCGGCCCGCGCAGCTGTTGCACCTGCTCAACTCGGCGCTGCGGGCGGCGGGCAGCCGGCTGTTCACGACGCTGGTGGTCGGCAACCTGGTGCCGGTGCAGGCCGGTGGCCTGCGGGTGACGCTGGCAGCCGGCGGGCACCCCGCGCCGCTGGTGCTGCGGTCCGGCGGGCGCGTGGACGAGGTCGCGGTGCACGGCGGGATCGTCGGCGTGCTGCCCGAGGTGAAGTTCCAGCAGACGACGGTGGCGCTGGCGCCGGGCGAGACGCTGTTGATCTACAGCGACGGCGTGACCGAGGCGCGGGCCCACGGCGACCGGGAGGACCTGTTCGGCGACGTCCGGCTCAAGGCGGCGCTGGCCGAGTGCGTGGGGCTGCCAGCGCCCGCGGTGGCCGAGCACGTGCGGCGGGTCGTGTTCGACTGGCTGGGCGCCGCCGAGCACGACGACCTGACCATGCTCGTCGTGCAGGCGGAGGACTGATCAGTGGGTGGCTTCGTCGACCGTGTCGTGGATGTGCATGACCTCGGTCAGCTCGGTGAGCCGGAACAGCTTGTGCACCGACGGTTGCAGCGAGGCCATCCGGAACTGCCCGCCCGCTGTGTCCAGGCGGCGGTGCCAGTCGAGCATCAGGGACAGGCCGGTCGTGTCCATGAACGGCACGCCGGTCAGGTCCACCACCACCCGCTGCCCCGGAGTCTCTTCGAGGTGGTCGGAGAGCACGGGCACGGTGTCCGCGTCCAGCTCGCCCGTCACCGCGACGACCGTCCAGCCGCCGCGCACCTCACTGCGCACCTGCAAGTCCATCGCGTCCGCGCCTTCCCGCACGACGGGTGCCGTGCCGCTACAGATCGTGCAGCACGCGGCTCACCGACGCGACCACTGGGTGGTCGATGGGGCGAATGTGCGACGATGCGGTAACGGCCGATCAAGGGGAGCGGATTGTGCGCAACGAGCCAGCGACGCCGGTGGCCGTGACGCTGCCCGCGACCGCCGGCGCGTCCGCGCAGGCCCGCCGCATCGTCGGCGAGGCGGTGGCGGCGTGGGGCGTGGCGCCCGACGTGGCCGAGGACGCGGCGCTGGTGGTCACGGAGATGGTGTCGAACGCGGTGGACCACGCCGCGGGACCAGTCGAGCTGAGCGTCAGCAGGACCCAGGCGGGAGTGCGGATCGAGGTCTCCGACTCGTCCCCGACCCGACCGACCCCGAGACCGATCGAGGTCGACTCGGCCCGCGGCCGAGGCCTGATCATCATCGCCGCCCTGAGCCGCGAGTGGGGCACCACGCCGACGGCGACGGGCAAGACGGTGTGGGCGGAACTGGCCTGAGCGCTGGTCGAGCCGACGACGAACCCCAGCGGCACGAATGGGCGCGGATGGCGCGGGCAGGCCGCAGGTGGCGCGGGCAGGCCGCGGGTGACGCGGGCAGGCCACAGGTGGCGCGGGCAGGGCGCGGAGGGAACAGCGCGAGCAAGCGGGCTTCCGGAGTGCGGCCCGGCGAGGCGTTGCGCGGTGGCGCCCGGTCGTTGTGGCGGATCTCTCACTTCAACGGCAACGGTCCCCGGCCGAAGGGGTGGCCGGGGACCGTCGGGGTCACGCCACCTTCATGCCCTGCACGCCCCACGGCGTGACGGTCAGGGTGTAGGTGGTCGTGCCGGTCTTGCCGTCGGACGACGTCGCCTTGATGGTCACCTGGTAGGTGCCCGGCGGCGTCTGGAAGCTCGTGCTCAGCAACACGCTGCTCGTCCCGCCCTGCGCCACCGTGGTCGGGTTGAACTGGACCTGCGTGCCGGCCGGGTTGCCCGACGCCGACAGCGCGAGGCTGCCCGTCCCGCCCGACGCCGTCACCGAGAACTGCGCGAAGAAGCCCTGCTGCACCGTGCCCGACGACGGGTTCGCGGTCACCTTCACGTCACCCACCGGCGGCGTGCCGCTCTCCACCGTCAGCGACAGCGTGGTGGAGGCCGTCTTGCCCCCGGCGGAAGTGCCGGTCACGGTCACCGAGTACGTCCCGGCCGGAGTGGTCGACGCCGCCTCAACGGTCAACTTCGCGTTCGAACCGGTCGCCAGCGAAGTCGGCTGGAACACCGCCTTCGCACCCGACGGCAGACCCGAAGCGGACAGGGTGACCTGCTCCGAACCACCCGAACCAGCCACCGAAGTCACCGTCGTGGAGGCGTACTTGCCCGCCGCCACCTTCACCGACGCCGGGGACAGGCCCAGCGTGAAGTCACCCGGGACCTGGTCGCCCTCGACCGTCAGCGACAGCGTGGCGGTAGCCGTCTTGCCCCCGGCCGAAGTGCCGGTCACGGTCACCGAGTACGTCCCGGCCGGAGTGGTCGACGCCGCCTCCACCGTCAACTTCGCGTTCGAACCGGTCGCCAGCGAAGTCGGCTGGAACACCGCCTTCGCACCCGACGGCAGACCCGACGCCGACAACGTCACCTGCTCCGAACCACCCGAACCAGCCACCGAAGTCACCGTCGCGGAGGCGTACTTGCCCGCCGCCACCTTCAGCGAAGCCGGCGTCACGCCCAGCGTGAAGTCGGACTGCGGCGCGCCGACCTCCTGCTTGACCCAGTCGCCCATCTCGTTGGTCAGCCGCCCGTACACGCTGTACCACTTGAAGTCGCTGCGGCTCCACGACGCGACACCGACGATCTTGCCGTCCACCACCAACGGCCCGCCGCTGTCACCGGGCAGGATGGTCACCCGGCCGTCCGAGTACCCCGCGCAGATCATGGTCGCCGACTTGAAGCCCGCGCCCACGCCCTGGCACTGCGTGTCGCCGTTGACGATCGGCAGGGTCGCCTTGTCCAGCGTCACGTCGCGCGAGGTGTCGTCGAAGTCCTTCTTGCCGTACCCGAAGCCCTGGCCGCTCTTGCCCGCCACGGCCAGGCCCGAGTCCGCCGACGTGGCGAACTTCGCGTACTGGCCGCCGCGCACGGGGATGTCGTCGGCGACCGTCACGACCGCCACGTCGTAGCCCTGGTCGAAGTTCACGTACTTCGGGTGCTTCTTGTACTCCACGACCTTCGTGCGGAAGCCGCCGGGCGCGTTGAGGTCGTCCAGGCCGTACAGGAAGCTCTTCTCGCCGGCGGCGTCGGCGCAGTGCGCCGCGGTGAGGATCTTGCGGGGCGCGACGACCGAGCCGGTGCAGGACTGGCCCTGCGGACGGCTGCCGCCCTCGCGCAGGCCCGCGATGATCGCGGGGAACTCGTCGACCGTGGCGTCCTGGCCGTTGTAGAACAACGTGCCTGCGTCCGATCGGGTGGGAACCGTGTCGCCCTCGAAGTTGGCGGCGGGCGCGTTCCCCGGTGCGGCGGAGGCTCCCGCCAGGGGCAGCAGCGGTAGCAGGAGGGCCGCCGCGACGAGGGGCGCGAGGCCCCCGGGACGTGGTCGTTTCACTGTGCTTCCCTTCCAGGCGAAGAGCCACCCCAGCAGGGGTCGGGGCGGCACGCCCACTGTCGGGGGACGCCCGGTCGGGAACAATCAGGGACGTGATCCGTAGGGGTACGGCACTTATTCGCGGGTACTCCCCTGGTGGACGCAGTCGGTTCGGAAGGAGGACAGGTGTCCACCACCCAGGAGACCGGCCAGGTGACCGGTACCAAGGACAAGGACTACAACATCATCTGGTTCGTGGAGGCGTGCCTGAGCAACGCCCTGCGGCTGGAGACCTACATCGCCGACGCCGAGCGCGCCGGTGACAGCGAGTTGGCGGAGTTCTTCCGCCGGGCGCAGGGCGAGAGCCGCAAGGGCGCCGAGCAGGGCAAGGCGCTGCTGGCCGCCCGGCTCTGAAGCTCCGCGACGGCAGACGAACGGGGCCGCCCCGCGCGGGACGGCCCCGTTCGTCGTGCGCGGGCTACGGCTGCTCGCCGAAGTTGCGCAGGCCCTCCTTGGCCTTCTCGGTGCCCTGCTGGATCCGCTCGGAGTGCTGCCCGCCGGTCTTGTCGTCCACGAGCCCGCCGGCCTTGTCGATCCCCTGCTCGGCCTTGTCGCCGTGTTGCCCCAGCGCGTCCTTGGCCTTTTCCTTCAGCTCGTCGAACTTGTCGCCGATGCCCATCGTCGAACACCTTCCTGACGCTGACGCTTGCCGGGTGTCCGGCGTGGACACCCGGAGCGGGGTTACCCGGCCCGGACCGGACCCGCTCCCGGATCCACCCCATCGAGGGATGCGCGCCGGGGTGGCCAGGCACTAGACCGGGTGACGGCGGAAGGAGCACGGTGACCGACCTGGCGACCCTCTCGGCGGACTACTTCGCGGACCTGCTCGCGTTCGACCCCTTCGGCGCCACGGCGTTCGGCGCGCCCGGCCACGACGACGCGGTGCCCGACCCCAGCCGGGCGGCCGACCGGGCGCAGGCGGACCGCCTGGCCGCCTTCCAAGCCCGCCTGGACGCCCTCACGCCCCCGGAGGACGCCGTCACGCCGCAGGACCCGGTCACCCGGGACATGCTGGAACGCCTGCACGCCGACCAGCGGGCCGAGCTGGCGACGGGTCTGGGCGTGGGCGCGTTCGAGGTGGGGGTGACCGGCACCATCGCGGGTCCCCAGAACGCCGTGTTCGCCGTCGTGCCCACCGTGCGCCCGGCCGGCGAAGAGGCCTTCGCCGCCTACCTGCGCCGCCTGTCCGCCCTCGGCGGCTACTTCGACGCCCTGGGCGCCCGCTACGAGCAAGCCGCCCGCGAGGGCCGGCACTCCACGGCCACGGGCGTCCGCCAGGCCGTCGAGCAGCTCCGCGCCTACCTGGCCTCGCCGCTCACCGGCGACCCGTTCCTGCGGCCCGCGGCCGGCGACCCGGACCGGCTGGACCGGGTGGCGGCGGCCGTGGCGCGCGGCGTGCGGCCCGCGGTGGCCCGGTTCACCGGCACGCTGGCGGCCCTGGCCGGGCGCGACGACGACCGCGTGGGCATCTGCCACGTGCCCGGCGGCGACGAGGCGTACGCGGCGGCCACCCGGTCGCACACCTCGACGTCGCTGAGCCCCGAGGAGCTGCACCGCCTCGGCCTGGACCAGCTGGCCCGCACGCACGAGGAGTTCGCCGCGCTGGGCGGGCGCGTGTTCGGCACGAGCGACGTCACGGAGGTGCTGCGCCGGCTGCGCGAGGACACCTCCCTGCGCTTCGACACCGCCGAGCAGATCGTGGCCACGGCCACCGCCGCGCTCGACCGGGCGCGGGCCGCGCTGCCGCGCTGGTTCCACCGCTACGACATCGCGCCGTGCGAGGTGCGGCCGATGCACGAGGTCGAGGCGGAGAACTGCACGCTCGCCTACTACCTGCCGCCCGCCGACGACGGCTCCCGGCCCGGCGCGCACGTCGTGAACACGCACGACCCCCGGTCCCGGCCGCGCTACGAGTACGAGGCGCTGGCGTTCCACGAGAGCGTGCCCGGCCACCACCTCCAGCTCGCCCTGGCGCAGTCGTCGGGCGACCTGCCGGGCTTCCGCCGGTTCAGCTACGTCACCGCGCACGCCGAGGGCTGGGGCCTGTACTCGGAGCGCCTCGCCGACGAGATGGGCCTCTACAGCGACGACCTCACGCGCATGGGCATGCTGTCGTTCGACGCGTGGCGCGCGAGCCGGCTGGTCGTGGACACGGGGATGCACCACTTCGGGTGGTCGCGGGACCGGGCGGTGGCGTTCCTGCGGGACGGGACCGCGCTGTCGGAGCGCAACGTGCGCAACGAGATCGACCGGTACATCGCGTGGCCCGGCCAGGCGACCGCGTACCTGGTGGGCCGCCTGCGCATCGAGGAGCTGCGCGCCCGCGCCGAACGGGCCCTGGGCGCCCGCTTCGACATCCGCGACTTCCACCACCAGGTCCTGGCCAACGGCGCCGTCCCGCTCGACACCCTGACCACCGTCGTGGACCGCTGGATCGCCGGATGACCTCGCCGGGTGGCGGACGACCCGGTGGCGGACAGCCAGGTGACCGACGAGCCGGTGACGGACAGCCGGTGACCGACGAGCTGGTGGCGGGCGTGCCGGGCACCGGCAAGAGCACGCTCGCCGAGGCCCTGGCGCGGCACCCGCGCGCCCCGGTGTTGGTGGACGCCGTCCGCTGAGCCGCCGGTCACCGGGCGTTCACCCGCGTGTCGTCCGGGCGGGCTACAAAGCGCGGACCGTCGAGGGGTTGGAGGTCCGGGTGGCGCGTCGTGCGGTTGTGCTGGCAGGGGTGGTGGCCTGCCTGGTGTCGTCGGTGTCGCCCGCCGCGGCGACGACGCCGGAGCGGTTCGAGCGGGTGGCGACGTTGCCGGTGTTCCGCAACAGCGGGGTGGAGCAGCACACCGCCGCCGAGATCGCCGCCGCCACCGCCGACGGCCGGACCGTCGTCTACACCGACTCCCCCGCCGAGCGCATCGGGTTCGCCGGGGTCGAGCGGGACGGCGGCCTCACGCCGCGCGGTGTGCTCGCCGTGCCCGGCGAACCGACCTCGGTGGACGTCGTGGGCCGGCTCGCGCTGGTGGCCGTGCGGACCGGGGCGGCGGCCGGGCGGCTGCTCGTCGTGGACGTGGACACGCGGGTCGTCGTGGCCACGCACGACCTGGGTGGGCAGCCGGACTCGATCGACGTCTCGAAGGACGGCCGGTACGCGGCGGTCGCGATCGAGAACGAGCGGGACGAGGACGTGGCCGGCGGCGCGTTGCCGCAGGCCCCGGCCGGGTTCCTGGCCGTGGTGGACCTGGTCGGCGCGCCCGCCGCGTGGACCGTGCGCCGGGTCGGGCTGACCGGCCTGGCGCAGGTCGCGCCGGAGGACCCCGAACCGGAGTACGTCAGCGTGAACGGCCGTGGCCAGGCCGCGGTCACCTTGCAGGAGAACAACCACATCGCCGTCGTGGACCTGCGGACCGGCGCCGTCGTGCGGCACTTCCCGGCCGGCACCGCGACCGTGACCGGCGTGGACGTCGCCGACGACGGCCGGATCGACCCCACCGCCACCGTCACCGCCGCGCGCGAGCCGGACGCCGTGGCGTGGCTGGACGACCGCACCCTGGCCACCGCCGACGAGGGCGACTACCGGGGCGGCTCGCGGACGTGGACGGTGTTCGACGCCGAGACCGGGCAGGTGGTGTTCTCCTCGGGCAACGAGCTGGAGCAGGTCGCCATCAAGCAGGGCCAGTACCCGGACGGGCGGTCGGACAACAAGGGCGTCGAGCCGGAAGGCCTGGCCGTCGCGACCTTCGGGCGGCACCGGTACGCGTTCGTCGGCCTGGAGCGGGCCAACCTGGTCGCCGTCTACGACGTGGACGACCCGCGCCGGCCCCGGTTCGTGCAGGCCCTGCCGACCGGGGTGGGCCCGGAGGGCCTGCTGCCGATCCCGGCCACCGGCACGCTCGTCGTGTCCGCCGAGGAGGACGCGGCCGACGACGGCATCCGGTCGTCGCTGACGTCCTACCGGCTGACCCGCAAGCCGCTCGCGGTCTCGCTGGCGCGCAACGCGGGTTCGCCGTCGATCGTGTCCGACGGCATCGGTTTCGGCGCCCTGTCGGGGCTTTCCGGCGTGCCGGGCGACCACCGGCACGTGGTGGCGGTGACCGACTCGGCGTACCAGCCGACCCGCGTGCTGACCATCGACACCGTCGCCGCGCCCGCCCGGGTGAAGGCCGAGTCGACCATCCGGAAGGACGGCGCGCCGGTCTCCTACGACGGCGAGGGCATCGCGGCCAAGCCGGGCGGCGGGTACTGGCTGGCGGCCGAGGGCAACGGCAAGAAGCTGCCCAACCTGCTGGTCGAGGTGGACGCGGCGGGCGCCGTGCTGCGGGAGGTGCCGCTGCCCGCCGAGGTCGCGGCGACCGCGTCGAGCAACGGGTTCGAGGGCGTGGCGCTCGCCGGTGGCCACGTGTGGGTGGCCGTGCAGCGGGAGTGGAAGACCGACGCGCCCGGCCAGGTGACGCTGGCCCGGTTCACGCCGGCGACCGGCGAGTGGGCGTTCGTGGCCTACCCGCTGGACGCGCCGACCACCGGGTGGGTGGGCCTGTCGGAGCTGACCGCGCTGGACGACCGGACGCTGCTGGTGCTGGAGCGGGACAACCAGCGCGGCGACGCGGCGGTGACGAAGAAGGTCTACCGGGTGGACGTGTCGACGGTCGCGCCGGTGCCGTTCGGGCAGCCGAAGCCGTTGCTGCGCAAGGTGTTGGCCCGTGACCTGCGGCCCGCCCTGACCGCCGGCGGCGGCACCGCCCACGACAAGCCGGAGGGCCTGGCCGTGGTCGGCTTCGGCCCGCTGCGCCGCCTGGTCGGCGTGGTGGACAACGACGGGCTGGACGACGCGCCGGGCGAGTCGGTGTTCCTGCGCCTGGGCTGGATCCGGTAGGGGCTCGGCCTCCGCGAGGCGCGGCTACCAGGCGGCCGGGCCGCGCGCCGGAGGCGCGCCATGGGACACAGCGCGCTCCAACGCCCGCCGGACCTTGCCCCCTGCGAACGCGTCCCGCAGGTGCAGCACGGAACCGTCCACGAAGGACAGCCGAACGACCGGCGGCACACCGAGGCTGTTGCCGACGAACACCGAGTCCAAGCGGGCGACCTGCGCCGCGGGGATCTCGGCGTGCGTCGTGAAGACCGTCTGCGGTTCCCTCAGCAGCAGCTTCGTCGGGTAGACCACGGCCACCCGCCGGTCGCTGACCGCCAGCCGCGCCAGCCCGCGCGAGTGCGCGAAGTGGTCGGCGAGCCGCACGGCCGCGTCGGAGACCTGCCGCGCCAGCACGAAGTAGCCCACGCTCGGGTCGTCCACCCAGTCGACGTCGGGGTTCGCGGTGACGTGCTCGGTGGGCAGCGGCCAGTGCTCCTTGCCCAGCTCCAGCAACGGCACCGCGCCGACCGCCCGGAACGGCACGACCACGTCCGCGCCGATCCGCGCCGCCACGTGCGCCTCGATCGGCGGCAAGCCCAGCAGCAGCCGCTCGCCGGGGGCGAGCCAGAACCGGCCCAGCTCGCGCTCCACGATCTCGTCGTTCACGTCGAAGGTCGTCATCGCGCACCATTCGTCAGCTCGACCGCGCGCTGCACGAACTCCGGCTGCGCGAACACGAAGTCCACCCCGGAACCGTCCACGAACGACACCCGCAGGCACGGCTTGCCCTTGCGCTCGGACGGCCCCACACCGCCGATCTGCCCGCGCGGGAACTCGTGCACCACGGCCATCTCGGGCACCACCACGGGCTCGCCGGAGGTGTTCGGCCCGTAGTCGTGGTAGCTGCCCGCGACGATCTTGGCGACGTCCACGCCGAAGTCCACCACGCTCTTGCCGAAGCTCATCGTCTTGCCCAGGAACGACTTCTCCGGTTCGGGCTCGGTCTTCGCCGCCACCACCCGGGACACGACGAGCCGCTGCGCGGTCAGCGTCCACACCGACCCGTGCCGCTGCCCCGGCGTGCCGATGGCGGGCACCGCCTGGTGCGCCAGGCACCCCGGGCCCGGGCCGAACACCAGGTGGTCCGCGACCGGCTTGTTGTTGTTCCCGCTGTCGCCCTCGCTCGGCCCGAACACCACCGAGCCGACGAACTCCACCGCGAACTCGCCGACCCCGCGCCCGACGGCGCGCGCACCCCGCCCGAGCAGGCTCCCGCGCGGGTTGCCGACCTCGTCCAAGCCCTCCACGTCGAGGTAGAAGGCGCTGCGGGCGGTCGCCCACAGCAGTTGCTCACCGGGACGGCACACCCGGAGCCGGGACACCAGCCCGGCCCCGGGCGCGGAGCTGAAACCGCTCACTCGTACTCGAACCCGCGGTTCATGGCGTCCTGCCGCTCCTCATCCGACGACGGGTCCTGCCCCTTGTTGTAGCCGTACTTGATGCCCTGCTCCATCGCCAGGCCGGGCGCGTTCTCCATGACGCCGTTGGTGATCGCGGTGGGCACGTGCGTGGTGCCGGACATGCCCGCCATGCGCAGACCGGCCTCGGTGAGGTTGGTGGTCAGCGCGTTCGCGCCGTCGCCGTCCACGCCGTAGCGGGCCGCGAACCGGTTGCCGGTCTTGGACGCCATGGTCGCGGCCTCCTCGACCCCGTTGACCACCCGCGGCGACGCGTCGGCCTTGGTGACGATCTTGGCCAGCGGGTTGGCGTCGATCTGGCGGGCCAGCCACTTCTGCGCCATGTTGCCGTCGCGCAGCCCTTCGGCCTGCTCCACCAGCTTCTTCAGCGGGCCCTTGCGCAGCGCCTGGAGCATGTCCTCCAGGCGCTTGATCAGCGGCATCAGCTTGCTCAGCAACTGGCTGACCTTCATGCCCAGCCGGCCGCCCGCGATCGACACCTGCGCGGTGGTCATCGCGCCCGCCGCGCCCAGCGAGCCGCCGGCGGTGATCCAGGACGCCGCGATGGCCGCCAGCCACTCGATGATGAGGCCCATCACGAGTTCCTGGAGGATGTCGATGCAGATCTCCACGAACGCGTCGAACAGGTCCGCCGCGATCTCCAGGATCTGCTGGACGTTGCGGATCTCGTTGGCGAACGCCTTCGCGCCCTCGGCGAACTCGCCCATCTGCTGCCGGAACTTGTCGCCGGCCGCGCCCTTCCACGCCTCGGCGGTGGACTGGGCGCGGTTGTTCTCGTGCTCGCCGGCCTGGTCCAGCCACTCGGCGACCTTCGCCCAGCCCTGCGCGGTGCTGCGCATCTGCTCGGGGTCGCCGATCGCCGGTTCCAGCACGAACTCCACGATCGGGCTGATCACCAGGCCGATCAGGAAGCCCAGGCCGTTGTCGATGAACGACTGGCCGGGGCTCATGACGAGCTGGAGCTGTTCCATGCGGGCGTTGACCGCGGCGATCGCGACGTCCGGCGGGCTGCTCGCGCGGGCGATGTCGCCGGAGGTGCTGACCCACGAGCTGCCGTAGCCGCCGTGCTGCTCCAGGAAGCCCTTGCTCTTGCCCGCGCCCGCGCTGTTGAGGTCGCCGAGCCCGCCGGGGCCGCTCATGCCCTTGTCCAGGTCGCTGAACGCCGACCGGATGAGGTCCTCGACCTCCAGGTAGGTCTGCGCGGTCTGCTCGGCGCGCTCGGCGACGCCCTCCATGAACGTCTTGGCCTTGTCGGCCATGTCCTGGCATTCCTGCAGGCTGTCGAAGTACTTGAACGCCATCAGCTCGCCCAGCGGGCCGAAGCAGTCGTCGGACACCCGCGCCTGCTCCAGCAAGCCGGCCAGCCGGCCGAAGTTGCCCGCGGCCTCCTGCGAACCCCTGCTGTGCGCGAGCAGCGCGCCGCTGTCGACGTCGTAGCCGGTCACTGTCCCCCCGTTACCTCAAGATCGATCCGAAGCCCTCGTCGTCGTCTCCGACTTCCGGGGCGGCCGGTCGGTTCCGCGGTGCCGGCGGCCGGTTCTGCTGCCACCCCGGCTGCGGCGGCCCGGCAGGCTGCGGCGGCCGGCCGGGCGGCACCTGCGGCGGCGGCATGTGCGGGGCCGGCCTGTGCTGGGCCGGCGTCTGCTGGGGCGCGTTCGGCGGCGCGCCGGTCACCGGCTCCGGGCCCAGCGGCTGGATCGGCGAGTGGGCGCTGAACGCCTCCTGGAACTGGGCGGCCTTGTCGCCCAGCACCGGCCCGACGGTGTCCTGCAACGCCTGCGCGGCGTTCTGCGTGGCCTGCCGGATGGCGCCCAGGATCTCCTGCTGGAGCTGGGTGTGGCTCATCCGCATGGCGTTCGGCGAGAGCTGGAGCCCGAGCACCGCGCCCGACGGCGCGACGGTCACCACGACCGACCCGTCCCCGTTGCGCGCCTGTCCGCGCAGCTCCGCCAGCTTGTCCTTGATCTGGGCGACCTTGCCCGCCTGCTCCTGGAACGAGCGGATGGTCTCGTCCAGGCGTGCCCTGCGATCCGGCACCGGTAGTCCCCCTGTCACCGCAGGTGTTGCTCCATCGGGCCCAACCGTAGCAATGCCGTGCCGCCCGCGTGACCGGAACGGGGCAGGCCCGCAGGGCACGTGAATTCTCAACGAACTTCGTTCACCTGAAGTCAACCATTGCCAAGAACCGGTGCGTCGCGCTTCACTGGGCCACCAGGTGGTTGCCCCTGACAACCGGTGGAGGCGGACGTGGTCGGACGGATCGCGGTGGTCGTCGGTGTGCTGCTCGGCGTGCTCGGCGCGCCGGCGCCCGCGGGGGCGGCGCTGCCCGTGGTGGACATGGAGGCCGTGCTCAAGGCGGCGCAGATCGACCCCCGGCGGGCCGACTCCGCCATCACGCCCGGCAGCGGCGAGAGCGTGCTCCAGGTCGAACGGGCGCTCAGCGCGAAGGGCCTGCTGCCCTCGACCTACGTGGACGGCCACTTCGGCACCCGCACCATCGACGCCTACGCCGCCTACCAGCGCTCACTGGGCTACACGGGCCTCGACGCGTCCGGCTTCCCCGGCCCCACGTCCATCCAGAAGCTCGGCGAGGGCCGCTACACCGTCACCCGCCTGGTCTCGGCGGGCAGCCGCACGACCTACCACAGCGCCACCATGAACACCCGCACCAAGGCCATGCTGGTCGAGGCCGAACGCCTGCTGGGCCGCACGCTCGGCATCACCCAGGGCTCGTACAGCACGAGCAACCCCGGCTCGGCCGGCACCCACGACGGCGGCGGCGCGCTGGACATCTCGGTGTCCGGCATGACCGCCACCACCCGCACGACCGTGGCCCGCGTCCTGCGCCAGGTCGGGTTCGCGGCCTGGATCCGCACCCCCGACCAGGGCTTCGCCTACCACATCCACGCCATCGCGCTGGCCGACCCGGACCTGTCCCCGGCCGCCCAGCACCAGGCCGGCGACTACTACCTGGGCTACAACGGCCTGGCCGACCGGGGTCCCGACGACGGTCCGGTGGTCACGCCGAAACAGACCTGGGAGGAGTACCGGCGCTGATCGCCCGATCGGGGAAACGATCAAGCGTGCGAACCTGTGCGCACCCGGCGCCGCCGCACAGGAGAAGTTCGAATGCGAAGACTCATCGCAGCACCGGCCGTCGTCGCCCTGGTCCTGGCGACGACGGCCGCCGCGAGCCCGTCCATCGTGGACCCCCGCAACGGCGGCCTGCCCTGCGCCGCCACCCTGAACTCCCACCTGGGCCGCCTGGCGGTCCGCGTGGTCGAGCCCGAACCCGGGCAGACCGTCGACTTCGCGCTGTGGCCGCGGGACGCCCCGGGCGAGCGCGTCGAACGGCCCGGCGTGGCCGTGAACCCGGCCGGCACGGCGTGGACGTCGATGCCCGGCACGTTCGGCCACGGCCGTTCCTACGCCTGGCAGGCACGCCTGACCGGAATGCCGTGGACCCCGGAGTGCCACTTCACCGTGGACACGCTCGCCCCGCCCCACCCCACCGTCACCTCCCCGAACTACCCGCCGGCCGCCAGCGGCACCGCGCCCGCCGACCAACCGGGGACCTTCGTCCTCGACGGCGGCGGCGACCCGGACGTGGCGGGCTTCGAGTACGGGTTCCAGGAGGAGGCGACGGGCCGGCGGTGCGAGGTCCAGGCGTGGGACGACCTGGTGTGCGCCGACCCCTTCGACCACCCGGGAACGGTCCGCGCCGGCACCCCGGGCGGCCGGGTGGAGGTGCGGGTGCACCCGCCGGGCGGGTTCGCGCGGCTGTTCGTGCGGTCGGTGGACGCCGGCGGGCTGCGGTCGGAAGCGGTGGTCTACGAGTTCATCACCTGACCACCGAACGGAAGGCGGGCGGTGGCCTTGTGAGCCCCCGCCCGCCCTTTCTCCACCTGCACCGGACAGTTGGTCTAGAAGGTGATGCTCCAGCCGTCGATGTTGCCGGTGTCGTAGGAGTACACGTCGGTCACGCGCAGCTTCCACGTGCCGTTCTTGTTCTCCGCCGACGTGTTCACCGAGAAGGTCTCGTGCACGCCCGCCGACGACCCCACGCCGCCGGCCTTGCGCAACACGATCACCGCACCCGACGGACCCACCAGGTCGATGGCCAGGTCACCCGTGTACGTGTGGTTGATGTCCACCTTCACCTGCGTGGACGCCGTGCCCACGCCGTCGCAGTTGGACACCGCGATCGACGACGTCACCGCCGCGCCCGCGTCCGGGATCGCCACGTCGTCGGTGTTCGAACCGCCGGCGCAGGTGGGCGGGGTGCCGCCGCCGAACGCCGTCGTGTAGAGCAGCTTGTTCGGCGAACCCGTGCCCGGGTTCTTCACCACGCCGCTGGTAGCGTTGTCCACCAACGCCTTCAGCACCTGCGCGGGCGTCGCCGACGGGTTGCCCGCCAGGTACAGCGCCGCACCGCCCGCCACGTGCGGCGACGCCATGGACGTGCCGCTCATGTTGGTGCTGCCGGTGTCGCTGGAGTGGCTCGCCGACGTGATGTTGTTGCCGGGCGCGAAGATGTCCACGCACGAGCCGTAGTTCGAGAACGACGCCCGGTTGTCCTGGTTGTCCGTGGCGCCGACCGCGATCACGTTGGTGTTGCGCGCGGGACCGGTGCCGCAGGCGTCGGCCGAGCTGTTGCCCGCCGCCACCACGAACGGGACGCCCGCGGCGGTCAGGCGCGAGATCGCCTCGTCGCCGATGCCGGGGGTGTCGAAGGTGAAGCTGCCGTTGACCACCGCGGGCTTGACCGCGTTCTTCGCGATCCACTCGATGCCCTCGACGCCGTCGGAGTCCGGCGCGCTGCCGCCGCAGCCCAGGATGCGCACCGCGACCAGCTTGGTCTTCTTGGCCACGCCCCAGGTCTTGCCGCCGATCGTGCCGGACACGTGGGTGCCGTGGCCGTTGCAGTCCTGGGCCTCCGGGTCCTCGTCGACGAAGTCGTAGCCGTCGGCCGCCCGGCCCTCGAACTCCGCGTGCGACTTGCGGATGCCGGTGTCCAGGACGTACGTGGTCACGTTGGACGCCGTGGTGTTGTAGGTGTACTTGGTGTCCAGCGGCAGGTTGCGCTGGTCCACCCGGTCGATGCCGTAGGTCGCGTTGCTCTGGGTGTCGGCCACCCGGGCCGTGCCGTCCTGGTACACCTTCGCCACCGCCGGGTCGGCGGCGAGCCGCCGCGCCTGCCGGTCGGACAGGTCACGCACCAGGAAACCGCGCATCGCCACGGTGAACACCGACTTCAGCTGCCCGCCGTACCGGCCGACCAGCGCCTCGGACTCGGTCTGGATCTGCGCCTGGGTGCGCGGGACGTCCTTGAGCGACACCAGGAAGCTGCCCGCGAACGGGCGCTTGGCCGGGACGTAGTCGGCTTCGGCCTGGGCGGACGCCGGGGGCGCCAGACCCAGGGCGGCCAGGGCGGCGATCGCCGACGCGGCCGTCAGTCGTGCCTTCATCTCGCTGTGCCTCCAACGATCGCAGGGAAATCAGAAGGAGAGGGACCAGCCGTCGACGGTGCCGGTGTCGTAGGAGTACACGTCGGTCACGCGCAGCTTCCACGTGCCGTTCTTGTTCTCCGCCGACGTGTTCACCGAGAAGGTCTCGTGGACCCCCGCCGAGGAGCCCACGCCGCCGGCCTTGCGCAACACGATCACCGCACCCGACGGACCCACCAGGTCGATGGCCAGGTCACCCGTGTACGTGTGGTTGATGTCCACCTTCACCTGCGTGGACGCCGTGCCCACGCCGTCGCAGTTGGACACCGCGATGGACGACGTCACCGCCGCGCCCGCGTCCGGGATCGCCACGTCGTCGGTGTTCGAACCGCCGGCGCAGGTGGCCGGCGGGCCGCCGATGAACCCCGTGTAGAGCAGCTTGTTCGGCGAACCCGTGCCGGCGTTCTTCACCACGCCGGCGGTGGCGTTGTCGGTCAGGGCCTTGGCCACCTGGGCGGGCGTGGCGGCGGTGTTGCCCGACAGGTACAGCGCCGCCGCGCCGGCCACGTGCGGGGTCGCCATCGACGTGCCGCTGATGGAGTTGGTGCCGCCGTTGTGCCAGGTGGAGGTGATGCTGGTGCCCGGCGCGAAGATGTCCGTGCACGACCCGTAGTTGGAGAACGTCGACCGGGTGTCGGAGCTGTCCGTGGCGTTGACGGTGATGGCCTCGGCCGTCCGCGCGGGGGACGTCGAGCACGCGTCCTTGTTGTCGTTGCCCGAGGCCACGGCGAAGGTGACCCCGGAGGCGACGGCGCGCCGCACCGCGTCGTCCACGGACGAGTCGGCCGACCCGCCGAGGCTCATGTTCGCCACGGCGGGCTTGACGGCGTTCTTGGCCACCCAGTCGACGCCGCCGATGATCTGCGACCACTGGCCCGAGCCCTGGCAGTTCAGCACCCGGACGCCGACCAGCTTGACGTCCTTCGCGACCCCGTAGGTGGTGCTGCCGATGGTGCCGGCGACGTGCGTGCCGTGGCCGTTGCAGTCCTGCGCGACCGAGTCGTTGTCGATGAAGTCGTAGCCGTCGACCGCGCGGCCCCCGAAGTCGCTGTGCGCCTTGTGGATGCCGGTGTCGACGACGTACGCGGTGACGTTGGACGCGGTGCCGGCGTAGTTGTACTTCTTGTCCAACGGCAAGTTCTTCTGGTCCACCCGGTCCAGGCCCCAGGTCGGGTTGTCCTGGGTGCCGGTGGCCTGCGCGATGCCGTCCTGCTCGACGTAGTCCACCGCCGGGTCGGCGGCCAGCCGGCGGGCCTGCGCCTCGGACAGCGTGACCGAGAAGCCCCGCAGCGCGGCGGTGTAGGTGAGCTTGAGCGCGCCGCCGTACCTGCGGGCCAGTTCGCTCGCCTTGTCGGGGGTCCGCTGCGCGTCGACCGCGCTGTCCTTCAAGACCACGATGTAGGCGTCCTTCACCGTGCCCGGCTCGTTCGCGCCGCGGATCGTGCCCTCCGGCGCGGCGGCGTAGCCGTAGCCGTAGCCGTACAGCGTCAACGCCGACGCCGCCAGGCAGGCGGTGACGACCCGTCGCCGGGTCGAGCGATCTTGTCGCATCGGGGGTTCTCCGTTCCACTCGGCCGCCCAGCAGGGGTTGTGAAGACCGGCGGCCACGTGGAACCCACCTTCGGGCGACGCGGGAGCGTGAACAATCCGGGTAGTACTACGTAGGGCTACGCAAACTAAGCGGGGTTTCACCCGATGTCGCGGTGGGCATCCCCCGGTACCTCGTCGAGTCGTGGTTGGCGGTAGCGCAATGTCCGAAGGTGGAAGACAGCTCGGCGTCCTGGACGTCGGCTGCTTCAGCGCTCACCTGCTCGTGGTCGGCGACCACGAGCTCAAACCCGTGCTCAACCACAAGGTCCGGCTGCGCCTGGACCAGGCCCTGGACGACACCGCCCGGGTGC
Organism: Saccharothrix mutabilis subsp. mutabilis; assembly: GCF_039521145.1. Taxonomy (NCBI): domain Bacteria; kingdom Bacillati; phylum Actinomycetota; class Actinomycetes; order Pseudonocardiales; family Pseudonocardiaceae; genus Saccharothrix; species Saccharothrix mutabilis. The sequence goes on from NZ_BAAABU010000006.1 coordinate 287,987, forward strand.
GCCGCAAGGGGATAGAGCAGGTCGTGGCGGCCGTGCGGGAGTCGCTGGCGGTCGCCGAGCGGGCCGGGGTCAAGCACGTCCTGCCCTACGCCACGTCCGTCCTGCGGGACGCGCCCAACGCCGCCGAGGTGTTCGCCGAGATCGCGGCCGGGACCGGCGTGGCGCTGCACGTGCTGTCCGGCGCCGAGGAGGCGCGGCTGTCCTACCTGGCGGCCCGGCGCTGGTTCGGCGCGGGCCCCCTGCTGGTGCTCGACATCGGCGGCGGCACGGTGGAGCTGGCGGCCGGTGACGCGGCGGAGCCGGCGGTGGTCGGGTCGCTGCCCTACGGCGCGCGGACGGTGAGCAGGCGGCCGGTGCCGATGAAGAAGGTGCGCCGGCAGGTCGCCGACCTGCTCGGGGACGTTCGCGGGCACCGGGCGGTCGGCTGCTCGAAGGTGTTCGAGCAGCTCGCGCGGCTGGCCGGGGCGCGTTCGCAGCGCAACGGCGTGGCCGTGCCGCGCTCGCTGAACGTGACCGACCTGCGCCGCTGGATCCCGCGCCTGGAGTCGATGCCGCCCGCGAAGCGCGCCGCCCTCCCGGGGATCTCGCGGCACCGCGCCGGGCAGGCGCACGCGGGCGCGGTGGTGGCCGAGACCCTCATGCGGGCGACCGGACACGACGAGGTGGTGATCTGCCCGTGGTCGAGTCGGGAGGGGCTGCTGCTCACCCTCCTGGACGCCGCGGGCTCCGGCAAGAAGTGTCGGGTGGCCTGAAAGGACTGGCGGGGGATGCTGGCGTTGTCGGTCGAGGCCCACCGGACGGGGTGCGCGGTGGTCGTGGCGACCGGGGAGTTGGACCTGGCGGGCGCCCGCCGCGTCCTGGACAAGCTCGACCGGCTGGTGACCGAGGGCCGGGACCGGATCGTGCTGGACATGTCCGGGGTGGCGTTCTGCGGCGCGCAGGCGATGAGCGCGCTGGTGCGGACCCGGGCGCGGGCCCAGCGGGCGGGCGGGTGGCTGCGGCTGGCCGCGGTGCCGCCGCACGTGCGGCGGGTGTTCGGCAAGACCGACCTCGACCGGCTGTTCCCGCACTTCCCGGACGTGGCGTCGGCGGCGGCCGGGCGGGCGGTGCCCGAGCAGCGCAGCGGGCCCCACCCGGCATACGAGCGGCGCTCACCGGGTAACCCGCCCGAGTGACCACGCACAGACGTGACATCCCGGCGCTGCCCGACCTGGTGTTCGCGGCGGCCGTGGAACCCCAGCGGCTCGCCGACTGGTTGCCACCGCCGCTGGACGTCGTCGGGCTGGCCGAGGACATCCTGATCCTGCGCGACGACGGCAGGCTCACCCAGGTGCGCCTGGCCGCCGACTTCGACCACCTCCGCCTGACCTGGGAGTCGCTGGCCGACCCGACCCGCCGGGGCAGCCTGACCGTGAGCCCGCTGGGCGTGGGCAACAGCGTCGCGGAGCTGGAGGTCGAACCCGAGGACGAGGAGTTCGCGAACCGCCTCCTCGACGCCCTCGCGAAAGAAGTTGAGGCCACCTTCACCGCCGGCTGATCATGGCGGCGTGCACCTGCGCCCCGCCCGTCCCGACGAGTTCCCGCTGCTACAGGCCATCGAGGTGGCCTCCGGGGAGCCGTTCCGCGCCATCGGGATGCCCGAGATCGCCGACGACGACCCGCTGCCCCTGGCCGCCCTGGAGCACGCCCACGTGTGGGTGGCCGCCGACCCCGACCCGGTCGCCTGGGTCGCCGCGGTCGAGGTCGACGGGTACGCGCACGTCGAGCAGATCAGCGTCCACCCCGACCACGCCCGGCGCGGCATCGGCGCGGCGCTGCTCGACCACGTCGAGACCTGGGCCACCGCCCGCGGCCTGGCCGGCCTGACCCTCACCACGTTCCGCGACGTCCCCTGGAACGCCCCTTACTACGAACGCCTCGGCTTCCGGGAGGTCGGCGACCCGTCGCCGGGCCTGGCGGCGATCGTGGCGGCCGAGGCGGCCCGCGGACTGGACCCGACCGCGCGGATCTGCCTCGTGCGGGGTCCTCGCGGCGGGGTTTGAGAGCGATACTGAACGGGCAGACCTCCCACCGCAGCCGTTCGGAGGTTCCCCCGGTGGTCGATTTCGTGCACGAGGCGCTGCTCTACCGCGACGCGGAGCAGTTCCTCGAAGGCACGGTGCCGTTCGTGCGCGCCGGCCTGGCCGCCGGCGAGCCGGTCCTGGTCGCCGTGCCGCAACGCGGCATCGACCTGCTGCGCGCCGCCCTGTCCGACGCCGCCGACCAGGTCGAGTTCCTGGACATGCGCACCGCCGGCCGCAACCCGGGGCGCATCATCCCCGGCGTGCTGTCCGCCTTCGCCGACACCGCCCGCGGCGACCCGGTCCGCATCATCGGCGAACCGGTGTGGGCCGGCCGGACCGAGCTGGAGTACCCGGCCTGCGTGCAGCACGAAGCGCTGATCAACACGGCTTTCGAAGACCGTCCGGCGTGGATCCTGTGCCCCTACGACGCGAGCGCGCTGGCCCCGGACGTGCTGGGCGACGCCGAGACCACCCACCCCGTGGTCCTGGAGGGCACGCGCCGCCGCCCCAGCCACGGCTACCGCGAGCCGTTCCTGACCGCCGAGGACTTCAACCTGCCGCTGCCGCCGCCCCCGCCGGACGCGGTGGTCCGCGGGTTCGACCTGGACACGCTGGCCGAGGCGCGGCAACTGGTCGCGGCGTACGCGGTGGAGGCCGCGTTGACCGCCGACCAGGTCGAGGACCTGGTGCTGGCGGTGAACGAGCTGGCCACCAACAGCGTGGTGCACGCGGGCGGCCGGGGGACGCTGCTGCTGTGGCGCGAGGGCCCGGCGGTGGTGTGCGAGGTGCGCGACCGGGGCCGGATCGCCAACCCGATGGTCGGGCGCGGGAACCCGGGGCCGCGGTCGCGCGGCGGGTTCGGGGTGATGCTGGTGAACCTGCTGTGCGACCTGGTGCGGCTGCACTCGCGGTCCGACGGCACCACCATCCGCGTTTACATGGGCTGACCCCGCTCTTCACCGGGTGTCACGCGGGCGTCATCCCGGGCTGGTTGCCTGGGCGGCCATGACCCGGTTGAGCTCCTTGGACGTGGCGTTCCTGTGCATGGAGGACGCCGCCAACCCCATGCACCTCGGCGCGGTGGCCACCTTCGTGCCGCGCACGCCCGTGCACCCCGCCCGGATCGTCGGCCTGCTGTGCGAACGGGCGCGGGAGGTGGCGGCGCTGCGGCGGCGGGTCCGGTTCTCCTGGGTGCCGCCCGGCGGGGCCGCCTGGGTGGAGGACCCCGCGTTCGCCGTCGAGGACCACGTGGTCGGGCACCACCTGCGCGGCGGCGACTTCGCGGACGTCGTCTCCCGGGTGCTGGCCCGGCCCCTGGACCTCGACCGGCCGCCCTGGGAGGTGCACGTGGTCACGGGGATCGGCGGCGGGCGGTTCGCGGTGGTGGTCAAGCTGCACCACGCCCTGTGCGACGGGATGAAGGCCGTGGGGCTGGGCCTGCGGCTGATGGACGGCATGGCGGCGCTCGACGTGCCGGTGGGGACGACGCGGCGCGGCGGCGTCGTCGAGTCGGTCAAGGAGGTCGCCCGGGCGGCGTCCATCGCCTCCGACGTGGTGCGCGGCGCCCGGCCGCCGGCGCGGCGCTCGCCCGTGGTGTCGCTGTCGGCGCGGCGGCGGCAGGTGGTGATGGCCCGGCTCGGGGTGGACGAGGTGCACCGCGTCCGGCGGGTGTACGGCGGGACGGTCAACGACGTGGCGCTGGCGCTGGTGACCGGGGCGTTGCGGCGGTGGCTGCTGGCGCACGGGTGCGCGGAGGAGGGCAGCACGTTGCGGGCGCTGGTGCCGGTGGCCCGCCGCGGTGCGGGCGGGCAGGGCAACCGGATCTCGGGGTACCTGTGCGCGCTGCCCGTCGGCGAGGGCGACCCGGTGGCGCGGCTGCGGCTCGTGCGCGAGGAGATGGCGCGGCACAAGGCGGCCGGGTCCGGGCGGGGCGCGGGCGCGTTGCCGTTGCTGGCCGAGCGGATCCCGCCGGTGGTGCACCGGATCGCCGCGCCCCTGGCGGGCCGGTGCGCGCCGCTGCTGTTCGACGCGCTGGTGACCAGCGTGCCGCTGCCGGCGGTCGCCTTGCGCCTGGATGGTGCGGAGCTGCGCGAGGTGTACCCCGTGGCGCCGGTCGCGGCCGGGCACGCGGTGGGGGTCGCGCTGTCGTCCTACCGGTCTGGACTGCACGTTTGCCTGCACACGAACCAGCCGTGGCTGGCCGAGCGGCGCTGGTTGCCGCAGGCGCTGCGCGGCGAACTCGCGGCGCTGCACCGCCGTATCCCGGCAGAATCGCGGGGGTGACCTCAGCTCTCGTGCTCGCCCACGGCGCCGGCGGCTCCGTGCGCGCGAACTTCAGCCCGCTGATCCCCGTCCTGTCCCGCACCCGCCGGGTGTTCTCGGTGGACTACCCCGGTTCCGGCAGCACGCCGCGCGCCACCGGTCCCCTGTCCCTCGACGACCTGGCCGACCGGGTGGTGGCGGCGGCGGGCGACACGCCGACCTTCGCCGTGCTCGGGTACTCGCTGGGCTGCGCGGTCGCGGTGCGCGCGGCGGTTCGGCACCCCGAACGCGTGACCGGGCTGGTGCTGACGTCGGGGTTCGTCCGGGTGGACGACGAGACGCGGGCGCGCATCGACACGTGGCGGCGGCTGTTGGCGGCGGGCGACCCGATGCGGCTGGCGCGCTTCCAGATGTCGGTGGTGCTGGGCGAACCGTTCGAACGCGCCATGCCCGCGGCGCAGCGCGAGGGGTTCCTGGAGCTGATGTCGCTGACCGTGCCGCCGGGCACCGACCAGCAGATCGACCTGGTGCAACGGGTGGACCTGGGCGACGACGTGCCGAAGATCGGCGTGCCGACCCTGGTCGTCGGCACCAAGCACGACCGCCTGATCACACCGTCGTCCACCCGCGCCCTGGCCGACGCGATCCCGGGCGCGCGGTGGGCCGAACTGGACAGCGGCCACGCGCCGTCGCTGGAAGCCCCGACCGAGTGGATCCGGCTGGTGGAGGAGTTCCTGGGCTAGCCGCGCGGACGCCGACCTGATCGGCTGGCGCGGCCGGCGCGCCGGTTTGCCGGCGCCCCGGCCGGGCTAACCACGGCGGTATGAGCAACACGCTGGTCCTGGACGTGGACGGCACCCTCGTGGACACCAACTACCACCACGCCGTCGCCTGGTTCCGCGCGTTCCGCCGGTTCGACATCACCGTGCCCACGTGGAAGCTGCACCGCGCCATCGGCATGGGCGGCGACAAGCTGGTCGCCGCCGTCGCCGGGCAGCACGTCGAGGACGAGCACGGCGACGGCATCCGCAAGGCGTGGGAGGCCGCGTTCGAGCCGATGCTGGCCGAGGTGCGCCCGCTGGAGGGCGCGCACCGGCTGGTCGGCGCCGCGCTGGAGCAGGACTTCGCCGTGGTGCTGGCCAGTTCCGGCAAGCGCCACCACGTCGACCACTACATCAAGCTGATCGACGCGCAGGGCGTGGTCTCCACGTCGTCGGACGACGTGGAGGAGTCCAAGCCCGCGCCGGACCTGATCGAGGTCGCGCTCCAGCGGGTCGACTCGTCCGGGCGGGCGGTCGTGATCGGCGACTCCGTGTGGGACTGCGACGCGGCCCGCCGCGCGGGGCTGCCCGTGGTGGGCCTGCGGACCGGCGGGTTCGGCGAGGCCGAGCTGCGCGAGCACGGCGCGTCCGCCGTCTACGACGAACTCGACCAGTTGCGGGCGGACCTGACCGACCTGCCGATGGCCTAGGAGGGGACCGTGCGGATCGGCTACACCCTGATGACCGAGCAGGCCGGACCGAAGGCGCTGGTCGCGCACGCCGCGCGCGCCGAACGGGCCGGCTTCGACTTCGAGGTCATGAGCGACCACTACTTCCCGTGGCTGGACGAGCAGGGCCACGCGCCGTACGCGTGGAGCGTGCTGGGCGCGGTGGCGCAGGTGACCGAGCGGGTCGAGCTGATGACGTACGTGACGTGCCCGACGATGCGTTATCACCCGGCCGTGGTGGCGCAGAAGGCGGCGACGGTGCAGCTGCTGTCCGACGACCGGTTCACGCTCGGCCTCGGCGCCGGGGAGAACCTGAACGAGCACGTCGTGGGCCGCGGGTGGCCGCCGGTGAACGTGCGGCACGAGCTGCTGCGCGAGGCGGTGGAGATCATCTCCCAGCTGTTCGACGGCGGGTACGTCAACTACCCGGGTTCACACTTCCGGGTGGACTCGGCGAAGTTGTGGGACCTGCCGGAGAAGCGGGTGCCGATCGCGGTGGCCGTGTCGGGCAACCAGTCGGTGCAAACGTTCGCGCCCCTGGCCGACGCCATGGTGGCCACCGAGCCGAACGCGGAGCTGTGCCAGAACTGGGACGTCTTCCAGGGCCGGACGGCCCGCAAGATCGGCCAGGTGCCGGTGTGCTGGGACCCGTCGGAGGACGAGGCGGTCAAGCGCGCCCACGACCAGTTCCGCTGGTTCGCCGGCGGGTGGAAGGTCAACTCGGAGCTGCCGGGGCCTGCGGGCTTCGCGGGGGCTACCCGGTTCGTGCGGCCGTCGGACGTGGCCGAGCAGATCCCGTGCGGCCCGGACGTGGGCCCGATCGTGGAGGCGGTCCGGAGCTTCGAGGAGGCCGGGTTCACCGACCTGGCCCTGGTCCAGATCGGCGGCGAGCAGCAGGACGAGTTCCTGGACTTCGCCCAATCCGACCTGCTCCCGGCCCTGCGCTAACCGAACCGCGCCGCCCCGCGCCCGCCGACCCGCACCGCACCAGCCGACCCGCACCGCGCCAGCCGACCCGCCCCATGCCGGCGGACCCGCTCGCGTGCCGCGCCGGCCAACCCGCCCTGCGCCGGCCAACCCGCCCCGCGCCAGCCGACCCACCCCGCGCCAGCCGAACCGCGCCGCCCCAGCCGAACCGCGCCGCCCCAGCCGAACCGCGCCGCCCCAGCCGACCCACCCCGCGCCGGCCGATCCGTCCTGCGCCGGCGGCCGTCAGCCCTTCGCGCCCACGCGGGGCTTGGGCGGTTCCGGGGTCGGTGGTGACGTGGTCCGCCGGGTGCGGGTCGTGGTGTCGGTCGTGGTGTCGGTCGGCCCGCCGGGCACGGGGTCCGGGACCTCGTGGACCGTCGTGGGTTTCGGCTGGCCGCCGGGCTGCTCCACCACCGTCGTGGTCACCGTGGTCACGACGACCGTGTGCGGCTCCTGGGGCGGCCCGGCCACCGGCTTGCCCGACTCGACCACGGTCACCGTCGAGGGGTCCGACCCCACGGCGCCCGGTGGCGCGCCGGGGACGGAGGTCTGGGCCGGCGCGTCCAGCTGTTGGCGCACGTCGGACGGGTCCGAGCGGGAGCCGATCGTGATCGCGTGGACCATGGCGACGACGCCCAGCAGGGCCGCGGCGGCGCCCACCAGCAGGACCGTGCGCCGCCGGTTGCGCTGCGGCTCGGGCGGGGGCTGGTCGGCGGGTGCGACGCGTTCGGCCACCGCCACGCCCACCAGCGGGCGCAGGCCGGTGCTCGCGCGCTCGGCCGTGGCCAGGAGCGCGGCGCACTCCGCCGCCGTGGGGCGCTTGCTCGGCAGCGTGTGGGTCATCGCGGTCAGCGCGTCCACCCACTCGGCCGGCAGGTTGGCCGGGATGCGCGGCTCGCGGTGCAGGCGGGCCAGGGCCGCTTCCGTGTCGCCGCCCGGGTACTCGGGCCGGCCGGTCAGGCACTCCAGCAGGACCAGGCCCAGCGCGTAGACGTCCGCCGCCGGGCCGACCTCCGCGCCGCGCACCTGCTCGGGCGCGAGGTAGCCGGCCGTCCCCACCAGGACACCCGACCGGGTAACGCGGGTGACCTGCGCCTGGATGGCCAGGCCGAAGTCGGCGAGGTACGCCCGCCGCTCGTCCACGGCCAGCAGGATGTTCGACGGCTTCACGTCCCGGTGCACGACGCCGTGCCGGTGCACGTGCCCGAGGATCTCGGCGACCTGCGACCCGATGCGCGCCACGACCTCCGGGGCCAGCGCCTCGCGCATCCGCCGCCGCAGGGTGCCGCCCTCGACGGCCTGCATCACGTAGAACGGCCGCCCGCGGAAGGACCCCGTCCCGTACACCGCCACCACTCCGGGGCAGTCCAGCTCGGACAGCATCTGCGCCTCGCGGTCGAGGCGGATCTGGTCCTCGGGCGTCGCGGTCCCCTGGAACACCTTGATCGCGACCTTGCGGTCCAACTCGGTGTCGTAGGCCCGGTAGACCTCGGCCATCCCGCCGGACCCGTAGAGACCGCCCAGGGCGTACCGCCCGTCGACGACCTCACCGGTCAGGTCCCCGTCCCACATCCGGCTGACCTCCGCTGCCCCGACAGAGCCGTGCCCGGGAAACTACCGCCACGTCAGCGCGACTAGCTACCCGGTTCGACATTTCGGGTCCACGTACCCGTAGCACTCCTGTCACAAACAACGGCTTGTTGCCAGTTGACACTCAAACAACGGTCAACGCGAACCACAACTCCGCCCGCAGGCCCGGCGAATCCAGCGAGCCCCCCAACAACTCCTCCACCCGCCGCATCCGGTTGCGGATGGTGTGCCGGTGCACGCCCAGCCGCGCCGCCGCCGGGTCCCACTGCCCGTGGCAGGCCAGCCACACCCGCAACGACTCCCGCAGCCGCTCGTCCAACGGGGCCAGCAGCGTGGCGGCGTGCGCCGCGGCGTCCGCCGCCAGCAGGCCCGACCCGGGCACGTCCTCGAAGAACGGCACCCGCTCCTCACGCGCCCGCAACGCCTCCCGGTACCCGCGCGCGACCTCGGACGCGTCCACCGGGCTCGACGCGTGGAACGGCCCGTCCACCCGGTCGCCCAGCACCACGAAGTCGCCGTCGTGCTCCGCCCAGCACGCGTCCCGGCGCGGCACCAGGAACACCCGGAACGGCCCCGCCGGCACGCCCTCCACCGGCTGGCCGGCCAGCAGCAGGCGGAACCGGGCCGTCCGCAGCTCCCGGTGCACCACGTCCACCGCGTCCGACCCGGCCAACGCGAGCGTGAGCAGGGATGCGGCGGTGTTCACGACGGTCCGGTCCACCGCGGCCAGCGGCGCGGCCGTCGCCACCGCGAGGTAGCCGTGCCCACCCAGCACCTGAAGCGCCAGGTGCCGCTCCCCCGCCCGCCACGCCGACCCGGCGGGCCCGTGCCCCAGCCGCGCCGCCTCCGCCCGAAGCTGCGCCGGGTCCGGCATGTCGCCGCTGACGTGCACGAACTCCCCCGTCGCGGCGAGCAACGCGACCGCGCCGCCGAGCAACCCGGCCAGCCGCCGCACGACCGCCGCCGGCGAGGTCAGCGCCGCCCGGGTCAACGCCCGCTGCGCCTCGCTGGTCCGGGTCAGGGCCGCGTACTCGTCGGCCGCGACCGCCCGCGACACCGCCTTGGTGATCGCGATGAACGGCACCGCCCGCGGCACCTCCAGCACCGCCAGCCCCGCCGACCGCGCCGCCTCGACCAGCTCCCCCGGCACGGCGGCGTGGCTGAGCCCGGTGCCGAACCCCAGGCCGACCACGCCCGCGTCCGCCAGCCGCCGCGCGTACGCCGGGTACGGGCCGAGCGCGATGCCGGTGGTCAGCAGCAGCTCGCCGCCCTCCAGGAACGGCGTCGGGTCGGCCAGCTCGGTGCTGTGCACCCACGACACCGGCCGGTCCAGCCCGGTGTCGACGTGCACGGTCAGCCCCACCTCGCGGGCCAGGCGCGCCAGCGTCAACGGCATCTACACTTTGTATACGTCCCGACCCGGTATTGGCCATTTCGGGCACTGTGCGCCAACCCCGCCGACAACGGATGCTCGTCGCATGACCCGACTCCGCACCCAGATCCCCGGACCGCGTTCCCAGGAACTGACCGCCCGGCGCAAGGGCGCGGTGTCGGCGGCCGTCGGCTCGACCCTGCCCGTGTTCATCGACCACGCCGAGGACGGGCTGCTCGTCGACGTGGACGGCAACCGGCTCATCGACCTGGGCTCGGGCATCGCGGTCACCGGCGTGGGCAACCCCGCGCCGCGCGTCGCCGAGGCCGTGCACCGGCAGATCGACCGGTTCAGCCACACCTGCTTCATGGTCACCCCGTACGAGGGGTACGTGGAGGTGTGCGAGCGGCTCAACGACCTCACGCCCGGCGCGCACGAGAAGCGGTCGGCGCTGTTCAACTCCGGCGCGGAGGCCGTGGAGAACGCGGTGAAGGTCGCCCGGCACGCCACCGGTCGCCAGGCGGTGGTCGTGTTCGACCACGGCTACCACGGGCGCACCAACCTGACGATGGCGCTGACCGCCAAGAACATGCCGTACAAGCACGGGTTCGGGCCGTTCGCGCCCGAGGTGTACCGGGTGCCGGCGTCCTACCCGCTGCGCGACGGGCTGACCGGCGAGCAGGCCGCCGCGCGAGCCGTCGAGGCGATCGAGAAGCAGGTCGGCGCGGACGACACGGCGTGCGTGGTGATCGAGCCGATCCAGGGCGAGGGCGGGTTCATCGTGCCCGCGCCCGGGTTCCTGCCGGCGCTGGCCGCGTGGTGCCGCGAGCGGGGCGTGGTGCTGGTCGCCGACGAGATCCAGACCGGCTTCTGCCGCACCGGCTCCTGGTTCGCCAGCGACCACGAGGGGGTCGTGCCGGACCTGGTCACCACCGCCAAGGGCATCGCGGGCGGCCTGCCGCTGGCCGGTGTCACCGGGCGCGCGGACCTGATGGACGCCGTGCACGTCGGCGGGCTGGGCGGCACGTACGGCGGGAACCCGGTCGCGTGCGCCGCCGCGCTGGGCGCGATCGACACCATGGTGGACAAGGACTTGAACGCCGCCGCTCGGCGCATCGAGGAGTTCGCCGCGCCCCGGCTGCGGGCCGCGCTGGGCGGGCGCGGCGAGGTGCGCGGGCGGGGCGCGATGCTGGCCGTGGAGTTCGCCGAGCGCACCCCCGCCGTGGCGGGGCGGGTGGCGGCGGCGTGCCACGCGGCGGGCGTGGTGGTGCTGACGTGCGGGACGTCCGGCAACGTCCTGCGCCTGCTGCCACCCCTGGTCATCCCGGACGACCTGCTGGCCGAGGGGGTCGCCGTGCTGGAGCGGGCCATAACCGAAGGAGTCGCACGATGAACTACTGGGTAGCCGGGCAGGCCGCGTCGAGCGGGGACGTGGTGGAGGTGCGGTCGCCCCACGACGGGGCGCTCGCCGGCACCACCTCCTGGGCCACGCCGCAGGACGTGGAGCGCGCGGTGGCGGCGGCGCACGCGGTCGCGCCGGAGTTCGCCGTGCTGCCCGCGCACGCCCGCGCGGCGGCGCTGGACCACGTGTCGCGGCGGCTGGCCGAGCGCGCCGACGAGGTGGCCGCGCTGATCACCGCCGAGTCCGGCAAGCCGGTGAAGTGGTCGCGCATCGAGGTCAACCGGGCCGTGTCGACGTTCCGGTGGGCGGCGGAGGAGGCGCGGCGGTTCTCCGGCGACCTCCAGCGCCTGGACACCGACCCGGGCGCGACCGGCCGGCTGGCCCTGGTGCGCCGCGCGCCGCGCGGACCGGTGCTGGGCATCTCGCCGTTCAACTTCCCGCTGAACCTGGTGGCGCACAAGGTCGCGCCGGCGATCGCGGTGGGCGCGCCGATCATCGTCAAGCCCGCGCCGGCGACGCCGTTGGTGGCGCTGCTGCTGGGTTCCCTGCTGGCGGAGACCGACCTGCCCGCCGGGTCGTGGTCGGTGCTGCCGGTGCCCAACTCGGCGGCGGGCGGCCTGGTCGCCGACCCGCAGCTGCCGGTCGTGTCGTTCACCGGGTCCGGCCCGGTCGGGTACTCGATCCTGGAGACGGTGCCTCGCAAGCACGTCGTGCTGGAGCTGGGCGGCAACGCGGCGGCCATCGTCTGTCCTGATTGGACGGACCTGGACTGGGCGGCGCAGCGGATCGCGACGTTCGCCATGTACCAGGGCGGGCAGTCGTGCATCTCCGTGCAGCGCGTTTACGTGCACCGGGACGTGTACGACGCCGTCGCCGACGCTGTTGTGGCGCACGTTCGCAAGTTGGGGACGGGCGTGCCGCGGGACCCGGCCACCGACGTCGGCCCGCTGATCAACGAGGCGGCGGCGGAACGGGTCGAGGCGTGGGTGGCCGAGGCCGTCGAGGCCGGGGCGCGGGTGCTGACCGGCGGGACGCGCGAGGGCGCGGTGTACGCGCCGACCGTGCTGGCCGACGTGCCGGAGGGGTGCAAGGTGGTGGCGGAGGAGGTCTTCGGGCCGGTCGTCGTCCTCGCGCCGGTGGACTCGGTGGAGGAGGCGTTCGACAAGGTCAACGCGTCCCGGTTCGGGTTGCAGGCGGGGCTGTTCACCCACGACGTGCGGCTGGCGTTCAAGGCGTCCGCGCGGTTGGCGGTGGGCGGGGTGATCGTCGGCGACGTCCCGAGCTTCCGCGCCGACCAGATGCCCTACGGCGGCGTGAAGGAGTCCGGCACCGGTCGCGAGGGCGTGCGGGCGGCGATGGACGACCTGACCGAGCAGCACGTGCTGGTGCTGACCGGTGTGGAGCTATGACCCGGGTTCCGCCAATTCCGCGGATTTCGGCGGTTTCGCGGGTTTCGCCGGTTTCGGTGTCGAGGTGAGGAAGGCGTCGGCCCACCGCGCGCGTGGGTCGACGTCCACCAGCAGCAGCTTGGCCAGCAGGGTGAGCGGGATGGCGAGGATCGCGCCCAGCGGTCCGATCAGCCACGCCCAGAACAGCAGCGTCAGGAAGGTCACCGTGGTGGACAGGCCGACCGAGTCGCCGACGAACCGGGGCTGGATCAGCGTCTGCACCACGAAGTTCAGCACGCTGTAGACGACGACCACCCACAACGCCAGTTCCCACCCGCTCTCCAGCAGGGCCAGCAGCACCGGGGGCACCAGGCCCAGGACGAACCCGACGTTGGGGATGTAGTTGGTGATGAACGCCAGCAGCGCCCACAGGATCGGCAGCGGGATGCCCATGATCGCCAACGCGACGCCGTCGAGCACCGCCACGATCAACCCGAACACCGTGGACACGACGAGGTACTTGCGGGTGGCCGAGGCGAACCGCCCCAACGCCGCGGCCACGTCCGGCCGGTCCTTGGCGATGATGGCCATCCGCGCGCCCGCGCTGCCCGCGTCCACGGACAGGAACACCAGCAGCGACAACAGGAACACGATGTTGGACGCCAGTCCGCCCACGCTGCTCAGCACCGTGCCGAGCACCCCGGCGACGCGCCCGAGGTCCAGCCCCTCCGCGACCCGCCGCAGCTCGTCCACCCCGACCCCGAACCCGGCGAGCTGCCCCACCACGGTGTCGGCGAGAGCGCGGGCGCGGCCGGCGTACTGGGGCAGCTGGGTGGCCAGTTGCGCCACCGACACGACCAGGACGACCACCAGCGACAACAGGATCGCGTACACACCGAGGATGAGCGCGGTGGCGGCCACCCAGGTCGGCAATCCCTTGCGGCGCAACCAGGAGTGCACCGGACTGACGGCGATCACCAGCACCAGGGCCAGGAACACCGGCCCGATGAACCACGACAAGGCCATGATCCCGGCTCCGGTGACGACCGCGGCGGCCATCCCCAGCAGCACCACCAGTCCCCTGGGCAGCTCCATCACCCGAGCCTAGGGCCAATCCGCCCGCCGCGCCCCTCTGGCGAACGGGTTCCCGTGCCGCCGCGGCGAACGGGTCACGTCGGCGGGTCCGGCGCGGTAGCGTGCGGCGAATGGCGAAGATCCACCGCGGCGCGACGCTGATCCCCGGTTTCCGCGAGTTCCTCCCGCAGTGGGTGGCACGACAGCCCTGGTACCGGGGCGCCGGAGTCCCCGCGCTGCGCCCGATCGGCTTCTACCGCCTGGAAGACCCGGACGGCGAGGTCGGCATGGAGGCGCACCTGGTCTCCGACGGCTCGGACCTCTACCACGTGCCCCTCACCTACCGGGGCGCTGCCCTGCCCGACGTCCCGCCCGAGGCCCTCCTGGCCACGCCGGAGCACAGCGTCCTGGGCACGCGCTGGATCTACGACGGGCAGCACGACCCGACCTTCCGGGCCCGCGTCCTGGACCTGGTCCGCACGGGCGGCGTGTCCGACCCCGCCGACCGGTCCGGCGTCGGCCCGGCGGAGGCGCGCGGGGTCGCCCGGCGTCCCCTGCCGGCCGACGGGGTGGAGGTCGTGCGCGTGCTGACGCCCGGACCGCCGCCGGACGCCGCCGGCGTGGTCGTCGGGACGTGGCGCCCGGACGGGCCGGACGGCGAGCCGGTCACCGGGTGCCTGGCCGTGGTCGGGACCTGACGGCCCGGTCAGTCCTCCGCCGGCCCGGCCTCGATCACCAGGCGCGTGGTCGTGCCGCCGGTCAGCTCGGTCTGCCGCGTGACGGCTTCGAGCTGCCGGGCCAGCACGGGGATGGTGCTCGACATCAGGTAGGTCTCCGCGCCGGCCGCCAGCATGCGCCGGATCGGGCCCTGGTAGCTGATCCCCAGCTCGCGGTCCTCGATCTCGGCGATCACCACGCGCGCCTTGGGGTACAGGCCGCGCAGGCTCCCGATCAGCTGCGGGCTGGACGGCGGCACCAGCAGCACGTCCGCCGTCCTCGGCGCCTTGTGCATGTCCAGGACGATGTAGTCCGGGCCGAGCTGGGCGGACAACGCCGACCGGGCCGACGCGGACAGCTTCATCGCCGTGGCGACGACCGTGACGCCGCCGTAGTCGTCGTCCGTCGCGGTGGGGACGACGTCCTCGGGCGCGCCGCCCGTGCCGGAGATCGTCGCGATGTCGTGGCCGTCGCGCGTGAGGACCAGTTCGTCACCGGGACGGAGGCGGTCGATCAGCGCCACGAGTTCCGCGGGCAGGCGCGACACGTCGATCCGCGCCTGCACTTAGACGGCCTCCAGGACGAAGAACAGGAAGCTCAGGAACGATCCGGAGGGGTACCGGGCCAGCTCGTCGGCGAACAGTTCCCGGGCCTCGGGCGCGGGCGGCGGCTCGCTGACGACGGCGGTGCGGAAGCCGGCGGCGGTGAAGGCGTCGGTCATCGCGTGCAGCGGCCGGTGCCAGTACTCCAGCACGGCCTTCCGGCCGGCGAAGTCGTGCTCCGCGGACCACTTGACGGTCGCGAAGTAGTCGCCCGCGGGGTTCATCATCTTGTAGAGGATCGGGTGGTTCACGGCGAGGATCAGCCGTCCGCCCGGCCGCAGCACGCGGCGCAGTTCGGCCAGCGGCGCGGACCAGTCCTCCAGGTAGTGCAGCACCAGCGCGGCGACCACGTCGTCGAAGGCGTTGTCCGCGAACGGGAGCGGGGCGCCGAGGTCGGCGACCCGGAGGTCGGCGTCGGGACCGAGCCTGCGCCGGGCCACCTCCACCATCGTGGCGCTGGAGTCGAAGCCCGTCACGAGCGCGCCCCGGTCGCGCAGCGGCTCGAAGATCGTGCCGGAACCGCAGCCCGCGTCGAGGACCCGCCGCCCCGCGACGTCCCCGGCCAGGGCGAGGACCGCGGGCCGGGTGTAGTAGGCGTTGAGGAGGCTGGTCTCGTTCTCGACCGCGTACGCCTCGCCGAAGGAGTCGTAGTCGTTGGCCACGACCTCGGTCGTGCTCTCGGGAGTGACAGGCATGCGCCCCATGCTGGCACAACCGCCCGCTCACGCGCCGCGAAGGTGATCTTGGGCCGGTTTCGGGCACGCTGGTGGGTTGATCGACGACTTCGCGAAGCGGTACCTGCACACCGATCTGCGGGAGGCCCGCGAGGCGGTGCTGCGCAAGCTCGACGGACTGTCCGAACACGACATCCGCCCTGACCTGGCGCAGCGCGGCAAGGACATGTGGGCGACCGAGCACGAGTCCCGCGCCGAGATCACCGCCCGCTACCAACGGGTCCGGGTCCACGCGGTGGTCCACGTGCTCACCGGAACGAGCCGTCACGCGGGCCACGCCGACATCCTGCGCGAGCAACTGGACGGCGCGGTGGAAATGGACCCGGCGACCCTGGCCCGCCGCGGCCAGGACGCGACTTTCTGGGCGAACCGGCGAACCGAAGTCGAACGCGCCGCCCGAGCCGCCGCCGCCCGCGAGTCGAATTGAGCCGCCGGCCGAAACCACGATCCGCGGCCGGAAAATCGGCAACCGGCCGGGCCGGGGTCCGGTGCCTTTCAATTGCTCCGTTCGGCGTCTGTGGTGTGTGGTGGCCGTTGGTTAGCGTTCCCCCTGCGTACGTCGGGTAGTCGGATGATCACGGGGGGCGTGGTCACCACCCGGCGGCGATGTGAGGGGGCATGTCGTGTTGCGTGTCTTGAGCCCGCTTGGCCGATCAATGGTGGGGGTTTTGCCCGCCGAGGCGTAGTCGAGGCGTTCACGCCCACACCGGTCCCGGTGTCCGGCTGACCACCTGATCCCACCCTTTCACCCGTGGATTCTCCTCGGGTCTTTTCCGTGTGCCTGCGCGACGAACAGGCGTCGACCATTGTTCGACGTCCGTTCATGCCGGCTCACGGCCCCTTGCCGTCGGCAATGAGCCGATGTGTCGTGTCATTTCACGTGTCCGGGAGTTTTGCATGGAACTGTCTGGTGCCAGGCGGGACAGACCCGCGCGGAGAACTCGCGGGAGATCGCCGGTCGCCGTGGTGCTGACCGCGGCACTCGTCGCCTCCCTGATGGAGGCGGCGCCCGCGGTGGCGGCCGCCGAACCGGCCGCGGCGCGGGACTCGCGGTCCCTGTCGTCGTGGCCGAGCCCGCCGCAGCAGGGGCGCGAGCACGCCTCGCCGACGGCCGCCGGTGACTTCCGGCCGCTGATGGGCGCCGAGGCCGGCCGGGTGAGCTCGAAGTTCGACGCGAAGTCCTCGCGCGAGGTCGCGCGGGCGGAGAAGTCGGTCGACTACGTCAACCCCGACGGCAGCCGGTCCACCGTGCTGTCGAGGGTTCCCTTGAGCGTGCGGGACGACAAGGGCGCGTGGAAGCCCGTGGACACCCGGTTGTCGGAGGACAAGGGGTCCAAGCGGGCCAAGGTCGAGGCGCACGGGCTGCGGCCGGAGTTCGCGGCGTCCGCCGACGACCCGGGCCTGGTGACGCTGGACCGCGCCGGCTCCCGCATCGCGGTCGGGCTGGAGGGCGCGCGCCGCGCGTCGCGGCAGGTCAAGGACTCCAAGGCGACCTACGTGGACGTGCTGCCGGACACCGACCTGGAGTACGAGGTCGAACCGGGCGGCGTCAAGGAGTCCATCGTCGTCAAGAAGGCTTCGGCGGCCAAGGGCAGCTGGGTCTTCCGGATGGACCTGGGCAAGCTCACGCCGGAGCTCAAGGACGACGGGGTCGTGGTCAAGGACCCGTCGGGCGCGGTCGTCGCGGCGCTGCCGCCGATCGTGGCGTGGGACTCCGCGGGCAGCGCGGAGAAGAACGAGCCGCCCGCGCAGACCGGCGGCGCCTACGGCCTGGCGCAGGACGGGAAGTCCTGGCTGCTCACCGTCTCCGTGGACAAGGCGTGGCTGGACGACAAGGCGCGCGTGTACCCGGTCGTCGTGGACCCGACCTACACCTACGGGTTCAACAACGACGACGAGTCGAGGGCCTACAAGTCCGACGGCTACCAGTGCACCAACTGCGGCGTCGCGGTGGGCAACTCGCGCTCGGGCGCCGGCGGCGCCAACACGTTCTGGCGCACGGCTTTCCGGTACGACTACACGCCGCTGTTCGGCAAGAACGTCGTCGGCGCGCGGCTGGACTTCTGGCGCAACGCCCAGACCGGCTCCATGCTGTCGTGGGACTCGCACCTGTTCCACGCGACCGCGCTGGACTTCAACGGCGTCGGCCAGCACCTGGCGTCCGCGCCGATCGGCGACCGCGGCTCCATGCAGTCCAAGGAGTTCACCGACTTCATCGCCGCCCGCGTGGCGGCCCGGGACAACAGCGCCTGGTTCATGGTGACCGGCGGCGAGACCGACGCCTGGTCCTACAAGAACATGCAGATCAACCTGATCGTCGACCACGGCAGCGCGCCGCCCGCGACGTCGCTGGTGAGCCCGGCGACCGGGAGCGTCGTCACCAACCTGACGCCGACGCTGTCGGTCAGCCCGGTGGCCAACCCGTCCGGTGACGGCACGCTGTACTGCTTCAAGGTCGCCACCGGCCCGGACGCGCTGTCCGGCATCGTGGTCGACTCCGGCTGCATCACCGGCACGTCCTGGACCGTCCCGCCGGGGGTGCTCACCGACGGCACGAGCTACACGTGGACGGTGCTGACCGCGCTCAGCGGCGGCGTGACGACCACGAACCCGGGCTGGGTGGGCCGCTTCAAGGTGGACCAGCGCATCGGCGACACCGGCCCCGCGCCCAAGGACACGGTCGGGCCGGTCACGGTGAACCTGGCCAACGGCAACGTCCACACGCAGGTCGCCGGTCCGACCTTCACCACCGTCGGCGGCTCGTCGGGCCTGGCGTTCAGCTACAACTCGCAGGCCAAGGAGCCCTTCGGGTTGCGCGCGTCGTACTTCAACGACACCACCCGCTCCGGCACGCCCGACGCGAACCCCGTGCTGGTGCGCAACGAGTCGCAGGTCAACGCCGACTGGGGCGCGGAGTCGGTCTTCGGCCCCGCGCTGGGCGCGGACTGGTTCGTGGGCCGCTGGGAGGGCTACTTCCAGGTCCCGGCCACCGGCACGTACCACTTCGCCGGCGTCCACGCGAACGGCGCGAAGATCTGGGTCAACAACACGTTGGTCTACAACAACCCCAACGCCTCCGACGTCAACTTCGCGCTGACGGGCCAGAACGGCCCGGTCACCGAGATCGCCCTGACCGCGGGGCAGCGGGTGCCGATCAAGGCCGAGCTGTACCACTCCACCGGTCCGGCGCGGATGAAGCTGTTCGTCCAGACCAACGAGGCCGGGAGCAAGGCCGTGCCGCCGCAGGTCGTCCCGGCGTCGTGGCTCTACACGCAGGACCTGCCCGCGCTGCCGACCGGTTGGCAGCTCAACGCCAACCTGACCGGTGACGGCGCGTCCTACACCAAGGCGCAGGTGCAGGACCAGTCCATCGTGCTCACCGACGCCACGGGCGCCAAGCACACCTGGACCAAGTCCGCGACCGGCACGTACACGCCGCCCGCGGGCGAGACCGGCGTGCTCGGCCTGGACACCGGCGGCAAGATCACCCTGCACGAGGGCAGCGAGGTCTACACGTTCAACGCCGACGGCACGCTCGCCTCGGAGTCCTCGGTCCTCGACAGCCGCAAGCCCGCGGCGAACGTCATGTCGTGGAGCGGGTCGCCGTCGCGGCTGGCGCAGATCACCGACCCGGTCTCCCAGCGCTCGCACCGGTTGTTCTACAACCGCGCCGGTGACGACTGCTACGGGGGCCGCACGCCCTCGGCGGGGTCGGACGCGCTGCCCCCGTCGCAGATGCTGTGCCGCGTCCAGTACTGGGACGGCTCGCAGACCTACCTGTGGTACCGCAACGGGGTCATCGCGCGCGTCGAGAACCCCGGCGGCGCGAACACCGACTACGGGTTCAACGCCGACGGCACCCTCGCCGGCGTCCGCGACAGCCTCGCGGTGGACTGGGCGACCCAGGACCCGGCCAACCGCAACACCGCCGAGACCTACACCGTCGTGAACTACGGCGACGTGGGCGCCCGGCGGGGCGCGGTGAACGTGCTGGCCCCGGCGCCCAACGGCCAGGCCGGCGCGCAGCGGCCGTGGCACGCCTACCGCTACGACCAGGCCAACCGGCAGACCTTCGTGGACGTGGCCGGGCTGAGCCCGGTCTCCGGCCACGCGGTGAAGGTGACCTACGACGACGCCGACCGGCAGCTCACCTCGACCGACGCCACCGGCCGGACCACGTCGACCACCTGGAACAGCAAGGACCTCCAGCTGACCGGCACCGACGCCGCCGGGCGGGTGTCCACCACGGTCTACGACCACAACGACCGGCCCACCGACAAGTACGGGCCGGCGCCGGCGAGCTGCTTCGCGGGCCAGGTGCCGACGGCGGCGTGCGCCGGCACGGTGCCGCACACGCGCACCAACTACGACGAAGGCCTGCAAGGGCTGGCGGCGGCGATCTACGACAACGCGACGCTGTCCGGCACGCCGAAGGTCTCGCGGACCGGCCTGGGCTCGACCGACGGCACCGTGCGGTCGGACTGGACCGACACCGCCTCGCCCGCCCCCGGCGTGCCCGCCGGGCGCTTCTCGATCCGGCTCACCGGCGAGATCACCTTCCCCAACGCGGGCAACTACAACCTGGAGACGCACGTCGACGACGGCGCTCGGCTGTGGATCGACGACAAGCTCGTCATCGACCACTGGTCCGACGGCGGACCGCGGCCGGCCAAGGGCGACTACAACAACACCGTCGCCGGGTCCGTCCACCGCATCCGCATCGACTACTACAACGGCCAGGGGCCGGGCCAACTGCACCTGAACTGGCGACGCGCCCCCGACGGCGTGTACGAGCCGATCCCCGGGCAATACCTCAAGCCGAACTACGGCCTGGCCACGTCCACGGTGAACCACGAGTCCGACGGCGTGCCGAACTCCGTCAACACCACCAGCTTCACCGACGGCGGCGTGGACGCGACGTACGGCCTGGCCACGTCCACCACCACCGGCGGCATGACCACGCGCGTGGCCTACGAGCCGGTCGGCAGCGGATACTTGCGCAAAACCGGCAAGACCATGCCGACCGGCGCGCAGACGACCACGGTCTACTACGGGGACACGGAGGCGCGGGACAACCCGTGCACCGCCGCGACCGAGTCGGTCAACCAGGCGGGTCTGGCGAAGCTGACCCGGCTGCCCGTGCCGGCCTCCGGCCAGGCCCGGGAGGACGAGCAGGTCTACGACGCCTCCGGGCGGGTCGTGGCCAAGGGCGCCGGCGGTTCGTGGACCTGCACGACCTACGACGACCGCGACCGGCCGACCGCGGTGAAGTACCCGGCCACCGCGTCGGCGGCGGAGCGGACCGTCACGACGAACTACGCCGTGAACGGCGACCCGCTGGTCACCTCGGTGTCCGACAACAACGGCACCGTCACGACCCGGGTGGACCTCCTCGGGCGCGTGGTGGAGTTCACCGACGCCACCGGCGTGCGCACCGAGACCGGCTACGACCTGGCCGGCCGGGTGCTGTCGGAGAAGGTGACGCCGCCCGCCGACCCGGCGCAGGTCACGACCTACACCTACGACGACGCCGGGCGCGTGCGGACCGTGTCGCTGGACGGCACGGCGCTGGCCACGGTCGGGTACGACGCGGCGGGTGAGCTGGCGTCGGCGGACTACGCCAACGGCAGCGCGCTGACCTCGGTCGGCCGGGACGCGGCGGGCCGGGTGGTCCGGCACTCGTGGCGGACCGGTGACGGCGTCGCGGTGGACGCGACGGTGGGCCGCACGCGGTCGGGCACCATCGTCGACGAGGCCCTGGGCGGTGTGGACGCGCGGCCGTCGGCGGCGAACTACGTCTACGACCCGGCGGGCCGGTTGACCGAGGCGTGGGTGGTGGGGCACCACTACACCTACGACTTCACCTCGGCTGCGGACGCGGCGTGCCCGACGGGCACCCAGGCCAACGCGGGGCTGAACACCAACCGGGTGCGACTGCTGGACGAGACCGCCGCGGGCGTGGCGCAGACGGCGTACTGCTACGACGCCGCGGACCGGTTGCTGGGCACCGTCGGCGCGAACGCGGTGACCGACGTGCGCTACGACGCCAACGGCAACACCACCCAGTACACCGCCGGTGGTGCCACGACGCACCTGTCGTGGGACGGGGCGGACCGCAACATCGCCCTGCGCACCACCGGGTCCGACCCGGCCGACGTGTCCTACGTCCGCGACGCGACCGACCGGATCATCCGCCGGCACGCCGCCGCGGGCGACGGCGTGAGCGAGGTGCGCTACGGCTACACCGGCAGCGGCGACACCTCCGACATCGCGCTGGACGCGGACAACAAGGTGCTCACCCGCAGCATCAGCCTTCCCGGCGGCGTCCTGCACACGTGGCGGCCCGCGGCCGGCCAGAGCACCTTCGACCACGCCTCCGTGCGCGGGGACCTGGTCCTGACCACGGGTGCGGACGGCAAGCAGGTGGGGGCGCTGCGCACGTTCACGCCGTTCGGCGAACCGTTGACGGCGGCGGGCGCGGTGGACGCGGACAACGTCCCGGACAACCAGCCCGGCCAGATGGACCACGGTTGGCTCGGGCAGCACCAGCGCCCGTACGAGCACGCCGGGGCGTTGTCGGTCGTCCAGATGGGCGCACGCCCGTACAGCCCGCTGTTCGGCCGGTTCCTGTCCGTCGACCCGGTCGAGGGCGGCAGCGCCAACGACTACGACTACGTCATCGGCGACCCGGTCAACAACACCGACCTCGACGGGCGTTGCCTGTGGGGCCTGTGCTCGTGGGTCGGCAAGCAGGTGGACCGCGGCGCGCACTGGATCGGCCGCCAGGCCGAGCGGGTCAGCCGCCGGATCGGCATCTCGCGGGAGATGTTGGGCTTCGGCGTGGCGATCGGGTTCGCCGTGGTCGCCGCCGCCGCGTGCACGCTGAGCGTCGTGTGCGCGGTCGCGGTCGGCGCGGTGGGCGGCGCGGTGGGTTACGCGGTGGCCAGGGGCAACACCCCGCAGTACCGCCGACGGGACCTCGCGATCGCCGCGGCGGCGGGTGGTCTGCGGCAGGGCGCCTCGCGCTTCGTGGGCAACCTGCGCTCGGGCTGGCGGGTCAACGTGCGGAAGGCGGCCGGCAAGCACGCGTTGCGCCCCAAGACCCGCAGGGGTTGGTGGGTGAAGTGGAAGTAGGGTGGTGGCAACGCGCGTGAAGGAGTTGCAGCCGATGCTCGTCCGATGGCTCGTCCGCGCCGCTCTCATGGTGGCTGTGGCGGTCCTGATCGCCATCGCGGTGCGGTTCGTGGTCGACGGTGACGCTTTCCTGGTCACCCTGATCGTGGAGTTGCTCGTGGTGCCGACGATGTTCGAGCACTGGTTGCGGCGGGACCGCCGGGAGCGAACGGGCGGTTCCCGGACTCCGGAGCCTTAGAGGTTGGTCCGGTGCCCCGTCGTCCTCGCGGCGGGGCACCGGCCTTTTCAGGCGACCGCGGCGACCGCCTCGACCTCGATCAACAGGTCCGGCCGGAACAGTCCGGCCACCTGGACCAGCGAACTGGTCGGTGGGCGCTCGACGTCGATGAACTCGTCCCGCACCGCCCGGACGGTCGCCAGCGCCGAGGTGTCCACGACGTAGAAGGTCAGCTTGAAGACGTCCCGCCAGGTCGCGCCGGCGGCGGCGAGGGCGGCGCCGACGTTGTGCATCACCTGGCGGGTCTGGGCTTCCCAGTCGCCGGCGGGGGCGACCGTGCCGTCCGCGGCGATGGGCACCTGACCCGAGGTCCAGACCAGCCGGCGGCCCGCGCCGACGGAGGCCACGTGGCTGTACCCGTTGGGCTGGGGCAACGTCGGCGGCGTGGAGAACTCGATCTCGCTCATGGTGGCCACCCTATGCGCCCTCCGAGACGACCCGATCCGGATGTAGACGTGTGCGTTGGTGCTGCCCCATCCGGATCTCCGCCCCGAAACCGCGAAGCCCGGACCGACGGACGGTTGTCACGGGGCAATCACAGAGAGTATGGTCTAGACCTGCCGCCGCGTTGGGTGAACGTCAGCCCGAAGCGGCGAAGGCTGCTCCCGGGTAGGCGTGCCCAACGACGTCTCCGCCCCACCCGAAAGGAGCTGACCATGGCACTTCGCCGCAGGATCGCCGCTTTGGCGGCCGGCGTCCTCGCCGCGCCGCTGGTCGTCGTCGCCCTGCCGACGGCACAGGCGTTCGCCCACGGCTACGTGTCGTCACCGCCCAGCCGGCAGGCCCAGTGCGCCCGGGGTCTCGTGCAGTGCGGTGACATCAAGTACGAACCGCAGAGCGTCGAAGGTCCCAAGGGCCTGCGCAGCTGCCACGGCGGCGTGGCGCGGTTCGCCGAGCTCAACAACGACAGCAAGGGTTGGAAGGTCACCAGCGTCGGGCAGACCGTCACGTTCAACTGGGTCTTCACCGCCCGGCACCGCACCGCCAGCTACGAGTACTACGTCGGCAGCCGCCGCGTGGGCTACTTCGACGGGGGCAACGTGCAACCGCCCTCGACCGTCTCGCACACCGTGAACCTGGGTGCGACCGGCCGCCAGAAGGTGCTGGCGATCTGGAACATCGGCGACACCGCCAACGCGTTCTACGCCTGCATCGACGTCAACGTCGGCTGAGAGCGGGCCAAGTGGGGCCGTGCCGAACCTGTGGGCACGGCCCCACCCCCGCTCCTAGATGGTGAAACCGCCGTCCACGTGCCACTGCGCGCCGGTCACGTACCGGGCCTCTTCCGAAGCCAGGTAGGCCACCGCCGAGGCCACCTCGTCGGGCGTGCCGTAGCGGCCCAACGCCGTGAACCCGTTGATCGCCTCGGCCATCGGGCCCTCCGCCGGGTTCGCGTCGGTGTCGGTGGGTCCGGGGTGCACCAGGTTGACCGTGATCCCGCGCGGCCCGAGTTCCCGGCCCAGCGCCTTGGTCAGGCCGACCAGCGCCGACTTGCTCGCCGAGTACAGCGAGAAGCCGGGGAACACCGCGCGCACGGCGACGTTGCTGCCGATGCTGATGATCCGCCCGCCGTCGCCCATGTGCGGCAGCGCCGCCCGGACCGCCACGAACGGGGCCCGCACGTTCACCGCGAACGTCCGGTCGAACGCCTCGACGTCCAGTTCCTCCACCGGTCCCACGATGAACTCGCCCACGTTGTTCACCAGGACGTCCAACCGACCCAGCGTCCCCGCCGCCTCGTCCACGGCGGCGGCCACCGCCGCGGCGTCCCCGCTGTCCGCCCGGACCGCCACCACGCGGCGACCCGTCTCCTTGATCCGCTCCACCACGTCGCCCGCGTCGTTCCGGTAGGTCAGCGCGACGTCCGCGCCCTCCCGCGCGAGCCGGAGCGCCACCGCCGCCCCGATGCCGCGGCTACCACCAGTGACCAGAGCGACCTTGCCTTCCATGTTCATGACAACGATCTTGGCGACCGCCGCGGCGGAAGTCCGGCGGCAAACGGACACCGCGTTCGCGGATCAAGAAATCCGTTGCGAGGCCTCCCGGGGACGACATAAGTTCGCCGTACACGAGGAAGGAGGTGGTCCGAAGTTGTGTAGCTGTAGGACTCGTCGTGAGGTGACCGTCCGCTAGGACCTACCCGTCTTCAGGGGTGGGCCTGGCGAAAACCAGGCGGCCACCCGGCCCCCTGACTCCGAGCCCAGTCCAGCTCGGCCCGCACGCGGGAAGCGGTCAGGGGGCCGCTCCACCTCCACGGCTGGTCACGCACGGTGATCTAGAGGTGGTCGCGGACCGTGCGCAGGTCGGCCACGAACGCCGCGTACGCCTCGTCCCGGTCGGGCGCCCGCAGGACCGCCGAGGGGTGCACCGTGCTGATGACGCGGAAGTCCGCGGCCTGCTCGACCCGGCCCCGCCGCTCGGTGACCTTGTAGTCGGTGCCCATGATCGCCTTGGCGGCCGTCGCGCCCAGGCACACGACCAGGTCCGGCCGCACCTCCGCCAGCTCGGCGTGCAACCACGGCAGGCAGGCCACGACCTCGCCCCGCGCGGGCGACTTGTGGATGCGCCGCTTCCCCCGCTCGGCCGGGACGAACTTGAAGTGCTTCACCGCGTTGGTCACGTAGACGCCCTCGCGCAGCAGGTCCGCCTCGGCGAGCGCCCGGTCCAGCAGCTTCCCGGCGGGCCCGACGAACGGCTCCCCCGCGCGGTCCTCCTGGTCGCCGGGCTGCTCACCGACCAGCACCAGCCGCGCGTCGGGCGGCCCGGCGCCGAACACCGTCTGGGTGGCGGGCCGGTAGAGGTCGCACCCCTCGCACCCGCGCGCGGCAGCGCGCAGCGCCGCCAGGTCCGCGCCTTCCGGCACGAACGGGGCGGCACTGCGCGCGGCCATCACGGCGACAGCGGACGGAGCGTCAGCGGTCGTTGGGCCGGAAGGCGTCCTTGACCTTCTCGCCGGCTTCCTTGAGCGCGCCCTTGGCCCGCTCGGCCTTGCCCTCCGCCTGCCACTGCTCGTTGTCGGTGGCGTCGCCGAGGGCCTCCTTGGCCCGACCCTTCATCTCCTCGGCCTTGTTGTTGAGCTTGTCGTCGGCACCCATGACGGTCCCTTTCGATCGACATCAGGTCCACCCCACGCATACCCGGGGCGGCGACCGGGAAAACCGACACCATGACGAGCCGCATCCTCGCCGTGGCCATCGACACCCCACCCGACCACGCGGACCTGCGCGCCTTCTGGTGCGCGGCGCTGGGCTACCGGGAGACCAGGACGTGGACCGACGCCAAGGGCCTGGAGTACACGGAACTGACCGGTGACGGGCCGATGCTGCTGCTCCAGCCGGTGACCGAGCCCAAGAAGGGGAAGAACCGGCTGCACCTGGACGTGGTGGCCGACCGGGACCGCGATGCCGAGGTGGCGAGGTTGGTCGGCTTCGGCGCCACCGTCGTCGCCGATGACCCCGAGTTGCCTTGGGTCGTTCTCGCCGACCCCGCCGGCAACGAGTTTTGTGTTCTTCCTCCTCGCTAGTTGCTTTCTTCCACTCGCTTCCCGCTGGGTTCGGACGACGCTCTCGCTCTCTCGGGCATGACGCGCTGGCGCGCTCTCAAGATCAAAAGCGCCTCGCCGGCGGGCAGGCCCCCGGGGGTGGAAGGGCGTCGGTCCGTCCCCCGCACGGCCTGCCGGAGGCAACCACCCTTCGTCCTTCTCCGCAACCGGTGAAGCGTGGTTGCGGAGAAGGACGAAGCGCGGTTGGGCTGCGCCCAGGCCGTACGGGGAACGAACCGAGGCCCTTCCTGTGGCTGATAGCCCAATGGGCGCGCCTGCGGCGCGGAAAGCGGACCCGCACCGGGCCGAGTTGGACCGACCGGGCCGGACCGGGCCGGGGTGGGCCGGACCGGGCCGGGGTGGGCCGGGCCAACTGGCCGAAACTCCCCGCGCCACAGCCCCGCGACACCACAGCCCCCGCCGCTCGCCCTCCCCCACTCGCCCTCCCGCACTCGCCCGCCCGGCTCGCCCGCCCCACTCGCCCGCCCCCACTCGCCCGCCCGGCTCGCCCGCGCCCACCGCTCGCCAGCGCCCCGCCGCCCACCGCTCGCCAGCCCCGCCCCCGCCGCCCACCGCTCGCCAGCTCGCTGGCCCCGCTCACCCCACCCCCCACCACACTGCTTATCCGCGCGAAGCGCGGCTCGCTCGGGCTGCCAAGCCAAGGAAGGGCCTCGGTTCGTTCCCCGTACGGCCTGGGCGCAGCCCAACCGCGCTTCACCCTTCTTGGCAACCACGCTTCACCGGTTGCCAAGAAGGGTGAAGGGTGGTTGCCTCCGGCAGGCCGTGCGGGGAACGAACCGACGCCCTTCCACCCCCGGGGGCCTGCCCGCCGGCGAGGCGCTTTTGATCTTGAGAGCGCGTCAGCGCGCAACGCCCGAGAGCGCGAAGCGCGTCATGCCCGAGAGAGCGAAGCGCGTCCTGCTAGAGAGAGCGGAGAGCATCAGAGACCAGCGGAGCGTTGAAAAACCGCAGGTCAAAGTGAAGGAGGACCCTCCGGTTTTCGCGTAAGCCCGGCCTCTACTACGGTGATCGTCTACGCGGTTGAAAAGCCAGCCGCAAGCCAACCGGCGCCCGGCACCCCCGAGGCGCCTGGTCAGCGTTACAGCTGTGGGCTTGCGGGGCTGGCACCGCATGTCCGTCGCACGCGCTGACCACGAGTTTCGACGTGCGAGAGGAGCCCGACCGTGGTCGGGGACGACGGACTGGACAACACGCTCGCCGCGCGGATCGCCAGCCTGGAAGCGGAAGTGGCGGGACTGCGCCGAGCCGTGCAGACCCGCACCGTGATCGGACAGGCCACGGGCCTGATCGCGGCCGTCCAGGGGTGCACGCCCCAGGAGGGCTTCCGACTGCTGGTCAGCATGTCGCAACACCACAACGTCAAGTTGCACACCATCGCCGTGCAGTTGATCGACCTGGCCGCCGAACTGGGCGCGCGTCGGGCGGTCCGGGCGGTGCACCGGACCGCGTTGCCGAACGGGCAGCCCGAGCACTCCGAGTGGCCCGGGGTGGAGGAGGTGGTGCAGGCCGCGCGGAGCCTCGTCGCGGCCTACGACGCCGCGAACGACGCGGTGGCGCCGTTGCCGGAGGTGCGAAGACACCTGGCCGACCAGGTCAGCCTGGCCGGCCGGCTGCTCGCGGAGAAACTGGCCGAGGTCGGCTGGCTCCCGGAACACCGCACGCGTCAACCGGACAACTGAACCACCGCGAACGACTCGGCGGGCAGGTGCGCGACCTGCCCGACGACCTTCGCCTCGGCCGAGGCGAGCAGCACCTCGCCCGGTGCGGGCAGCTCGACCTCCGCGGCGCCGCCGAGGTTGCCCACCACGCGCAACGACCCCCGGTGCAGGACCAGCGCGTCGCCGACGACGTCGACCCGGAAGCGGTCCAACCGGGGGTCCGCCAGCTCCGGCCGGGACCGGCGCAGCGCGATCAGCGACCGGTACAGCTCCAACACCCGCCGGTGCTGGTCAACCCCGAGTTCCTCCCACCGCAGGGTGGACCGCTCGACGGTGGCCGGGTCCATCGGGTCGGGCACCTCCGACTCGCCCCACCCGTGCCGCGCGAACTCCCGCCGCCGGCCCGTCCGCACCGCCTCGGCCAGCTCCGGGTCGGGGAAGGACGCGAAGAACTGCCACGGCGTGCCCGCCGCCCACTCCTCCCCCATGAACAGCATCGGCGTGAACGGCGAGCAGAACACCAGCGCCGCGCCCACCGCGAGCCGCCCCGGCGACACCGACGCGGACAGCCGGTCCCCGACCGCCCGGTTGCCGATCTGGTCGTGGTTCTGCAGGTAGGCCAGGAACCGGTAGCCGGGCAGCCGCTTGTCCACCGGCCGCCCGTGGTGGCGGTGCCGGAACGACGACCACGTGCCCGCGTGCAGGAAGACGCCCTCCAGGGTCTGCGCCAAGCGGCCCTCGAAGTCCGGGTAGTACCCGAACGTCTCGCCGCTCAACGCCACGTGCAGCGCGTGGTGCAGGTCGTCGGCCCACTGGGCGTCCAGCCCGTACCCGCCCGCCTCGCGCGCCGTCACCAGCCGCGCGTCGTTGAGGTCCGACTCGGCGATCAACGTCAACGGCCGGCCCAGCCCGGCCGACAGCGCGTCCACCTCGGACGCCAGCTGCTCCAGCACGTGCACGGCGCTGCGGTCCACCAACGCGTGCACGGCGTCCAGCCGCAACCCGTCCACGTGGTAGTCGCGCAACCAGCTCACCGCGTTGTCCACGACGTACCGGCGCACCTCGTCGGAGTCGGGCCCGTCGAGGTTCAACCCCGGACCCCAGTCGTTGCGGCCCGCGAAGTACGGCCCGAACCGGTCGAGGTACGCGCCCGACGGCCCCAGGTGGTTGTAGACCACGTCCAGCAGCACGGCCAACCCGCGCCCGTGGCAGGCGTCCACGAACCGCTTGAACCCGTCCGGCCCGCCGTACGGCTCGTGCACCGCGCCCCACAGGACGCCGTCGTAGCCCCACCCGGCCGTGCCGTCGAACGCGTTCACCGGCATCACCTCGACGTGCGTGACGCCCAGGTCCACCAGGTGGTCGAGCTTCTCCAGCGCCGAGTCGAACGTGCCGCCCGGGGTGAACGTGCCGATGTGCAGCTCGTAGATCACCGCGCCCTGCAACGGCCGGCCGGTCCACGCCGAGTCCGTCCACTCGAAGGCCGAGTGGTCGTAGACGCGGGACGCCTCGTGCACCCCGTTGGGCTGCCACCGCGACCGGGGGTCGGGCAGCGCCTCGCCGTCGAGCACGAACGCGTAGTCCGTGCCCTCGACGTCCGAGAACCACCACCCCCCGTCCCCGGCGGTCATCTCGTGGTCCTGCCCGTCCACCCGCACCTGAACACGATCACGAGCAGGCGCCCACACCGAGAACGTCACGAATCTCCTCGCACCAGCAGTGCCACGGGGTAGTGGTCCAGCATCTCGCCCAGGGGCCCGCGCACGGGCCGGGACGTCAGCACGTCGGTCCAGTCGCCGGGCGGCAGCGGCAGCACGGTGTCGCGCCACCCGCCGCCCGCGGCCAGTCCCACCGGCAACCGCGTCGCCACCGCGACCAGCCCGGTCCGTTCGAACGCCACGACGTGCTTCGCCGCGGGCCCGGAGGCCCGCAACGGCCGGTAGCCGCGGAACAGCTCCGGCCGCTCCCGCCGCAGGGTCAACGCCCGGTGCACCACCAGCAGCTTGGCCGCGCCCGAGTCGTCCACCGCGGGCAGCCACCCGTCCCGGATGCGCGCGAGCAACCGCCGCCGCACCTCGTAGTCCACCGGCCGCCGGTTGTCGGGATCGACCAGGGACAGGTCCCACAGCTCCGAGCCCTGGTAGACGTCCGGCACACCCGGCGCGACCAGCTGCACCAGCTTCTGGCCCAGCGCGTTGGACCAGCCCGGCGCGACGACCCGCTCGGCGAACGCCGCCACGTCCCCGCCCAGCGGGCTGTCCAGCACCCGCGCCGGCCAGGCCGCGACCGCCGCCTCGAACTCCTCGTCGTGGTCGATCCACGTGGTGCGGACCTTGGACTCCTTGGCCGCCTTGTCCAGGTAGGCGGCCATCCGGTCGGCGGTGATCGGCCACGCGCCCACCAGCGACTGCCAGGCCAGCATGTTCAGCGCGGGTTCGTCGATGCCGCACTCGGCGGTCCACCGGCGCACCGCGTCGGCGAACTCGTCGGGGATCTCGGCCAGCACCGCGAGCCGCGCCCGCACGTCCTCCGACCGCTTGGTGTCGTGCGTGGACAGCGCGGTCATCGCCGCCGGCGACCCGGCCTCGCGCGCCGCCGCCCGCCGGTGGAACTCCTCGACCGGCACGCCGAACCGGTCCGGCGCGCCGCCGACCTCGTTGAGCGCCACGAACCGGCTGTACCGGTAGAACGCGGTGTCCTCGGTGCCCTTGGCGACGACCATGCCGGAGGTCTGCTGGATGCGCGTCGCCAGCTCGCCGTGCGGGTCGGCCCGGACCTGCTCGTCCAACGCCCGCACCGCGGGGCAGGTGCACGCGGCCACCGCCGCGTCCCACGCGTCGCGCCCCTCCGGCAGGTAGGACCGGTAGACCGGGAAGGCGACCATCAGCTGGGCCACGGCCTCCTCGGCCAGCGCCCGGTCCGGGTGGTCCACCAGCGCGGCGATCCGCTTGACCTCGGCGCGCAGGATGCCGCGCGCCACCAGGTCCCGGCACTCGTGCTCGACGGCCGCGAAGTCCGTCGCCACGCCCGACTCGGCCGCCAGCGCGGTGAGCGCGGCTTCGCCCGCCGGGTCCACGAACAGCCCGCACACCTCGCGCAGCGCGTCGTAGCCGGTGGTGCCCTCGACGGGCCAGGACGCGGGCAGCGCCTCGTCCACGCCCAGGATCTTCTCCACGACCACCCAGCACCCGGCGCGCTGCTTGAGCAGCCGCATGTACGCGCCGGGGTCGGCCAGCCCGTCGGGGTGGTCCACGCGCAGGCCGGTGACCTCGCCCGCCGCGACCCAGCGCAGCACCTCGCCGTGCGTGGCCTCGAAGACCTCCGGGTCCTCCACCCGCACGGCCGCCAGCGTGGTGATGTCGAAGAACCGCCGGTAGTTCAGCGCGGCGTTGCCGCGCCGCCAGAACACCAGCCGGTAGTGCTCGTGCTCCTCTTCCTCCTCGGGCGAGCCCGCGAAGGGCAGCAGCAGCTTGCCGGAGGACCAGTCCACGTCGAAGTACTTCGCGTACCTCGACTCCCGCCCGCGGGCGAGCAGGTCGGACCACCACGGGTTCTCCGGTCCGGTGGCCATGTGGTTGGGCACGATGTCCACCACCAGCCCGAGCCCGGCGCGCCGCAGCGCCTTGCCCAGCGCCTGCCGGCCGGCCTCGCCGCCGAACTCCTCGCGCGCCCTGGTCGGGTCCACCACGTCGTAGCCGTGCGTCGAGCCCGGCACGGCCTCCAGCAGCGGCGACGCGTAGAGCGCGCCCACGCCGAGCGCGTCGAGGTAGTCCACGACGGCCTCGGCGTCGGCGAAGGTGAAGTCGGGGGTGAACTGGATGCGGTAGGTCGAGGCGGGCGCTCCCCGGTCCGGGGCGGTCATTCGACGCCCGTCCGCTGGAGCACCAGCAGGGACCGCGCGGGCACGGTCACCGTGCCGCCCGCGGGCACCGGCTCGCCGGTGTCCGGTTCGCGCACCACCCCGGCGAAGGTGTCCACCACGACCGTCCACTGCGGACCGTAACTGTCATCCGGAAGAGTGATTTCGATGTCTCCGTGGTGGGCGTTGAACACGAGCAGGAACGAGTCGTCGAGCACGCGCATGCCGCGCGGGTCCAGGTCCGGGATGCCCTCGCCGTTGAGGAAGACGACGACGCAGCGGCCGAAGTCGTCCTCCCAGTTCTGCTCGGTCATCTCTTCGCCCGAAGGTGTGAACCACGCGATGTCGCGCAGCTCGTCGCCCTTGCGGATGGGCTTGCCCTGGAAGAACCGCCGCCGGCGCAGCACCGGGTGGGCCCGGCGGAACGCGGTGAGCGCGGAGGTGAAGTCGACCAGGTCCTTGTTCTTCTCGACCAGCGTCCAGTCGACCCAGGACAGCTCGTTGTCCTGGCAGTAGGCGTTGTTGTTGCCCTGCTGGGTGCGGCCCAGCTCGTCGCCGTGCAGGATCATCGGGACGCCCTGCGACAGCAGCAGCGTGGCGAGCAGGTTGCGCCGCTGCCGGGCGCGCAGGTCGAGCACCTCGGGGTCGTCGGTGGGCCCCTCGACGCCGCAGTTCCACGACCGGTTGTCGTCCGCGCCGTCGCGGCCGTCCTCGCCGTTGGCGTCGTTGTGCTTGCGGTTGTAGGACACCAGGTCGGTGAGGGTGAACCCGTCGTGCGCGGTGACGAAGTTGACCGACGCGTACGGGCGGCGGCCGTCGTCCTGGTACAGGTCCGACGAGCCGGTGACGCGCGAGGCGAACTCGCCCAGCGTCGCCGGTTCGCCGCGCCAGAAGTCGCGGACGGTGTCGCGGTACTTGCCGTTCCACTCCGTCCACAACGGCGGGAAGTTGCCGACCTGGTAGCCGCCGGGTCCGACGTCCCACGGCTCGGCGATCAGCTTGACCTGGCTGACCACCGGGTCCTGCTGCACCAGGTCGAAGAACGTGGACAGCCGGTCCACGTCGTAGAACTCGCGGGCCAGGGTGGCGGCGAGGTCGAACCGGAACCCGTCCACGCGCATCTCGGTCACCCAGTAGCGCAAGCTGTCCATGATCAGCTGGAGGGTGTGCGGGCTGCGGACGTTGAGCGAGTTGCCGGTGCCGGTGTAGTCCATGTAGTACTTCGGCTCGTCGTCCACCAGCCGGTAGTAGGCCTGGTTGTCGATGCCGCGCATGGAGATCGTCGGACCGAGGTGGTTGCCCTCGGCGGTGTGGTTGTAGACCACGTCGAGGATGACCTCGATGCCCGCCTCGTGCAGGGCGCGGACCATGCCCTTGAACTCCTGCACCTGGCCGGCCTGGTCGGGTAGCGCCGCGTAACCGGCGTGCGGCGCGAAGAACCCGATCGTGTTGTAACCCCAGTAGTTGCGCAGTCCCTTCTCGGACAGCCCGTGGTCGGTGATGAACTGGTGCACCGGCATCAGTTCGACCGCGGTCACGCCGAGCGACTTCAGGTGCTCGATCACCGCCGGGTGCGCGAGGCCCGCGTAGGTGCCGCGCAGCCGTTCGGGCACCTCGGGGTGCAGCATGGTCAGGCCGCGCACGTGGGTCTCGTAGATGACCGACTCGTTGTACGGCGTCTTGGGCGGCCGGTCGTTGGCCCAGTCGAAGAACGGGTTGACCACGACCGACAGCGGGACGTGCCCGGCGGAGTCGAGGTCGTTGCGCTCGTCGGGCTCGCCGAACGGGTAGCCGAACAGCGACTCGTGCCAGTCGACGCCGCCGGTGATGGCCTTGGCGTAGGGGTCGATGAGCAGCTTGTTCGGGTTGCACCGCAGCCCCTGCTCCGGGTCGTACGGGCCGTGCACGCGGAAGCCGTAGCGCTGGCCGGGGCCGACGCCGAGCAGGTAGCCGTGGTGGACGAAGCCGTCCACCTCCGGCAGCCGCACGCGCTCCTCGGTGCCGTCGTCGTCGAACAGGCACAGCTCGACGTACTCCGCCACCTCGGAGAACAGGGTGAAGTTGGTGCCGACGCCGTCGTAGGCCGCGCCGAGCGGGTAGGGCGTTCCGGGCCAGGGTCGCACAGGTGCTCCTCCGGGACGAACGGGTCAACCCCTACCGTTCTAGATCATGCCCTGCCGGAGTGCGACCGGACGAGCTGACCGCGGGCCGCGACCAGCAGGAGTCTCGCCTCCTGCAACTCCGCGTACCGCAGGTGCTCGCAGGCGGCCTCGGCGCAGGCCACGGCCCTGCCGTAGGCGTCGTCGGCGCTGGCGCCGTCGACCGTCCGAAGGGCTTCGCGGAGGGATTTCTCGGCGGCGTGGGCGCCGGCCAGCGGGTCGGTGAGGTGCGAGGGGCGGACGGCCGCCAGGACGCGCTCGACGGCGAGTTCGAGGACGTCGGCGGGGGCCGGGGAGATCATCTGTTCGGGCACCAGCCCGGTGCGGGACACCAGCTCGGTGTTCACGGGTGAATGCCACCTCCAACCGTTGCGCGGGTGACGGCTTGACGATACCCCGCGGTCGCGGGAACCGCGGTGACGAGAGTGTTTCCGGTCATCGGCGCAGCGCCTCCGCGACCCGGAGGACACGCGCGTCGGTGAACAGGCCGGCGACCCGGACCGGCAGCGGGATGCGCCAGTTCGGGTACTGGTCGACGGTGCCCGGGAGGTTCGGCTGGCGGACCTCGCCGAGTGCGTCCTGGGGCGATGTGAGCAGCAGCAGGGACGGTGCCTTCGCTAGTAGGGCGTGGAGCGCGGTAACCAGGTCATCGGCAGGGACACCCTCCCGCTTGAGCAGTTCTTCGAGTTCGGCGCGCTCGGCGGCGGCAGCCCGGTATTCCCGCTCGACGTCACCTTCAAACTGCCCCAGTTCGGCTCGCACCCGAACGTGTTCGGCGCGCAGGAAACCGGCGGCCGTGGGGAGGTCGTGGGTGGAGACGCTCGCCATCGCGGTCGGGGTCCAGGTGCGCGGCGGCTTGAGCGGGTGGCCGGGCTGCTTGTAGTCGCGCTGGAACCACAGGACGGCGGAGCTGAGCATGCCGTGCGCGTGCAACTGCTCGGTGACCTTGGGCTCGACCGTGCCGAGGTCCTCCCCCACGACGACGGCGCCCGCCCGGTGCGCTTCGAGCGTGAGGACGGCCAGCATCGCCTCGGCGTCGTAGCGCACGTAGGTGCCGCGCTTGGGCGGTTCGCCGGGCGGGATCCACCAGAGCCGCCACAGGCCGGCGACGTGGTCGATGCGGATGCCGTCGCCGTGCCTGAGCACGCTGCGCAGGACCGCGCGGAACGGCTCGTAGCCCTGCTCGGCGAGCCGGTCGGGCCGCCACGGCGGGAGGTTCCAGTCCTGGCCCAACTGGCTGAACGCGTCCGGCGGCGCGCCGACGCGGACGTCGGGGGCGAAGGCGTCGCGGACGGCCCACGTGTCCGCGCCGCCGGGGTGCACGCCGACGGGGAGGTCGTGGACGATGCCGACGGCCATGTCGCCGGCGGCTTCGCGGGCGGTGGTGAGCTGGGCTTCGCAGAGGTGCTGGAGCCAGGCGTGGAAGGCGACCCGGTCGAGGTCGGCCCGCGCGGTGGCGGGGTCGCGGTCCTGCTCGGGCCAGGTGCGCCAGTCGGGGCCGTGCTTCTCGGCCAACGCGCAGAACCGGGCGAAGTCGCGCAGCTCGCGGCCTCCGGCCCCCGTCTCCATTGTCCCATCCGGGTACGACATTTCCCCTGAGCCGCCCCCGGGGCTCATTGTCCCATCCCGGTGCGACATCCCGCCTGAGCCGCCCCTGGGGCTCAGTGTCCCATCCAGGGGCGACAGGCTCTCCCACAGCAGCTCCAGGGCGGCCTTCTTCGCCGTCCACACCGCGTCGTAGTCGATCAGGTCGGTGTCGTTGTCCGGGCGCAGGGCGTCGACGCGGCGTCGGGTCTCCTCGTCGGCCCGTCGGTAGGCGTCGGTGTCGGCGATCCGCAGGTAGAGCGGGTTGGCGTAGCGGCGGCTCGACGGCGAGTACGGCGACCGTTCCACCGGGACGGTCGGGCTGACCGCCTGCACCGGGTTGACCAGCAGCACGCCCGCGCCGAGTTCGGCGGCGCTGCGGCGGGCGATGGTGGCCAGGTCGGCGAAGTCGCCCATGCCCCACGACTCGTCCGAGCGCATGGCGTAGAGCTGGAGCATCCAGCCCCACGTCTTCGGCGCCGGCGGCAGGGCGCGCGGCGCGACGATCACCGTGCGGTCACCCAGTCGGTGGTAACCCGACGGGGGTACGGCGGGCAGGTCGAGCGTGCCGCCGTCCTCCAGGGTGAGGGTGCCCGGCTCGTCCAGGCGGTCGCCTTCGCGCAGCACGACCGTCTTCGGCGCGGGTCTGGGCGCGTCGAGGGCGGCTCGGACCGCTTCCGGGGTCGAGGCGTCGACACCCAGTTGGGCGAGCACCGCCACCACGACGTCGGGATCGACGTCCGCCCGCTTCTGCTCCGCGTCCTCGTACCAAGTCGCCACGCCGTGCGCGTCGGCCAGTGCCGCAAGCTGGTCGTCCACGTGGGACAGCTTCGTCGCACCCGGTGCGCGCCGGCCAGGCGGGGTGGGGCTGGTCACCCGATGGTCGCAGGCGGTTCACCTCGGGGCGGTCGATTCCCGGACCACCAGGTGCACCGACGGCGGCTTCGCGTCGTCGGCCTCGCCGCGCAGCGCGGCCAGCAGCTGCCCGACGGCGTGCTCGCCGCGTTCCCGCCACGCGCCCTCGACGGCGGTGATGCCGACGGCGCTGACCAGGTCCGGCCCGTCCAGGCTGACGATCGACACGTCGCCGGGCACGTCCCGCCCGTCGCGGCGCAGCCGCAGGAACACGCCCAGCGCCACCTGCCCGCTCCCGCACACCACGGCGGTGGGCAGCCGGTCGCCGTCCAGCAGCACGTCCACCACCTGCTCACCGCCCGCGACCGTCGAGGACGACCACAACGTCCACTCCGGACGCACGCTGAGCCCTTCGGCCACCAGCAGCTCGTCGTAGGACTCGTCCACGTCCTCGGGCAGCACCAGCGCGACGTCCCGGTGGCCCAGCTCCAGCACGTGCCCGGCGGCCAGGCGCAGCGCCTCCCGCAGATCGTCGTCACGCACCGCGACCAGCGGCAGGTCCAGTGCCCCGATCGCGTCTGATTCTTCGTCGGTCAGTGTGACCGACAGCGCCAGCACGCCGTCCACCCGACGCCCGAGCGGCGGCAGTTCCTCGAAGAACCGCGCCCGCGCCTCGGCGTCGCGCAGCACGTAGAGCAGGACGTCGTACCCGGCCGCGCGCAGCGCGCCCTCGGCCCCGGCCAGCAGGTCCCCGCGCCCGACGTCGGCGGTGAGCACGGCGACCGCGTACCTGCGCCCGCCGGCGAGGCTGGAGGCGTCGCGCGCGATGGCGTACCGCATCCGCTTGGCCACCTCGGTGACGTAGCGGCGGGTCGCCTCGGACACCCCGGGCTCGCCCCGCAACGCCCGCGACACGGTCGCCGCGGACACCCCGGCGGCCCGCGCCACGTCGGACATGCTGGTCAACTCACACCTCCCGGCCTGGCTACGAGCCTAGCGAGAACCGTACGGTGGACCGCGGGCGAACACCCTGAGGAACGTGATCGACACCCCGCGGGAAGGACCGAGCATGCGACCAGGCGACACCGCGCCCGACTTCACCCTGCCGGACCAGGACGGCACCCCGACGAGCCTGGGCGACCTGCTCTCGTCCGGCCCGGTGGTCCTGTTCTTCTACCCGGCCGCGATGACGGCGGGCTGCACGGCGGAGAGCTGCCACTTCCGCGACCTGGCGGCGGAATTCGCGGAGGTGGGCGCCCAACGCGTGGGCATCAGCCGCGACCCGGTGGCGAAGCAGAAGGAATTCGCGACCCGGCACACGTTCGACTACCCGCTCCTGTCGGACGAGGACGGGACGGTGGCCGAACACTTCGGCGTGAAACGCCGGTTCGGCCCGCTCCCGCTCAAGCGCCACACTTTCGTCATCGACACCGACCGCACGGTCCTGGACGTCATCAAGTCCGAATTCGCCATGGCCGCCCACGCGGACAAAGCCCTGGCCACCCTGCGGGCGCACGTCAAGGACTGAATCTCCCGGGCTGGAAGCTCACCGCACCCAGGTGAGCTTCCAGCCGTCATAACGCCCGCCCGCATCCGAGGCGATCCGCTGCATCTCCGACTCGGCGGCGCCGACGTCGGCCGCCGTCAGCCGGTACTCGGTGAACGCGGCGACGTGCCAGAACCCGTCGCCCGTCACCTCTTCGTCCACCACGACGTCGTCGAGCCCGAGGTCGCTCAACCCGCGCACGATCGCCTCCGGGTGCCGCCCCGGCGACGAGAAGAACTGCGTCACCGCGACCGGCGCCGAAAGGTCCAGCCCGGCCCCTTCGGCCAGGGCGCGTTGCCGCGACAAATGTTCCGGCCCGCGCTTCACGCTCATCCGGCACCCCTGTTCGAGAAATCCGGCAGCATCAAGGACGCAGGCCCGCCAACACGAATTCGGCGATTTCGGTGGCCAGTCGCTCCGGCGACTTCGGACCGTCCGGCCGGTACCAGGTGGGCAATTGGTTCACCACACCCAACGCGATCAACACCGCCGTGTCGGCGGGCACGCGGGAACTGAAACTGCCGTCCGCCTGTGCTTTCTCGACCACCGCGCGGAAAGTCTCGTGGTAACGGCGGCGTTCGGCCCGGAAAGCCGCCATCCGCTCGGCGTCGAGCCGGTGCATCTCGCGCACGAACACGGCGGTCTCGTCCACGCTCTCCGCCGTGGTCTCCACCAGGCTCACGATGATCCGCCGCACGGTCGTCGCCGCGTCCTCGCCCGCCGCGACGATCCGGTCCAGGTCGGCCATCTGCCGGCCGATCAGCGACCGGTAGATCTCGAACAGCAGGTCGTCCTTGGAGCCGAAGTAGTGGTAGAGCGCGCCCTTGGTCACCGAGGCCGCCGCGACCACCTCCTGCACGGTGGTCGCGTCGAACCCCTTCGCGGCGAACAGGCGGACCGCCGCGTCGACGATCCGCTCGGGCGTCGTCCTCCGGGCCACGTCAGGCTCCCGGCGCCAAGGCCCGCACCAGGTCGAGCTGGTCGGCGCCCGTGGGCAGCACGGCGATGACCGGCGTGTCCACGCCGTTGGCCGCGTACTCGGCGACCCGCGCCCGGCAGTGGTCGACGCTGCCGTGCACGACCAGGTCGTCCACCACCTCGTCGGGGATCACCTCGGCGGCCTTGCGGCGGTCGCCCGCCTGCCACGCCTCGTGCATGGGCCGCAGCAGCTCGCCGCGCCCGAGCCAGTCGTGGAACGCGGCGTACGCGGGAACGGTGAGGTAGGTGCTGATGAGCATCCGGCCCAGACCGCGCGCGGCTTCGGCGTTCTCGGTCGGGCAGACGAAGACGCGGGCCGCGAGTTCGCCGTCGCCCAGCTCGGCGCGGACCTTCGGCACGTCGGCGGCGCCGAGCCAGTTGGTGATGGCGCCGTCGGCCTCGCGGCCGGCGAGGCGGAGCATGTTCGGGCGCAGGGCGGCGAGCATGATCGGCACGCGCTGCTCCGGCACGCGTTCCAGCCGGAACCCGCGCACGGCGAACGTGTCGTACTGCTCGGTGACCTTCTCGCCCGCGAGCGCCGCCTTGAGGAAGCGCAGCGTGTCCCGCGTCCGCTTGAACGGCTCGGTGAACTCGACCGCGTTCCAGCGCTGGACGATCGCCGGCGACGACGACCCGATGCCGAGCACGAACCGGTTGCCCGACACCTCGGCCAGGGTCGCCGCCGTCATGGCGAGCGTCGCGGGGCCCCGCGTGTAGACGGGGGCGATCGCGGTGCCCAGGCGCAGGTCCGACCACTGCGCGGCCAGGGCCAGCGGGGTGAACGCGTCGGTGCCCGCCGTCTCGGCCGACCAGATGTCGGTGTAGCCGAGGTCGCCGAGCTCGGCCACGAGCTCGCGGTGGTCGAGCACGGGAACGCCGACCAACGGCAGCGTGATTCCCCAACGGCTCACGGTTCGCCTCCGTCCACTTCGGGTGACGGGGCCCACCGTACCTCAGGTACCGACCAGTCGGTATGTGGTCAGAGGGAGATGCCGCGCTCGCTCAGCCAGCCGACCGGGTCGATCTTCTGCGAGCCGTTCAGCCACACCTCGAAGTGCAGGTGCGGGCCGGTGGACTGACCGCGGTTGCCCATGGTGGCGATCTGCTGGCCGGCGGCGACCTGCTGGCCCTGGCTGACCAGGATCTCGTTGACGTGGCCGTAGATGGTGACCGTGCCGTCGCCGTGCTGGACCCGGACCCACAGCCCGAAGCCGCTGGCCGGACCGGCCTCGATGACCACGCCGTCCATCGCGGACAGGATCGGGGTGCCGATGGAGTTGGCGATGTCCACGCCGTAGTGCGTGGTGCCCCACCGCGCGCCGAAGCCGGAGGTGAACGAGCCCTCGGCGGGCTTGGCCACCTTGGGCCGGCGGGCGGCCTCCTCGGCGGCCTTCTGGGCGGCCTGTTCGGCGGCGACGCGCGCCGCCTCGGCCGCGGCGGCCTCCTGCTGGCGCTTGAGCTCCGCCTGGCGGGCCGTGTAGCCGTTGGAGGCGTGCTGGATGGCCTGGCCGACGTGCTGCCGGGCGATCAGGCCCTCGGAGCGCATGAGCTTCGCGGCCTCCAGGCCGGGCTCGATCTCGTGCCGGGTCAGGATCGTGGTGTGCGCCGCCTCGGGAGCGCCGGACACCGCGATCGCCGCGGCCAGGTCGGTGCTGGCGGCCAACGGCGTGATCTCGGTGCCGCCGCTGGAAGCGCCCACACTGGCCAGGGCGCCGAGCGCCACGACGGCCGCGACCTTGCCGGAAACCGGCTTCTTCTCATCCTCCGCGCGGTGCGCACCACGCTTGCCGGTGGCGCTCGGGCGCGTGCTGAACACGCTGCGACCACGGGCCTTGGTATGCCGTGCCAAAGGTATGCCTTCCTTGCATCGGGGAGCCCGGTCGGGACGCCTGGCGGGGGATCCAGGAGGCGGCGCTTTCGGGGAGCGACGCCGTGTCCCTTTGGTGACCGAACCGTGACATGCGGCGGGGAACGTAACCCGTGGTGATGAGCGAAGGCAACCCATCGGGCCGCGACTAGCGCGATTTGGTGAGATAACCCACTGATCGTCACTGTGCGTGATGTAGTACGCGCGCGTTCCGCAATGCGTCGTTATAAATGCCTGGTCAGCGGGGTGGTGCCGGAGTAACCGGGTCGGGGTTTGGGTGCGGTGCGGGTGAGGGTGGGTGGCGGGGGTCGGAGTGGTGTCAGGGTGGGGGTTTGGGCTGGTCGGGTGCGGTACCAGTGGTGGGTTCTGGGGTGGGTGGGGACTGGATCGAGCAAGTTGGGTTTGGTCGGGGCGGTAGTCGGGTAGATGGAGCGGCTCGTTGGCGGCCTGGGTGGGGATGTGAGGGGCTGCGCGGGCGCGGTGTGCGGGCGCGCGGTGTGTGTGGGCGCGGGTCGGCGGGCGCGCGGTCGGCAAGGGCGCGGCGCGGGCTCGGTGCGGGCGGCGCGGGCTCGGCGGGACGGCGCGGGCTCGACGGGGGTGGCGCGGGCTCGGTGGGGGCGGCGCGAGTCGGCGGGCGCGCGGTCAGCACGCCTCGGCGGCCAGGTTCGGCGCGGCCGGGTCGGCGCGGCCAGGCTCGGCGCGGCGCGGGCTCGGCGGCTGTGATCGGCGGGTGGGGGTGGCGGGGCCGGGGCGGGCGCGGGATCGCGCGGCGCGAGGCGGGCGGCGGACGCGCGGTTGGCGGGCTCGGTCGAGGGGCGCGGCGTGGGCGAGGGTTCGGCGCGAAGCGGGCGGCGCGAAGCGGGCGGCGCGAAGCGGGCGGCGCGAAGCGGCGCGGCGCGAAGCGGGCGGCGCGAAGCGGCGCGGCGGGTGGGTGGTGGGGAGCGGAGCGGGTGGTGGGTGTGGGTCGAGAGGTGTGGGAGTGAGGAAGAGCCGTGGCTCCCGGGTGGGGGCCACGGCTCTGGGGGACTGGGGTGGGTGGGCTGCTAGCGGTAGCGGGGGTCGACCGGGGGTAGCGGCGTCGGGTCCTTGCCCTCGTGGAGGGGTTTCATCGCGTTGAACCACGTCGGGGCCGCCACCGAACCGCCGAAGACACCCGTCGTGCCGGGGGCGTTGCCGCACAGCCTCGGCGGGGTGCTGTTGCAGATGACCTGCGGGGCCACGCCGTCGGTGAAGGTCATCACCGCGCCCGCGTAGTGCGCCGTCGCGCCCATGAAGGCCACCGACCAGTGGTCTTCCGTGGTCCCCGTCTTGCCGATCATCGGGCGGTCCCAGCCGGCCCGGCCCGCGGCGCCCGCCGCGGTGCCGCCGGTCTTGGTGTCGGCGCCCAAGCCGTTCGCCAGCGCGTTCGCCACCTCGGGAGCGACAGCCTGGTCGCACGGCGCTTCCTTCAGCGCCACCGGCCGGCCGTTGCGGTCGGTCACGCCCTCGACCGGGGTCGGCGGGCACCACTTGCCGGCGCTCATGATCGTCGCCGCCACGTTCGCCAGCTCCAGGATGCTGGTCGGGCCGACGCCGAGGGTGAACGAGCCGCGGTTCTCCGCCTTGATCGTCTCGCCCTGCGACCGCTCGCCCGGCTTCACCGGCTCGCCCTTGGTGGTCACGCCGTTCATCGACTCGCGCAGGCCCAGCCGCGAGGCCATGTCGACCACCTTGTCCAGGCCGACCTGCTCCTCCAGGATGACGAAGCCCGTGTTCGGCGACGTGGCGAGCGCCTCGGTCAGCGTCATCTTGTCCTTGTAGCCGGTGTTCGCGTTCTTGACGGTGTACCCGCCGCGGTCGCCCTTGTAGATCCGGGACGTGTACGTGGCCGGGGTGTCGATCTGCTTGTCGAGGCGGGCCACGCCGGCCTCCAGCGCCGCCGCCGCCGTGAACACCTTGTACGTCGAGCCCGTGCCGAACTTGGTCACCTCGGACGGCAGCGGGTAGGCGCTCTGCCCGGCTTCGGCGTTGTTGCCGAAGTCGCGGTTGGCCGCCAGCGCCCGGACGCGGTGCTTCTCGGCGCCCGGCTCCACGATCGCCATCGCGTTGGCGATGCCGTCCTGGGTCTTGGGCACCTGGTCCTCCGCCGCCTGCTTGGCCAGGCGGGTGGCGACCGGGTCCATCGTGGTGTGGATGGTGTAGCCGCCGCGCTTGAGCTCGTCCGCCGACAGCCCGGCCTTCTCCAGGTAGTCGATCAGGTACCGGCAGAAGAACCCGTACACCGGGCCGTCGCCGGCGCCCACGCAGCCGTTGGGCAGCAGCTTCAGGTCCGGCACCACGCCGATGCCCTCGGCCTTGTACTCCGCCGCCTTCTCCTCGGCCACCTTCGGGTCCGCGCCGAACGCCCCGTTCTCCCGCATCTTGTCGATCACGGTGTTGCGCCGCTTGATCGCGGGCTCCACCGCCGCGCCCGGGTTGAGCCGGCTCGGCTCGTTGACCAGGCCCGCCAGCATCGCCGCCTGCGGCACGGTCAGCTTGTCGGGCGTGGTGCCGAAGTAGGTTTTGGCCGCCGCGCCGACGCCGTAGGTGCCGTTGCCGAACGGGACGATGTTGAGGTACCCGGTGAGGATCTCGTCCTTGGTCATCTTCTGTTCGAGCTGCGTGGCGATGCGCGCCTCGCTGATCTTGCGGCCGATGGTGGCCTCGGTGGCCTTCGCGTAGGCCTCCTTCTCGCCCTTGCCGACCACGAACGCCAGGTAGTTCTTGACGTACTGCTGGGTCAGCGTGGACGCGCCCTGCGAGGTCTCGCCCTCGACGCCGGCCTTGGCCGCCGCCCGCGCGATGCCCTGCCAGTCGACGCCCTTGTGCTCGAAGAACCGCTTGTCCTCGATCGCGATGATCGCGGCCTTCATGGTGTCGGCGATGCCCTCGGACGGCACCGGGATGCGGTACTGGTCGTACAGGTACGCGATCGGCTGCTTGTTCATGTCGAGCACGGTGGTGACCAGCGGCAGCTCCGCCTTGGTCAGCTCACCCGAGGTCTGGTCCACCGTGTCCGCCGCGCGGTTGGACGCCAGGCCCAGCCCGCCCACGACCGGGAACAGCAGGGCGGCCACCAGGACCCCCGCCATGAGGCACAACCCCGCCAACTTCACCAGACCCGTCGCACGCGCGGCGAACACTGAACAACCCCTTCCGGATCCCCTCGAAGAAAAGCCCCCTGGACATAGAGTCGCGCGGCGACCGCCTCAGGTTGCTTGCGGACCCGAAATTACTCCTGCCCCTTTCGGGCGACCGCGAAACCCCCTGCGCCGCACGGCTCGCGGCCGTACAGGTCCCATG
Source organism: Saccharothrix mutabilis subsp. mutabilis (assembly GCF_039521145.1). Classification (NCBI taxonomy): domain Bacteria; kingdom Bacillati; phylum Actinomycetota; class Actinomycetes; order Pseudonocardiales; family Pseudonocardiaceae; genus Saccharothrix; species Saccharothrix mutabilis. Next base: position 332,449 of record NZ_BAAABU010000006.1, read on the forward strand.
ATCGAACAGGTGTTCGATCAGCGCAAGATCACGATCGGGTGATCATCGGGAGGAGCGCAGCCTGATCGTCGCGCTCGCCCGACGCACTTCGACGCCCGCGTGGTGCGGCACGACGTCCTCAAGGAACCGGTACGCGCGCAAGTCCGGGTCCACGTCCACCCGCCGGTTCACGGTGCGCCACCAGGTCGCGATGTCCATCCACCCCGGAGCCGACAGCGACCCGCCGAAGTGCTGAACCGACAGCGCCGCGCACAGGTTCGCGAACCGCACCCGGTCCCCCAGCGACCACCCCGACAGGGTCCCCAGCACGAACCCGGCGCCGAACACGTCCCCCGCCCCCGTCGAGTCCAGCGGCGCCACGTTCAACCCGGGCACGTCCACCACCTCGCCGGTCGAGGCGTCCACGGCCACCGCTCCCCCACCGCCGCGGGTGACCACCACCACAGGCACATGAGAGGACAGCGCACGCGCCGCATCAAGAGCGGACTCGGTCCGCGTGTACCGCATCGCCTCGACGTCGTTGGGCAGGAACACGTCGTACCCGTCCAGCCGGCGCAGCAGGTCCGGCGCCCACACCCCGGTCCGGTCCCACCCGATGTCGGCGAACAGCAGCGCCCCCGCGGCCTTCGCCGTGCGCACCCACTGCTCCTCCTCCGGCTGGATGTGCACGAAGCAGGCGCGCGTGCGCGGCGGCGGGTCGAGCATCTCGTCGGCGGACACCGGCGGCCGGTGCCCGTGGGTGACCATGGACCGGTCGCGGTCCATCGCCATGGACACGGTCACCGGCGTGTGCCACCCGTAGAACCGCCGGCAGTACGAGAGGTCCACGCCCTCCTGCTCCGCCAGCACCTCCCAGCAGAAGTCGCCGTACGCGTCCTCCCCGAACGCGGCGGACAGCGCCGTCCGCAGCTGCAACCGCGACAGCGCGACGGCGAGGTTGGCGATGCCGCCCGGGCACGAGCCCAGGCCCTCGGCCCACACCTCGGTGCCCGGCGCGGGCGGCCGGGGCAGGCCGGTGAAGATGATGTCCAGGAACACCGTGCCGGACAACAGCACGTCGAACGCGGGCTCGTCGGCGGTCGTCATCCCCCCACGATGCCAGGGTCAGCCCTCCACGGCCGCGAACATCTCCCGCATCCGCGCCAGCGCCCGGTGCTGGGCCACGCGCACCGCGCCGGGGGTCGAGCCGACGGCCGCCGCGGTCTCCTCGGCCGACAGCCCCACCGCGACCCGCAGCACCAGGATCTCCCGCTGCCGCTCGGGCAGCTTGCGCAGCAGCTGGGTGACGGCCTCGATCATCTCGCCGTTCATCGCCCGCTGCTCCGGCCCGTCCTCCAGCGCCGGCGTGTCGGGCAGCTCGGGCACGACCTCGCTGCGGCTGCGCACGGCGCGTCTTCGCGCGTCGGCGACCTTGTGCGCGGCGATGCCGTACACGAACGCCAGGAACGACCCGGGCTCGTACTTGTACTTGCCCAGCGCCGAGACGACGGCCAGGCAGACCTCCTGCGCGATGTCCTCCGCGGACACCAGCGTGCGCTCGCGCGTGCCCACGCGGGCGCGGCAGTAGCGCAGGACCAGCGGCTGGACGCGGGCGAGGAGGTGTTCCACCGCGCGCGGCTCGCCCGCCAGGGCGGCGTCGACCAGGTCGGCCAGCTCGACCTCGGCGGTCCAGCGCACGGACCGGACCGACGCCCCGCCGGCCAGCAGCGTGACCTCGGGGCGGCCGGGCGCCGCGGGGGCGACCTCGATCTCGACGTCAGCTCGCACGGATGCGTGCTGCACCATCCGGCGACCTCCTCACGCTCGTCTTCCCTCCCGGCTCATCCCGGCTCATTGATGAGGAGGACGCTGGGCGGCCCCTGATACGGGATTCGCCAAAGCTGACCACGAACGGGGTCCACGTGGTGGGAACAGCACCCGAGCGAGGGATGGAATGAACCGTTCGGCCCAATGAGCCGCGCCGCTACTTCACCAGGGCGAACTGCCTGACACCCAGATAGCCGACACGGAAGCCCGCTTCGGAGTAGGCCAGGTAGAACTCCCACATCCGCCGGAAGGTGTCGTCGAACCCGAGGGCGGCCACCTCGTCCCACCGGTCCAGGAACCGCTCGCGCCACCGCCGCAGCGTCTCGGCGTAGTCCGGGCCGAACTCGCGGGAGGCCTCGACGCGCAGCGCGGTGTGGTCGCGCACGGCCTCCTCGATCGACCGCACCGACGGGATGAGGCCGCCGGGGAAGATGTACTTGTGGATCCACGAGTAGCTGGCGGCGCTGGCCAGCATCCGGTCGTGCGGCATGGTGATGGCCTGGAGCCCGAACCGCCCGCCGGGCACGAGTGACCGGTCGACCATGGAGAAGTAGGCCGGCCAGTACTCGCCGCCCACGGCCTCGATCATCTCCACGCTGACCACGGCGTCGTACCGGCCGGTCTCCTCGCGGTAGTCGCGCAGGTGCACGGTGACCCGGTCGCCCACGCCGGCCGCCGCCACCCGCTTCTCGGCCAGCGCCTTCTGCTCGGCGGACAGGGTCAGCGAGGTGACGGTCGCGCCGCGCCGGGCGGCGTGGACGGCCAGGGCGCCCCAGCCGGTGCCGATCTCCAGGACGTTCGAGCCCGACCGCACGCCCGCGTAGTCCAGCACGCCGTCGATCTTGCGCAGCTGGGCGTCCTCCAGCGGCTGGTCGCGGCGCTCGAACCAGGCCGACGAGTAGGTCATGGTCTCGTCGAGGAACACCGCGAACAGGTCGTTGGACAGGTCGTAGTGCCGGTGGATGTTGCTCCGGGACCCGGTGAGGTCGTTGCTGTCCGACGCGGGGTGGCGGCGCTCGGCCCAGCGGCGCAGCAGTTGCAGCTTCGGCGGGACGAGCGTGGTCAGGCGGGCGGCGAACGCGGTGAGCAGGTCGGCCAGGCGGTGGGAGGTCCAGTCGCCGACCATGTACGCCTCGCCGAACCCGATCTTGGCGTCCACGCCGAGCCGGTGGAAGAACGCCTCCGGCCGGTGCAGGCGCATGACCGGCGCGTCGGGGCCGCCCGCGCCCAGCCGCGCGCCGCCGGGCAGCACTACCCGCACGGGCAGGGCGCGCACGGCGTTGCGGAACAGGGCCTCGGCGAGGCGGGCCCGCCACGGCGAGCGGGGCGGGGTGTGCAGTCCGGGCCACACGCCCTGGTTCGGGCGGGGTACGTCGATGGTGCTCATCGGCCACTCCTCGGGACGATCGGCACGCGTCGCGCCCACAACGCGATGCCGTGACGGCGGATCAACCCGGACACCCGGTGGGTCACCAGCGGTCGGCGGACCAGCAGCCGGACCAGCTCCCGCGGTGTCGCGGGCCGCCTGTGCCCCTTCATCGTGGCACTGAAGGGCGTGTGGCCGCCCTGGCGCAGGGCGATGGTCACGGAGAGTTCTTCGTCCGGCTCGGGCAGGCGCATCACGTACTCGCCGGACAGCTCCAGGAACGGCGACACGTAGAAGTCCTTTTCGACCCGTGCGCGGCCGGCGTCGTCCGGGCGCACCAGGTACGCGTGCCGTTGGCCATAAGTGTTGTGTACCTCGGCGATGACGCACTCAAGCGCGCCCAACGCGTTGTAGCACCAGTAGAGGGACAGCGGGTTGAACACATGTCCCAGCAGGCGCGCGTTGGCGAGCATGAGCACGCGCCCGCCCGCGAGGTCGATGCCCCGTGCGGCGAGCCAGGCGTTCACGTTCTCCTTGATGGACCGCTCCGGCGACCCCAGGTGGTCACGGGCGTCGAACCGCGCGAACGGCCGCAGCCAGAACGGCAGGCGGGGTAGCGCGTCCAGGTCCACCAGCCACACGTAGGCGCGGTGGGTGAACGAGCGGTTCAGGCGTTCCCGGCGCACGTGGCCGATCTCGACCTCGTACAGGTTCACCAGGCCGCTCCGAAGACGCCCGCCGCGCGCACCCCCGACGCGCACCCGTCCTCGTGGAAACCCCACCCGTGGTAGGCGCCGGCGTAGGTTGTCACCGCGGTGTCCAGGGAGGGCAGCCGTCTTTGGGCCGCAAGGGATTCCGGCGTGTAGACGGGGTGTTCGTACACCATCCGGGCGATCACCGAGCCTTGGTCGACAAGATCGGTCGCGTTCAGTGTCACCACGTAGTCAAGGGGCTCGGCCAGGCGCATGAGCCGGTTCATGTGGTAGCTGACCAGGACGGGCCCGCCGCGTTCGTGGCAGGCGGGTTTGCGCACGTTCCAGGAGGCCTTCGCGCCGGCCGACGCGGGCAGGACGCGGGCGTCGTGGTGCAGCCAGGTCTCGTTGCGCGAGTAGCGGAACGCGCCGAGCACCGCGCGTTCGTCGGGGGTCGGGTCGGCGAGCAGGGCCAGGGCCTGGTCGGGGTGCGTGGCGATGACGACCTTGTCGGCGCGGTGCCGCTGACCGGCGTCGTCGCGCAGCTCCACGCCGTCGGCGGTGCGGTTCACGGCCCGGATCGGGGTGGACACGTGCACGGCGGTCAGGTCCTTCACGACCTTCTCCACGTACGCGCGCGACCCGCCGACCACCGTCTTCCACTGCGGCGAGCCACCGACGGACAGCATTCCGTGGTTGGCCAGGAACTCGAACAGGTACCGCGCGGGGTAGCGCCGGCTGACGTCGGGACCGGCCGACCACACGGCCGACACCAGCGGCAGGACGAAGTGGTCCACGAAGTACCGCGAGTAGCCGCCGATGGCCAGGAACGCGCCGAGCGTGGTGTCGTGGTCGTCGCCGAGGGCGAGCAGGCGCTTGGCGTGCCGGTGGAACCGGGCCACCTCGGCGAGCATGCGCAGGTAGGCGGGTCGGGCGAGGTTGGCGGGCTGCGCGAACAGCCCGGCGAGCTTGCGGGCCCCGGCGTACTCCAGGCCGCACCCGTCGCACCGCACGCTCATGGACATCTCGGAGTCCTGAGTGGACACGCCCAGTTCACGGAACAGGCGGACCAGGTTCGGGTAGGTGCGTTCGTTGTGGACGATGAACCCGCTGTCCACGTGGGTGGTGCCGCCGTCCTCGGTGGGCAGCTCGTGGGTGTGCGCGTGACCGCCGAGCCGGTCGTCCTGTTCGAACAGCACCACCTCGTAGCGGCGCGCCAACAGGTAGGCGGCGGTCAGCCCGGCCACCCCGCTGCCGACGACCGCCACGCGCGGTCGTTCACCGGTTTGCACCACGTGTTCCTCCTAGTGGGACGTCGAGACCCTCCGACGAGCACATGGCGTTCGTGATGTACGGGGCGACCGGTTCGACATTCAGTTCGCCGAAGACGTAGTCCTTGACCAGACGGGTCCAGTCGGCGGCGCGGCGCAGCATGGCGTGGCCGTCGCCGTGCACGGCGAAGCGCGCCACGCGTTCCGTGACGCCACGGGCGCGCACGGCGTACCGGTAGGACTTCGCGGGGTCGGTGTAGCGCTCACGGTCGCCGTGTGCGATCAGGAGTGACCGTCCGGCGAGCTGTGCCACGGGTTCACCCGGCTCGATCCACGGCGCGAGTGCGCACACGGCGACCACTTGAGGGTCGTCGGCCACGCGTAGTGCGGTTCGGCCGCCCATGGAGTGGCCCACGAGAGCCGTGGGAACATCGGGCATTTGCGACAACGCCCACCGTGCGTCCTCCACGGGGTGCAGGTGCGGCGCGTTCCAGCCCTGGTAGCGGTAGCGCAGGACGTGGACGGCGACGCCGTCACGGCGCAGGGCCTTGGCGAACGGCAGCATCCGCAGGTACGTGAGCCGGGCGCGGTGCACCGGGCCGTAACCGTTGGCCCGACCGCCGTGCAGCACCAGGACGGCGGCGCGGACGGGTCCGGCGGGCGCGAGGGCGTGGAGCGCGGGCGGCACGGTTGAATGTTCGGGCGAGGACCACGACCGGATCACGGATGGGACCTGGATCACAGTGATCGAACAGCTTGCGGTGGAGACGGGCGAGGGCGTCTTCGACGCGATCGCGGCCGGACCGGCGGACGGGCGGCCGGTGCTGCTGCTGCACGGCTTCCCGCAGGCGGCGGTGGCCTGGGAGCACCCGGTGCACGTGCTCGGGCGCAACGGGTACCGGGCGGTGGCGTTCGACCAGCGCGGCTACTCCCCCGGCGTGCGGCCCGAGCGGCCCGCGGAGTACGGCGTGGACTCGCTGGTCGGCGACGTGCTCGCGGTCGCGGACGCGCTCGGGTTCGGCCGGTTCGACCTGGTCGGGCACGACTGGGGCGGCGCGGTGGCGTGGTGGACGGCCTACGAGCACCCGGAGCGGCTGCGGACGCTGACCGCGGTCTCGACGCCGCACCCGCGTGCGCTGGCGGACGCCATGAAGACCGACGAGGACCAGCACATGCGCTCGGCGTACATGACCGAGTGGCGCTCCTCGACCACCGAGAAGCGGATGCTGGCCGACAACGCGGACGCGCTGCGCCGGATGTTCGAGTGGAAGGTGCCGCCGTCGCGGGTGGACGAGTACGTGCGGCGGCTGTCCGAGCCGGGCGCGCTGACCGCGGCGCTCAACTGGTACCGCGCGGGCCGTCCGGGCGGGCGGATCGAGCACGTCACGGTGCCCACGATGTACGTGTGGAGCACGGAGGACGTGGCGTTCGGCTCGACCGCCGCGCTGGACACCGGCAAGTGGGTCAAGGGGCCGTACCGGTTCGAGATGCTGGAGGACGTGTCGCACTGGGTGCCGGAGCAGGTGCCCGAGGCGTTGACGGCCCTGCTGCTGGAGCATCTTTCGTGATTTGTCCGTGATCGTTGAACCGCGCCCCCGGCGTGGCACGTGTTCTGGCGTATGACGGAGTTGACCTACTCGGAGCGCAGGGTCGCGACCCTCGCCGCGTGTGGCCACAGCAACCGGGCTATCGCGATGCGCCTGCACATCACCGTGAGCACCGTGGAACAGCACCTGACGCGGGTGTACCGCAAGCTGGCCGTCTCCAGCCGGGCCGAGCTGAAGGGGCACCAAGCCCTAGTGTGACCCCATGCGGGTCGCGGGGTTGTTGCTGGCCGCGGGCGGCGGGCGCAGGTTCGGCCGGCCCAAGGCCCTGGTGTCGCACGCCGGTGCGCTGTGGGTCGACTCGACCTTGGCGGTGCTGCGCGACGCGGGGTGCGCGCCGGTGGTCGTGGTGCTCGGGGCGCGTTCCGAGGAGGTGCGCGCGAGGGCCGTGCTGGACGGTGCGGACGTGGTCGTGAACGACGACTGGGCGTCCGGCATGGGGTCGTCCCTCCGGGTCGGCCTGGCGGCCTTGGACGCTTCGGCGGACGCGGTCGTCGTGCTGCCGGTGGACACCCCGGGCGTCACGGTCGCGGCGGTGCGCCGTTTCGCCGCGCGCGCCACCCCGTCCGCGCTGGCCCGCGCGGAGTACGGCGGCGCGCCGGGCCACCCGGTGCTCATCGGCAGGGACCACTGGCGCGGTGTGTCGGACTGCGCGACCGGTGACGCCGGGGCCCGGGACTACCTCAAGGCGCACGGGGCGGTGGCCGTGCCGTGCGACGACGTGGCGGACGGCCGCGACGTGGACCGGCCCGAGGACCTGCCGTGATCCGTGCACCAGCCGTTGAGGCGGTTGCCCTCGGGTGTCGGCTTCGGCTCGTCACCGTTTGAGCGCACGGGCGCTGAGGACCACCCCCAGGCACAGCACGGGCAGGATGCCCAGGGCCAGGCTCTGCGACGTGGCGTGGGCCAGCAGGCCGATCAGCGGCGGACCCAGCAGGAAGCCCGCCCAGCCGGCCGTGGCGACCCCGGCGATGGCCTGCGCGGCGTGGGCGTCGGACTGGGCCGCGGCCGAGCTGAACGCCACCGGCACGATGCACGCCAGGCCCAGCCCGAACAGGCCGAACCCGACCAGCGCCACGCCGAACTGGCCGACCACCAGGGCCACGCCCAGACCCACCGCGCCGACGGCGGCCAGGGACGCCACCACGCGGGCGGGCCCGAAGCGCAGCACCCACCGGTCGCCCATGACCCGGCCGACGAACATCAGCATCGCGAACACCGCGTAGCCCCAGCCCGCCGCCTCCGCCGACACCCCGACGGTCTCCTTGAGGTACAGCGCCGCCCAGTCGCCGACCGCGCCCTCGCACAGCAGGCCGGCGAACATGATCGCGCCGAGCACCAGCACGCGCTTGTCCCGCCACGGCAGGCCGAGCTTGTGCTCGTCCACCGCGTGGTCGTCGCCGAGCATGGCCCGCGACAGCGGCCACGCGACCAGCGCGACCAGGACCGTGACGGCGACCATCTGGCCGGTCAGGTCCACGCCGAAGCTGATGGCGACCGCGCCCAGGCCGACGCCGATGAACCCGCCGAAGCTCCACCAGGCGTGGAAGCTGGACAGGATCGGGCGGCCGTAGGCGTTCTCCACGGCGATGCCCTGCGAGTTCATCGCCACGTCCAGCGCGCCCTGGAACGCGCCCCACAGCGCCAGCGCCACGAACAGCGCCCACGCCGTCCACGCGATGCCCAGCAGCGGCGAGGTCAGGCCGTAGCCCAGGAACATCAGCAGGACGACCCGCCGGCTGCCCCACTTGGCGACGGCGTTGCCCACCAGGAGCATCGCGACGACGGACCCGACGGGCGCGCCCAGCAGCGTCAGGCCGAGGGTGCCGTCGTTGAGGCCCAACTCCTCCTTCACCGCGGGGATGTGCGGGGTCCACGCGGCGAAGACGGCCGCGTGCAGGGCGAACACGAGCGCCGTGGCGACCCGTGCGCGGCGCGGAGCGTCGAGGGCGGTGTCAGACAAGGCGGACCTCCACGCCGGCCTCGCGCAGCCGCTCGACCTCGTCCCGCGGGGCGTCCCGGTCGGTGACCAGGACGTCGATCTCGTCGGCGCCGCACACCCGGCCGAACGCGGTGCGCCCGAACTTGGAGCTGTCCACGGCGGCGACGATGCGGGCGGAGGCGTCCACGGCGGCCTTCTTCACCGCGCCCTCGGCGAGGTCGTGGGCGGAGACGCCGTCGCGGGCGCTGAGGCCGCAACTGCCGAGCACCATCGTGTCGAACCGCATGACCTTGAACGCGTACTCGGTCAGCGGGCCGACGAACGCCAGCTCACCGGGGCGGATGTCGCCGCCGGGCAGGACCATGCGCACGTTCTCGGCGCCGCGCAGCGCGTCGGCGGCGTGCAGGGACAGCGGGAGCACGGTGAGCCGCCGGTCGGTGAGCCGCCGCGCGACCTCCAGGGTGGTGCTGCCGCCGTCGAGCACCACGGTCTCGCCGTCGTCGAGCAGGTCCGCGACCGCCTCGCCGATGCGCCGCTTGGCCTCCAGGCGCTGCCGGGACCGCGCCGCGTACGGGGTCTCCTCGCCGGTCAGCATGCTGACCGCGGCCCCGCGCACCCGGCGCAGCAGCCCGTCGCGCTCCAGCGCGTCCAGGTCGCGGCGCACGGTCATCTCCGACGCGCCGACCAGTTCCGCGAGCGCGCCGACGGCGACCCGTTCGCCGCCGCGCAGCCGCTGGAGGATCAGCTCGTGGCGCGTTGCAACATCCATGGTGTTCATCTGAACATGTGATGTGTTCGAACGTCAAACGCCTCCTGGCGGCCGGTGCGCGGATCGGGTAGGACTGGCGATCACTTGGTTCAGACCATTGGAGGGACCGCATGACCGAGACCGTGCCCGGCTCCGACTACGGCGATGTCGTGCGCAACCACCTCACCTGGGTGGAGCAGGCCAACGCGGCGGCGCTGGACGACGTCGCGGAGCTGGTCCTGGCCACCGTGCGCGCCGACGGCACGATCCTCGCCGCGGGCGCGGGCCACTCGCTGGCCGCCGTCGCCGAGACCTTCTACCGGGCGGGCGGCCTGGCCTGCGTGCGCCCGGTCTACCACCCCGAGTTGCTGCCCATGCACGGCGCGATCAGCAGCACCGCCGCCGAGCGCCGCTCGGGCCTGGCCGCCGAGGTGCTGCGGGAGGCGGGCCTGGCAGCGCACGACGTGCTGTTCGTCTTCTCCACCTCCGGCGTCAACCCGTACCCGGTGGAGCTGGCCGTGCACGCCGCCGACTCCGGCGTCCCGGTGGTCGCGGTGACGTCCCTGGCCGCGAGCGCCGCCGCACCGCGCCGCGCGGGCACCACGCTGGCCGAGAACGCGACCGTCGTGCTGGACAACCTCGTGCCGCCCGGCGACGCCACCTACCCGGTCGACAGCCCGGTGATCGCCGCCGTGTCGACGGTGGCCACGGCGTTCCTGTGGAACCTGCTGCTCGTGCGGCTGTTCGACAAGGCCGCCGAGACCGGCGTCGCGCTCCCGTTGTGGCGCAGCGCGAACGTCGAGGGCGGCGACGCGGCGAACTCGGACCTGTTGCGCAAGTACCAGTCCCGCATCCCGCAGTTGGGATGAGTACGAATACTCACGATTCCTCCACGGGGTGGCGATAACCTCCGGTCCGGAGGGGGAATCGTGAACCAGAGAACGAAGCGCTTCGTGCTGGCCGGGGGCGGGTTGACGGCGGTCGCGGTGATCGTCGCCGGGGTGGTCGTGCTGACCTCCGGCGCGAGCCCGCTGGCCGACCCGCCGGTGCCGACGGTGAGACCGCAGCCGGGACCGGCCGCCCAGGAGTTCGTCAACTGGCTGGTGCGCAAGGACGCCGCCCGCGCGGCGGCGGCCACCGACGCGGCCGGGGCGGCGGAACCGGTGCTGTTCAAGACGTTCCAGGGCATGACGGCCACGGAGTTCCACGGGCGGCTGGGCGTCGTCCCGCCGCCCGCCGAGTCCGCGACGACGGCCGTGGCCGACCTCGACGTGACGTGGTCGCTGCCGGACCAGACGTCGGTGAAGTACCAGACGAAGGTCGAGCTGCGGCTGGTCGAGGGCAAGTGGCGGGTGCACTGGGCGCCGACCGTGCTGCACCCGCAGCTCGCCGAGGGCCAGAGCCTGGCCTACCTGCCGACCTCCGGCGACGGCGCGCTGCTCGACCGGACCGGCGCGCCCGTGGCGCCGGACCTGGCCCCGCAGGTGATGGGTTCGGTGCGGCGGGAGGTCGGCAGCCTTACCGGGACTCCCGGCTGGCAGGTCGCCGTGGTCGATCCCGCGGGCGTGCCGGTCACCGTCGTCCAGGAGAAGAAGGCCCAGGCGAAGCAGACGCTGACCGTGACGCTGGACCCGCCGGTGCAGCGCGCGGCGCAGGCGGCGGTGGACCAGGTGGAGCAGAAGGCGGTGATCGTGGCGATCGAGCCGTCCTCGGGCGAGATCGTGGCCGTGGCGCAGAACGCCGCCGCCAGCTCCGGCGGCCTGGTCGCGATGCAGGGCTGGTACGAGCCCGGCTCGACGTTCAAGATCGTCACCGCGGCGGCGGCGCTCACGGCGGGCACCGCGACGCTGGACACCGAGGTCGAGTGCCCGGGCAAGAAGACCATCGGCACGCGGCAGATCGTCAACGACGGCCAGTTCGACCTGGGGACGGTGTCGCTGCGGCAGGCGTTCGCGGCGTCGTGCAACACCAGCTTCAGCCAGCTGGCGGCCGACCTGCCCGCCGACGCCCTGCCCCGCGCGGCGTCGCTGTTCGGGCTGGACGCGGACTTCACCATCGCCGGCGTCACCACCAACACCGGCAAGGTGCCGCCGGCGGGGACCGTCCCCGAGCGGGTCGAGGCGGGCATCGGCCAGGGCAAGGTGCAGACGACGCCGTTCGGCATGGCGCTGGCGGCGGCGACCGTGGCGAAGGGCAGCATCCCGACCCCGAACCTGATCCGGGAGATCCCGACGACCGGCGGCACCGGGCGGGCGCTGCCCGGCGACGTCGCCTCCGCGCTGCGCACCATGATGCGCGGCGTGGTCACCGGCGGGACCGCGACCCAGCTCGCCGGGCTGGGCGACGTGCGCGGCAAGACCGGCACGGCCCAGCACGGCGACGGCACGCGCTCGCACGGCTGGTTCATCGGCTACCGGGGCGACCTGGCGTTCTCGGTGGTGGTCATCGACGGCGACACCTCGAAGGTCGCCGTCGGCGCCGCCGCCAAGTTCCTCGGCGCGATCTAGCCCGCTGGTCGGGTCACGCGGCGGTGGGCGCTTCGTCGAACTGGGTCCGGTGCAGCTCGGCGTAGCGCCCGTCCGCCTCGATCAGCTCGGCGTGGGTGCCGCGTTCGACGACCCGGCCGTCCTCCACGACCAGGATCTGGTCGGCGGCGCGGATCGTGGACAGCCGGTGCGCGATCACCAGCGCGGTCCGGCCGCGCAGCGCCTCGCCCAGCGCGGCCTGCACCGCCGCCTCGGACTCGGAGTCCAGGTGGGCGGTGGCCTCGTCGAGGATGACCACGCGCGGGCGGGCCAGCAGCAGCCGGGCGATGGTCAGCCGCTGCCGCTCGCCGCCGGAGAGCCGGTAGCCGCGCTCCCCCACGACCGTGTCCAGGCCGTCGGGCAGGGACCGCACCAGCGGCTTGAGGCGGGCGCGGTCGAGGGCGTCCCACAGCTCGTCCTCGCCGGCGTCGGGGCGCGGGTAGGACAGGTTGGCGCGGATGGTGTCGTGGAACAGGTGCCCGTCCTGGGTGACCACGCCGACCGCGCGGCGCAGGTCGTCGAACCCGAGGTCCCGGACGTCCTCCCCGGACAGCCGGACCGCGCCCGCGTCCACGTCGTACAGGCGCGGCACGAGCGAGGCGATCGTGGACTTGCCCGCGCCCGACGAGCCGACCAGCGCGACGAGCTGACCGGGTTCGGCGCGGAAGCTGATGCCGTGCAGCACTTCCTCGCCCCCGCGGCTGTCCAGGGTCGCGACTGATTCGAGCGAGGCGAGGGACACCTTGTCCGCCGCCGGGTACCCGAACCGGACGTCCTCGAACTCGACCGACACCGGCCCGTCGGGCAGCTTCCGGGGCTGCGGCTTCTCCTCGATCATGGGCTTGAGGTCGAGCACCTCGAAGACCCGCTCGAAGCTGACCAGCGCCGTCATCACGTCCACGCGGGCGTTGGCCAGCGCGGTCAGCGGCGTGTAGAGGCGGGTGAGCAGGAGGGCGAGCGACACGACCGTGCCCGCGGCGAGGTGGCCGGTCAGCGCGAGGTAGCCGCCGAGGCCGTAGACGAGGGCCTGGGCGAGGGCGGAGACCAGCGTGAGGCCGGTCATGAACCAGCGGGTGGCCATCGCGGTGCGGACCCCGATGTCCCGGACGCGCTCGGCCCGTTCGCTGAACTCGCCCAGCTCGGCCCGCGGACGCCCGAACAGCTTGACCAGCGTCGCGCCGGGCGCGGAGAAGCGCTCGGTCATCTGCGTGGTCATGCCGGCGTTGAGCGTGGACGCCTCGCGCTGCAGGTCTGCCATGCGGCTGCCCATGCGGCGGGCGGGCAGCACGAAGATCGGCAGCAGCACCAGCGCGAGGGCTGTCACCTGCCAGGACAGCGTGAACATCACGCCCAGCGACAGGCCGAGCTGGATGACGTTGGTGACCACGCCGGACAGCGTCGAGGTGAACGCCCGCTGCGCGCCGATCACGTCGTTGTTGAGCCGGCTGACCAGCGCCCCGGTCCGGGTGCGGGTGAAGAACGCGACCGGCATGCGCTGCACGTGCTCGAACACGGCCCGCCGCAGGTCGTAGATCAACCCCTCCCCGATCCGCGCCGACTGCCACCGCTCGACCAGCCCGAGCGCGGCGTCCACGATCGCGATCCCGGCGATGGCGACGGCCAGCCACACGACGACCGACACGTCCCGGCCGCCCACGATGGCGTCCACCACCCGGCCGGCCAGCACGGGCGTGCTCACCGCGAGCACCGCCGACACGACCGTGAGCGCCAGGAACACCCCCAACTTGGCCCGATGCGGCCCGGCGAACCCGACCACCCGCCTGAACGTCCCCCGCCGCACCGCCTTCGGCGTGCCGGACGCCGCCATCGCACTGCGCATCAAGCCCCATGTGCCATCCACGACAGGGGAGAACGCCCAGGTCGGCTCACGGCTTCCCGGTGCGGGCGACTACTTGTCCGCTGTCGGCGTAGCCCGGGCCCGTCCCCCGCCCCCGCGTCCCTCCTTCTACGGGACGCGCGAGTCGGGGAAAGGTCGCAGATCCTGCATGTCCCCGATCGGGTGATGTTGGGGCGGGTAGCACGGGCGGTACGGCGCGGACAGGCGGCACAGGCGGTGGGGCCGCGGGCGGGGCGGCCGGGCGGGGCGGGGGTCGCGGGCGGGGCGGAGGTCGTGGGTGGGCGGCGCGTCCCGGGCGGCGCGGCGCGTCCCGGGTGGGCGGCGCGTCGCGGGTGGCGGCGCGTCGCGGGTGGGTGCCGGGGAGTGGTGAGTGTGGGTCAGGCCTTGGTGGCGGCTGTGGCCAGGGCGGTCAGTTCGGTCAGGCGGCGGACCTGGGCCTCGCGTTCCGCCTGGAGCTGGGACTGCTCGGTGGCGTTGTCCGCCGCGTGCGCCAGCAGGGCCAGGGTCTCGCGGACGGCGCCGGGCATGGGGCGCAGGACCTGGGTGACCAGGTCGTCCACGGCCGCGTCGAGGCGGTCGCCGGGGACGACGCGGTTGGCCAAGCCGATGCGCTCGGCCTCCTCGCCGCCGACCCGGCGACCGGTCACGCAGATCTCGGCCGCCCTCGAATACCCGACCAGCCTCACCAGCGGCAGGGTGCCGCCCAGGTCGGGGACCAAGCCCAGGGACGTCTCGGCCATGCAGAACTGCACGTCGTCCGCTGCCACGCGGAAGTCGCACGCCAGCGCGAGCTGGAAGCCCGCGCCGATGGCGTGCCCGTGCACGGCGGCGATCGTCACCCGGGAGGGGTCGCGCAGCCAGCGGAAACCCTCCTGGAACTCCGCGATCAACGCCGCGCCGCCTTCGGGCCCGCGGAGGGTGATCTCCGACAGGCCCGGCTCGCCCTCCACCGGGGCGCCGCTGAACATCCGCCGGTCGAGACCGGCGGAGAAGGCACGACCGGAGCCCCGGACGACCACGACGCGGACGTCCGGGTCCAGCAGCGCGCCGATCGTCCGCAACGCCGTCCAGGTGGACGGCGTCTGTGCGTTGAGCACGTCGGGACGATCGAGCGTGATCGTCGCGCGCGGTCCGTCGACGACGAGCCGCACGCCTCCGCGTTCCAGCAGGCCGGCGTCGATGGTGGTCGGTGCCGACATGCGCGTTACCTCCGGGTTCAGGTCGGCGCCGTCTCTCCTCGACGCCCGTTGTTACCGGAGGGTAGCTTACTTCTTCTTCGTGCGGGTGGCGCCACCGCGACCGCGAAGCTGCACACCGGACTCGCTGAGCACCCGGTGCACGAAGCCGTAGGAGCGTCCGGTGGACTCGGCCAACGCCCGGATGCTCGCGCCCTTTTCGTACTTCTTCTTCAGGTCAGCGGCCAGCTTGTCCCGCGTGGCGCCGGTGATCCGGGCGCCCTTCTTCAGGTCAGCCACCTTGTCCCGCCTTCCGTAGACAGCAGGTCGGGCCGTGAAAGCCCCTGTCGTCGCAATGATCGAACACGGCGACCAAGAACGCCAGGCGATCATGCGAAAAGATCGGCGAGCGGTCGATCGGGTGAGGGGCGAACACGGAGAGTGGATCTACCGTGATGCGACTGAAACCTGTTGCTCAGGCCAACTGCACGAGTTCCAGGTACTCCTCGGACCAGTGGTCCTCGGTTCCGTCGGGCAGCAGGATCACCCGCTCGGGCTCAAGGGCCTCCACCGCTCCGGGGTCGTGCGTGACCAACACGACCGCGCCCTCGTAGCGGCGCAGCGCGTCGAGCACCTGCTCGCGGCTGGCCGGGTCGAGGTTGTTGGTCGGCTCGTCGAGCAGCAGCACGTTCGCGGCGCTGGACACCAGGCCGGCGAGCGCGAGCCGGGTCTTCTCGCCGCCGGACAGGGTGCCCGCGGGCTGGTCGAGCTGCTCGCCGCTGAACAGGAACGTGCCCAGCAGCGAGCGCAGCTGCTGTTCGGGCACGTCCGGGGCGGCGTGGCGGATGTTCTCCCACACCGTGGCATGGTGGTCGAGCGTCTCGTGCTCCTGCGCGAAGTAGCCCACCTTCAGGCCGTGACCGGGGACGACCTCGCCGGTGTCGGGCTGCTCCATCCGCCCGATCAGGCGCAGCAGGGTCGTCTTGCCCGCGCCGTTGAGGCCCAGGATCACCACGCGCGAGCCGCGGTCGATCGCCAGGTCGACGCCGGTGAACACCTCCAGCGACCCGTAGGACTTGCTCAGGCCCTCGGCGGTGAGCGGGGTCCGGCCGCACGCGGCGGGCTGCGGGAAGCGGATCTTCGCGACCTTGTCCGCCTGGCGGGTCTCCTCCAGGCCGGACAGCAGCTTCTCGGCGCGGCGGGCCATGTTCTGCGCGGCCACCGCCTTGGTCGCCTTCGCGCGCATCTTGTCGGCCTGCGCCATCAGCGCGCCGGCCTTCTTCTCGGCGTTGGCGCGCTCGCGGCGGCGGCGCTTCTCGTCGGCGGCGCGGGCCTCCAGGTACTTCTTCCAGCCCATGTTGTAGATGTCGATCTCGCCGCGGGTGGCGTCGAGGAACCACACCTTGTTGACCACGTCGTCGAGCAGCTCGACGTCGTGGCTGATCACGACCAGGCCGCCGTCGTGGTTCTTGAGGAACCCGCGCAGCCACGCGATCGAGTCGGCGTCGAGGTGGTTGGTCGGCTCGTCGATCAGCAGGATCGTGCTGGACTTCGCGCCCACGCCCGCCTCGGACGCGGCGAACAGGATGCGCGCCAGCTCGACCCGGCGGCGCTGACCACCGGACAGGGTGCGCAGCGGCTGCGCGAGGACGCGGTCGGCCAGGCCCAGGTTGGAGCAGATCCGGGCGGCCTCGCTCTCGGCGGCGTACCCGCCGAGGGCGGCGAACCGCTCCTCCAGCTTGCCGTACTTGCGCACGGCGGCCTGCAGCTCGGCGTCGTCCACCAGCTCGGCCATGGTGGACTGCATCTTCTCCATGTCGCGCAGCAGCTGGTCCAGGCCGCGCGCGGACAGCACGCGGTCCTTGGCGATAACCGACAGGTCGCCCTCGCGCGGGTCCTGCGGCAGGTAGCCGAGGTCGCCGCTGCGCCGCACCTCGCCCGCGTAGGGCTGGCCCTCGCCGGCCAGGACGCGCAGGGACGTGGTCTTGCCCGCGCCGTTGCGGCCGACGAGGCCGATGCGGTCGCCGGGCTGGACGCGCAGCGTGGCGTCGGACAGCAGGATGCGCGAACCGGCGCGCAACTCAAGATCGGTTGCGGTGATCAAGGCGGAACTCCGGTGGATTGTGGTCGTGCGGGGTCGACAGTGCGGCTTCGGACGCGCGCAACGGACCTACTCGATCAAGACGACCACCCCACCAGTCTACGGGCGGGGCGCCACCGAATTAGCCGCGTGTGTCCACCGGCATACATTTCGCGCATGACGAGCATCGAGGGCGCGGACTTCACGGGCAGGACGGCACTGGTCACCGGCGCGAGCCGGGGCATCGGCTACGGCGTGGCGCGGGAGCTGCTCACGCGCGGCGCGTCGGTCACCATCACCGCGCGCAAGCCGGACGCCGTCGCGGCGGCGGCGCGGTCGCTGGCGGAGGAGGCGGGCGTGCCGGAGTCGCGGGTGCTCGCGGTCCCGGGCAACGCGGGCCACGCCGACGACCGCGAGGAGGCCGTCACCCGGACGGTCGAGCGGTTCGGCCGGCTCGACGTGCTGGTGAACAACACCGGCATCAACCCGGTCTTCGGCTCGCTCATGGAGGCCGACCTGGGCGCGGTGCAGAAGATCTTCGACGTCAACGTGGTGGCCGCGCTCGGATTCGTGCAGCTGGTGTGGAAGGCGTGGATGCAGGAGAACGGCGGCGCGGTGGTGAACGTGGCGTCGGTGGGCGGCCTGCGGTCGACCGGCGTGATCGGGGCGTACGGGGCGAGCAAGGCCGCGCTGATCCGGCTGACCGAGGAGCTGGCGTGGCAGCTCGGCCCGAAGGTGCGGGTCAACGCCGTGGCCCCGGCCGTGGTGAAGACCCGCTTCGCCGAGGCGCTCTACACGGGCCGCGAGGAGGAGGCCGCTGGCCACTACCCGATGAAGCGCCTCGGGTCGCCGGAGGACGTCGCCCGCCTGGTGGCGTTCCTCGCCTCGGACGGGGCGTCGTGGATCACCGGCGAGACCGTCCGGGTGGACGGCGGCCTGCTGGCGACCGGCACCCTCGCCTGACCCCGGCCGGTTGCTCCGGCTCAGCCGGCCGATCACCCCCGCTCAGCCGACCGATCACCCCCGCTCAGCCGGCCGGTTGCTCCGGTTCAGCCGGTCGGTACCAGGTGAGCCGCCGGGAGGGGCGGCGTGGTGCCTGGGGCGGGCGGGGCCGCGCTCGCGCCCGGTGGGGAGCTGCCTTGTGGTGAACCGGGGGCGGGCGGGTTCGGGTTGGGGGTGACGTTGGGCGGGGCCGGGGCGACCGGGGGTTGGCTGGGTAGCGGCGCGGTGGGGGGCTGGCTGGGCGGTGGTGTGAGTGAGGGCGGGGCGGGGGCGGGTGTGGTGTGGGGCTGGTCGGGGGGTGGGGTGGTCGAGGTCGAGGTGGGTGGGGTGCCGGTGCCGGGCGTGGTGGTGCCGTTCGGCTGGTTGAGCGCGAAGCCGGCTGCCGCCACCAGGGCTGTTGTGGTCAGGGCGCTGCTGACCACGGCCAGGCGCCGGCGGCGGGTGCGGATGCGCCGGCCGTGCCACACGATGTCCACCGCGCCGAACGTGCTCGGCCTCGGCTTGATGTTCAGCTCGTCGAACAACTCCTTCAAACGGTCCTCAAGCACCGCGTGACACCTCCTGCCACAGTTCCTCGAACGCCGGGCCCAACCGCCGCCGCAACGCCTTCAGGCCGCGGTTGGTGTTGCTCTTGACGGTGCCGACCGTGCAGCGCAGCGCCGCCGCCGTCTCCTCCACGCCCAGGTCGTGCCAGAACCTGAGCACCAGGACCGCGCGCTGCTTGGCCGGCACCGACCGCAGCGCGTCCCAGACCACCAACTTGTCCTCGCTGAGCACCGGGGCCTGGGCCTGCTCGGGCAGTTCGCCGCGCAACTGCTCGCGCCGCCACCGCACCCGCCGCCGCTCCGCGATGAAGGTGCGCACCACGATCCTCCGCAGGTAGGGCTCCAGGCCCTCGCGCCGGACCAGCTTCGGCCCGGCCAGGTACAGCTTGAGGAACGCGGTCTGCACCACGTCTTCGGCCTCGTGGTGGTTGCCGCACAACAAGTACGCGGTGAAGCGCATCGAGTCGGCGCACCGGTCGAAGTGTTCGGTGAACTCCGCGTCCCAATTCACGCCGTCATCGCCTCGGGGTCGGGGCGGGCGCGGTCGGAGCCGGAGGGCTGACCGGGGGCTCACCGGGGGTGGTCGGGAGTGGGGCCGCGCCGATGGCCGGGGCCGGCGGTGCGGGTGTCACCGCAGGCGGCGCGGGTGCGGGTGTCGCCGACGGCGGGAGTGAGGGCGCTGGCGTGACCGCGGGCGGCGCCGGAGCGGGCGTCGCCGACGGCGGGAGCGACGGTGCCGGCGTCACCGAAGGCGGTGCGGGGGCGGGCGTGACGGCGGGGGCGGAGGCCGTGGGGGCGGGTGTGGTCGGTACCGGGGACGGGGTCGGCTCGCCGGACGCTCCCGCCAGCGCGGGCACGGCGATGGCGATACCGCCGACGACGACGGCACCGGCCGCCAGGACGAGTCGAGTGCGCATGACCTGCTCCTTCGCTTGGTGGACCACCTCCTCGCGGGGCCCTTCACCCCTATCCATGCGGTTGGGCCGCCCGGTGGTTGTCATGAGTTCGATCAATTTCCGGACCTTGCAGAAGCGGACCACAGTCCGCTAACGTCGGAGGCAAGCGGACCATAGTCCGAATCGCACTCCAAGGCGCCGAACCGCAAGGCGCCGAACCGCAAGACAACGAGGAGCACCATGGGCAAGCTGCTGCACATCTCCGCCTCACCGCGGGGCACCGAGTCCGAGTCCCTGGCCATCGCCGCGGCCTTCGTGGACGCCTACCGCGAAACCCACCCCGACGACGAAGTCGAGCACTGGGACCTGTGGGACGGCACCCTGCCCGCCTTCGGCCCCGCCGAGACCGAGGCCAAGATGACGCTGATCCGCGGCGGCACCCCGACCGGCGCGGCACAGCACGCGTGGGACGCCGTCATCGCCGCCTTCCACCGGTTCGACGCCGCCGACCGCCTGCTGTTCAGCGTCCCAATGTGGAACGCCGGCATCCCGTACATCCTCAAGCAGTTCATCGACGTCGTCTCCCAGCCCGGCCTCCTCTGGGGATTCGACGCGCAGACCGGCTACGAGCCCCTGCTCAGGAACAAGAAGGCCGCGGTCGTCTACACCAGCGCCGTGTGGGCTCCGGGCCTCCCGACCGGGTTCGGCACCGACTTCCAGTCCACCTTCTTCGACGACTGGCTGCGCTGGGCGGGCATCACCGACATCACCGCCGTCCGGCACCACCCGACCGTGCTGGGCGACGTCGAGGACTCCCGCCGGACCGCGGTGGCCGCCGCCCGCGAAGCCGCCAAGACCTGGGAGACCGCCGGCACGCCGTGATCAGTCGCGGACGACGATCTCGACCGCCCGTGCGCGCCGGGCGGCCTCGTCCAGCACCGCCCGCCGGGGCTCGGGCACGTCCAGCACCCGCGGCGAGGCCAGGGCGAACACCCCGGCCAGCCGCCGGTCCGCCCGCAGCACGTCCAGCGCCTGCCGGTCGCCGCCCAGCACCACGGCGTCCAACGAGTCCAGCACGGGCACCAGCACCCGGGCCACGTCGTCGGCCGCCGCCGCCAGCGCCACCCGCGCCTGACCCTCCCGCCGGCGCGCGAACCGCTGCTGCGACCAGCCACCCGCCTTGTTGCGCCCGTGCACCTGACGGCTGTCGGTGGTCGACGTCACCACCGACCCGTCCACCGCCACCCCGACGCTGTGCCCGCCCAGCCGCACCAGCACCAGCCCGATCCGCCGACTTGCCAACGCCTGCGTCAGCAACGCATCGAGCGCCAAACCATCGGAGTCACCCACGGGGGTGAATTCCCCGAACGCCGAGGAGACCGAAGCCGACGCCCCGTCCACCGCCGTCACCACGAACGACGAGGCACCGACCGAAGTGGCGACCACACCGCCGTGACGAGCCGCGAACCGCTCGAACCACCCCTCCAGGCGTTCGGGCTCGACCTCCACCGCCCGCCCGCCGCCGGACACCGGGCGGACCTTGGTCATGCCGGCGCCACGGCCACCCACACGGGCAGCAGGTAACCGCACTCGGCGGGCGAGAGCCGCTGGACCGCCCCAAACCCCGCGCCGGACAGCTCGTCGGAGATCTGCTCGGCGGTCAGCACCCGGTGCCGCGTGGCCACGGTGTTCGCGACCTCCCAGGACGTCTCCCCGCGCACCAGCCGCACGACCTCCAGCGCGTAGGACTCACCGTCCGCCGCCCAGTCCCACAGCTGCACGGTGACCTGCCGGTCCCGCCCGCGCCCGGACACCCGCGGCGGCGGCGCGGTGGGCCGCAGCATGCTCAACCGGTCCAGTTCGGGCACCGCGGCCACCAGCAGCCCGCCGGGCCGCAGGGCCTTCCGGGCCAGCGCCAACGCGTGGGACAGGGCGTTCTCGTGCGCCAACCGGGGCAGCAGGTCGTCACCCGCCCGGACCACGTCCACGCCGACCGGCGCGGGCTCGCGCACGACGTCGAGCAGGTCGACCACCTGGTGCTCCCCCACCCCGAGGACGGCGGCGGCGACCTCGCTCAACGGGTCGTCCGGAACGGGCACCAGGTCGGTCACCGGGCACACAGTAGGGCCAACCGATCGGGTTACGCCAAACGGGCCGTGGTGGCCGCGTCACGCAGCGCGGCCACCACCACCGCTCAACCGATCCCGAAGGGGGCCAGTACCACGACCTCCGGAATCTCGTGCACAATGTTACCGACGGGTTTACAGATTCCAGACCACAGGCAATCACCACTTGACAGATCGAGTGCCACCCCAGTGAACTCGTGACCCGTATGGACCAACCATTGACTCCACCTGGTAGGCACCACCGCACTGCGTTGGCGGGTAGGGTCACTGGGGCGTGATCTAATGACAGCGGGGAGTCACAATGACCAACGCTGCCGGTCGACCCAACCTGTCCGTCGACGACCTCGACTCGACGGGCCACGGCAGTCTTGCGCAGCTCCTGACCACGGGACCCTTCCCGGAGGCGCTGAGAGCGGCGATCAAGGCCAGCAGGCTGAGTCTCGACCGCATCCAGCACAGGCTCGCCCTGCGCGGGGTCACCATCAGCGTCGCCACGCTGAGCTACTGGCAGTCGGGCCGCCGCCGCCCCGAGCGACCGGAGTCGCTGGAGGCGCTGCGCCACCTGGAGACCGTGCTGGGCGTGCCGCAGGCCGGCCTGTCGGCGCTGCTCGGGCCGCCGCGCCCGCGCGGCAGGCGGTCGCGCCCGACGACGATGATGCCGATCGACGCCCTGTGGGCGCGTCGTGAGCGGGTCGCGAACCTGTTGCAGAAGGTGGACACGTCCTCCGACGTGAAGCTGGGCCGGATCAGCCAGCACGACCGCATCGAGATCGCCGCGGACGGCGGCCAGCGCTCAGTGTGGGTGCGCCAGATCCTGCGCGCCGAGCAGGACGGCCCGGACCGCTGGGCGCTGGTGTTCGAGACCGAGGAGTCCGACGTCCTGCCGGACGTGGTCAACCTGCGCAACTGCCACCTGGGCCGCTACGCCGAGGACACCGACGCCAACATCATGGTCGCCGAGCTGATGTTCGACCGCCCCCTGACCAGGGGCGAGACGATCATCATGGAGTACGAGCTGCTGTTCGCCGAGGGCCACTACCCGGCCGGCAACAACACGTTCGCGCGCAAGTTCCGGCTGCCGGTGCGGGAGTACGTGATCGAGGTGCGCTTCGACCAGTCGTACCTGCCCGCCCGCTGCCAGCAGTTCAGCGTCCCGGCCGGCGACGACACCCCGTCGCGGCGGCGCAACCTCGCGCTGGACGCGGCCGGCGGCGTGCACGCGGTCGCGCTCGGCTTCGGCCCGGGCGTGTTCGGCATCCGCTGGGAGTGGCCGAAGTAAAGGTCGTGTTGCCGACCCGAAGTCGCGAAGGCCCCCGGAGAACCCTCCGGGGGCCTTCTTCGCACCAACGCGTTGCCCCGACCGGCGGATCGGCCCCGTGGCACCGGGGCCGATCCTTCAAGCAGCCGTTACCGGCGTCGATCAGACGTAACCGTTGAGGTGCAGCGACACCGCGCGGATGGAGCCGCGGTCGGCCGCCACCTGGTCGACCACCTTGAACGTCCACGTGCCGTCGACCGGTTCGGCCAGCAGCGCCGCCAACGGGCTGTTGGGCCGCCACGTGCCGGTGAACGGCGCGAGGCTCGCGGTCACCGTCGAGTACGCCTTCGCGGCCGAGTCGTCGAACACCACCTGGCACAGGTTCGCCCCGGTGCCGCCGCTGCGCGAGAACACCGTGGCGGTCGCCCCGGACGGCGAGGTCAGCGTGCCGACCAGGTCACCGGTGAACGTGTGGTCGATGCCCACCGTCGTGGCCCCTTCGACCGCGGAGCACGTCGCCCCGTCCACCGAGAAGGTCAGCTTCGACCCGCGCCCGACCCCGGTCACCGGGATCTGCACGGACGCGCCGGTCGCGTCGTTGTCCGGGATCGCCACGACCGGACCGCTGTAGGCGAAGTGCTTGGTCTCCCGCGACGGCTCGCCCACGGGCACGTTGAACGTGCCGGTCGTCGGCGAGGTCGAACCCGCGAAGGTGACCCGGGCGTCCAACCGCACGGGCAGGCCGAGCTGGGCCGTGGCGGGCACGGTCACCTTGAACGTGTTCGTCACGGTCTGCCCGACCTCGACGTTGCCGTAGTACTTCGACCGCGGCGCGATGGTCACCCCGGCGGTCGGCGAGGTCAGCACCAGGCTGGTGGAGGCGGCCGTGCCGTCGCCGACGTTGGCCACCGGCACGGTCACCGTCGCCGTCGTGCCCGGCTTGAGGTACTGGCTGCCGTCGGCGTCGTTGACCACCGACGGCCGCTGCGCCTTGGCCAGCGGCTGCGGCGACGCGCCCGTGTAGGCCAGGACCAGGTCCGCGCGCACGATGCCCGCTCCGGTCCGGTTGTCCGCGCCCGCCTCGGCGATGTCCAGGGCGGTCGTGGTCAGCGCCTCGCGCACCTCGGCCGGCGTCAGACCGGGGTTGCCGGACAGGATCAGACCCGCGATCGCCGCCGCGTTCGGCGCGGACGCCGACGTGCCGAAGAACGGGTTGAAGCCGGTCACGGAGGTGGCGACGCCGTCGGCCGCGGTCAGGTCCGGCTTCTGCCGCACCTCCTCGCGCGGCGTGCCGTCGGGCGCGAAGAACACCCGGCGCGGGCCGTCGGAGGTGAACCGCTCGGGCTTCTGCGTGCCGTCGAACGCGTTCGGGTACGGGCCGCGCGGGTTGGCCGGGTCACCCGGCTCCAGGTCGAACGGCAGCGGGTTGTTCGCCGGGGCGGCGGCCACGCTGATCGCGCCCTTGGCCGCCGAGTGCCCGCGGGTCACGCCCGGCGTGGCGTACCCCTTGAGACCGTCGGAAGAGTCCTTGAACCGGCCGCCGAGCGCGGACAGCGAGAGGTACTGGTCCTCGCCGCGGAACTTCACCACGGCCAGCCGCAGACCGGTCGCGCCCGCCGGGGTCTGCAACCGCTCGTACGGGTCCTGCACCCCGTCCTGGTTGTTCTGGCTGAACGCCACCACGTTGCCCTGCGCGTTGGCCAGGTACAGGTCGTAGTCGTTGAACGACGACGCCAGCGGGTCGGACCAGAACAGCGTCACCGGCACGTTGCCGGACCGGTCGGACAGCGGGTTGAACACCTGCTTGGCGCCCGGGTCGGCGTTGAAGTCGTGCGCGGTGCCGGCGAACTTGCCGATGCCCACGCCGGAGTCGACGAACCGGCCCTCCCAGTGGCCGGAGGTGCCGTCGGCGACGTTGCCCTCGTTGCCCGCGGAGGAGAAGTACACCGCGCCGGCGGCCACGACCTCGTCCACGGCGCGGGCGATCACGCCGTCCTGGAACGGGCTCTCGTTGAAGTACAGAATGTCGTCCACGATCACGTCGCAGCCCAGCTGGAAGCGCAGGCCGCGGATGTTGTCGGCGAAGCTCGCGTCGCCGTTGATCGCGGTGGCGAAGCCGAGTTCGGCGTTGGGCGCGATGTCGTGGAGGATCTCCAGCATCGCGGTGCCCTCGCTGCCCGAACCCTCCTGGCTGGTCAGAACGTCCACGGCGGGCAGCTCGCCGGCGGTCTGCGAGGCGAGCAGCCCGTCCACGCCGTCGGAGATCGCGCACAGCTTCACGCCGGTGCCGGTGACGCGGTGGGTCTGGCGGGCGGTGTCGGCGGCGTGCGCCCGGTCGCCCTCGCCGACCTTGGGCGCGGCGACCCGGGCCGACAGCGCCGCCAACGTGCGCTCCTCGACCTCCTTCGCCTTGTCCTCCTTGGACGGGACCTTGGTGTCCTTCGGGTCCTGCTTGTGGAAGGACTTCCACTCGGCGGCGACCTCGACGCGGCGGACGTCGGCGCGCGCGGCCAGGGCGCTCAACGCGGAGAGCGGGACCTGGGCGCGGACGGTCTTGCCGGTCACGGAGGTGGAGCGGATCGCGGCGCCGGTGCCGCGGACGGCGGCGACCAGGTCGTCGGTCACCTCGTGGGCGCGGACGTCCACCAGGACGGTGCCGCCCGGCTGGACCTTCACGCCGGTGTTCAGGTGCGGGACCTTGCCGATCCCGCCGGGAGCGCGGCGGCGCTGTTCCACCAGCAGCGCGCTGTCCAGTTTGGACTCCGTCTTGGACGCGGTCCTCTTGATCTCCTGAAGCGCCGCGATCTGCAGCGCGGTCTTCTCCTCGACGCCCTTGGACGCCTTCGGCGGGTCCGCGGAGGCCGGCGTCACGGAGCCGAGCAGGGTCAGCAGTGCCGCGGCCCCCGCCGCGAGCACGTGGTTTCTTCGGGATCTGCGATTCGGTGAGCGCACAGGCGTCTCCCCCAGTTTTCGGGCGTGCCCCCGACGCACGCGGCCGGCGATCGGATGTCTCCGATCGGAGGGGTCAACGTATTGCGCACGGATACTTACCGTCTGCCACCGTTCGGCCTACTTCTCAGACGGTAAGACCCATCACAGTTCACAGTACGAAAGCGTCCGTCCACAGCTGACCGGTCCGCCCGGACACCGCGTCGAGCAGCGCGGCGGCCTGGTTGTCGGTCAGCGAGGCGACGAAGTCCACCACCGCCCGGCCG
Organism: Saccharothrix mutabilis subsp. mutabilis; assembly: GCF_039521145.1. NCBI lineage: Bacteria > Bacillati > Actinomycetota > Actinomycetes > Pseudonocardiales > Pseudonocardiaceae > Saccharothrix > Saccharothrix mutabilis. Next base: position 358,558 of record NZ_BAAABU010000006.1, read on the forward strand.
CGCGCGAGCGCCCGAACGGCGTCCGGTCCGGACGGTCCGTCACCGGTCGCGCCCACCAGCGTGCCGGGGTCGGTGCGCGCCAACGCGGTGTACTCGGCGGTGGCCAGTTCGATCAGGTCGTGCAGGCGGCGCGGCAGGCGGTCGGCCTCGTGCCGGTCGGTCGCCCACTGCTCCAGCGCCTCGACCAACGCGGTGAGCAGCCGGGCCTGGCCGCGCTGGTGCAGCGCGAGGTCGGGGCGCAGCAGCACGAACCGGCGGTGCACGAACTTGAGCACCTGCACCTCGTGCCACTGGGCGGTGGCGAGCACGACGTGCCCGGAGCGGGTGGTCGGCTCCTCGATGACGCCGACCGCGTCGACCAGCCGCCGCGTCCACCGCGACGAGAACCCGGCGACCGCCTGCTCGGCCTCCACCGACCCGTCGAACGGGACGGCGAGCAGCCCGTCGACCAGTTCGGACCGGACCTTCGCGACGGCCTGGGCGAACGCGCCGTCGTCCACGGCCCACGAGTCCTTGGCGTGCAGGCGGCGGCGCAGGGTCTCCAGGGACCGGCCGGGGCGGCGTTGCTGGGCGGCGAGGTCGGCGGCGCTCAGCTCGGCGAGGTCGAGGGCCTGGTCGAGCCACGTGTTGAGTTCGGCGGAGACGGTGGCGTGCTGGAGGACGCCGACGCGGTGGAAGTCCTCCAGGTCGTGGATCGCGTAGGCGATGTCGTCGGCGGTGTCCATCACGGACGCCTCGACGGTCTGCTGCCACGGTTCCAGGCGGCCGGCGTAGAACTCGCGGGCCTGGGTCAGGTCGTCCAGCTCGGTGACGTAGGTGGAGAACTTCGCGGCACCCGTGCCCGGCGCGTCCGGCGGTTCGGCGGCGCCGCGGGGCGGTGCGGGCAGGTCGCGCGGGTGCGGGGTCGGGTGCGACAGCCGGGTCCACGGGTACTTGAGCATGGCCGCGCGGACCGCGACGGTGAGGTCGAGGCCGAGCGCCTTGGGTCCCCGGACGTCGGTGGTGGTGACGATCCGGAACGACTGGGCGTTGCCCTCGAACCCGTCGGACAGGCCGAACCGGTGCCGGGCCAGGCGATCGAGGACCTGCTCGCCGAGGTGCCCGAACGGCGGGTGGCCGAGGTCGTGCGCGAGGGCGGCGGCCTCCACCACGTCCGGGTCGCAACCGCCGAGCTTGTCCAGGACGCCGACCAGGTCCGGGCGCGTGTTGAGGCGTTCGGCGATGGCGCGGGCGGCTTGGGCGACTTTCAGGCTGTGCGTGAGCCGGTTGTGCACCAGGAGACCGGACCCGGTGGAGCTGACGACCTGGGTGACGCCGCCGAGGCGGGCGAAGAACGGCGAGCTGGCCACGCGGTCGCGGTCGACGCGGTACGGGCCGGTGGCCAGGTCGGCCGTGCCGCCACCGGTGCCGCCGGACCGGCGGGACGTGCGGGGATCGTGGTCGCGGTGCATGGCAAGAAAGTAGTCCGCCGGCGCGGCCACGGCACTCCTGGGAACGCAAAAAGCCCTCAGGGGCACCCGAGTCGTCGGGTGCCCCTGAGGGAAAGAATGTTCGGCGGCGTCCTACTCTCCCACACCCTCACGAGTGCAGTACCATCGGCGCTGGAAGGCTTAACTACCGGGTTCGGAATGGGAC